>NZ_JACHYY010000006.1:0-396081 GCF_014193155.1 Rhizobium sp. BK098 | reverse complement strand
CGATGTTGCAGCCCTGCCCGGCCAGATAGTTCGAGATCGCCGCAACGATCCCGCGCGTCGATTTGCACGCAACTGTCAATACATAGCTCGTCATGTCTCTTCTCTTCTATCCCGAGGATGTCCGCCTGCTTAGATGAAATCGGAGGTCTGGGAAATACCTCCCCCCAGTCATGTTTCGACGGATATTTAGGCAGGATGACGGGCAAAAAGCCGTTCCCGTTGCGTCTTCGAACGGCGTATCCCCGCCTCAGCCGCTGGTTGCCAGCGAAAGCTCTTGTGGCCGTTTCGCCAGACTTCCCTCGTTGAATTTTAGGAATCCCACAAGAAGCCAGACGAGCCCGGCCGTCTTCATGGAGAAGATCGCCGTCGAGCCGATCATCAGATTGAGGAAGAGGAAAAGGGAAAGCGCATGGCCAAGGCGTCGCTGGTTGACCGTTTCACCGCCCGGATAGAGCGAGGCGTAGAGCCAGAACAGGATCAGGCCGAAGATGGTGGCGCCATAGATGATGTAGACATATCCGCTGTCGAAGAAGATGCCGACCTGATCGAGCTGCAGGCCGATCGTGCTCTGCAGATCCATGCCGAGGAACGCTTTCACCGTGCCATTGATGCGCCCGACGAAATTATCGCCCGTCACGCTCGGCTCGAGCGCGTGAATGACGAAGCCGACTACGATGATCCCGGGCATCGTCAGTAGGTCGAGTGTCTTCGGGAGCCATGGATAGATGAAATAGCCGGCAACGCAGACGAGGCTGAATATCAGCATCGTGCGCGTGTCATTCGTCAGTAGGATCAGCACGACCGTCGAGAAGAATAGCAGACGGTCGAATAATCCCAGGCGATTGGAAAAGCTGATCAGATACAGCACCATCACGCCGCAGAAATTGGCAAGCGAGACCTGCTCCAGGAAGATGGAGGACGATCGGTGGTCGATCAGGCCGAAGGAGAACCGGCCCTCGAAGCCGAGCGCGCCGCGAAACAGGCCGATATCGCTATAGGTCGCCGGCGGCACGCCGCGCGTATTCTGGAAATATTCGGCCGGATGGAACAGCGCGACATATTCCTTGACCGAAACGATTTCCAGGACAAGCACGGCAAGCACGATGAAGCATGAAATCTTGAATGCGAGCTTGACGGTGCGCTCGTTGGCCAGCCGCCCCATGATCGAAAAGGCGAAGATGATCATCACATTGCGGAGATGATCGATATAGGCCTGCTTGTTGATGGCGATGACGAAGATCGTCAGCACGATCGTCAGCAGCAGGTAAAGGAGCGGCGCTATGTCCTCCTCATATATGCCCTTCGTCAGCAGATAGGTGAAAGCGGCGACCTGCAGCAATATTTCGGACAAGACGACCGCGCTCGGCGTCAACGGCGTGATATTGTGATTGATGAAGGCCAGGATGCAGTTATAGCAGACCGCCAGCAGCGAAATCGTGAGAATGACGAAATTGATCGGCTGCTTTTCGCCTGAACGTTGCATGAGATATCCGAGGTCGTGGCGTCTTCACTGGCCGCGGCAACATATCAGCCCGATGATTCGCGACAAAGGGCCGGGTTGCCCGTCAGCGGTCATTTCGCCGGCCTGACCAGCGCGCATGAGGCCGCCAGGGGCGACTTTCGGCTCAGGTCCTCGGCAAGAACCTTCATCTGCGGCTTGTCGCGACCATTGCGCGGCTGGACGTTGAGTGGTTCCTCAGGCGGCCACCAATCACCGGCAGCCCAATAGGTCCAGCCGAGCCAGACGTCGCTGTTGGCGTCCATGACGTGGAGCATCTGCCCCAGGCCATCGAGGCAACCATCATTGGCGGCGACGCCGAATTCGCCCAGAAATCCGCGTTTGCCGTTCTTGCGCAGCCAGTCGGTGACGTCATTCATGCCCTTCACGGCATTGTCGGTGCCATCGCAGACCGGGTGCGTGCCGGAACTGTCGGAATCCAGATATTGGTGAAATTCAAAGGCGTAGAAATCGAGCGGATCCTTGACGCCGAGCATGACCGTTCCATTTGCGCCACCGCCAAGCACATCGGCGGACCAGCTGTGTGCGCCCGTCCAGTTCGTGCCCGGCACGAGAACGAGATTGCGAGCGCCGACGGTACGGATGCTGCGGATCGCGGTATTGGCAAGTTCGAGCCAATCGGGCGCCTTAAGGTCGTGCGGTTCGTTCATCAGGCCGAAAGCGACGCCCTTGCGGTTGGAGAACTCGACCGCGAGCCGCGCCCAGAAATCACCGAATGCGAGATCCGTCGCGGGAGGCTGCTTGAGCTGCGTCTTGTCGTAATAGGCATAATTATGCGGGTCGAGAACGACTGCCATTCCGTGCTTCTGGATGAGGTCGACGGCATCCTTCAGGCGCTTCAGCTCGTCACCGTCAAACGAGGCCCCGAGCACCGGCTGCAGCCGTTCCCAGCGAAAGGGCAGGCGGATCGTGTTCATGCCCTTTTCGGCAAAGTAGCGCACGGTCTGTTCGGACGGATAGGTGTAATTGACATTGATGACCCCACCGCGTTCGCCATATTCCGCTCCGGAGAGATTGACGCCGCGATAACACAGTTGCGTGGCCGCGAATGCACCTCCAGCGTCCGTCGTGAAAGCAAGCATGACGGCCGCCGCTAGCAGGCGTCGTAGAGACTTCTTCATCGATGCGGTCATGGCATGTCCCTGTCTTCCGTGCGGCTATGGCTCTTCATAGGAAGCATGGTGTTGAGCAATGATGAAAGGATGGGTTGCGTTGACGCCCGCGGCGCGATTTCCTGGAAGCGTCCTTAATGTTCCGTTAGCCAAACCTTTCTAAACTTCAGGCGTCTGCTGCGTGGAATCCGCCTGCGAAGCACTGAAAGTCTGTAATGAGCTCAATGGAACGAAGCCAGCGATCGGACCGACTTGCGGGTTGGCGCGACACCGAGCCGTCTGATGGACGGCGCGATGGTGTGCGCCCGCGCAGTCCTGTCTTGCGCCCTCGGGATTTCGTTGTCGCAGCCGAGCCCGTAGCACATTCCGAAGAGCCCAAAGCGCCTATCGTGGACGCCGGCGCTCTGCAAAGCCCACCGAAGCGATCCGATGCAGAGGAGCCGGTGGTACCAGGCCCCATTGCCGAGCCGGTTGTTGCTGCGGCGACCCCGACCGTCGAACAGGTTGCTGCTTCGCCGGTGTCTGCCGCTGTTTCGACGGCATCGGTACCGGCGGTGAAGTTGCCGTTGCTCGATCTCCGATCGGCCATCGCTTCGATCTGGGCAAAGAAGCTTGTGGTTCTTGCCCTGGCAGGCGCCGGCGCGGTACTGGGCGGCGCTGTCATTCCCCTTATTCCGCAGAAGTTCACCGCCGAGACCAGCCTCTATTTCGACCCCCGCCCGGTCGGCGGCTCCGATTCCGCCCAGCAGGCGCCGACGCCGCCTGAGTTGATCACCACGATGATCGAAAGCCAGACGCAGATCCTGTCTTCGGGCAAGGTGCTCGGGCGCGTTGTGGATGCATTGAGGCTCGATCAGGACCCGAAATTCAATGGCGGCGCCACCGGCGAGGCGGCAAAATATGTGGCCACGGCCGCCCTGGCGAAAGCCGTTCAGATCGCCCGCGAATCCAGCACCTATGTCGTGACTGCGAAAGTGACGACGGGCGATCCGCAGAAATCGGCTGGGATCGCCAATCAGCTCGTCACCTCCTTTCTGGAGGAAGAGAGCAAGGCGGCGTCGAATAGCTTCAAGAGCAGCAATACGGCGTTGGACAGCCGCCTTGAGGATTTGCGCCAGCAGGTGCTCTCAGCCGAAAAGGCTGTCGAGACCTACCGCGCCGACAACGATATGGTGGCCGTCGAGGGCAATCTGATTTCCGACAAGCGCCTGACCGCGCTGAACGACCTGCTTATCACCAGCCAGCAGAAGACGATCGAGGCGAAAGCCCGAGCCGATGCAGCCGGAAAGCTCAGTTTCGAGGAAGTCGTCTCCAACAATCCTTCGTCGGGGGTGACGTCGACCGCATTGAGCAGTCTGCGGCAGCAATATGCGACGATGGCAGCCAATGTCGGAAGCCTGCAAAGCCTGCTCGGCGCCCGCCACCCGCGCCTGCTCGCCGCGAAGTCCTCGCTGGAAAGCCTCGCCGCGGAAATCCGGGCGGAGCTGCAACGGCAGATGACATCGGCCCGCGCCGATTACGAGCAGGCGCAGAAGGCCGAGCAGGATATCGCCAAGGAACTTGCCGTGCAGAAGGCCTCGCAGGTCAACACCTCGGGCAAGCTCGTCAGCCTGAACGAGCTGCAGCGCAAGGCGACCGCGGCGCGCGATCTTTATGAATCGCTTCTGAAACGGTCCGGACAGGCGAGCGATGCTCACGATCTGTCGCAGAGCAATATCCGCGTCATCTCCGAGGCGGAAGCGCCACTGAAGGCCGATGGGCCGAGCCGCAAGGTGATGATGGTGGCCGGTCTTATCGCCGGAGCGATCTTCGGTGCCGGTCTCGGCATGGCGTTTGCCATTCTCATCGGTCTGTTTCGGCATCCGATTATCCGCAGCTATTTCGGCAAGTGACCGCCGTTCCATCTTTTCGTTTCGGCGGCTTTTTCAGCATTGAGGATGCAATTGCGCGCCGACTGTTCTAAATGTAAATCGGCGCTGCAGATGATCGGATCTTGCTAATGGAAGCGCGATCTGCTCATTACGCGTTGTATGATAATTTGTGAGACAATCTATGCGAGAAAAGCGGTGCGCTGCTCCGATGACTGGCGCCAGGGAAAACTGACCGATGGTGCCCGCGGATAAACTCGTTCTGCCGTTTCTGGCTTTGCCGCGCTCTACCAAGCGCGCGCTTGCGCTGCTGGTCGATGCCAGCCTATGCGTGCTGACGGTCTGGTTTGCTTACTGTCTCCGCCTCGACGATTGGGTCATTCTCGAAGGCGTCGAGTGGCTGCCGGCCATCGTCTCCCTTCTGCTCGCCATTCCGATCTTCATCGTTCTCGGCCTTTATCGTGCGATCTTCCGCTATGCCGGTCTTTCGGCGTTCGTGACGGTCGTCAAGGCGGTGGCGATCTATGCGCTCGCCTTCATGACGGTTTTCACCGCGATCAGCGTGCCGGGCGTGCCGCGCACGGTCGGTATCTTGCAGCCGCTGCTATTGCTGATCGCGATCGGCCTGTCGCGCATGTGGACGCGCTACTGGCTCGGTAACGCCTATCAGCGCCTTCTCAACCGCAATCAGCTTGGCAAGGTGCTGGTCTACGGCGCGGGTGCTTCCGGGCGCCAGCTTACAGGCGCCCTTGCCAACAGCGCCGAACTGAACGTTGTCGGTTATCTCGACGACGATCGCAATCTGCACGGCAGCATCATGGGCGGCCTGCCGATCTACGATCCTGCCGATCTGCCGGCGCTCGTTGTCTCGGGCGAGATCAAGGGCGTATTGCTCGCCCTGCCGAACGCCACGCGGCAGCGGCGCAACGAAATCCTCGAAGACATGCGCAAGGCCCGCGTCACCGTGCGGACCATGCCCGATCTGACGGCGCTTGCGCAGGGCCGCGTCGCGGTTTCGGATCTGCGTGAGCTTGACATCGAAGACCTGCTCGGCCGCAACGTGATCGCTCCCGACCGCGGCCTGATCGAGAAGAACATTCGCGGCAAGGTCGTCATGGTCACCGGCGCCGGCGGCTCGATCGGCAGCGAACTCTGCCGCCAGATCCTGAAGAACGGCCCGTCCGCCCTGCTGCTGATCGAGCAGAGCGAGTTCGCCCTTTATGCCATCCATGGCGAACTGGAGAAGACGGCCGCTTCCGCCGGTTATGCCGATATACGGATCATTCCCTTCCTGGCGTCCGTGCGGGATGGCCAGCGGATGAGGCAGATCATGCAGGCCTGGCGGCCGAAGACCGTCTATCATGCCGCCGCCTACAAGCATGTGCCGCTCGTCGAATACAATCCCGCCGAAGGCATCCGTAACAATGTGCAGGGAACGCAGATAGCGGCCGAGGCTGCGCGCGATCATGGTGTCGAAAATTTCGTCCTCATCAGCACCGACAAGGCAGTGCGCCCGACCAACATCATGGGTGCGAGCAAGCGGCTGGCGGAAATGGTGCTGCAGGCTATGGACGCCGATCGCAAACCCGGCACCGACAGTACCAATTTCGCCATGGTGCGCTTCGGCAACGTGCTAGGCTCCTCCGGTTCGGTCGTGCCCCTCTTTCGTCAGCAAATCCGCGACGGCGGGCCGATCACGCTCACGCATCCCGATATCACCCGTTATTTCATGACAATTCCCGAGGCGTCGCAGCTTGTGATCCAGGCGGGCGCGATGTCGGGCGGCGGCGACGTATTCCTGCTCGACATGGGCGAACCGGTGCGCATTGCCGATCTCGCACGCCGCATGGTGGAACTGTCCGGTCTGACCGTGCGGGATCAAGACGAGCCTGACGGCGATATCGAGCTCGAAATCACCGGCCTGCGGCCGGGCGAGAAGCTCTATGAAGAGCTATTGATCGGCGACAACCCGCAGCCGACCAGTCATCCGCGCATCATGCAGGCCAAGGAAGACTTTCTCCCATGGCCGGAGCTGTCGAAGCGGCTTGCCGCACTTGAGGCGGCGCTGGATGAAAACGACATTCCTCTGGCCAGAACTCTGCTGCAAAATCTCGTTTCCGGCTATACGCCAAGCAGCGAAGTGGTCGATCTGGTCTATCGTGAGCGCGAGACGGATCTGACGGTCGACCAACCGAACCTTGATAACGTCGCGCAGCTATAGACGCGTGCCCTGTCACGATACCGGCGCCTCCTGGAGCAATTCCAGGAAAAGTGCGCAGCGATTTTCCGGTCCGGCTTGGCGCCGCTGCTACCGCTTCGTCGCGATGGCGTAGTACCAGCGGCGCACCTGATCGCAGGTGCGGAACCAATGTGCCGTCAGCCGCAACAGGGGGTGCCGCTTTACGGCGCGGTAATGTACGCGCTTGCCGATCGTGGTATCGGCGCGATGGGGGCTGAAGTCGACAAGATTTTCAAAGGTCGTGAATGTCTCGACGCCGGTGGACCAACCGCGTTCCAGGGCGACGTCATAGGGAAGAAGCATGGGCTTCAGCGTCGTCAGCAGCTTCTTGGCAGCCTTGCGGTTGACGATGTAACAGGCAGCTGAGCCCTGCGGACCATGCATGCAGCGGCCGACAACGTCATTTTCACTGGTTCCGTGGATCGGTTTGAAGCCGACGAGACGATGGTTAACGAGTTTGACGAGACGGGCGCCTTTAGCGCCGTCCATCGCCGCGATCGCGCGCGGTATCAGCCTCTCGTTGAGCTCGACATCATCTTCGATGATGATCGCCATCCTGTCGCCGCTGGCGACAAATTGCTCGAGGGCGATGAGATGGCTGCGATAGCATCCGTATTCTCCCGGCAGGAGCTTACGGCCGTTATGATACATGAATGAAGGTGGGTGGAAATCGACGCGATCCGCGTCAGCGATGACGCGGCCGTCGACAGCGGGAATGCGGGTAATATGCAGATCGAGTTCGACAGCCTGCTTGCAGAGCCGCTCCCACCGATCACGCGAGCGATCGAGGTTGATGACATAGATGGAAACCTGCTGAGCGATATCGTCAGCAGTCCCGGGATCAGGGAAGGGAGGAACACGATTAGTCTGTTCGAGAATGACTGTTACTCCTGCAAACAGAAATCGCGGCGACTGCAACTGAGATGACAATTTCCGTACTATATAACATGCTTATGACTTGTCGCAAACGGCTGCCGCACGTCTGTGTTGTATTTGCAGATAAAAGCATTTTTTTTGGTGTAACGTAGCGTGAATGGCCGGCCGCGGCTGGAGGGAAGCCGCCGCTTATGCGCGATTTTGGTCCTAGAACCCGTTGGCGCATGACTGCGGCCCCACTATATCTATTGTATGCGGCGTATGATCGTTGCGCTCGCATCTGCAAAGGAGCGTAGCAGTTCATGTGGGTCAAATCGAAAATCGCCATTGCTGTCCTGTCCTTTGCAGCCTTGATGCCGGCGGTCGCCCTTGCCGACAATCCGCTCCTGCCCAAGCCATATGTCGCTCCCGTCTATCCTTACAAGGACCTTCCCGGAGTTACTGCGCCCAAAATGGCTGATGACGAGAAGTTTCAATGTCATACTGCCACTGTCTACGCGGATTATTTTCACGAAGGACCATTCTATCGTGGCCTGCCGCGCCTCGGTTACGTTTGTGATCAGAATGGCGTCATTTCCAGCAGCACCAGAAAACCGAACTACCAATATTGGCAGTATAACGGCCCGGACAGATAGGTCGCAGGCACTTTGCCGATTTAAGCAGCAGCGTTGAGCGCCATCGCAATCAAAGCGAGCGTGGCTTGCGCGTCAATGTCGCGCAAGTTTTGTCATTTTCTGAAAATAAATTTCATGTTTCTCGTAAAATGCGCGAACGTCGTTGACGAATGCGAAAATTTGTCCCAAGCTTACGAAAATAAATTACGTAATGGGAACTCAAAAGCATGCGCGTTGGAATCATTGGGCTGGGATTCCGCCTGGGCTACCTGGGCTATGTCTTCAAGGCGATCGATGAGAGCTTCGAGATTGCCGGCTATGTCGATCCGGCGCCGGCGGGCCTGCTCGGTTTGACCGAACGGGGCATATCGGCGGGGAAGGCCTATGCGACGCCCCAGGAGCTGATTGCCAACGAGAAGATCGATCTCCTGATGATCGGCTCTCCGAACCACATGCATCTCGATCACATTCGCGTCGGCCTCGAAGCCGGCCTCAAGATCTTCTGCGAAAAGCCGATCGTCACGACGATCAAGGACAGCATCGAGCTCGCCCGCCTGATGGCGAAATTCGGCCATGAGCGCTTGAACGTGGGCCTGGTGCTGCGTTATTCGCCGATGTACCGCGATCTCCTGGCCGCTCAGGCCGAAGGAAAGCTCGGCCATGTGGTTTCGATCGAGGCGGCGGAGCACATCGAGCCCTATCATGGCGCCTTTTTCATGCGTGACTGGCGCCGCTACGAACATTATTCCGGCAGCTTCATGCTGGAAAAATGCTGCCACGACCTCGATCTCTACAATGGTGTGGTCGGTGCGCGGCCGGAGCGGGTCGCAAGCTTCGGCGGCCGCAAGAGTTTCATTCCGGAAAACGATCCGGCACGGGAAGGTATCAACGATCTTGAGCTCTTCCATCGCAAGCCGAGCGGCTGGATGGGATCGGACAAGGTCTTCGACAGCGACGGCGATATCATCGATTATCAGGTGGCGATCGTCGAATATGCCAATGGCGTCGGCATGAACTTCCACACTAATCTGAACGTGCCGGACCAGTTCCGCCGTTTTGCCATCATGGGCTCGCGCGGCATGGCCGAAGGTGATTTCATCCGCGGTTACTTCAATGTCCACGAGATGCTGACCGGCAAAAAGGTGATCGAAAACACTTACGCGGCCACCACGCTTTCGCAGCATTATGGCGCCGACGAGCAGATGGCCGCCGATATCATCGCGCACGTCAAGACGGGCCTGCACCTGCCTGTGTCGACCCAGAATGCGCTGGAGGCAGGCATTCTCGCGCTATCGATGGACGAGGCGCGCATGAAGAGAGCTGTCGTCGATCTCCGACCGATCTGGGACGAGTTCGACGAAGCGCTTCATTCAAGAGCCGCCTAGGGAGGGGCGCGGGATGGGTGTTCAACGCAGCACGGTCATCTTCGCCTGGCTCCTGCTTTTTCCGGCTCTCCTCTATGTCACCGTCATCGTCGCCTATCCGCTGGTCGACACGATAATCCTGTCCTTCACCGATGCGTCGTTGAAGAAGGTGACGAATTGGGTTGGGTTCGAGAACTACGCGAAGATCTTCAACGACACTTTCGCAGGCGTCATCGTCCGCACCTTCATCTGGACCTTCTTCTCCGTGTCGATCAAGATGATCATCGGCACTTTAGGGGCCGCGCTCCTGAACTCGGCCGTTCCGGGCCGCGCGCTCTTCCGCGTGCTGACCATGCCGCCCTGGATCGTGCCTATGGCGATCGGCATCTTCATGTGGGGCTGGATGTATAATGGCCAGTTCGGCATGATTTCCGGCCTGCTGCAGCGCTTCGGCATCGTTGACAGCCCCGTCGCGTTCCTGGCCTATGGCAGTACGGCCTTCTGGGCGACGATTGTCACTGACGTCTGGATCGGTGTGCCCATGGTTACTCTTTACATGCTGGCGGCCATGCAAGCGATTCCGCACGATCTCTATGAGGCGGCCTGGACTGATGGCGCCGGCCGCTTCTATCGCTTCCGCCGCATCACGCTGCCGCTGCTGGTGCCGTCTCTGGTCACCATGTCGATGCTCTCGCTGATCTCGACCTTCAATTCCTTCGACATCATCTGGATCCTGACCCGCGGCGGTCCGAACGGCGAGACGACGACGATGATCATCGACACGTATCGAACGGCGATCGGCTCCTACAAATATGGCGAGGGCGCTGCGCGTGCGGTGCTGATCTGCATCTTCCTGTCGCTCTTCTGCCTTGCCTATTTCCGCCTGACCAGCCGCTTTTCCACGGGAGCCAAGCAGCGATGAGCCACCCTTCGATGATCCATCGCTACAAGTGGTATGAGCTTATCGGCATCTATGCCGGAATCCTGCTCTTTCTGGCTTTCGTGCTGGCGCCCTTCATCGAAGGGTTCCTGGTGTCGCTGAAGCCGCTTAGCCAGCTCTTTTCGTCGCCTTACCGCTTCATCCCCGAGAACGGCTCTTTTACGGCCTATCGCACGATGTGGACGAGCGTGCCGGGTTTCGGCTGGTATATCTTCAACTCGTTTCTGGTTTCCGGATCGATCACCATCATCGTGCTGATCCTCGTCGTGCCGGCCGCCTACGCCTTCGCCCGTTTTGAATTCAAGGGATCCGGCCTGCTGCTGGGCGCGTTCCTTGCGGTCAAGATGTTTTCCGGCGCCGTGCTGCTCATCCCGCTGTTCCGGCTCATGCGTTCCTTCGGTGTGCTGAACACCTATTTCGCCATGATCGTGCCGGGTGTGGCCTTCATCATTCCCACGGGAATCTGGCTGCTGCACACCTATATCCGCCGCATTCCGCGCGAGCTGGATGAGGCGGCCTATGTGGATGGCGCAAGCCAGCTCTATACGCTGCGTCGCGTCATCTTGCCGATCGCCATGCCCGGCATCGTCGTCGTTGCGATTTCCTCGTTTATCGAGGCCTACGCGCAGCAGTTCATCTATGCTCTTACCTTCAATTCGAAGACGGAATACATGCCGCTGCCGGTTGGGCTCTTTGCCTATTTCGGCCGGCAGGAGGTCGTCTGGAATGAACTCATGGCCGCAAGTTTCGTCGGCATCGCGCCGGCTCTGGTCGTGATCTTCTTCCTGCAACGGTATCTCGTCAGCGGTCTGACCGCCGGCGCGGTGAAGCAATAAAATCAAATCAACCACCAGAGAGAACGGGAGCTTAAACGTGACATTCCATTTCAAGACAGGGCTTCTCGCCCTTGCTTTGCTCGGCTCCACCGCGCTTGGCGCCGTGAACGCCCAGGCGGCCGACAAGGAAATCAGCTGGATCTATTGCGGCGACAGCATCGATCCGATCCATGTGAAGTATATCAAGCAGTGGGAAGACAAGAATCCGGGCTGGGCCGTCAAGCCAGAGCTCGTCGGCTGGGAATTGTGCCAGGATAAGGCGACAACACTGGCTGCAGCCGGCACGCCGGTCGCCATGGCCTATGTCGGTTCCCGCACGCTCAAGCAGTTCGCTGACAACGATCTGATCGTTCCGATCC
This sequence comes from Rhizobium sp. BK098, assembly GCF_014193155.1. NCBI lineage: Bacteria > Pseudomonadati > Pseudomonadota > Alphaproteobacteria > Hyphomicrobiales > Rhizobiaceae > Rhizobium > Rhizobium sp. BK098. Next base: position 384,354 of record NZ_JACHYY010000006.1, on the reverse strand, counting down.
CGATGACGGACGACGAGAAGAAGGCCTATTATCCGGGGATCGTGAATACGGTCACCATCGATGGACAGCAGTGGGGCACGCCGATCGCCTTCTCGACCAAGGCGCTCTATTGGAACAAGGACCTCTTCAAGAAGGCCGGCCTTGACCCCGAGAAGCCGCCGACCACATGGGCCGAGGAAATCGCCGACGCCAAGGCGATCAAGGAAAAGACCGGCATTCCCGGATACGGCCTCTCGGCCAAAACCTTCGACAACACCATGCACCAGTTCCTGCATTGGGTTTACACCAACAATGGCAAGGTGATCGACGGCGACAAGATCACCCTCGACAGTCCCGAAGTTCTGGCAGCTCTCCAGGCCTACAAGGACATCACACCTTATTCGGTCGAAGGACCGACGGCCTACGAGCAGAACGAAATGCGCGCTATCTTCCTCGATGGCAAGGTCGGCATGCTCCAGGCTGGTTCCGGCGCTGCCTACCGCCTCAAGGAAACGAAGATCAACTGGGGTGTGGCACCGCTGCCGCTCGGCCCGTCGGCCAAGGGTCCGGGCACGCTGCTCATCACCGACAGCCTTGCCGTCTTCAAGGGGTCTGGCGTTGAGGACAAGGCGATCGAATTTGCCAAATTCATCACCTCTCCCGGCCCGCAGGGCGAATACGAACTCCAGGGCGGTGCCGGCCTCACGCCGCTACGCCCGTCTCCGATGGTTGACGAGTTCGTCAAGAAGGACCCTTCCTGGAAGCCGTTTATCGACGGCATCGCCTATGGTGGTCCGGAGCCGTTGTTCAAGGACTATAAGGGCTTCCAGAACGCCATGATCGCCATGGTCCAGTCAGTCGTGACCGGCCAGGCCCAGCCGGCGGATGCGCTGAAGAAGGCCGCGGCCGATCTCGAGCAGTATAAATAAGTCTGCAAGTAACCGGGCCGCGCGCATCGCGCGCGGCCTTTGGAGCCCTGCCCGCCCCTGGCGGCGCCGCGCGGAGACAGAGTTTGGGAAAGCTGCACCTTAATCAGGTCAAAAAATCTTACGGTCATTTCGAGGTCATCAAGGGCGTGGAGCTCGACGTCAATGACGGTGAATTCATCGTTTTCGTCGGCCCCTCCGGCTGCGGCAAGTCGACCTTGCTGCGCATGATCGCCGGTCTCGACGATGTGACCAGCGGCGACATCAAGATCGATGGTGCCCGCGTCAACGATCTGCCGCCCGTCAAGCGCGGCATCGCCATGGTCTTCCAGTCCTATGCTCTCTATCCGCACATGTCGGTGTTCGAGAACATCGCCTTCCCGCTGCGGGTGGAGAAGATGGCGGAGGACAAACTCAAGGCCAAGGTCGAGAATGCTGCCCGCATCCTGCACCTCGATAAACGCCTGCAGGAAAAGCCGGGCCAGTTGTCCGGCGGCCAGCGCCAGCGTGTCGCCATCGGCCGCGCCATCGTGCGCGAGCCGAAGATCTTCCTTTTTGACGAGCCGCTATCGAACCTCGATGCTGCGCTGCGTGCCGATATGCGCATCGAGCTCGCGAAGCTGCACCGCCAGCTGCAGGCAACCATGATCTATGTGACGCATGATCAGGTCGAGGCCATGACCATGGCCGACCGGATCGTCGTCTTGAACGCCGGGGAGATATCGCAGGTCGGTGCGCCGCTGGAGCTCTATCATAAGCCGGCCAATACCTTCGTTGCCCGCTTCATCGGCAATCCGAAGATGAACTTCCTGCCTGTCACTTGCACTGGCGTCAGCGATGCGGGTGTGGAGGTGGACTACAAGGGACAGAAGGCCCTGCTGCCGGTGACGCCGCGTCCCGGCTTTGCCGGCAAGCCGCTGACACTCGGCGTCCGCCCGGAGCATGTCCAGCTCGGGGACGGCGATCTGACGTTGACAATCGTGCCGACGGTCGTGGAGCGGCTCGGCGCTCAAACGGTCGCCTATGCCACAGCTGATGGCATCGATGAGAATTTCTGTGCGACGCTCGAGGGCAGTGCGGCTATCCGCATGGACGCCCCGCTCAAGACCGGCATCCGCCTCGGCGATTGCCATCTGTTTGACGAGAATGGCCAGGCCTTCGAGCGGCGGGTGGAACTGGCCGAAATCGACATGGACCTGCTGAACCGGGCCGCCTCCTGACGGGAGGTGGCCCAAGAAGCAGCCATCCGCCCTCTTGGTTCGAGGCTCCGGCCCCCTCGACAAGCTCAGGAGCCTGCGCACCTCACCATGAGGGCTAGCCTCGTGGCCCGGTCGCATAGCTTGCTCCACCCTCATCCTGGGCCCGTCGAAGGACGAGGGTGGCCCCGATGCGACCCGCCAGTGGCAGATCGCCTTACCAGACCAAACCGCGAGCGGCCACCTCTTCGACGCGCGTCACCACGCCATCGCGATGGAACACCATCTGGTCGAAGAGATTGGAAACGACGCAGGTATGGTTCGGGATAATGCGGATCTTGTCGCCGATCTCAGGACGAGGGCCGATGCAGTTCGATAGGTCGATGACGCCATGTTCCTCCGATAGCCCCTTGATGACGGCTTCGGGATAGCCGACCACCTGGCCATAATCGGCAAAACCAAGAAGGTCTGAGGTCAGAGCCTTGGAGCCGGCATCTATGACGGCACGGTCTTCGGTCGGGCGCGAAACGACGGTGGCGAGAATGTGCATGGCGCAATCCTCTTCCCGGCAATGGCCCGCACGCACCATGGAGCGGTCATTATAGATATAGGTCCCGGCGCGGTGCTCGGTGGCGGCCGTGACGAGATGCGCCTCGAAAAGGCTCGGCGTGCCGCCATTGCTGACGATCGGGCATTCGATGCCATCATTCTTCAGCAGCGCTACCGCTTCAACGAGGAAAGCCTGTGTCGCGGCGGCGTCGTTCGGCTTCGGATAGTTCATCAAGCCGCCGAAGACGAGACCGGGCTTGCCGGCTATATGCTTGCCGAGAGCGGCTGCCTGCGCGGGCGATTGCACACCGCAGCGCGCGCCGCCGGTATCGCATTCCACCAGCACGGTCAGCGGCTTGCGGACGGCGAACCAGTCGGAGAGTCCGTCAACCGTCACCATGCTATCCGCCACGACCTTGAGGCCGGCAATGCGGTCGTTCAAAGCCGAAAGCCGTGTCAGCTTTTCCGCCCCGAGAATATTGAAGGTGATCAGAATATCCTCGAAACCTGCCTTGGCGAAGACTTCCGCCTCGGTGATCTTCTGGCAGTTGATGCCCTTTGCGCCGGCGGCGACCTGGGCATGCGCCAGTGCAGGGATCTTGTGCGTCTTGATATGCGGGCGGAAATTCAGTCCATGCGCATCCATATAGGACTGCACGCGGGCAATGTTCGCTGCCAACCGGTCTTCGTCGATGATTGGGCGAGGCGTCGAGAGTTCTTCGATCCGGTCGCCTGGCTTGGGGCTGATTTCCAAGGCGATGTCGTGAGCGATACTGGAAGCCATGTCAGGCGTCTTTCCGTTCTTCTGCAAAGGGGTCCGCCACCATCGGCCAGATATCCTTTCGCGCGCGGCGGTAGGGCGTGCGCGCCGGATTGTTGGGATAAGGCGTTCCCGCGGAGCAGTAAAGGATCTGCGATGCGATCTTGGAGAAGGATGCGTAGAAGTGATTGGTCGATTTGATGACCAGGATCTTCTTCGTTCCGGGATCGATGCCCATGACGGAAAACAGGCTCGGATCGAAGCTCTGCGCGCGCGTCGAGTTCAGGATGATGTCGATACCGTCGAGCTGAATGTGCGCGGCATCGCCAAAAGGAGCGAAGCTCTCGCCGAAACGCATTTCGGCATTCGGGACGATACGAACGATCTTGACGAGACCGTCGATCGGATTACCCGTGCCCGGCGCGGATTTCGCACCGAAGCGCAATGGAATTTCCGCACCTTCGCCGGCCGCCATGCAGATCTGAACGGCCATTGGGTCCCAGATCGTGCCGATCGCCGTATCGGTGGCGCCGCAGTCGAGCAGTTCCTGCAGGATGACCGTAGCATCACCTGCCGTGCCGCCGCCGGGATTATCCCAGAGATCGGCGATGACGACGGGCCCTGAGGCAGCGGCCATCGCCTCGCTCACCGCCTGTTTCTCATCGATCTGCGGCATGATGAAGGTGCCGCGCTTCGAAAAGAGTTCCAGGCCAAGATCGCGGGCGATTGCAGAGCCTTTATCCGGCTTATTATCGGTGACGACGAGCAGCTTTGTGCCCATTTCGGGCACGTCGCCCGCCATGAAGCCGTGAATGACGGAGATGGACAGAATGTCCGCATCGCTCTTTTCCATCGTCATGATCTTGTCGACGAAGGAGCGCATGGGGTCGCGCGAGGTCGGAAACACATCGATCATGCGGCAGTCGAAGACGGACATGACTGGCTTGACCCGGCCTTCCAGCGTATCGATGGCGATCCGCCAGAGGTCCTCGGCGCGATCGACGAAATCAGTATGCGGGAATTCCTTGAAATAGACGAAGAAATCAGCGGCTGCGCGACGCTTCGCCGTCAGATGGCTGTGGGGATCGAGCTCGGCGCACACCAGGATATCAGGCCCGACGATCTCGCGCACGCGCGACAGGAAATCACCCTCCGTATCCTCATAACCGTCCGCAACCATGGCGCCATGCAGCCCGAGAACGACGGCATCGACAGGCATCGCCGCGCGCAATTGCTCGAGAATTTCGTCGCGCAGTTCCTCATAGGTACGGCGATTGACAAGCCCGGCAGGGTCGGCCCAGGTGGCGGTGCCCTCGATCACCTCCCAGCTCTTTTCCGCCGCAATGCGACGACCGACGGTGATCGGCGCCGTACACAGCGTCGGCGTTTCCGGATGCATGCCGGGCGGCGCATAGAGAGAGGCTTCGAAAGCGCGCCGATCAACGCAGATGGGGGAGAAGGTATTCGTCTCGGTCGCAAGGGCCGCGGTGAAAATGCGCAACGCTGTCGCCTCTATTCCATGGGATTCGGCAGGTAACCGGTAAAGCCGCAGATCTTCCAGTGTCCCTCATGCAGGCGGCAATAATAAAGTGTCTGCCACCTCAGAACGTCGATGCCGCCGTCCGACTTCTTCAGGCTGCCGTCGAACTTCTTGCGCACCAGCGCCATATCGCCTTCGATTTCGATGTCTTCGAGCGTCGTGGTGGTGAAAATGGCCGTGCGCGGATCTTCCGCGAAGGATTGCGTGGCGAAGTCGCGCGCCTGGCGCAGCCACTCGTCACGATAAGCCGACAGCGTTGGGAAGGCGAGACGCCATTTATCAGGGCTGACCTCGCGCTTTCCGTCGATGCCGATGAAGCCTTCCTCGACGAAATCACCCGCGACCTTCGACCAGTCGGCGGTAAGAAAAGCATCGATGTCACGCGGAACGAGCATCTCCCAGATCGAATGCCTGGCGGTATCGCTGGCAGGGAAGGGATTCTTGAAAGGATCACGCATAGTATCCGCCGTCATTTAAATTCTTTTCATAATTTGCGATTTTCACTGGTCAAATTCTGCTTTCTATGGTCATTTGTCAACGTATCAAGAAAATAATTTGCAGGAACCGCATGCTGGCCATCACATGTCACGGTTCCGACGAAATGGGAACGATTGACAAGCCGCATCTGTGCCCGCGCCAGTCCACAGGCGCCGGCGGGATCGGGAAGATTGAGATGGATCGTGTCGCCGACTACGTGTCAAACGTGGGTGAACCAGCGACAAAGGGGAGGCTGATGGATATCTTCACGACCATGCAGGACGAGAGGGGCCGGCTTTCGCAATCGGAAATCCGCATCGCCGATATCGTCCTCAATGATTTCGAATTCGCCGTCAATGCTTCCATCATCGAGCTGGCGGGCAAGGCGGATGTCTCGCCGCCGACGGTGACGCGCTTCTGCCGTCGTCTGGGCTGCGAGAGCTTTTCCGATTTCAAGGTGCAGCTCGCGCGCACCGCCTATGTGGGCATGCGTTATCTGAAGCCGGAGCCAAAGAGCATTGCCCCGGCCGACGTCGCACAGGACATTATTACCAAGGCGCAGAACGCACTCTTCCTGCTGCATCGCGGTCTGGACGTTGCGGCGATCGAACGGGCGGCAAACCGGCTTGCCGGCGCCGAGATGATCTATGCCTTCGGTTCCGGCGGCAATTCCTCGATGATCGCGACCGAGCTGCAGAACCGCCTGTTTCGGCTCGGCCTTCGTATTACCGCGAGCTCCGATCACAGTATGCAGCTGATGATGGCGGCGGCCGCCAAGCCGACGGACGTGTTGATCGGCTCGTCCTTCTCAGGCCGTAACGCCGAGCTGGTGCGCGCCTTCACGCTGGCGCGCGAAGCCAAGATTCCGACCATAGCGCTGACGCAGAGCAATAGCCCGGTCGCCCAGGCCGCGGAAATCACATTGCCCGTCGATCTTCCGGAAGGTGACAATATCTATCGGCCGACATCGACCCGCATCGCCTATCTCGCCGTAGTGGACATTCTCGCCAGTCTGGTCGCCTATCGCATCCAGCCGCAGGCTACGGTGACGCTGCGTCGCATCAAGCAGCAGCTCGTCGCTCACCGCGATGGCGACGATCGCCAGCTGCTGGGGGACTAGAGCATGTCGCGCAAAAGTGTGCAGCGATTTTGCGACAACGACATGCGCAAAATCAAAGACCTAAAGCGCGGGAAGCGAATCTGAAAGATCGCGACGCGCTTTAGACTGGAGCTACCGGCAAACAACAATGAGCGGCAACCTCCGCTCGGGAACGAACTAGAGGAAACCATATGAGCAGATCCGTTGCCATCGTCACAGGGGCGGCCGGCGATATCGGCCGTGCCATCGCAAAACGCCTGGCAGATGACCATGACTTCATCCTGCTCGTTGATATCGACGAGGCGGCAGTGCAGACGGCGGCGCAGGCTCTCGGCCCTGCGGAACGTTTCATGCCATTCAAGGCGGATATCACCAGCGACGGCGATGTTGCCGCCATGGCCAAGGCGGCATCGGGATTGGGTGGATTGAGGACGCTGGTCAACAATGCCGGTGCTGCTCGCGCCGTCAGTCTTCATGATACGACGCCTGCCATATGGCGCGCCGACAATGCCCTTAATCTAGAGGCGGCTTTCCTCTGCTTCCGCGCCGTCGAGGACATGCTGAAGGCGTCGAAGGGGTCGGTCATCAATATCGCCTCCGTCAACGGCATGGCCGTCTTCGGCCATCCGGCCTATAGCGCCGCCAAGGCCGGGCTCCTGCATTTCACCCGGCTGGTTGCCGTCGAATACGGCAAGTTCGGCATCCGCTCGAATGCGGTCGCGCCCGGCACCGTTCGTACACAGGCCTGGGAAGTCCGCGCCGCAGCCAATCCCAATGTCTTTGAAGAGGCGAAGCGCTGGTATGCGCTGCAGCGCGTCGTCGATCCCGTCGATGTCGCCAACGCCGTCTCGTTCCTCGCAAGCCCGCTCGCCGCGGCGATCACGGGCGTGTGCCTGCCTGTTGATTGCGGCCTGACGGCGGGGCAGGCGGAGCTCGCCCACACCTTCTCTCAGTCCGAACATTACTGACGCACGCTGGTAAAAAGGGGAACATTATGCAGCCGTCCTCCTATCATCTCGAAAACACCTGGTCGCCCGAAGGCGGGAAGCATGGTCGATTGACACTGACCCTCTTCAATTTCTCGGATGCGCCTCTTGAGAATTTCCGTCTCGCCTATACGACCCTGACGCGCCTCGTTGATCCCCAAGCCTGCGACAACGCCGTCTTCGTCCGCCGCAATGCCAATTTTCATGAGTTTGCGCCGCCGGCCGGCCTCTCCATCGCACCCGGAGGAAGCTGGACGTTCACCGTCTCGGCACTTCACCGCATAGCGCGCCATTGCACCGACGGCGCCAAATCCGCCTATGTAACGCTCGAAGACGGCACTCATGTCACCATCTTCACTTCGGATCTGTTGCTCGCCGATCGCGTCAGCGAGCCGCCGCCGGTGCTGCTGCCGGAAGGCAGGCTTGAGCTTCCCTACGCGATCCAGCCGTGGCCGGCAGAGATCGACGTCAAGCCGGGCGAAGATTTTCCGGTTGCGCTCTACCCGGCCGAGGGTTCTGATGCCGCGAGCATCAAGGCGCTGGCTGCGGCGCAGGCGCTCTTCCGCCGCCTCTTTCCGTCCAATCACATCCCCTTCAGCCTTATTGCGGCGCCACAGGGCAGGGCGCTGCGGTTTGTCGAACGGCCGGCACTGGCCCGGGAAGCCTATGAGCTTTCCTTCTCCGGGGATGAAGTGGTACTTTCCTTCTCTGCCGAGGCAGGCCGCCTCTACGGTCTGACGACGCTGGCACAGCTTCTCGATGGCGCACGGCGCGAGCCCGGCAAGTTTCGCTTTCCGGTCGCGGGCTCGATCGCCGACCGGCCGCGCTATGGCTGGCGCGGCTGCCATCTCGACGTCTCCCGGCAGTTTACGCCAAAGGACGACGTCCTGCGCTTGCTCGACATTCTCGCCTGGCTGAAGCTCAATATCTTCCACTGGCATCTGACCGATGACGAGGCCTGGCGGCTGGAGGTCCGCGCCTATCCGCAGTTGACCACCACGGGCGTGCTGCGCGGGCCGGACGAGCCGCTGCTGCCGCAGCTTGGCAATGCTGCCGAGCCGGTCGGTGGCTTCTATTCGCAGGATGATGTTCGCGAGATCGTCGCCCACGCCACGGCGCTCGGCATCGAGGTGATCCCGGAAATCGACATTCCCGGCCACAGCACCGCCACCCTCGTCGCCCTGCCTGACCTGACGGACGGGCAGGAGGCTCCTGACAGCTATCATTCCGTTCAAGGCTTCCCGAACAATGCGCTGAACCCCGCCATCGAGCTGACCTACGAGTTTCTCGCCAAGGTCTTCGACGAAATGGTCGAGCTCTTTCCGTCCGAATATATCCATATCGGCGGCGACGAAGTCGCCAATGGTTCCTGGCTTGCTTCACCGCTTGCACGCAAGCTCATGGAGCAGGAGGGCATATCGGGGACGTTCGCGCTGCAGTCCTATTTCCTAAAGCGCATCAAGGCCATGCTTACCGAGCGCGGGCGCAAGCTTGCCGGCTGGAACGAGGTCGCCCATGGCGGCGGCGTCGATCCGGAAGGCACTTTGCTCATGGCCTGGGAAAAGCCGGAGGTCGGCATCGATCTGGCGCGCGAAGGCTATGAAGTCGTGATGACCCCGGGCCAGGCCTATTATCTCGACATGGTGCAGGCCGATGCCTGGCAGGAGCCGGGCGCGAGTTGGGCGGGCACGGTGCCGCCGGCACATACCTATGCCTACGAGGCCGAGGGCGATTTCCCGGATGAGCTGAAGCACCTGATGAAGGGCGTGCAGGCCTGCATCTGGCAGGAGAATTTCATCTCCCGCGACTATTTCAACCGCCTCGTCTTCCCGCGCCTGCCGGCCATCGCCGAGGCAGCCTGGACGCCCAAGGCGCAGAAGGACTGGCTACGCTTTGCCGCCATCGTGCCGCTGAGCCCGAAGCTTTAAGGCATGTCGCGCAAAAGTGTGCAGCGGCTTTGCGACAACGACATGCGCAAAATGAAAGACCTAAAGCGCGGGAAACGAATCTGAAAGATCGCGACGCGCGGCTCCGTCCTGCGATCACGCTCCAAGCCGCCGAAAGAGATTTTCGGCGGTTTTTTCGCGTCTGCGACGCATTGAGGTGGTGGCTGCGAGGGGGTGGCATGGGATTGCGGCCCGCAGATTAGCCGGCCCGCAGGTTCGCCATATCGGTCGGGAAGAAGCCTGCCCAGGCCATCACGGTCACAGCTGTGATGACGAGCAGATACCACATGGTGACGAAATCTCCGGCCAGCCGCCGGTTCAATGCGGCGAAGAGAAGAGCGACGCTGAAAGCAAGCCAGAGCAGATTGTAGACGTGGTCCATTTTGTTGTTCCCCTTATTCGTCTCACCTCCCTGCTTCAAAAGTTAACCAGTTGGAAGCGGGGAAGCTAGCGCCGTAATGGGATGGAGGTTTGCGCACAGCGCGAAGCGCAGGAGGAGTGATCGGCGCCAATGCATGGCAAGAAGCTTTCGGTGAGCGCGCCGGATCCGATGAGGCTCAAGAAAAACTGGCGGCAGATCCGCGGCCGGGAACATCTCGCCGCCGCTGCCGTTATCGCCTCATGGCGTCAGCGAGGAGTTGATTTCATGCATTATTCTAGGACAGCGGCCGCATGGGACGGTACTGGATCGCTTCTGATTGCAGCATTGGTCGCGCTCAACATTTAGGAGGCGTGACGATGGAATATGGCGATTGGAACAATCCCGTCATAGTCGATCTCGGCGGCGCCGGGCATTATGCGATCATAACCAGCGCGCTCGATGCAGCGAACTGCATGAGTGAGGAATGGCCTGTTGTCAGCGGACCTGTTGTGGATGAGGCTGTGCTCGTATGCCTCGATGCCGTACTTGGAATGGCCTCCGCCGAGGAATCGCGGAAGGCTTTTCTGGAGGCGGCGCAGGAGGCGGGGCTTAGCGTCAGGCCGGATCTTGGAAGCCTTCATTAGATCGATATGTACCAGAGGGCGCGACGACGCGGCCAGGCCACCCAAAGCGGGAGCGCTCAGATCATCCAAAAGATCAGGCTGAGAATCACGATCACGGCGAGGATGAAACCTATTATCCTCCCGAGCCCTTCATTGACGTTGCCGTTGCCGACGATCAGATCGTACCAGTCGCTCTTGTGGTCCATCGAACATCCCTCAGGGTTTGCCCCATTAGGTCGCTCTCTTCCTCGGTAGTCAATGATTTAAAGATGGCTTCGGAGAGGCTGCCGCCATGTTTCAAAACCAGCCGAACGCGCTTCCGGCGAACCGGAATGCGTATCGAAAGCATCTGTTATGTTTTGAAATCTTTGAGAAATCTACGTTTCTCAAGAAAGGAAATGGTGCCCAGAAGAGGACTCGAACCTCCACGCCTCGCGGCACAGGTACCTGAAACCTGCGCGTCTACCAATTCCGCCATCTGGGCGACGGACACGCATGTAAGGGGGTGGCCGTCCGGTGTCAACAGGGTTTTTGAAGTTTTAGTGTCAATCGCGAAAAAAGCGGGTGAAGCCCGGGTCAAGCCCGGGCTGCGGCCCATGCGCTGATCAGGCCAAGTCCCTGTTCCAGCAGGGCCTTTGCCTCGCTTTCCCTCGATGCTTCCACATAGCAGCGCATTTCAGGCGCATTGCCGGAGGGGCGGAAATGGATGATTCGGTTATCCACAAGTGTCACCCGCAGGCCGTCGATGTCGCTTTTCGAGGCGACCGCCGCGATGGGCTCCAGGAAATCCGCAAGATTGGCATCGGAGGCGCGCAGATAGGCCATCAGCGCTGCGCTGGTTTCCACGGGGAAGTTCTCCAGGCGGTCGGCGGCTGCAAAGGGCAGGCGGTAGCTACCGGCGACGGCCGAGAGCGGATTGCCTGCCTTGGCGGCGGCATAAAGCGTAGCGAGAATCGGAAGGAAGCTGTCGCGGGTCGGCAGCGGCTCGAAGGGTTTTCCCTCGACGGTGAAGCGGCTGGCTGTCAGCGTGCCGCCATTGGCCTCAAAGCCCATGACATTGGCCTTGCCCGCCGCAATGGCCTCGTCCATGCCGGCGATCACATAGGGGGAACCGACGCGGGTACGAGTGACGGCATAGGAGCCGGCGGCCTCAATGCCCGAATTGGAGGTAACAGGCGTAACGACCACTTGTGCACCGAGGAAATTTGCGGCGATGAGGCCGAGCAGATCGCCGCGCAGCGGCTCGCCGGTTTCGTCCGCGACCAGCGGCCGATCGCCGTCGCCATCGGCGGAAACGATGGCATCCAGCCCGTGTTCCGGTGCCCAGGCTTTCATCAGGCGGATCGTCTCGGTCGAGACCGCTTCCGTATCCACCGGAATGAAGCTCTCGGAGCGGCCGAGCGGCACGACGCGGGCGCCGTAATGGGTTAGCACCTCACCGAAGAGATCACGCGCCACCGTGCTGTGCTGATAGATGCCGATGGTGAGGCCGGCGAGGCTGCCTGCTGGCAGCAGGCCCTTGTTGCGCTCCAGGAACAGCGCCTCAGTCTCCGCCGTGCGGCTTTCCGCCTCGGCGGGGGTTTCGTCGAGTGGGGAATTGCCGATCGCAAGCGCTTCCTCGCTGATCGCCACCTCGTCGCGCTTGTCGATCTCGCCGTCCGGCCGGTAGAATTTGATGCCATTGCGGTCGGCTGGGATATGCGAGCCGGTGATCATCAGTGAGGCCGCCTTCAGCTGCAGGCCGTAAAGCGCCAGCGCCGGCGTCGGCAATGTGCCGCAGTCGATCGGCGTCAGGCCAGCCCGCTTCAGCGCGCCGATGCAGGTGGCGGAGATCGCCGGGCTCGATTCGCGGAAGTCGCGGCCGACGAGGATGAAATCGCCCGGTCTGGCATGGCCGTTTTTCAGCAGATGGCGGGCAAAGGCCGTCGCATAGAGCGCCGATGCCCGACCGGTGAGGTCTGCGGACAGGCCGCGAAGGCCGCTGGTGCCGAATTTCAAGCTGCTCACTGGCAATCTCCCTTGCAATGGTTGGGCTGTTATGGCGCAAGCGGCGGCAGCGATCAACTCATCGTGGGTCGAAGCGTTCCGGTTGCGGCGGCACTGGTTTTGCCATCGTCATGACCCCAACTAAGATAAGAGGTGTGGCGGCCCGCCATAGGTTAGCAGCGTGCGGAACAGGAGCATGTCATGGCTGTTTTTCATAGGATCGCGTTTGGCTGCGTCCTCGCGCTTGCCTCGCTGTCGCAGGCGGATTTCGCTGGCGCCGCTTCGGATTCCCGGAAGCTGATTACGCCGCCGCGCACCAATACCGTCATCTGCGATTCCCGCGGCTGCTTTGGTTTCGGACAGCGGCAGTTCTACACCCGGCCCGGCCAGCCGCTTCCCGTCACACCGCCCTATACCGGAGGCCTCAATCGCGATGACAGCCCGCGCGTTCATATCCTCCCGCGCGAGACCTCTGCACCGCCGCCAAGGGCACTCTATCCTTCGCCGGCCCAGAAGCTGAGGCAGCACCAGACTTGGTGTGCCGAGCGCTATCGCACCTATAATCCCGGCACCAACAGCTATACGACGATCAATAATGGAACCAAGCCCTGCCGTTCGCCCTTCGACTGATGCCTGAGCAGCAGAGCCTAGCTTTCCAGCGATCCGCGATCGGCATGGCCGAGATCGCGCTCGGGGTCGATGATATCCCGCACCCGCTGCTTCAACTCCTTCGGCCCGGGAAAGCCGCCGTCGCGCTTGCGCTCCCATAACAGCTCGCCGTCGATGCGGATTTCGAAGACGCCGCCGGTGCCGGGGATCAGCGCCACTTCGCCTAGACTGTCGGTAAAGGTCTGCAACAGCTCCTGCGCCATCCAGCCGGAGCGCAGCAACCAGTTGCATTGGGTGCAATAGAGAATGGTGATGCGGGGCTTGTCGCTCATCGTCCTGATCCTTCGTTGTTTGCTGAGATTTAGGCTCAACTTTAGTCTGCTGCAAGCCAAAGCAATTCCAGGAAATGTGCCAGGCGGTTTCCGTTAGGAATTGCGCCGGGATTAGACGGCCGGAGTCGTTCGGCATTTCCGTGGAATGTAGACGCGCTCTGGCCACTTGCCTCTCCCGCCGCCTCATGCTCATCTCCGGTGGTAACATCGCTCGGGAATCAACGGTATGCGCGTCGCCATCATCGAGAATATGAAGAACACCCCGCTCGGCGCGCTTGGCATTGCGCTGGAGGAGGCTGGAGCCGAGATCGGTTGGTTCCGCCCCTGGAGCGGCGAGGCCCTGCCGAAGGAAACGTCATCCTGGGATGCGCTGGCCGTGCTCGGTGGCGAGCAGAGCGCCCGCGATGACGACACCCATCCCTATCTGCCGGAGCTGGCGGGGCTGATGCGCCGTTTCGAGGGTGAGGATAAGGCCGTGCTCGGCATCTGCCTCGGCAGCCAGATCCTGGCGCGCGCCTATGAGGCGGAAAACCGTCTCGGCACCGCCCATGAATTCGGCTGGAAGACGGTCGGCCTCACGGAAGAGGGTAAGGCAGACCCGCTGCTGGCCGATGTCGGCGACGAATTCACCATCTTCGAATGGCATGGCGACACCTTTACCTTGCCTGATGGAGCCACGCGCCTTGCCGCCAATGGCGTCACGCCGAACCAGGCCTTCCGCATCGGCCGCGCCACCTATGGCACGCAGTTCCACTTCGAGGCCAATGCCGCCGTGGTGGAGCGCTGGCGCGGCGAATTCAGGGAAACGATCGAGCGCAAGGAGCCGGGCTGGCTCGACCGCTATCCGGAGCTCGTCGCCAAGCATTCCGCAGCGGCTGAGACGGCCGGCCTTGCGATCGCGCGCGCCTGGGTGCGGACGATCAAGGTGCAAGCAGAGCTTCCGCAGGCGGCAGAGGCCTGAGCATCGGCGATGATCGGGCACATCCGATCAATCAGATGGCGATGTGTTATACACTGGCAGTTTGAAATAGGAGGAAATGACATCATGAGTGCACTGGAATTACCATGCGAAGGCGGTTGTCGTTGTGGACAGGTGCGGCTGAAGATCAGCGCCAAGCCGATACTCACCATGGCCTGCCATTGCACCGGCTGCCAGCGCATGACGGCCGGACCCTATTCGCTGAGCGCCGCCATACCCACGGAGGGTTTCGAGGTGACTGAGGGCGAACCCGTCATCGGCGGCTTGCACGGCGATGTCATCCATCACTATTTCTGCCCGCATTGCATGAGCTGGATGTTCACGAAGCTCGAAGGGGTCGATTGGTTCGTCAACGTCCGCGCCACCATGCTTGATAACGTCAGCTGGTTCACGCCTTTCATGGAGACCTGGACGAGCGAAAAGCTGCCCTGGGCGACGACGCCAGCCAAGCACAGCTACGCCGCAGTGCCGGCGATGGAAGAGTATGAGGGTTTGACGAAGGAATATATGGCTGCGAACTAAGATCAGAAGCCTTGAAAAAGAAAGTCGGTTGCGGCGGTAATCTGATCGCCGTGCGAACTTAGATCAGTAATCAACTCTCCGATTTCGGCGAGCGGTATCGCCGCCATAAGCTGGGTCGCCATGATATAAGTCTCGTCGGCGATAGTGAATTGCGGGTTGAGCCTCGCTATTGGCGTCAACACATCTTCCGCGCGAAGCAATGGAGCCATTATCCGCGTGCTTAGCCTATCCAGTAAATCAGCTTGAAGATCGAGTACGAGAGTTCGACTCTGCCTCAGACCATAGACGCGGAATCTTGCCATCAGAACTGCCGATATTTTCCAAACGGCAGGCCATGTTTTTCAACGTAGGAATTGGCTTGTTCGATTGCCTCAGCATTTTCCATAAGCCATAGTCGTTCGCGCTCAACCTTGATGGCGCGCGCTATGCCGTCTTCTGCAGCACGTGAGATATTGATTTTCAGGCCACGTGCCTCTGAAACGAGCTTCTCGTCGAGAGATAAATTTGCAGCTTTTCGTGCGGTCTGGGTCATGAGGAACTCCTCAAATTATGCACAAATTATATGCGCATAATTTGTATTTGATAAGAGCCTCACTCATCCCCCATCTTCAGCGCGGCGATAAACGCTTCCTGCGGGATTTCGACCTTGCCGAACTGCCGCATGCGCTTCTTGCCTTCCTTCTGCTTGTCGAGCAGCTTGCGCTTGCGGGTGGCGTCGCCGCCGTAGCACTTGGCGGTCACGTCCTTGCGCAGTGCCTTCACCGTTTCACGGGCGATGATGCGCCCGCCGATGGCGGCCTGGATCGGGATCTGGAACATGTGCTGCGGGATCAGGTCCTTCAGCTTCTCGCACATGACGCGGCCGCGCTTTTCGGCGGCGGAGCGGTGCACGAGCATGGAGAGCGCATCGACCGGTTCGGCATTGACGAGGATCGACATCTTGACGAGATCGCTCTCGCGATAGTCGGTCAGACTGTAGTCGAAGGAGGCATAGCCCTTCGAAATCGACTTCAGGCGGTCGTAGAAGTCGAAGACGACTTCGTTGAGCGGCAGGTCGTAGGTGATCATGGCGCGGTTGCCGACATAGGTCAGCTCGGTCTGGATGCCGCGGCGGTCCTGGCAGAGCTTCAGGATCGAGCCAAGATAATCGTCCGGCGTCAGGATCGTCGCCTTGATCCACGGCTCGCGGAATTCGGAAATCTTGACGACGTCGGGCATGTCTGCCGGGTTGTGCAGCTCGATCTCCGTGCCGTCGGTCATGGTGAGCTGGTAGACGACGGAAGGTGCCGTCGCGATCAGGTCGAGATTGAATTCGCGCTCCAGGCGCTCCTGGATGATTTCCAGGTGCAGCAGGCCGAGGAAGCCGCAGCGGAAACCGAAGCCGAGAGCGGCGGACGATTCCATTTCGAAGGAGAAGCTGGCGTCGTTGAGGCGCAGCTTGCCCATGGCCGAGCGCAAGTCCTCGAAATCGGCGGCATCGACCGGGAAGAGGCCGCAGAACACGACAGGCTGTGCCGGCTTGAAGCCCGGAAGAGCCTCGGCGGTCGGGCGTTTGTCCTCGGTGATGGTATCGCCGACGCGGGTGTCGGCCACTTCCTTGATCGAGGCAGTGATGAAGCCGATTTCGCCAGGGCCGAGGCTGTCGACGGCGACCATCTTCGGCGTGAGAACGCCGACGCGCTCGATCTGGTACTTCGCGTCAGTCCCCATCATGCGGATGGTCTGGCCCTTGGTCAGCGTGCCATCGATGATGCGCACGAGAACCATGACGCCGAGATAGGTGTCGTACCAGCTGTCGACCAGCAGCGCCTTCAGCGGTGCCTTTTCGCCGCCCGGGCTCTTGGGCGCCGGCAGCTTGTGGACGATGGCTTCGAGAACGTCAGGAATGCCGAGGCCGGTCTTGGCCGAGATCAAAACGGCGTCGGAGGCATCGATGCCGATGACCTCTTCGATCTGGTCCTTGATGCGGTCGGGTTCGGCCGCCGGCAGATCGATCTTGTTGAGGACGGTGACGAGCTCGTGATTATTGTCGATCGCCTGATAGACGTTGGCGAGCGTCTGCGCTTCTACACCCTGAGAGGCGTCGACAACAAGCAGCGAGCCCTCGCAGGCCGACAGCGAGCGCGAGACTTCATAGGCGAAGTCGACATGTCCGGGCGTGTCGATCAGATTGAGGATATAGGTCTCGCCATTGTTGGCCTTGTAGTGTAGGCGCACGGTCTGAGCCTTGATGGTGATGCCGCGCTCGCGCTCGATCTCCATATTGTCCAGCACCTGCTCCGACATCTCGCGTTCGGCAAGGCCGCCCGTCGTCTGAATCAGGCGGTCGGCCAGCGTCGATTTGCCATGGTCGATATGGGCCACGATCGAGAAGTTGCGGATGTGCGAAAGCGGAGTGGTGGAATTGGTGCTCATGCGCGCCATATAGCAGCGCCGCCCCGCGCCGCAAAGCGGAAAAGCGGGGTTCTGATGAGGTTATCTATCGCTAGGCTTGCGCCTGCAAACGTTTCGGCTGGTACCTGAGATGTCTTCAGTGTCCCTTGAGGAATCTGAACTTCGCAGTCAGCTGCCCGGTCTCAATCAAACCGTTGATGTCGCTTTGATTGATACGGCCACTTGCAACTCCATCCGCCAACCGGCTGCACAACGCGCCCGGAAGTCTTTCCTGCGTCACGCTCATGTAGGCCGTAGCATGCTCTTTAAACTTGGCGTTCGACAATTCGACGCGCTTCACGCAACCGGCTATTGCTCCATCGCGATTATTTTTAACATCGTCTTGAACTGTTGTGCAGCCGGACAACCCCGCCAGTGCGGCCAGTGAAACTACGTAGAACAATTTCATTTGAATCCCCCAACTCTTTGATGCGTTCATGAGCGAGCGACCTTGTGCCAAGCTTGAGTTGTAGGGCGTCGGCAAATTAGTTGAAAAGTAGTGCTCACGCTCGGGAACATGTCGCCTTCGCAATCAACGACTCATGATGCTTGATTCCATCATCAGAACGTGTATTTCTCATATAGTAGAATTTTGAAATGAGAGACACAGAGAATGGCGGTTGATGATCTGGAAATGGCGATCGGCGCGCGTATCAAGGAGCTGCGCATCGCCCGGGGCCTGACGCTGGATGAGCTTGCCAATGCCTCGGCCGTCAGCCGTGCCATGATCTCGCGCATCGAGCGGGCGGAGGCGAGCCCGACGGCCTCGCTGCTGTCGCGGCTTTGCGCAGCGCTTGGCCTTTCGCTCTCGGCCTTCTTTGCCGAAGAAGACGAGGAGGTGTCGCCGCTTTCCCGCCATGCGCAGCAGGCGATCTGGCGCGATCCTGGAACCGGCTATGTCAGACGTGCCGTCTCGCCGCCGGGCACGGGCTCGAAGGTCGATGTCGTCGAGGTTATCTTCCCCGCCGGCGCGCGCGTCATCTTTCCGCCGAACACGGCAAGCCTCGCGATGACCCAGCACGTCTGGCTGTTCGAGGGCGAGATGGAGGTGATGCATCGTGATGTTACCCATCGCCTGATGCCAGGCGATTGTCTCTTCATGGGCGTCGGCGACGGCCACGCTTTCCGCAATCCCGGCGAGGTGCCGGCGCGCTACAGCGTCATCCTCGATCGCGGCCGTTCATAACATCCAAGGATCTCTTCATGCCTGATATTCGTCTTCTCTCCGCCGCCGAGGCTCGTGCTGCTCTGCCGGATCTTTGCGATGTGCTCGCCGATTGCGTCAATGGCGGCGCTTCCGTCGGCTTCATGCAGCCTTATGGGGCGGCCGACGCATTGCCGTATTGGCAGGGCGTGGCCGACAGCGTCGAAAGTGGCGCGACACTGCTTTTCGCCGCCGCAATTGAAAGCAGAGTGGTCGGAACGGTGCAGGTCGGCGCCGCACAGATGCCGAACCAGCCGCATCGTGGCGATCTAAAAAAACTGCTGGTGCACAGCTCCGCGCGAGGCAAGGGGCTTGCTCGGCTGTTGATGGAAGCCGCTGAGCGCGAAGCCGCACGTATCGGCAAGACCTTGCTGGTGCTCGACACGGCGACGGGCAGCGACGCCGAAGCCATCTACCCCCGCCTCGGCTGGGAGCGCGTCGGCGTCGTCCCCGATTACGCCTTGTGGCCGCAGGGCGGGTTGTGCGACACGACCATCTTCTACAAGCGGATTTCCCTGTGATTTCAGCGCGAAAAGGCCGCGAGCGCATCTTCCAGCTTCGAGCCTGGCGCCCAATGCATTGCTTTCCAGCCGAAATGCCGGGCGGCTTCGATATTGGCGGGGTAATCGTCGATGAAGACGATGTCGCCGGGCGCGATGCCGACGCGCTCGGTCGCCAGCCGGAAGAACTCCGGCGCCGGCTTCTGGTAACCCAGCATCGCGGAATAGAAAATGCCGTCGAAATAGTCGGAGAGCCTGAGATTCTCCATCAGATAGGCGGCGCGCATATGCTCCTGATTGGTGGCGAGGAACATCTTCGTTCCCCCGGCCCTCAGTGCGGCGAGGTCCTCGAGCAGGCCGTGGTCCAGGCGAGAGTCATTCTCGAACCAGTAGTCGATCAGGGTTCGGGCGCTAACGTGGGGCGCAATCTTCCCGAGAACCTCAGCAAGCCTCGGCTCGAGCGCATCGCGGCCGGTGACGATGTCAGGCCAACAGGTTTTGAAGAATGCCTCTTGCAGCGCCTCAAGCCGCAAGCCCAGATCGCGCTCCAGATAGGTGAACAGCGGCAGTCCGTCACCCGGGCGGCCATGCACCAGCACGCCGTCGACATCGACCATCAGGAGTTTCATACCGCCGCCTCCAATTCCTCGAACGTGGGCGGAAGGTGCAGTTGTTTGCAGCAGCATTCAAGGCCACATCCCGCTCTTTTTTCCGGGGCGCGATGCATGTAAGCCTTCGTGTCATCTGCAGAACAATGCCGGCGATGGAGGAGGGGACGATGCGCGTCATTTATTCGGAGGATCACAAGCTGAGGGATGCCAAGACCGAGCTGCATGACGGCCAGCTCGTCACGCCCTTCGAAGCGCCCTTCCGCGCCGAATGGATCCTGGCCGCCGTGAAGGAAGCCGGCTTTACCGATGTGGTTGCGCCTGAAGCCCATGGGCTGGAAACGGCGCGCAAGGTGCATGATCCGGCCTATCTCGATTTTCTCGGTGTGGTCTGGGAGCGCTGGGTCGCCGCTGGTTACAAGGGCGAAGCGATCGCCAACTCCTTTCCCGTCAGGCGCACCAGCCAACGCGTGCCTAACAATATCGTCGGCATGATCGGCCATTATGCCAATGCTGCCGATACCTCCATCACCAAAGGCTCCTATGAGGCTGCGCTCGCGTCCATGCGCTGCGCCCTGACCGGCGCCGATTGGCTGCACGCCGGCAATCGCTTCGCTTTCGCCCTCTGCCGCCCGCCCGGCCATCACGCCGGCATCGATCTCTTCGGCGGTTATTGCTTCATAAACAATGCCGGCGTCGCGGCGCAGCGCCTGCGTGATCATGGCGCCGCCAAGGTTGCCGTGCTCGATGTCGATTTCCATCACGGCAACGGCACGCAGGACATATTCTACCGGCGCGGCGATGTTTTCACGGCGTCGCTCCATGGCGATCCCATCCATGCCTTTCCCTATTTCCTCGGCCATGCCGATGAGAAGGGCGAGGGCAATGGGTTGGGCGCCAACCGCAATTACCCCATGCCGCGCGGCACGCCATGGGAAGTCTGGTCGGCGGCGCTCGATGATGCGCTCGCCCGCATCAAGCTATTCGGCGCGGAGGCGATCGTGCTGTCGCTCGGCGTCGATACGTTCGAGCGCGATCCGATTTCCTTCTTCAAGCTGACCTCGCAGGATTTCGTCCGCATGGGTGAGCGCATCGCGGCCGCCGGGCTGCTCGTCCTCGTCTGCATGGAGGGCGGTTATGGCGTGCCCGAAATCGGCCTGAACGTCGCCAATGTGCTGAAAGGTCTCGAAGCCTGAGCGGCTTTTGCATCAAAGCGCCTGATCGCAGGATGAAAAGTTTGAATTTGTCAGCATAAGTCTAAGCTTCTAAAAAGCCTCGCCGGGTGGGAGAGGTTATGGAACAGAAGCTTGTCGAGAGTGGCACGGATGGCGGCTCGGCCTCGATGCCGCATCCGGATGTTGCGCCATCGACCGGTGGCATTGCCGCCGGCGTGCTGATGTGCGTCATGTCCATGTCGTCAATCCAGTTCGGCTCGGCGCTGTCCTCCCCGATCATCCATGCCTATGGGCCGGCGGGCGCGACTTGGCTGCGGCTCGTCTTCGCCTCCATCGCGCTGGCAATCATCGTCCGGCCCAAGATCATGAGCTACAGCCGCTCGCAATGGCTCGGCGTGCTGGCGCTCGGCACCGTATCGGCGCTGATGACGACCTCCTTCTTTTCGGCGATTGCCCGCATTCCCCTAGGCCTTGCCGTCGCTATCGAGTTTCTCGGGCCGTTGCTGGTCGCGACCCTCGGCTTCGGGCTCAGCCGCCAGCTTCTCTGGCCGATCCTTGCGGCAATCGGCGTTCTGCTGCTGGCCTATAATGGCGAAGAGTGGGTCGGCAATCTTCCCGGCATCCTCTTTGCCATCGGCGCCGGAGCGGGATGGGCCTGCTACATTCTTTTGACGAAGAAGGTCGGCAATGCCTTTGAGGGACTCGAGGGTCTTTCCATGTCCCTGCTGATCGCAGCGGTCGTCTCCACGCCCTTCGGCTATGCCTCTGCGGTCCCTAATCTGACGGCCTTCGGCCTTCTTGAAATAGCCGGCTTGGCGTTGCTCGTGCCGCTGCTACCCTATGTGCTGGAAATGGTGGCGCTCAAGCGCATGCCAACATCTTCCTTCGGCATCCTCATGAGCCTCGAACCCGCCATCGGCGCCGTTGCCGGGTTTGTCATTCTGTCGCAGCCGATGACGCCGTCTCAGATGTTCGGCACCGCGCTCGTGGTTTCCGCGAGTATCGGGGCGACCGTTTTCGCCACGAAAGCCTGAGACTGGTGGGCGTAAGCCGTCGTCGCTTTGAGTTTGGTCCCGGCAACTTCTCCGTCAATCCGGGGCTTGAAGCCTGGCGATCTGGGGTGCGACGATTGCGATGAACAGTCCTGGATCGCCGAAAGCTCTCGCCGAGAGCATTGCCCCATGAACCGAGGCCATCAGGATTTGCGCCTCTTCCTCGGGTTGCTTGTCCAGCTGGAAGAAGCCATTCTCGGTTCCAGCCTGCAGCACCGACGCAAGCCATCCGGCAAGGCTATGAAAATGGCCACGTACCTGGGATGCGACATCCTCCGGCAGCATCTGCATCTCGCTGGCGAGCATCGCACAGACGCAGAAGGGCAGCGAGGCGTCCCGAATGCATGAGTGCCAGTAGCTCACATAGGCCTGCAGCTGTTCCGCAGGGCTCGAGATCCCTTCGCGCAAAGACTTCAGACCCGTTTCCGTCTGCTGCCTGTAACGGCCCACGAGCACCGAAACCAGTTCGGCCTTTGTTGGAAAGTGATGGTGGATGCTCGCCTTCCGGATACCGATCGCGGCGGAGATGTCGGCATAGCTGAAGCCGTTGTAGCCTCCGGCCACGATAAGAGACTGCGCGATGTCGAGAATTTTTTCTGAAGTCGAAGCTATTGATTTCATGTCGCTGCCTACCTTTTGGTAGGCGGATTGTCAAGAGTGCCACACCACTTCTGGCTCTCACGAAACCGTGTTCGAACCCGCGTTGACTCGGTGAGTTTGTCTCCCTACTAGTAGGTAGTCAAATACAAGGAGCCTCCCGATGCAAAGCCGCATTTCACCCCAGCCCAACTGGCTGCAATCCTACTATTTTACACGTGCCCTGTTCTCGATCGCCTGGATTGCAGCCGCGATCCTGCTCAGTGCAAACCCGCCATCCGTCGCGTTTCTGCTCGTTATCTATCCTGTGTGGGATGCCCTCGCCAATCTGGTCGACGCCCGGGTTAACGGCGGCCTGAAGGTCAATCCGTCCCAAACGTTAAATGTTTTCGTCAGCATCATCACGGCGCTCGCCGTTGTGGTAGCCACCGACAATAGCACCTATGCCGTTCTGGCCGTGTTTGGGGCTTGGGCGATCCTCTCGGGCCTGCTGCAACTCTACACCGGCGTAAGGCGCTGGCGTATCTATGGCGCTCAATGGGTAATGATCTTGAGCGGTGCGCAGTCGGCGCTTGCCGGCGGTTTCATGCTCAGTCGATCCCTCGGCACCGTCGCGCCGACAATTCTGGATATCGTTCCCTATGCGGCATTCGGAGCCTTCTACTTCCTGCTTTCTGCAATCTGGCTTGCGGTCGCAGCCTATCGCAAAGCACATGCATAGGTGCTGCCTGATCTGGCGGCGGGTTTGAAGCGGCTTGCCGCCGTCAAGAGAATCGTATCGATCACTCATGCCGCAGTTGATGCCGACGAAGTTCCGAACTTCATCGATCGCGTGCCCGTCGGCATCTGCTGTCGAATTCCGTATTTTCGCCGGCCTGCCTTAAGCCGTCGTCCTCGCGGGATCGTCCAGCGCAGGATTATAGAAGAGCGAGAGCGTCAGGCTCTTGGCGATGCGTTCGGCTGTCGCCATGAACCAGGTTTTGGCCTCCGCCGAAGGTGCGATGTCGCCAAGCGTTTCGGAGAAAAGCGCCAGCCACTCAGGAAAGAGATCGGCGCTCATTCCTCCGACGCCGAGATGCGCCTGCACCGGTTTGCCGCCATAGGCGCCGTTCTTGAAGGCGACGGAGGACCAGAAGCGTTTCATCTTCTCCATATGATCCGGCCAGCGTCCGGCAAGGCGTCCCTCGAAGACTGGCCCGAGCCGCGAATGTGACTGAACGCGTCCATAAAATGTATCGACCAGCCTGTCGATGAAGGCAGCATCGATGCCTATGCGTGCCATTTCCGCCTCGGCTTTCTCGCGAATGCCGGCGAGGTGAGCTGCGCGGGCTTGTCGTTCCTGTTCCATAATAGTCTCCTGGCTCGGGCTAGACATCGCCGCAAGCCGCATCTGTCTGCATCTATGTAAGCAATTTGCCGGCCACGCCAAGCGTCATCGGAATGTTGCGGCAATCTGTCAAACCATCTCGCGATTGCTGATGTTGTCGCGATAAACCGTGAATTCTTCGGCGCGCAGCCCAGACGGCAACACATCCGCGCTTGACCAGCGCAATCACTGACTTTAGATTTAGAATAATTCTAAAGTCATAAGGTTGCCCCCGATGCTGCTCGGCCTGTTTCGCCCGTCCAAACGTCCTTTCACCTCGCTTTCCGAACAGGAGATCCTCGCGATCGCCATTGCGGCGGAAGAGGATGATTCGCGCATCTATCTTGCCTATGCAGATACGCTCCGTCCGCACTATCCTGAGTCCGCCAAGGTTTTCGAGGATATGGCCGAGGTCGAGGACAGCCATCGCAAGACGCTGATCGATATGCATCGCCGCCGCTTCGGCGAGCGTATCCCGCTGATCCGGCGCGAGCATGTGCATGGCTTTTACGAGCGCAAGCCGGATTGGCTGCGCAAGAACCTCTCCCTCGATGCCATGCGCAACGAAGCCGAGGCGATGGAGCAGCAGGCCTATAATTTCTATGTCGAGGCGGCCAAGCAGGTCTCCGACGCCTCGACACGCCAGCTTCTCGGCGATCTTGCGCTTGCCGAGCAGGGCCACGAAGACGTCGCCCGCATGCTGGGCGAGAAGCACACGCCGGAAGAGGTCAAGCACGAGGAGGATGCACAGGCACGCCGCCAGTTCGTGCTGACCTACGTGCAGCCGGGTCTCGCCGGGCTGATGGACGGTTCCGTCTCGACGCTCGCACCGATCTTCGCCGCCGCCTTTGCCACGCAGCAGACATGGCAGACCTTTCTTGTCGGCCTGTCGGCGTCGGTTGGCGCCGGCATTTCGATGGGTTTCACCGAGGCGGCCCATGACGACGGCAAGATCTCCGGCCGCGGTTCGCCGATCAAGCGCGGCCTTGCCTGCGGCATCATGACGGCGCTTGGCGGCCTCGGGCACGCCTTGCCCTATCTCATTCCGCATTTCTGGACCGCGACGATTACTGCGGCCGTGGTTGTTTTCTTTGAGCTCTGGGCCATCGCCTTCATCCAGAACAAGTATATGGAAACGCCGTTTCTGCGGGCTGCCTTCCAGGTCGTCCTCGGCGGCTCGCTTGTGCTGGGTGCCGGCATTCTGATCGGAAATGGGTGAGGTAGGGCGAGGACATTCTCAGATCACGAAATGTTAAAAGTCGGAACGCCTTCCACTGCCATCGGTTAGCAATACGAGGCCGCTCTTGGCCTCGTATTGCTAACCAAAGGAGATAATCCAATGGCAAACCAAGGTGGAACTCACGAGCAGCATGTGAAGGCTGGCCAACAGAGCCACAAGAACATGGACAACGATAATACGAGGAATGCTTCGGCGAGCGGCTCCCGCGAGCAGCACTCTGGCGGCTCGCGCGGCGGCACGCATGAGCAACACGTCAAGGCAGGCCAGCAGAGCCATAAAAACAGCTGACATTCGTGCTGATGACCAATTCGCCCCTTGCATGAAAGTAAGGCGCGTTTTCATACATGATGAAAAAACGAAAGGCCGGTCCGAGGGGCCGGCCTATCTGCGTTTGACAGTTTGGCTTTCTTACTTGACGGCGCCGACGAGGACGTCGTTGCCGTTCTCGATGGTCACCCAGCGGCCGGCATTGAAGCTCGCTTGGCGCTTCAGGTACGAATAGGGGGTCTGGTTCCAGACCTTGATCTCGTCTTCGAGATTGTCGAGGATGAAATCGCCCTGCTTGGTGCGCAGCGTCAGCACCGCATGTCCCTCGCCATCGGGCTTGCGTACGACCGTCATCAGCAGATTGGATGCGGAAATGCCGCTCTGCATCAGCATTCTGCGCTTTAGAAGGGCAAAATCCTCGCAGTCACCGGCGGTTTTCGGATATTCCCAATATTCCTCCTGCCCGTAGACTTCCATGTCTGTCGCTGGATGGATGGTCTTGTTGACGCGCAGGTTGACCTGATTGACCAGCGCCCAGGCGGCGGCGTTCATGTCGACAGGGCCGATATTGCGGGTCGGGCCGCACTCGTCGGTATGTCTCTGACAAAAGTCGTAGTGCCCGATCGGCTGGGAGGTCACGTTGCCGACGGTCATCGAAGCGCCCTGCTGAGGTGCTGGCATCGCCGCCGACGACATCGCAACTATAGCAGCGAAGGCAATCAACAAGCCCTTTATACGCACGCCCACTATCCTTGTATCGTCCCTGCATTTGTTAACAAATTGTTAATGTAGGGGGGTGCGCGAAGTCAATCGTTACTTAAGTGTTAACGCGGGAACCGGCTCATATGGTTAATTTCGGCACAATCAAGGGAATAGCTGCCACAATCCTCTGCTGCCTGCGATTATGCGGCCGCGCGCATGCGGCGGCGGCCAAAGGAGGCCGCGCACTAAGAGGCCTGCAGGTATCTACTTGTTTTTACGGCGTATTATGCAGCGCCAATGTCTCGGCCACGGCGAGCATGCGCTCCAGATCCTGCGGTCGCGACAGGCGGTGATCGCCATCGCGCACAAGTGTTAACACCACATCGTCGGCCGGCAGGTGCTCGACCAGCTTTAACGAATGCGAAAAAGGCACGTCGGCATCCTCCATGCCCTGCAATATATGTACGGGGCAGCCGGTCTCGATGATGCCGGTGAGCACGCGATTGGCTCGGCCGTCCTCGATGAGCGCGCGGGTGAAGATGTTCGGCTCGGGGCTATATTTCGAAGGCTCGTCAAAATAGCCGCGCTCTGCCAGGGAGCGCCGCTCGACGTCGGAAAGATTGGGTTCGATGAGGTCGATGGTGAAATCGGGCGCGGGCGCGATCAGCACGAGGCCTGCAATAGTGGGTGCTTTCTTGCGCTTGCGCAGTTCCTGGATGGCCCTGAGCGCGATCCAGCCGCCCATCGAGGAGCCGACGAGAACGATCTTCTTCGGCTTGGTATGGTCGATGACGGCAAGCGCCTCTTCCAGCCAGCGCGAAATCGTGCCGTTGGTAAACTTGCCGCCGGATTGGCCGTGACCGGAATAGTCGAAGCGGATGCAGCCGATACCGAGCCGCGCGGCCAGCGCATCCAGTTCCAGTGCCTTGGTTCCGCTCATATCGGATCGATAGCCGGACAACCAGACGAAGCTGACATTCCTGTCGCCCTTACCGGCTGCGCGCTGAATGACGGCGATCTGGCGCTCGCTGTCGCCCGTGCCAACGGGAAGAAAGATCGGTCGGATAGTTGCGGTCTCGGACATGGAAAGCTCCCGGATTTTCTGCCCTATAAAACAGATTCGCGCTCGCGTGACCTGAAAAATCCTCGATCTTTTGGCTGGGCTCTCTATATAAATGCGCAGGATACTGTGTCCTTCGCGCATCTCGCGCTTCCGCGACACTCTATTGACACGCGGGAGGTGCTTTTTTCCTGCTGTCATGCTATTGACTTCAACACAGCTTTTACGACATTTCCGTCAGTTGCGCCGACGGGGAGCGAGAGGCTGCAGCTATCCGAAACAATTCGTGGAGAATACGACCATTCGCAGACCCTTTAAAACCGATGCGCCCGTAAAGGACGGGCCACGTTCCAACAGGGAAATTCGCGTTCCCAAAGTTCAGCTCATTACAGCTGACGGCCAAAATTTGGGCGTTGTGCCGATCGACCAAGCATTGAGAATGGCAGAGGAGGCCGGTCTCGATCTGGTGGAAATTTCCCCCAATGCTGATGCGCCTGTGTGCAAGATCCTCGACCTGGGCAAGCTGAAATATGCCAACCAGAAGAAGGCCGCCGAAGCGCGCAAGAAGCAGAAGATCGTCGAAGTCAAAGAAATCAAGATGCGTCCCAACATCGACACCCATGATTATGAGGTGAAGATGAAGGCGATCGGCCGTTTCTTTGAGGAAGGCGACAAGGTGAAGGTGACCTTGAAGTTCCGTGGCCGCGAAATGGCCCACCAGGAACTCGGTATGAAGCTTCTTCAGCAGGTCAAGGAAGATACGCTCGAGATCGCCAAGGTGGAGGCCGAGCCCAAGCTCGAAGGCCGCCAGATGATGATGGTGCTTGCGCCCAAGTGAGGCGCAAGTCGGAGTAGAGAGGCCGGAGCCGTCCCTTGGACGGCTTTTTCCTTTTGTGCGGCATGGGCCTGCCTGTCATCGATCTGCAAAGATTCCCGCATTGGCACCGTTGCACTCGAAGGCAAGTGCGGTTATAAGCGCGCGTCCGAACTGACCGGCAGGGCATGCCGTGGCAGTTCAGAATGCTGGTGGAGCGGTTCGTCACCGTATCCGCCGTTCAACAACAAACGCTCCGGCACCTTGTTGCAGCCCGGTCAGTTCCGGATCTGTGGGAAGGGCTTTTAAGCAAAGCAGGCCAGGAAGCATCGAAGGAGTAGCAAAATGCCCAAGATGAAGACGAAGTCCTCTGCCAAGAAGCGGTTCAAGATCACCGCATCCGGCAAGGTCAAGGCAGCCGCTGCTGGCAAGCGCCACGGCATGATCAAGCGTAGCAACAAGTTCATTCGCGATGCCCGCGGCACCATGGTTCTCGCAGAACCGGATGGCCGTAAGGTTATCAAGAACTACTTGCCGAACGGTCTCTAAGACTATTCGTAACGCTATAGACTAAGGAGATCATGAAATGGCACGCGTAAAAAGAGGCGTTACCGCCCACGCCAAGCACAAGAAGGTTCTGAAGGCAGCCAAGGGCTTCTACGGCCGTCGCAAGAACACCATCCGTACCGCCAAGGCCGCCGTCGATCGTGCAAAGCAGTACGCTTATCGCGACCGCAAGGTTAACAAGCGCAACTTCCGCGCCCTCTGGATCCAGCGCATCAACGCTGCCGTCCGCGAGCATGGCCTGACCTATGGCCGCTTCATCGACGGCCTGACCAAGGCTGGCATCGAAGTTGACCGCAAGGTTCTTTCCGACATGGCAATCCATGAGCAGGAAGCTTTCGGCGCGCTCGTCGTCGCTTCGAAGAAGGCACTTGAATACCTCAAGGAAGCCGGCACGAAGAACGAGTTCGAAGCAGCCGTTAACTAACGCTGCCTCGCACGTCTTTCGTAAATTCATTATGAAACCCGCGCTGGCGAAACCGGCGCGGGTTTTGTGTTTTGCAGCATATGCTTTTCCATCGTGTCAGGCTGTCTTGTTGGGCGAGGCTCGAAAATGGGTCGCGCGTCGGGCGACAAATACCGAGGACCGTATTCTTGGCGTGTTTTTGTCATTTGCCCGGTTGATTGGCCGCTTCCACATGGGTAGTGATCTGCAGCGCCTCATCGTTGCCACAAGCAGTCTGATGTGGGCGTTCATCCATTATTCCGCGGAATGAGCGGCGTTCCAAGCCCGCAGCCCGCAAGGCAGGATCAGATGACGGAACTCGTAACACTCGAAACCCAACTCATGGCCGAGGTGGCTGCGGCGAACGACGAGCAGGCGATCGAAGCGGTCAGGGTTGCCGCGCTCGGCAAGAAGGGCTCGGTTTCGGAACTGCTGAAGACGCTGGGCTCCATGTCGCCGGAAGAACGGCAGACACGCGGCGCAGCAATCAACGCGCTGAAGAACGCCGTCACCGACGCGATCAACGCCCGCAAGAGCGAGCTGCGCGATGCGGCTATCGAGGCGAAGCTGAAGGCCGAGACCGTCGATGTCAGCCTGCCGGTCCGCTCCTCGCCGACTGAGCGTGGCCGCATCCATCCGATCAGCCAGATCGTCGACGAAATCACGGCCATCTTCGGCGATATGGGCTTCTCGATCGCCGAAGGCCCCGACGTCGAGACCGATTATTATAACTTCACGGCGCTGAATTTCCCGGAAGGGCACCCGGCCCGCGAAATGCACGATACCTTCTTCTTCCAGCCGGATGAAAAGGGTGAGCGCAAGGTGCTGCGCACGCACACCTCGCCGGTGCAGATCCGCACCATGGAAGCGCAGAAGCCGCCGATCCGCATCATCATCCCCGGCAAGACCTACCGCCAGGATAGCGATGCAACGCATTCGCCGATGTTCCATCAGGTCGAAGGCCTCGTCATCGACAAGACGGCGAACGTCGCCAATATCCGCTGGGTACTCGAAGAGTTCTGCAAGACCTTCTTCGAGGTCGACAATGTGACGATGCGCTTCCGCCCGTCCTTCTTCCCATTCACGGAACCCTCTTTCGAGGTCGATATCCAGTGCGACCGCTCCGGTCCCATCGTCAAGTTCGGCGAGGGCACCGACTGGATGGAAATCCTCGGCTGCGGCATGGTGCATCCGAACGTGCTGCGCCATGGCGGCCTCGATCCGGACGAATATCAGGGCTTCGCCTGGGGCATGGGCCTCGACCGCATCGCCATGCTGAAATACGGCATGCCCGACCTGCGCGACTTCTTTAACGCCGACGTCCGCTGGATGAACCATTATGGCTTCCGCCCGCTCGATATGCCGACTTTGTTCGGCGGTCTGAGCGCGTAAGGAAGGGATAAAGCACATGAAATTCACACTCTCCTGGCTGAAAGAGCACCTGGAAACCGACGCCACGCTCGACGAGATCTGCGCCCGCCTGACGATGATCGGGCTGGAAGTGGAAGAAGTGGACGACAAGGCCGCGTTTAAGCCCTTCGTCATCGCCAAGGTTCTCTCGGCCGAAAAGCACCCGCAGGCCGATCGCCTGAAGGTGCTGATGGTCGACACGGGTAGCGGTGCGCCCGTTCAGGTGGTCTGTGGCGCCCCCAATGCGCGCGCCGGCCTCGTCGGTGCCTTCGCGGCCCCCGGCACCTATGTTCCCGGCATCGATGTGACGCTCGCCATCGGCAACATTCGTGGCGTCGAGAGCCGCGGCATGATGTGCTCGGAAAAGGAACTGGAAATCTCCGACAGCCATGACGGCATCATCGATCTGCCGGAAGATGCGCCCGTCGGCACGAGCTTTGCTGCCTATGCCGGCCTCGACGATCCGGTCATCGAGATCAACCTCACACCGAACCGCCCGGATTGCACCGGCGTCTATGGCATCGCCCGCGATCTCGCCGCCTCCGGCCTTGGCACGCTGAAGCCCCGCCTCACGCCAACGTTTCCTGTCCAAGGTGAAACGCCGACCGAACTCAAGATCGAGCTCGACGATATCAGCCTTTGCCCGGGCTTTGCGCTTCGCCTCGTGCGTGGCGTCAAGAACGGCCCGAGCCCGAAGTGGATGCAGCAGCGCTTGCTCGCGATCGGCCTCCGTCCGATTAGCGCGCTGGTCGATATCACCAACTACATGACTTTCGACCAGGGTCGGCCGATGCACGTCTTCGACGCCGCCAAGGTCAAGGGCAATTTGGTTGTCCGCCGCGCAAAGGAAGGTGAAACCGTGCTGGCGCTGGACGAGCGCGAATACAAGCTCAACCCCGGCAACGTCGTCATCGCCGATGGCAACGGCGTCGAGTCGATCGGCGGCATCATGGGCGGTGAACATTCCGGCTGCGACGAGAACACGACCGACGTGCTGATCGAATCGGCACTTTGGGACCCGATGAACATTGCCAAGACGGGCCGCAGCCTCGGCATCATCACCGACGCGCGCTATCGCTTCGAGCGCGGCGTAGATCCGGAATATATGGTGCCCGGCCTTGAGCGCACCACGGAGCTGGTGCTTGCCTGCTGCGGCGGCACGGCTGCCAAAGCCCGCGTCGAAGGCTACAAGGGTTATGAGGCGAAGGTTATCGATTTCCCGCTGTCGGAAGTCAGGCGCCTGACCGGCCTCGAAGTTTCGGCCGATGAGAGCAAGTCGATCCTGACGAAGCTCGGCTTTTCGGTTTCCGGTTCGGGTGAGCGTGTCTCCGTCGCGGTACCCTCCTGGCGCCCTGATGTCGATGGCAAGGCCGATCTTGTCGAAGAGATCATGCGCATCCACGGTGTCGATAACATCAAGCCGCAGCCGCTTAGCAGCCACGCCGCCGTCAACGGCAAGATCCTGACGACGCTGCAGATCCGCACGCGCACCGCCAAGCGCGCGCTGGCATCACGCGGCATGCTGGAAGCCGTCATCTGGTCCTTCATCTCGGAAGATCAGGCCAAGCTCTTCGGCGGCGGCTCCAATGCGCTGAAGCTTGCGAACCCGATCGCCGCAGACATGTCCGACATGCGTCCTTCGCTGCTGCCGGGCCTGCTGTCGGCCGCGCAGCGCAATGCCGACAAGGGTTATGGCGACGTCGCGATCTTCGAAGTCTCGGGCACGTATGAGAACGACACGCCCGAGGGCCAGCGACGCGTTGCCGGGGGTATTCGCCGCGGCACGGCATCGCTTGCCGGCGCCGGCCGCATGTGGTCGAACGCCACCAGGGGCGGCGGCAAGCCCGTCGATGTCTTCGACGCCAAGGCCGATGCTCTGGCCGTCATCGAGGCCTGCGGCCTGCCGATGGGCAATATTCAGATCGAGCAGGGCGGCCCGGCCTGGTATCATCCCGGCCGCTCCGGCACCATCAAGATGGGTCCGAAGGTCGTGCTCGGCTATTTCGGTGAATTCCATCCGAAGACGCTGGAAGCGCTCGACGTGTCGGGCGCTCTTGCCGGCTTCGAAGTCTACATTGATGCCATGCCCGAACCGAAGAAGAAGGCGACCCGCACCAAGCCGGCGCTGGAGCTTTCTCCCTTCCAGGCCGTCAAGCGCGACTTCGCCTTCGTGGTCGACAAGTCGGTGGAAGCCGGCGCCATCATCCGCGCCGCCGCCGGTGCCGACCGCAAGCTGATCACCGGCGTTAACGTCTTCGACATTTTCGAGGGTGCGTCGCTCGGCGAAGGCAAGAAGTCCATCGCCATCGAGGTGCAGATCCAGCCAGCAGAGCGCACGCTGACCGACGAGGATTTCGAGGCGCTGACCCAGAAGATCGTGGCGAACGTCACCAAGTCGACGGGTGGGGTGTTGAGAGCGTAATCGGCTGCGGCCGAGTTCGCGGAGGGTCTGTCACCCCCTCTGTCGCTGCCGCGACATCTCCCCCACAAGGGGGGAGATTGGTAACTCGCGGAACTCCTCTGCCTCAATCAAATATCGAAGCTGCAGACGCTGAAGCTCTTAGATTTGGAAGAGCGTGCGGCATACTTCCAACGATCTCCCCCCTTGTGGGGGAGATGTCACGAAGTGACAGAGGGGTATCAGGGGCACGGCCTCCTCGATGCCGCCTCACCTACCGATGCAGATGATAAACCTTGTTCACCACACTCCACCGGCCATCGATCTTCACCAACGACAGATAATCCGAAAACCGCATGCCGGCGAATTCGTCAACGACTTTGACGCTGGCCGCATCGCCTTCGATGTCGATCAACTCGATCTCCATCAGCGGTATGGTTCCGAGCGGCGCACTGCCTTCCTCGACGATCGCGGCAATGAACTCATCCCGCGTCATCCATTCCACCGCGCCTTGATAATTGCCGATGATCGCTGCTCGCGGATGGAAGGCCTTGCGCAGCGCCGGTTCGTTCGCGAATGCCATGCCATCGACGTAGAGATGAACAACCGCGCGGATTGCCTGCTCTTCCGACATCTTGTCATTCCTCGTTTGCGTCATGTCTAACATATCATAGACACCGCCGACTGCCAAAACGCTGGCACCATGATCGCAATGATTTGACGGCGTCTATTCCACGAAGACGCGCACGCTTGCCGCGCGCCCGGCGGCATCGATGACGGTTAGCGTCGAATAGCCGGCGCCATCGGGTGTCCATTGGTTCGTGCGGCGGCGCGACATGTCGGGCAGCGGCTTGCCGTTGGCGAGCCAGCGGAACGGCGCCCTGCCGCCCTGCAGCTTCAACGCCAGCGGCATGATCTGATCGTTGCCGCCGCTGGCGCCGAGATCGACGCGTGCACCTTCCGGCGGATAGACGATCTGAGGCGCCGGCTCGCGGCTGGAGGCCGCCAGCAACCCGGCGGCGGTCACGGAAAAGCGTCGCTGACTGATCGGCAGCTCGGTCGGCGCGATGCGCACGGCGCCCATCGGAGCGGCAGGGAAGGGGGTTATGGCAACGCCCGATTTGGCGAAGGCCTCGAACAGGATGGGTGCGGCCGAAACATAGCCTGCCAGCCCCGGTACGGCGCCATTGTCCGGACGGCCGACCCAGACGCCGAGCACATGCGTGCCGTCATAGCCGATCGACCAGGCATCGCGATTGCTGTAGCTGGTTCCGGTTTTATAGGCGATGCCGAGCTGCTTGCTGCCGCGCGGGGCAATGATGCCGGAGAGAATGTCGGTGATGTTCCACACCGCGATCGGCTCCATCAGTGGCTCGCCGTCGATCGGTCCCGGCTCGTCCTGCACGCCATCGCCGATCCGCATGGCCTTGCCGCGATTGGCAAGGCCCGCATAGAGCTGCACGAGATCCTTCAATGTCACGCCGACGCCGCCGAGGCCGATGGCAAGGCCCGGAGCTTCGTTCGGCGGAAGTTTCGGCTTCACCTCGGCGCGGCGGAAGCGCACCAGCAGCCGCGTCGGCCCGACCGCGTCGAGCAGGCGCACGGCCGGTACATTGAGCGACAGCTGCAGCGCCTGGCGCACGCTGACATCGCCCTGGTAGCTCATGTCGAAATTGCGCGGGCGATAGCCGTAGAAGTCGGCGGGGCGATCCTCGATGATCGTCTCCTGGGCCACATAGCCCTGCTCGAAGGCGAGGCCGTAGATGAAGGGCTTCAGCGTCGAGCCGGGCGAGCGCAGCACGCGGGTCATGTCGACCCAGCCGGCACGCGAGGAATCGAAATAATTGGCCGAGCCCACTTCACCGATGATCTCGCCGGTCTTGGCGTCGGCCATGATCATGGCGACAGACACCTTCGGCCCAAGCCGCTTTGCCGCCGCATCCGCAACGGCTTCCAGGCCCTGCTGCACATCGCGTCGCAATGTCGTCTTGTGCTTGATGACGCCGGGCTGCTTACGAAGCGCCAGCTCCGCCAGATGAGCGGCATAGGCCGGCAGTTGCCGGCGCTGAGCAGGAATTGGTGAAAGCGAGGCGCGCTCCGCTTCGCCTTCGCCGATCACGGTAGCCACGGCGGCACGCTCGAGCACGCGATGGCGGGCAGCCCGGGCGGCGGCGAGATTGCGGTCCGGCCGGCGCTTTTCCGGAAGTTGCGGCAGGGCAACGAGAAGGCCAGCCTGCGCGACCGTCAGATGCTTCGGCTCCTTGCCGAAATAGGCAAGGCTTGCGGCGCGCACGCCCTCCAGATTGCCGCCATAGGGGGCATGGGTCAGATAGAGATCGAGGATCTGTTCCTTGGTCAGCCGCCGTTCGATCTGAATGGCACGGATGACCTGCAGGAGTTTCGCCGTCATCGAGCGCTCACTGCGGGGCTCGATCAGGCGCGCCACCTGCATGGAGAGTGTCGAGCCGCCCGAGACGATGCGGCCATGCGTGACGAGCTGCAGAAAGGCGCGGCCGATCGCCATGGGATCCACACCGTGATGATCGTAGAAGCGCCGGTCCTCATAGGCGACCAGCATACGCAGAAATTGCGGATCGACATCGGCAACGCCGGTCTTCAGCCGCCAGCGCCCCGCGGGCGTGGCGAAGGCGCGCAGGAGATCGCCGTTGGCATCGAGCACTTCGACGGACACCACGCGGGCATTGTCGAGCGGCGGCGGATAGGCGTGGTCTGCGGCTTCCAGTCCAAAGACCAGAGCCACCGCCGTCAAGACGGTGGCTCCAAAGCCGATCGCAATTTTCCACCGCGCCTTCATGGCTGCTTCTTACTGCTGGGCGCCCAGCACCTCCATGCGACCCATCGCCGTGCGGGCCGAAAACTGGGGACGATACATGTCCTCGACGCTTGCGGCCGGATGATCGTAGACACCGGGGGTCACGGCGCGCACGACATAGGCGAAGGTCATGTCGCGATCTGCCCCGGAATTCTGATCGAAGGCAGCGACGAAGCGGTCGTTGCGGAATTCGACATGAGCAGGCTGAATGTCGCTGAGCCAGTCGAAGTTCGAAAGCTGGGCGCTGTTGACGATGCTCGGATTGTCGATCTCAAAGCCTGCCGGCAGGAGATCGGTCACGAGGATGCGCTGCGGCCAGTCGTTATTTTCGGTCACGTGCAGCACGACCACGTAGCGTTCGTTCTGCTGTGCCTGGCTGACATTCGCCTCCTCGCCGTCGAGCGTGTAGTACTTGCGCTCGATCTTGAAGCCGTTGCCACCGGCCGGCAGCTGTGCCACCGGAGCCGCGACGGTGGTCACGGCAGTCGACAGCGGCTGGCGCGTCGTATTGGTGACGGTCAGCGGGTGGCCCATCAGGGCGTCGCCGCTCATCTGCGCCATGTAGGTGCCACTATGGGCAGCGCCGTTGACATCGAGCGTCAGGCCGTCATCGCCGTTCTGCAGGGCGCGGGCGGCGAGCAGCATCCAGGTCTGCTCCTGGGTGCTGGTATATTTCCGGCTCTGCCAATCCTTGGCGACGACGCTCGCGAGTTCCGGAATGATCGGCGGCACGGGGCGGCTTTCGGCGGCCAGCGCCAGTACGGCGGCGCCGTCGCGCAGCGACGAGCCGTAGTCCGAGCGGACGAAGCTGACCTTTGTCACCGCCGCCTTTTGCGACATCTGCAGCGAATCCACGAAGATGTTGCGCGAGCGCTGAGCATCTCCATAGAGCGCCAGAGCGGAGGCCAGATGTGCTTTGGAAAGGGGCGTCGGGAAGTCGTTCAGCATGGTGTCCGCATAGTAGCGCAGATCGCTGATCGAAGCCTTCTTGTTGCGCGCCAGCACGTAGAGCGCATAGGCGATCTCGTTGCCGTTATCCTTGACGTTGGTGTTGGCGCTGAGTGCGTTCTGAAGATTTTCGAGACCCTGCACCATGGCCTGATCCGGCACGTTGTACTTCTGCTCGCGGGCGCGGGTCAGAAAGTCCATGACATAGGCGTCGAGCCAGAGATCGCCGGAGCCCGGACCCCAGAGGCCGAAGCTGCCGGTCGAGGACTGGTAGGACAGTTCGCGATAGATCGAATCCTGCACGCGCTTCTGGATCTCGGCGTCATTGGCCAGGCCGTTCTTGATGGCCATGTCGCTGAAGTAGAGCAACGGCATGGCGCTGCTCGCCGTCTGTTCCGCGCAGCCATAGGGATAGTGGCTGAGGCTCATCAAAAGCGCCGGCACGTCGAAGGCGCTGGAACGGCTGACATTGACGCTGACCGAGGCGCCGGGCAGCACGCTGTCGGCGAGAAGGTCGGCATTGACGGTCAGACTCTTGCCTGGCGCAAGCGCAATGACACGCCGTTCGGTGACCGGCAGCTGCGACGGGCGAACGGGAATATCGACCGATTGGTCGAGTGACATGCCTGATGCATTCGAGAGCTTGATCGAGATCGTGCCGTCGCCTGGCTGTCCGCCGGTCAGTGGCAGGGTGATGGCGTATTTGCCGCCGGTCTGCAGGTTGACCTTCTGCTGCGTGGCGCTTGCATCCATGGTCACGGCGCTGTTGCCTGTTACCGCGAGGGTGTATTCGCCGGCTGGTGCGTCCGTGTTGGCGACATCGAGACGCAGATTCGCCTTGTCTCCCGGTGCCAGGAATTTCGGCAGGCTGGCGGTGACGACGACGGGATCACGAATGATCACGTCCTGTGTCGCGTGACCGACGCCGGCCTTCGACCAGGCGACTGCCATCAGCCGTGCCGTGCCGTTGAACTGCGGAATATCAAAGCTGACATTCGCCTTGCCGTTGGCATCGAGCTTGATCGGACCGGAGAAGAAGGCGATCAGTTTTTCCTTCGGCGGGCTCGCCTGCAGGGCTGCCTGTCCGCCGTCGCCTCCGGTACGCAGCTTGCCCGTCGCGCCGAGCGAGCCATCGATGAGGCGGCCGTAAATATCGCGGATTTCGAGGCCGAGCTGGCGTTGGCCATAATACCAGTCATCCGGTGCCGGCGGCTGGTAGCGCGTGAGATTGAGGATGCCGACATCGACGGCGGCAATCGTGACATAGGCGTCCTCATTGGCGCCTGCACCCGCAACCTGCAGGGCGATGTTGAGCGGTTGGCGTGGCAGCGTCTTCTGCGGCGCATCGATCTTGATCTGCAGCTTGCGCTCGCCGGGATCGACGGGGGCCCATTTGATGCCGATGGCGCGCATCGGCATGCGGCTTTCCTGGGCGTCGCCGGGGCGGAAAAGAGTGGCCGTCAGATAGGTGCCGGCGCCCCAATCCGCCGTTACGGGAACGTCGACTTCGCCGCCTGTCGCGCCGATATCGGCATTGGTGACCGAGATCAGCGTTTCGGAGCCTGCCGTTACCATCAGCTGACCGGCATAGCGCGAAGTGACCTTCAGTTTAGCCGTGTCGCCGACATGGTAGCTTTCCTTGTCGAGTGCGATCTCCAGCGCATCCGGCGTTTCCGTCGAGGTGGAGGCGACATACCAGCCGGCATTGAACTCGACGCTCGATTCCGGGCCGTTCGCATCGGCGGTGGAGACTTCGAGGCGGTAGCGACCCCAGGTGACCGGCATGGAAATCGCCGCACCGTCCGTCGTGGCGTTGACCGTGCCGACCGCCACCTGCTTGGTGGATATGATAGGCTCGAACTTCCAGCTGCTGCCGTCGCGATACCATTGATAATTGCGCTCGACGCTCAGCAGCTTCCAGGTCAGGCCCTGCATGGCCTGCTTCTGGCCATTGGCATCGACAACGATGACATGGAAGTTGCCGACGGAATTTTCACCGAGATCGCCGTCGAATTCCGGCTTGATGCCGATGCGTGGGCCATCCGCCTTGACGGGCAGCGTCAGTGAGCGCTCGACAGCGCGGCCGCCGGCTTCCTGCATGCGCACCGTAATATTGGCGTTCAGCAGCTGCGTGGTCGAAGGTGTGTCGTTGATCGTGACATTGAAGGTCGTCTTGCCGTTCTCGTCCAGCGCCTGCAGGTCTTCGAGCGGCACTTGCGTGCTCTCGGCCTTGCTGTCACCGCTGCTGCTGTCATCGTCATCATTGCTTGCGTTTGCCTTGCCTGCACCCTCATCGGCGAGGCCGAACTGATAGCCCTTGAAGGCATCGCTCTGGCGCGTCGGCTTCAGCGTCACTTCGCCTTCGAGGTTGAGGCCGGCGGCCGGCGCACCATAGAGATAGCGTCCATCGACATTAACCGGAGTCGGCTGACCGACTTCGATCTCCTTGGCGTCACTCTTCATGTCGAATTCGATGCGATCCGGCACGAAGTCGTCGACGAGGAAGGTTTGCGAGCCGATGGAGGAGCCCTTCGGGTCGGTGTAGATGTTCATCGTCCAGGTGCCGCGCATCGAGGTCTGCTGCAGCGGCAGATCGACATTATAGCCGCCGAGCTTGCCGCCGTCGGTGACGATGCGGCGGTCCTCGACGCCGTCCGGCCGCAGGAAGACGAAGGTGACCGGCAGGTTTTCGACCGCCGTCGAGCTGACGTCGCGGGCAAGGGCGGAAGCATGCACCGTCTCGCCGGCACGGTATATGCCGCGTTCCGTCCAGGTCAAAAGGTCGATCGCGCCCGGTGCGGTTCTACCGGCAACGCCGCGGTCGGAAAGATCGAAGCCGGCGCGGGTCATGTCGAGGAAGACATAATCCTGATCGCCGTTTTGGGCGGTGATGACGGCCGGCGTCATACCCGCCGTGCCGCGCATCAGGCCGGCGCTGAAAATCGCCCGGCCGTTATCGTCGGTTTTGGCCGTGCCGAGGATTTCGTTGTTCTTGGCAAGCAGCTGCAGCTGAATGCCTGCGAGCGGCTTGGCGCCGCCGAGCGAGCGGCCGAAGACGTTCAGCCCGTCGGTGCCGGCATAGGTGGTGAGGCCGATGTCGGAAACGACGAACCACTGTGTCGCCTGCGGGTCCCATTCATGGCCGCCGCTCTCGGCCGCAACCGCCGTCAGCACATAGACACCGGGTTTGCGCTTCGGCAGCGCCTCGTCCACAGGGAAGCTGGTTGCGACTTCCTTGTTGAGTTCCTGCTTGATCTCGATGGAGCCCTGCCAGACCAGTTCGCCATTGGTGTCCTGGATGGTCTGGGCGCTGTAACTGTCCACCTGCGTCAGGAACTGCGAATTGTTCAGAAGCTGCGCAATATTGCGGTCGCCGATGCGATAGAGTTTGAGATTGGCCGTAGTGGCATTGACCGAAATGATCGGGATGCCGCGGCGCGCGGTCGAAGGCAGGACGAAATTGTCGCCCGTAAAGCGCAGCGAAGCCGTGCGATCCTTGACGTAGATATCGACATTGACCTGCGAGGCGAGGTTTTCATCCACCGAGGAGGGCAGGCCGGCGCGCAGCGAAATGCGGTAGTGCTGGCCGAATTCCAGCCCTTCGACGCAGATCTGGTTGTCCTTGGCGTCGACGCCCTTTGGTGCTGCCCCATTGAGGGTGACGAAGGGGGTATAGTCGACGCCGCTCTTCACCAGCTTTTCGGAGAACTGCACGCAGGCGCGCGGCGATGCATTGTCGTTGTCGAGCGTGTTGCCGGTCACGCGGAAGCCCTGGCGGGCCAGAAGATCGTTATAGGCTGCCTGGACGGCGGCCGAGCTGACGAGATTGAGACTTGCCTTGTAAGCGCTGAGCGCGGGGCGATAGTTCTGCGCATTCTTCAGCGCCTCGGCAAGCACCGCCAGCGCATCGGCGCGGCTGCTCGTCGTGCGGGTCAGCTGATAGCCGTTGAGTGCGGCATAGGCGGCGCGCGTAGCGACAGACGTGTCGTTCGTGATCGTATTGGCGGCGCGCGCCATCTCGACCCACAGGTCGCCATCGTCGGGGCTGAGCGAGAGCGCACCCTGGAAGGCGTTCAGCGCATCGTTGACATTGCCCGAGGTCAGTTCGATGCGGCCGAGCGCAATCAGGCTTTCGACGCCCTGGCCCTTCAGTTCATTGCCGAGCGTCAGCGTGTTCTTTGCATCGCGCGCGCTTTGGACGAAATTGTCGGAAAGGAAGGAAAGGGCGGGGGCTGCGCCGATATCCGGCTCGCTGGTGGCCGCCGTCTCGACGATCTTGCCGGCGATCGCGCCGGGGAAACTATTGAGCTGATTGAAGTCCGACTTCATGAAGCACCACTTCACCTTCGGATTGTAGGTGAAGGCCTTGCAGGACTTGTCGCCGATGCAGGAGGCGGAGCACTGGTCCAGCGTCACATTCTGCTCCGTGCGCAGATCAAAGCCGAAGTAGTCGCCATCCTTCGTGGTGACCACCTGGCGCTTGACGTCAGCCGCCAGCGAAGGGGTCAGAGAGGCAAAAGTGGCAAGAAGAAAAGCAGAGAAGCCGATAAACGCGCGCCTAGACATAAGTCCTCCCCACGCTGCCCGTTTTTGATGGCGGCAATCTTCAAATTTCGGACCCGTTTGTCAACCGAGCGTCGAGCTTCTGAATGAGCTTCGCGTCCATGACGATCAACTTAGGAGTTTGAAAAAGCCCGCAATTCAGGCAATTTGCATGTTCGGCCACTCCCTTGAGGATGCTTCAATTTTCTTTTCGGTCCCAAAATAACATCGGCCTTTATGGCCGATGTCGTCGCTTGGGCGGAAGAGGCGGCCCATTTGTCATATATTCGTCATCGCCAATGCGGCATCCGAATACCGCTTTCCAGTGACGGTCTCGGGCGTGATGATATCACCGAGTTCCTTCACCTCCTGTGCTGAAAGAACGATATCGGCAGCCGCGGCGTTCTGCTCGAGATGATGCAGCTTGCGGGCGCCGGGGATCGGCACGATGTCGTCACCCTGGTGCAGCACCCATGCGAGCGCCAGTTGTGCCGCGGTGACACCCTTTTCTTCGGCCAGTGCCTGAAGTTTTGCGACAAGCGCCGCGTTGGCATCGAAATTCTCGCTCTGGAAACGCGGAAGCGAGCGGCGGAAATCGTCGGCGGCGAGATCGTCCGCCTTTTGGATCGCACCGGTCAGGAAGCCGCGGCCGAGCGGGCTGTAGGGCACGAAGCCGATGCCGAGTTCGTGGCAGGTGGCAAGCACTTCTTCTTCCGGATCGCGGCTCCAAAGCGAATATTCGCTCTGCACGGCGGCGATCGGATGCACCGCATGGGCGCGGCGGATGGTGGCGGAGCCTGCTTCGGAAAGGCCGAGTGCGCGCACCTTGCCCTCCCGCACCAGCTCGGCCATGGCGCCGACCGTATCTTCGATCGGCACATTCGGATCGACGCGATGCTGGTAGTAGAGGTCGATGACATCGGTGCCAAGTCGCTTGAGGGAGGCTTCGGCAACTTCCTTGACATGCTCGGGCCGGCTATCGACGCCGATCATGGCGGCGGGGCCCGATTTCGTGTGATCGAGCTTGAAGCCAAATTTGGTGGCGATGACAACGCGGTCGCGCACAGGCTTCAGTGCCCGGCCGAGCAGCTCCTCGTTGGTAAATGGGCCATAGGTTTCGGCGGTGTCGAAAAAGGTAACGCCGAGATCGACAGCGCGATGGAGCGTCTTGACGGATTCGGCTTCGTCAGCGGCGCCATAGGCAAAGCTCATGCCCATGCAGCCAAGTCCAACGGCAGAAACGGTGAGATCCTTGCCAAGCCTGCGGATTTTCATGGTGTGTTCCTCTTGAGACGTATGGGAGCGGCAGGGTTTGTGTCCCCTGCCTACGAGCCCAAGGTAGGGCTCTGGATAATGAATGAAAATCCATGCAAATTCTTACAGGCTGTTCTATAATTTAGATCAATGAACCGGACACAGCTCTCCCAACTCGCGGTTTTTGCCGCCGTCGCCGCCCATCGCAGCTTCCGCGCTGCCGGCAAGGAACTGTCGATCGCGCCGTCTGCGGTCAGCCATGCCGTGTCCAGCCTCGAGGAAAGCCTCGGCGTGCGGCTGCTTGCACGCACCACGCGCAGCGTATTGCCGACCGAGGAAGGTCAGGCGCTGCTTCAAAGGCTGGCGCCGGCTCTGGAGGAAATCGATATTGCATTGGAGGATACGCTTGCGACCCGTGGCCGCCCGGCGGGGACGCTGCGCATCACTGCCCCGCGCTTTGCTTC
Source organism: Rhizobium sp. BK098 (assembly GCF_014193155.1). Lineage (NCBI taxonomy): Bacteria > Pseudomonadati > Pseudomonadota > Alphaproteobacteria > Hyphomicrobiales > Rhizobiaceae > Rhizobium > Rhizobium sp. BK098. The sequence continues at coordinate 341,608 of NZ_JACHYY010000006.1, read as the reverse complement.
CGATCTTCTCATGGCGCCAAGGCTGGGTGACTTCCTCAATACCTACCCGGACATCACACTGGAGATCGCCAACGAGGACGGCTTCAGCAATATCGTCAAGGAGGGCTATGATGCCGGCATCCGGCTGGCGGAGAGCATCGAAGGCGACATGATCGCGGTCAAGGTCTCGCCTGACATCCGCACCGTCATCGCCGGGTCGCCGGCCTATTTCGAGAAAAATCCGAAGCCTCTGCATCCCCGCGACCTCGTTCATCACCGCTGCATCAAGCGGCGATTTACCGATGGCTCGATCTATCGCTGGGAATTCGAGAAGGATGGCCACGAGCTCGTCGTTGCCGTCGATGGCCCACTGATCGTCATCGAGGATAGGCTCGGGGTTCTGGCGGCCGTCAACGGTGCCGGCCTTGCTTATCTGTTCGATATCCGCGTGCAGCAGGAACTGGCCGAGGGCAAACTCGTCCGCGTACTCGAGGATTGGTGCCCGCCCTATCCCGGCTTCTGCATCTATTATCCGAGCCGCCGCCAGATGCGCCCGGCGCTCAGGGCCTTCATCGACTTCTTCAAATATACGGGACCGTGAGGGGCGGCGGCGGGGACCGGTCCGCCGCCCCATCCTTGGGGGCAGGCAAGCGATGTCAGGCGGCGGCCTTCTGATTGGCTGCGGTCATCGCCAGCTTCGAGAGGTTCTTGTCGGCATTTCCCTCTTCCTGCAGCGTCTGGTCGAGCAGTTCGACGACCTTCTTCTGGCCGAGCGTGTTCGCCCAGGTGCGCAACGTTCCGTAGCGGGCGATCTCATAGTGCTCGACGGCCTGCGCCGCCGATATCAATCCGGCATCGAGAGCCGGCGTTCCCTTGAATTCCTCGATGATCTCCTCGCCTTCGGCAATGATCCCCTGGATGGCTTCGCAGGTCTTGCCCTGGGCGCGCTTGCCGATCAGGTCGAAGATCTGCTGCAGGCGTTCGACATGGCCTTCGGTTTCCTGCAGATGCTTTTCGAAGCCGGCCTTCAGATCCGGCGATTGTGCCTCGCGCGCCATCTTGGGCAATGCCCGCACGATCTGCCTTTCGGCATAGTAGATGTCTTTCAGCGTGTCGTAGAAAAGATCTTCCAGCGTTTTTTCCTTCGGCATTGTTTCTCTCCATATTCGGGAACCCGATTTTCAAGGGCTTGCCGCAGTCAGCGGCCCTTACGAAAGTCGGCGCGGGTCGAATTGTTCCCGTTGCTGACGGATTCGGGTGGCGATCCGGTTTAAAGTCGGCTGAAATGCAGCGATGGCGAGGAGGCTTTTCAAGCGATGAGAAAACCGGGATCGATGAAGGGGCTTGAGGATCTCGGCCGCGTCAGGCTATCGAAGAACTTCTTCTTTCGCGATTTCCTGCATTCGGAAATATCAGATTTCTATCGCATCCCCAATATTCCGGAGGATCCCGATCTGGCAATCGAGGCCGGACGCCATCTTTGCGGGGAATTGCTGGAGCCGCTGGAGGCGACCTTTGGCCGGCTACATATCCGCTCGGGCTATCGCTCGCCGGAGGTCAATGCCTTCGGCAACCGGAACGGGCTGAACTGCTCGACCAATCCCCATACCGCCGCGCACCACATCTGGGATATGCGCGATCTCGACGGCTGCATGGGGGCGGCCGTCTGCATCGTCGTGCCCTGGCTGATCGATCACCATAGCCACGAAGGCGATTGGCAGAAACTCGCCTGGTGGATCCACGATCATCTGCCCTACGCCTCGCTCTGCTTCTTCCCGAAGCTCTGGGCCTTCAACATCCAGTGGCACGAGCGGCCCAAGCGAACCATCCAGAGCTATGTCAGCCCACGTGGCATGCTGACCAAGCCAGGCATGGCCAACTGGGAGGGCGACCATTCCGCCCATTATGAGGGCTTTCCCAAACTTAGAAGCTGATGCGATAGCGAATATGCCCGTCGCTCTTAACGTAGCTGTCATAGAGCTTGCGGGCGGTCGCATTTCCTTCTTCTGTGTGCCAGTAAAGCCGTGCCCAGCCGTTTTTCTTGCACAGCGCGACGAGATCGTCGAGCAGCGCCCGGCCGACGCCGTGGCCCCTGGCACTTTCATCGACGAACAGGTCTTCCAGATAGCAATCGGGTGCGCGCACCCATGTGCCTTCATGCGTGAGGCTGAGGGTAAAGCCCTTTACCTCGCCATCGACTTCGGCCACGCGCATGAAGATCGCCGACGCCGGATCGAAGACCCGGCGCCACGTCGCATCGGTGATGTCGGGCGCGACGGTGACGCCGTAGAAGGCCAGATAGCCGTTCCATAGCGCGCGCCAGCGCGCTTCATCGTCGGGTCTGGCGTCTCGGATCGTCACGGTCATTGGCTTGTCTCTCTTATTCGCCGGCTGCGTCGAGCAGGCGCATGGCGTCATCGGAAAGCGAAAGCTTCGCCGAATTGATGAGCGCGTCTAGCTGGCTGAGGCTGGTCGCACTGGCGATCGGGGCGGTAACGCCACGCTTGCGCAAGAGCCAGGCAAGCGCGATCTCGGCGGGCTTCGCGCCGGTTTCGGCCGTGACCTTGTCGAGCGCTGCGAGAATCCGCAGGCCCTTGTCGTCGAGATAGGCGGCAACCCGGTTCTCGCGTGCCCGTCCCTCCGTATCCGCCTTGGTGCGGTACTTGCCGGTCAGGAAGCCGGCCGCGAGGCTGAAATAGGTGATGACGCCGATGTCTTCCCTGACGCAAAGATCCGCCAGCGGCCCCTCGAAGCTGTCGCGGGCGTAGAGGTTATATTCGGGCTGGAGCACGTCGTAGCGCGGCAGGCCGGCCTTGGCGGCAGCATCGAGCGAAGCCTGGAGCTGCGTCGCGTCGAGGTTCGAGCAGCCGACATGGCGGATCTTGCCCTGTTCCTTCAGCTTGGCATAGGCGGCAAGCGATTCCTCATGCGGCGTCTCGGGATCCGGCCAGTGCGAGAGATAAAGGTCGATGTGATCGGTCTGCAGCCGCTTCAGCGAGGCTTCCGCCGCCTCGATGATGTAGTCGGCCGCCCCATCTCCGATCCGACCTTGGTGATGATGATGGCCTTGTCGCGCGAAACGCGGCTCTGCTTCAACCACTTGCCGATAATCTCTTCGGAATCGCCGCCCTTATTGCCGGGAACCCAGCGGGAATAGACATCGGCCGTGTCGATCGTGTTGAAGCCGGCATCGAAGAAGGCGTCGAGCAGTGCGTAGGAGGTTTTCTCATCGGCCGTCCAGCCGAAGACATTTCCGCCGAAAACAATGGGGGCGACAAACAGATCGGTTCGTCCAAGCTTGCGCATGTCCATGATATCACTCCAAATCACTTGAGGGGCAGCTCGGCGAGCAGGCGCCGGCGCGAAGGGACAGCGCAGGCTAACGACCTTTGCCGACAAAGACCACTAACGATTTCTTTATTTATGGGCGAAAGACACTTAGCCGAACAGCGTTGCGCCCGTTGCGACCGCCGCTTAAGGTCAGCGCCGCTGCTGCGGCGTCGAGTCGCCAGCTCTGATTTTCGATTTTACCGGTTCCTGTGGCGCGGCCAGCGTCTGGAATGCGATGCTTAAGGAGAGAGATCATGCTGCGTTTCGGAATTCTGTCGACGGCCAAGATCGGTCGCGATCTGGTGGTGCCGGCCATCCAGGATGCGGAAAACTGCGTCGTGACTGCCATTGCCAGCCGCGATCTCGCCCGTGCCCGCCAGATGGCCGACCGCTTCTCCGTGCCGCATGCTTTTGGCTCCTATGAAGAGATGCTCGCCTCCGACACGATCGACGCCGTCTATATCCCGTTGCCGACTTCCCAGCACGTCGAATGGACGATCAAGGCTGCCGATGCTGGCAAGCACGTGCTCTGCGAAAAGCCGATCGCCCTCAAGGCGGATGAAATCGACAGCCTGATCGCCGCGCGCGACCGCAACAAGGTGCTGGTGACGGAAGCCTATATGGTTACCTATGCACCGGTCTGGAGGAAAGTTCGCTCGCTGCTCGCCGATGGCGCCATTGGCCGCCTGCGCCACATCCAGGGCGCCTTCACCTATTTCAACCGCGATGCCGGCAATATGCGCAATATCCCTGCGCTCGGCGGCGGCGGCCTGCCCGACATCGGCGTCTATCCGACGATCAGCACCCGTTTCGTCACCGGTCGCGAACCCCTGCGCATTCAGGCAGTCACTGAGCGCGACCCGGAATTCGGCACCGACATCTATTCCAGCGTCAAAGCGGATTTCGGCGACTTCGAACTGAGTTTCTACATCTCAACGCAGATGGCGAACCGTCAGGTCATGGTCTTCCACGGCACTGAGGGTTTCATCGAGGTGAAGTCGCCCTTCAATGGCGATCGCTATGGTGCCGAAGAGCTGGAGCTGACCAATCGCGGTCATTCGGAATCGAAGATTTTCCGTTTCCCCGACAGCCGCCAGTACAGGCGCGAGGCTGAAGCTTTCGCCTCTGCCGCGCTTGGTCAAGGCGCCGAGGTCGTGTCGCTGGAAAGCTCGAAGCTCAACCAGAAGGTCATCGACGCCATCTACCGCGCCAGCGAGAAGGACGGCTGGGAACCGGTCTGAGGGTTTCCTTATTTTCTGACGTAATTCCGGACGGAAAACCGCTGGACACTTTTCCTGGAATTGCTTCAGGAATTTTGCCGGTGGCGGAAGACGAAGCGCGAATAGCCGAAGAAGCTGAATGCCGTTGCCGCCGCCGATGCCAGCGTCAGCGCGATGATCGGCCGCAATGACGGCTCGGTCATCAGCAGCGAGCTGAAGAGGGTGTAGTTCAGCAGAGCCGAGGTCAGCCCGACCGAACCGTAGCGGAAGCCCTCCGCCGCAAGCGAGCGGTCGGAGCGGCCGAAGGTGAAGTTGCGGTTGAGTACCCAAGTGGCAAGCAGCGCGCTCGGGATCGATATGGCGCGGCCGACGAAGGGGCCGAAGGGCGTGAACCAGAGCAACAGATGCAGCACGCCGGCATCGACCACGAAGCCGACACCGCCGGCGATCAGGAAGCGAAAGAGCTTCTTCATGCAGCCTTGGCCCTTTTCTTCCGGCTTCCCGGCTTGTCGATCTCAGCCATGTAAACCGTCCTGTCATCTTCGCTTTCGCGCGAGGAGGGCCTGGGCAGGCTCATATAGTGAATGCGCAACTGTTCGGCGCGGGCGCGCGCCACGGAATCGAGGATGATACCGGCTGTGAACAGCATGAAGGCGATCATTGTCAGCGCCAGGGAGAGCATCCAACTCGGCATGCGCAAGACCTGTCCGGTTTCGAAATATTCGATGAAGACCGGAATGGAGAAACCAATGCTGAGCTCCATCGCAACGGCGCTCAGGATGCCGAAAAAGGCGAAAGGCCGCGTTTCCTTCATCAGCATCGCAAACATCCAGAGGATCTTGCCACCGTCGCGGAAGGTGGAAAGCTTCGAATGCGAGCCTTCCGGCCGCCGACCGTAATCGAGTTCCAGTTCGCTGACGGGCAGCTTCAGCCTGGAGGCATGAACCGACATTTCCGTCTCGATCTCGAAACCGCCAGACACGGCAGGAAAGCTCTTGACGAAGCGGCGCGAGAAGCAGCGGTAGCCGGAAAATATATCGGTGAAATCGGCGCCGAAGATGCTGCGATAGAGCCAGTTGAAAATGCGGTTGCCGAAGGCATGGCCCTGCCGGCCTGCGTCGTTTCGAACGTTGCGACGGGTGCCGACCACCATGTCGGATCCCTCGGTCAGCAACGTGCGGATCAGCTCTTCTCCGTCTTCGGGCGCATAGGTGCCGTCGCCATCGGCCATCAGATAGATGTCAGCTTCGATATCGGCGAACATGCGGCGCACCACATGTCCCTTGCCTTGCCGGCGCTCGCGCACGACGGTCGCGCCGGCCAGCATGGCATGCAACGCGGTGCCGTCTGTCGAATTATTGTCATAGACGTAGATCACAGCCTGCGGCAGCGCCTTGCGGAAACCGCGCACGACCTCGCCGATCGTTGCGGCTTCATTGTAGCAGGGCAGGAGGACGGCGATATTCAGCTTCTCATTCGACATGGTCTTGGCCGGTTGCTGCGTGTGAAGTCAAGTCGAGGCCCGATTGACGATCCGGGCGAGAGCTTATCCCGCTGGCTGTTAATAAGACCCTATGACTGCCCAATAAAAAAGGCGGGATACCGTGCGAAAAACATTATCGTGATAAAAGCGGCTGTAGGCAGCGGCTTTACTTTTTTTTGATCGGCAACCGTTAGCGTATCGCCCCGACTATCCTTCCAACATGAGGTTCATCGAGATGGCGCAAACGCTGGCAATGCCGCCCGAGGCAACCGGAACGGCAGAGAAGAAGGCACCCCTGCGCTGGTCTCATCCTGCTCTCGCTGCGCTCGTCTATGCCGCCATCGTCATCGTCGCGCAGCTCATCATTCATCGCAACCTCGCAGACTATGTCGGGCCTGATAATGACGACGCCATGCGCCTTGTCGAAGTGCGGGATTTTCTCGCCGGCCAGGGCTGGTTCGACATGATGCAGTACCGTCTCGGCCTTGCGGGCGGGACACTGATGCACTGGTCGCGCTTCATCGATCTGCCGATCGCAAGCCTCATCCTCTTCTTCCGGATGTTCCTTTCACCGGAAGGCGCCGAGGCGGCCGCGCTGACGGTATGGCCCCTCATGCTCGTCCTGCCGTTGATGTTCTTCATGGGTCTTGCAGGTCGGCGCATCGCCGGCGTGGAGGGCATGCACTTCTCGCTGATCCTAACTGCGCTGTTCGTCCTGCTTTCGCCGCGTTTCGTGCCAGGGTCCATCGATCACGACAATGTTCAGCTCGGCCTCGTCGCGCTTACCGTCGCAATGCTCGTCGACGAAAACTATCGCCCTCGCAATTTCGCCATTGCTGCTATCGCCCTTGCCATCCAGCTGGGTATCGGCGCGGAGACAACGCCCTTTGTCGCCGTCGCCTGCATGTCGGTTGCCTGTTTGTGGGCCTGGAAAGGCGAGATATTTGCACCCGCTGCCAAGGCCTTTGCCCTGACCCTGACGATCGCCGTCAGCGCCGCCTTCTTCTCGCTGGTGCCGCCGCGTCTTTACTCGATGGTCACATGCGACAATCTCTCGCTCGGCTTTTACGGCATCACCAGCGCAGGCTGCGTCGGGCTTCTCCTGTCGTCCATTTTTACCAGCCGTCTCTCCCGGCCCTGGCGCATTGCAATTCTCGCGGTCAATGGCGCATTCGTGTTTGCGATAACCGTCGCACTTGCTCCGCAATGCCTGCGCAATCCGCTTTCCGATCTGGACCCCATGCTGGTGGATTTCTGGCTCAGCAGGGTGACCGAGGCACAATCGATTATCTCCGTGGCCCACCGTCAGCCGGATACGCTCGGCGTCTTCTACGCAACGGGTCTTCTGGCGATGCTCGTCTGCGCCTTTCGTATCCTGCGAGGCACCCGGCCGAGCCTCCACGCAATGCTGATGGCGCTGATCGCGATTAATTGGGTGATCACGCTGGTGCAGGTACGCGGCACAGAATTCGCCAATCTCCTGGCCATACCGCCACTGGCATTGATGATCGCCGAATTGCGAAAAAACTACATGGCCGATCCCAGAAATCTGCGTGCGATCCTGCTCTATGCGGGGACGTTATTAGCCTCTGTCCCAGCCGTTTGGGCCGTGGGCGGCGCGCTTGCAAGCAAGGGGGTCGTCAATGGTCTTATGGTCGCGGCGCCAGTTAAGGCGGAGGAGACTGCCAACTGTATATCCCAGCAGGCCCTGCGACCGATCGCGGGTCTTGCGCCGGGGGTGGTCGCGGCGGCCTCCAACCTGGGAGCGCCGCTTCTGCGCTTCACCCCCCATCGCACCCTCTCCGGTCCCTATCATCGCGATCCTGATGGAATGATGGCCGAGCTGCTTATTGGCCTTGCGGAGCCGCAACAGGCAGAAGCGCTTTTGCGTGAGGCAAAGGTGACGATTGTCGCCTTCTGCAAGGGAGATCCGCAGGTAGAGCTGGTGAGTGAGCGGGCGCCGAAGGGGCTTTATGCGCAGCTGAGCGCCGGGCATGTCCCGGCTTATCTGGAGCCGATTGCGGCGCCGGCGGAATCGGATGTGCAGTTCTTCCGTGTCACGCCGCAGAATTGAGCTGAAGCCGTTCAGCTCTGCGCGGAATCTCCAAACCACGCCATTACGAGCGGGAAGCCGCAGAATACTCTTTGATATTGTGTCTAAGCCCGGCGCTGTTCCAGCATATCGGCGGTCATGAGATAGCCGATAAAGCCGAGATTGTAGCCGCCGAGCGCGATAAACAATATCGTCAGCGGCGGCGGAACGATCGATATCGCAACGGCCGCCATGAAGGCGATGCTCACCAATGCCACGCCGAGCAGGGCGCCGATCGTCGAGCGCTGCAGGCCGGCGGCAATTCCGATGATCGTGGCGGTCACGAATATCATCGCTCCATATCCTTTTTACTAAGAACCAGTTTGCACAGGTTTACGCGCGGATGGCTAAGAAAGGCTTTGTCGGTAAGGTTAACGCTTGATGAAGCAATACGCTCCACGCCCTTTGTGGGACATGTAAAGGAGGCGGCAGTACCTCAAGTATGCGCACAATCCTGTCGTTCGATCGATTCAAACTTAAGCGGTATGCGCAAGGCTCCGCATTTTCCGCGACATCGGCTAGAAAGAGGACATGAGCAGCTTTTTTGAGAATGATTCGCCCTCGAACCTGACGGAATACTCCGTCTCGGAACTATCTGGATCGATCAAGCGCACGGTCGAGAATGCGTTCGACCAGGTGCGTGTGCGCGGTGAAATTTCCGGCTATCGCGGTCCCCATTCCTCGGGCCATGCCTATTTCGCGCTGAAGGATGATCGCTCGCGGATCGATGCGGTGATCTGGAAAGGCACATTTTCCAAGCTGAAATTCCGCCCTGAAGAGGGAATGGAAGTCATTGCAACAGGCAAGGTGACGACTTTCCCGGGCTCGTCGAAATACCAGATCGTCATCGAAACCTTGGAGCCTGCCGGGGCAGGCGCATTGATGGCATTGCTGGAGGAGCGCAAGCGCAAGCTCGGTGCCGAAGGCCTCTTCGATCCCGAGCGTAAGCGCAGGCTTCCTTTCATGCCCAAGGTGATCGGCGTCGTGACGTCGCCGACCGGCGCCGTCATTCGCGATATCCTGCATCGCATCTCCGATCGTTTTCCCGTGCACGTCCTCGTCTGGCCGGTGAAGGTGCAGGGCGACGGCTCCGGCGATGAAGTGGCCAACGCCATACGCGGCTTCAACGAGTTTGCGCCTGGCGGCCCGATCCCGCGCCCCGATGTGCTGATTGTCGCGCGCGGCGGCGGCAGCCTCGAGGATCTCTGGAGTTTTAACGACGAGGCTGTGGTGCGCGCCGCAGCCGCGAGTGAGATCCCGCTGATCTCGGCTGTCGGCCACGAGACAGACTGGACCTTGATCGACTATGCCGCCGACGTGCGCGCCCCGACGCCGACAGGTGCGGCGGAAATGGCCGTGCCTGTTCGGGCCGAATTGGAGGCGCAACTCGCAAGCCTTGCAGCCCGGCTGCAGGGGGGGATGACGAGACAGATGGATCAACGGCGGCAGGCCGTTCGCGCGCTGCTGCGCGCCTTGCCTTCCCTCGACCAGATCCTCGCTTTGCCGCGCCGGCGCTTCGACGAAGCGGCCGCCGGCCTTGGCCGCGGGCTGGAGCTGAACACGCTCAACAAGCGCCGCTCCTTCGAGCGCACGGCGTCGCATCTCCGACCCGATATTCTGTCGAATCGGATCGCCGAGCGCCGCCAGCAATTGGGCGAACGGATGACTCGGGCCGAGCGGACCATCGAGCGCATGCTCGACCGGTCGCGTGCCCGCATCGAGCGAGCCGATGCCGTCTTTGCCACTTTGCCATCGCGCCTCGAAGCGCAGACGGGCAGGGCGCGTGATCGCCTCGGCAATCTCGTCCGTCACGCCGATACGGCCATCCGTCATCAGCTGACCCGCGCCCGCAGCGAACTTACGGCGCAGGAGCGCATCCTGCAGTCGCTCTCCTACAAGAATGTTCTGAAGCGCGGCTATGCCGTTGTGCGCGACGAGGATGACCGCCCGGTTTCGCTGGCGGCAGCACTTTCGGTGGGTGCGGCCATTTCGATCGAATTCGCGGATGGCCGGATCGGTGCGGTCACCGGCGACGATGCCACGCCGCCTTCGTCTTCATCCACGTCATCAGGCGCTACGCCTGCGAAGAAGCGGGCAACCAAACCGGCAGAACCTGCCACTCCACCGAAGCAGGGAAGCCTCTTCTGATGCGCATCCTGCTGGTGCTGGCTCATCCCCTGGAGGATAGTTTTGCCGCCGCTGTGGCCAAGCTTGCGCAGGAAACGCTCGTTGCTCGCGGTCACCAGGTCGATCTGCTCGATCTCTATCGCGAAGGCTTCGACCCATGTCTATCCGAAGCCGAGCGGCGCGGCTATTTCGACCAGCCCTATGATACCTCTGGCGTCGATGCCATGGTCGCACGGCTGCAGGCGGCGGAGGGACTGATCCTCGTCTTTCCGCAATGGTGGTTCAATTTCCCGGCGATCCTCAAGGGCTTCTTCGATCGCGCCTTTGCGCCCGGTGTTGCCTTCACCCACGATGCCGCCGGCGGGCGTATCGTGCCGAAGCTCACCAATATCCGCCTGTTCTGGGCGCTGACGACGACTGGCTCGCCCTGGTGGATCGTGCATTTCTATATGGGCAATCCGGTGCGGCGCCTATTGAAGCGCGGCATAGCTGCCTTCTGCGCCAAGCGGCTGAATTTTCGTATGCTGGCGCTGCATGACATGGACCGCGTGACCGATGCCGGGCGCAAGGCGCATCTCGAACGCGTGAAGCGAGCGCTGGCGACGATCTGATCTCACGATTTCCAAAAAAATATGCCGCGGCAGGAATACCGCGGCATGATCGCATTCGAATATCCGAACTTGGTTATGCCCATTCGCCCTTGCGCATGACGGGCACACGCGAGCCATCGGCATTGATGCCGTCGATATCGACCTTGTCGGAGCCGATCATCCAGTCGATGTGGATCAGGCTGGAATTGCCGCCCTGCGCCTTGATCTGCTCCTGGCTGAGCTTGGCGCCGTCGATGAAGCACTTGGAATAGCACTGGCCGAGCGCAATGTGGCAAGAGGCATTTTCGTCGAAGAGGGTGTTGTAGAACAGGATACCGCTCGCCGAGATTGGCGAGGAATGCGGCACCAGCGCCACTTCGCCGAGCCGGCGGGCGCCTTCGTCGGTGTCGAGCACCTTGTTCAGCACTTCCTCGCCGCGCGTTGCCTTGGCCTCGATGATCCGCCCGCCTTCGAAGCGGACCTGGATATTGTCGATGAGCGTGCCCTGATGCGACAGCGGCTTGGTGGAGGAAACATGGCCTTCGACGCGCAGCGCATGCGGCGTGGTGAAGACCTCTTCCGTCGGGATGTTCGGGTTGCAGGTGATGCCGTTCTTGGCGGTGGAAGCGCCGCCGTGCCATTCATGGCCGTCTGCCAGACCGACTGTCAGATCGGTGCCCGGTCCCTGGAAATGCAGGGCGGAAAAACGCTGGCCGTTCATCCAGGCCGAGCGCTTGTGCAGATTGGCATTGTGCTCGGCCCAGGCCGCGATCGGATCTTCGACATCGACGCGCGAGGCGGAAAAAATCGCCTTGGCGAGCTTGGCGACTGCGATTGCCTCCGGGTCGTTCGGGAAAACCAGTTTTGCCCAGGACGGGTTCGGGTAGGAGACGATGTTCCAGTTGGTGTCGAAGTTCGAGATCTTTTCGAGCGCCGGCTTATAGGCGGCCGAGTTGGCGCGGTTGGCACGCGCGACCTTGTTGGGGTCCTGGTTAGACAGGAGCATCGGATTGTCGCCGGCAATCGCGAGGCGTGCCGTATTGTTGGAGAAGGCCTTGGCCATGCCTTCATAGAGCCATGTGGCGGCGCGGTCGAAGCTGGCATCATGGCCGTATTCATAGCGCACGAGCGTGGTCTCTTCGTCGGAGTAGAAGGTCGAGACGAGGCCGGCGCCGGCCTTGTAGGCTTCGCGCGTGATCAGCCGAACCAGCGGCATCGCCGCGACCGGCGCTGTCATCAGCAGATCCTGGCCTGCCTGCAGCTGCAACCCGACCCTTACGGCTACTTCCGCAAGCTTTTCCAGCTTGGCGTGATCGACGGGATGATGGTTGGGGATGGCTAACGTCATGACAAAACCTGCTTGGCTGATCTCGAAGATGGTCTGAAGACTTAGACCGGTTTGCGGCGAAATTGAAGGCGCTTTGTCCGATCTTGCAGATCGTCAGGCAATCAGGGAAGCAGCCTTGGCTTTGAGAGTGGTCAAGGCATCCTGCGGACTGAGGCGCACCTGCAGCCCGCGCTGGCCGCCGTTGATATAGACGTACGCTTCGGTCATAGCCTGCGCCTCTACGGCGGTCGGCACAAGCTTCTTCTGGCCGAAGGGGCTGATGCCGCCGACATGATAGCCCGTCAGGCGCTCGGCATCTGCAGGCTTCATCATACTGGCCGATTTGCCACCGAAGGCCGCTGCGAGCTTCTTCATGCTGACTTCGTGGTCGGAGGGCACGACGGCGCAGACCGGCTTGCCGTCCACCTCAGCCATCAGTGTCTTCAGCACGCGATGCGGCTCTTCTCCAAGCGCCTCCGCCGCCTGCAGGCCGACACGCTCCGCATTCGGATCGTAGTCATAGGCATGCACGGTGAAGGCAACCTTCGCCTGGGTCAGCACTTGCGTGGCGCGGGTGGTTTTGGACATGGGAAACCGATATATTCTGCAGTGAAACTTATCCGCGTTCGGAGTGAGCTTGATCCAGCTTTTCTAGAATTTCGATACCGCGAGTTTTGTCACCCTTGGCCGCTCTGAGCCGAAATCGCGTCTCCGCATCGAACTCCGTGAGCGCTTTTGTCGTCAGTTCTTCGAAAAGCTTGTTGAGGCTCGTGCCGCGGGATGCAGCGAGGGCTTTCAGCCGTTCGTGCTGGTCGCTTGGAAGACGAATGGTCAGCGTGCTCATATCAAGACTTCCTCCTAATAAGGAACTCACCTGCTGTAAGAATTTCCAGCTGCGGAAATAGCAATTCTGCTTGGGCTAAATCTTTCTTATTTGCTGTTATCAATGCCGAAGCGCCGCCACCAACCGCGAGTTCGATTAAATGATTGTCTCCTTCGTCGCGCAAGTTTGGACGCCATAAATAATATATGGGGACCCACAGGCAGCTTGAAAGGAACGCATCGAGAAGAGCTGTGCGTTCTTCTTTCGATATGAATCGATCATCGAAAAGGGCATCTCTTCCGCAAACGTCCTCGTATTCCGCAAACAAGGCATTGCTGATCAGTGGAACCAGATGATCTTCAAGACACAGGCGGATGACCTGTCGCGGCGCGCCATCGGCATTCATGATCGCGGAAACGAAGATGTTCGTGTCGATGACAACTTTCATTGAAAAGTGATAGCATATACGCTATCACTTTAAAAGGGCGTCACGGCCGGTCAGGCCTTGAAGAAGTCTGCATAAATATCCGGCTTGAATCCCACCAGCAACTTTCCGTCCGCTTCCAGCACCGGGCGCTTGATCATCGAGGGCTGCGCCATCATCAGCGCAATGGCCTTGTCCTTCGAAAGATCGGCGCGGTCCGTTTCCGGCAGTGCCTTGAAGGTCGTGCCGGCGCGGTTGAGCACGACTTCCCAACCGGCTTCCTTCGTCCAGCGCTCCAGATGATCTCGGTCGATGCCGGCTGTCTTGTAGTCGTGGAAATCATAGGAGATGCCATGGCCCTCGAGCCAGGTCCGGGCCTTCTTCATCGTGTCGCAGTTCTTGATGCCGTAAATGGTGATCGTCATGTCGAATCCGTCTTTTGCTGTCTGATAGCGCATACCATGCGAACAACGGCGGATGAAAGCCGATCTCGGGGCGAAGCCGTTCTCTCTTCCGTTGCAGTCGCCACACATCATCCTGTAAATATGCAGTGTGCATATTTATGGCGCGGGTTGGAGCATGGCGACGGACAAGGAAATATTGCGGCTGGAGAATCTTTTCGGCGCCATGAGCCTCGCTCTCGTGGACAAGATGGAAAAGGCCTTCACGGATGAAACCGGCCTCGGCCCGAGCGCAATCGCCGCCATCGTTCAAATCGGCACTGAGCCTCGCCTGACAATCGAGACCTTGCGTCGAATGATCGCGCTCTCCCATTCCGCCACCGTGCGCCTCGTCGACCAGTTGGTCGCGTCCGATCTCGTCCTGCGGGCCGGCGGTGTCGACGGCGATAAGCGCGCTCGCTCGCTGCAGCTGACAAAAAAAGGCCACCTGCTTTTTGACAGAAGCCTCTTCGCCCGCCGGGCCGTCATCCATCGGGCTTTTGGCGTTCTCAATTCGGAGGAGACGGCTGAGTTCGGCCGCTTGGTCGAAAAGCTGCTGCCGGCCTTGGTCGATCTCGGCGATGACCAGGACGTGGTCTGCCGCGTTTGCGATCAGGGCGCCTGTGACCAGGATCGCTGCCCGATTGCCTTCATGACATAGGCGCGGGTAGGGTCTTGACATTTTTATCATATATATGCACACTGCATACATATATCTCGAAAGGCGATGGTTCCCGCCTTCGATGATCTGAACATTGCCTGCATCAATTCGATCGGAGGCATGATCGTGATGGAAAATCGTTCAATTCTTGCCCGGCTAATGGGTATCTGTCGTGCTGCTCTTGCAAGCACATCATATCGCGTGGGTCGCTTCGGCATTCTTCTACGGGAATCGGCAGCGATCGCCTTCACCATGCGCTGCAAGGTGATCGATCGCCGCTAAGAAAAATCAATCCTCAAGTGTTCCCGGCTTGCGGGCGACGGAACTCGGCTTATCAGCGCCGATCTTCATAAGATCGCCGCGCCGGCGCACCAGCCGGTCCGATACGCGGGTGACGATCAGACCTGCTTGCGGCGCGCGGACGTCGATGGTCCCGTTCTCCATGCCCGGCGTGGTGATGATGGTCGCGAGCAGATCGCCCTCTTGGACGCGCTCGCCGATATTGCGATGGAAGAGCACGGTGCCTGCCTTTGGCGCGCGGATCATCTCGACATTGTCGAGCGGCACGGCCGGGCCATCGAATGCAGGAAGTGCAACGCTGTCATCACGGACTGCGCCGCGCGCGGCCAGGAAGCGCCAGAGCCCTTCGGCATCGTTCTTTGCCATCTCGGGATAGACATCGCGGGTGCCGCGCAACTCGACCGTCACAGAGAGCTTGCCCAGCAGCCTTGCCTTCTTTTCCCCCGGCACTTCGTATTTCCAGGCGAAGCTGACGGCCTCCTCGAAGGCTGAGCTTTCGCCATCCGACAGCAGCACGGCATCCATCTTCAGCGCCGCGGCAAGATCGGCGGCTTCGGGCCAGAATGCCTCGTCGATATAGGCATATTGCAGGGATTCGTCATCGCAATGCAGGTCGATCACCAGATCGGCACCAAGCGCCATATGGATCAGCTGGCGCTTCAGCCGGTCGACGGCGGGGTAGCGTTCCAGATTTTCGATGAGGAGATCGCGGTCGCGCAGCGAGATCAGCGGAAAGTCACGGTTGAAGTTGGTGCGCGAGCCCAAGTCGAAGCGCCCTTGCATCTCGCCGAAATGCGATTGCGCCGCGCCGATCGGATTGGCATGCGGCACCACGACGATATCGCTGAGGATCGCGCCTTCGGCTTCCGCTTTCCGAAGCCGCTCGCAGAGGAAATGCACCAAGGCCGTGCCCGGCAGCTCGCCGGCATGCAATGCGGCCTGAATGTAGATCTTCGGGGTATCCGTCTTGTTGCCGGAAAAATGCAGGACGGGCAGCCGCCAGGCGATCCCCGGAGTGTCGCCTTCGATGACGATTTCGGTGATGTTCATGGGCGCGCCTCCTGCTGATGATAATCAGAGACCCATATCAAGCCCTGCAGGCGGTCCGCAACCGTTTGTCGCCACATGCCAGAATCAGGATCGGGGACAAACAGCGCCAAAACAGCTTTCAGCGGCTGCCATTCCTGCGCAGGCAGAAGCTCAGGAGCAGGCTGAGCAGCACCGCACCAACACCGAAGGAGAAGGGTGCCGCATAGCCGAGATGATCCGCGAACAGGCCGGCGATCGGGCCGGTCGAACCGAGCGACACGTCGAGAAAGATCGAATAAAGCCCGAGCGCGACGCCGCGATTCTGCGGCGGGATGCGCTCCATGGCCTCGTTGCCAAGTGCGGGAAAGACGGGCGCGAAGCCGGCTCCGGCAAGAGCCGCGCCGATGATGGCAACGGTCGGAGATGGCGCAAAGGCAAGCGCAGCCAGGCCGACGATCTCGATGACAAGGGAAATACGCACCAGCGGCAGGCCGCCGAAGCGTGCGACTGCCTGGGCAAGACCCAGTCGCACGCCCATGAAGGCAAGGCCGAAAGCGCTGAGCGCAAAGGAGGCGCCGTCCCAGCCGCGGCTATGGAAGAATAGCGCGACGAAGGCCATGACGACGCCGAAGCCGCTCGAGGCAAGCGCAAGCGCGACGCCGTACGGTGCAACGCGGCTCAGCACCTGGCCCGTGCCGATGCCCTTTTCCTTGACGCCGGGGACCGGCGGCCGCGTTTGCGCTAGCATGAAGCCGGCAACCGCAAGGATGATGGTGACGACGCCGATGGCGAAGAAGCCGTATTGCCCCTGCAGCCAGGCGCCGAGCGGGGCGGCGAGCGCAATGCCGCCGTAGGTGGCAATACCATTCCAGGAGATGATGCGCACGGTTTCCCGCGATCCCATCAGGCCGATCGCCCAGGTGATCGCCGCCGTGCTCACCCAGCTCTCGCCGATGCCGAGCGCCAGCCGGCCCGCAAGCAGAAGAGCAAGGCTTGCCGCCGGGACTTGGATCGTAAAAGTGGAAGCGATGGTGAGTGCGCCCGACAGACCATAGGCCAGGAAGCCCAGGAAGACCGAACGGCGCGGCCCGTATTGATCGCAGAGCCGGCCGACATGGGCGCGGCTGACGATGGTCGCCACATATTGCGTGCTGACGGCGATGCCGGCCCAAACAACGCCGAAGCCGAGGCTGCTGTCGACATAGGTCGGCAGAACCGCAAGCGGCAATCCGATGGCAAGGTAGCCGAAGAATGTCAGCGCGACGATCGAGATGAGAGACAGGGTCGAGGTGGACCGGATGGTCTGGGAAGCAGTGTTCACGGGATATCGCCTGCGGGCACCGGCAGCGGTGTCCATGCTGTTTGCCACGAAGGAAGCGGATTCGGATCGGATAGCAGTGACGGCGAAGGCCCGAGGGCCGTGCGTCGCCATGGGTAATGGCTATCAGGCAACAGCAGGCGAGGTCAACGAATTGCTGCCTTGCAGCAAAGCCCATTGACGGGATGAATTGATTGTGCCTGGACGATTGTCCATGGGGCGTGCCAGCGGTGTAAACCCATTCTTCCCGAAGGAAGAATGGGCAGAAGGCATCACATCGTTAGTATGACGCTGGCTGTCGTTCTTCCTGCTTCGAGGTCGACATGGGCTCGGGCGGCATCCTTCAGCTCGTATTCCGCGCCGATCGGGTTGACGAGCCCGGCCTGCAGTGCGGCTATAAGCGCCGTGGCGCCTTCGCGGTAGAGTTCGGGATCGTTGGCATAAGCCAACACGCTCGGACGCGACAGGCCGATCACGCGGGGCGCGGTCAGCTCCTCTATGTTGATCGGCGGAATGGCGCCGCTGACCTGCCCGAGGCTGGCGACCATGCCGAAGGGGCGCACCGCAGCAAGCGTCTGTGACAACATGGTCCCGCCGATCCCGTCGACGGCAAGATGGACGCCACGGCCATCGGCGATGCGGCGCGTTTCCTCGACCCAATCCCCGGATGTATGCAGGAGAACTGCGTCCGCACCTGCTTCATGGGCGATGCCGACTTTGGCTTCGGATCCCACGGTAGCGATGACCTTCGCGCCAATCTTCTTGGCAAGGCGTGTGACGAGTTGGCCGAGCCCGCCGGCTCCCGCGTGCACCAGCACCCACTCGCCCGCCTTCACGGGATAGGTCTTTTGCAGCACCATCTGCGCCGTCAGTCCGCGCAGCATCGTGCTGCCGGCAACGCGTTCGCTGACACCATCGGGTAATTTCACCAACCGGCTTGCAGGCAGCGTGCGCATCTCGGCATAGCTGCCGATCGGATGACCGATATAGGCGACACGGTCGCCGACCTTCAGATCGCCGACATCGGCACCGAGCGCTTCGATAATGCCTGCACCCTCAAAGCCCAACACATTGTTGCCGGGTTGCAGCGGGTAAAGCCCGGAACGGACATAAATGTCGACGAAATTGACGCCGGAGATGCTTTGGCGGATCAGCGCCTCGCCGGGGCCGGGTTCGGTAGCTGGGAGATCGACGGCTTTCAGGACTTCAGGGCCGCCGGGGCTGGTAATGGCAATCGCTAGGGGCATGGGGAAATCTCCTTTCGGACAATTTTTGACCATGAATCGCTGTGCGAATAAATTCGGTATGAACTCACCATATCTGTGCAATAATGCACCGATGATCGACTGGCAGGACCTTCACCATTTCGCCGCTCTCGCGCGAACCGGCTCCCTCTCTGCGGCGGCGCGCGAGTTGGGTGTCGACCACGCAACTGTCGGCAGACGTATTGCGGCGTTGGAGTGTGCGCTTGATCTGCGCCTCATCGATCGGCGGCCACGCACCTCGCCGCTGACGGCTGACGGTCGTGCCATCGCCGAACTGGTGGCGGGTATGGAGGAAAATGTCGAGGCGATCAGACGCTATTCGAAAAGTGCCGTGTCTGGGCTTTCCGCTGCAGTCAGGGTCAGCGCACCGCCGTCGATCGCTGCCCATCTCCTAGCGCCGAAAGCCGCGCTGTTTCATACCCATCATCCGAACATCACGCTGACCATTGCCGGCATTGCACGCAGCGTCGCGCTCAATTACGGCGAGGCTGACATCGCCGTGCGCATGATCAGGCCGGAGGAAAGCGATCTCTTGGTCCGGCGTATCGGCGCCATGCGCTTCGGTCTCTACGCGATCCCGCCCTTAGCGCAAACGCCAGAGGAGGACTGGGTGTTCATCGGCTATGATGCGGCGATGGAGCATCTGACCCAGCAAACCTGGCTTCGCAGTCTGCTGAATGGTCGTCCGATCGTCTTCCGCGCCACCGATGTTTTCGGCCAGCTCGAGGCCGCTCGTGCCGGACTGGGGGTCGTGGCACTTCCGAGATTTCTAGGCGATCGCGAGGCAGGATTGGTGCGCCTGCCGGCGGAGATCCCATCACCGACGCGCGACCTCTGGCTCGTCATCTATCCCGATCTCCGTCGCTCGCCTGCCATCCGTGCGGTTATGGACTTCGTGGCGGATGTGGTCGGTCAAAGTTGCCCGTTGCGGGACGCCTCGGACAGCTCCGTATAAGTACCGATTCCAACCCGTATTTTTCTGTTGCGGCCTCGTGGCGAATCTCTATCCATAGACGGATGGACCACACTTACGGTCGGTGATCGATGACGAAGCTGGGCAGTTGGTTCCTGGTGGACAGGGCGGATCTGGTCGCGGGCATATCGGTTGCCGGACTGATGCTGCCGGAAGCGGTCGCTTACGCCGGCATCGCCGGCCTGCCGCCGCATCGTGCCATCCTCGCCGGTATCGTCGGATGTCTCATCTATGCCATATTCGGCCGCAGCCGCTTCGCCATCGTCTCCCCCACATCCTCATCCGCTGCCATTCTCGCCGCAACATTGGCCGTCGTGCCGGGTGATGCGACGATCAAGGCGGGGCTTGCCACGGTTGCCGTGGCGCTCGCCGGCATTCTTTTCGTCATCGCCGGTACCTTGCGCCTTGGCGGCATCACCGGTTTCATCTCGCGGCCGGTCCTACGCGGCTTCGCACTCGGATTGGCGATCACCATCATCCTGCATCAGCTGCCGATCTTCGTTGGTGTGGCTGTGCAAGGCTCGAATATCCTGGCTTACGCGGCCGCACTCTTCGGCGCGATCCTCCAGTGGAATCCGATCAGCGTCGCCGTCGGCGTGGTCGCGCTGGTGGCATTGCTGCTCTTGAAGCGATTGCCGGGCATTCCCGGCGCTTTCTTTGTGCTGGCCGCCGGCATCTTCGCCTCCTATCAGTTCGGCTTGGAAGGCCATGGGGTCAAGCTGGTCGGACCGATCGAGATACTGCCGCAATGGCCGTCGCTGCCGGACGCCGACTGGACCGCCTATTCCCGGCTGGTACAATTCACCGTGCCCCTTGTCCTCATCCTCTTTGCTGAATCCTGGGGTACGATGCGTGCACTCGCCCTGCGTTATGGTGAGACGCTGGAGATCAATCGCGAGCTTGGTGCGCTGGGTGCAGCCAATATCGCCAGCGCCGTCGTTCAGGGCATGCCGGTCGGCGCGGGTTTTTCCGCAGGCTTCGCCAGTGAGGCGGCGGGGGCAAAGACGCGGGCGACAACCGTCTTTGCCGCCATCGGCCTCGCGATCCTGATTGCCTGTGCCGGACCGCTGGTGGCGCTTCTGCCGGAGCCGGTGCTGGCTGCGGTCGTGATCGCTGCTCTGACCCATGCGCTCGACCCCAGCCCCATCCTGCGGCTGCGCCGTCTGCGTCGCGATTTCTACGTGGCACTAGGCGCCGCCGTCGGCGTGCTCGCTTTCGGCGTGCTCAATGGCATGCTGCTGGCAATCGCCCTTTCGCTCGCTGCCATGATGCATCGCCTGGCATCCCCGTATATCGCCCGTTTGGGACGGCTCGACAACAGCCATGACTTCGTCGATGTCAGCAGGCATGACGACGCCGCCGAGATACCGGGCATCGCCATCTGGCGCCCCGGCGAAACCCTGTTTTTCGGCAATGCCGATACGATCTTCGGCGACATATTGTCCGGCAGCCGCAGCCAAGTCGGATTGCGGGCCGTCATTCTCAGCCTGGAGGAAAGCTCCGATATCGACAGCACGGCGATGGACGCCTTGATGGAGTTCGACAGCGCCATGCAGCGAGCCGGCCTCCGCCTACAGTTTGCTCGGGTGCATGACCGGGTTCGCGATCTCATGATGGTCGCGGGCGTCGCCGATGTCGACAAGCGCTGCAGCTTCAGCGTCGATGATGCCGTCGCGGCGGTGATAGCTGAAGGGAAACCTCCAAAGGCGTGAGCGCCCGCTCAATCATGCAAAGTCCAATAGCAGAGATGATCGTGCCTGGCCTCTCCCTGCAGGCTGTTGATGAGGACGAAGTCCCTGGCGGTCCAACTCACGGGTTCCTCGAGCATGATGTCGGGAACGAGATGTCCCTGATAGAGCAGCGTCATATGCGGTTCGACGGAGCTCTCCTTGGCTGGCGTAATGCCTGTGAGCCGCATAGCATCGGCCAGTTCCTGATGGAGCGCCTTCAGTTCGGCGTTTCCGTCCTTGCTCCAAAGGACAAGTGGGCGGTTGTCGCCATTGCCGAAGCTGACTGCTCGATCGAAGACGACGGGAAAGGGCGGCTTCCTCACCCGAGAGGCAGCTTCCATCGCCGCAAATGCCATTTCCTCGGGCAAGCAGCGAAACGAGCCGATCGGGTAGAGCGTCACATGAAAGAGATCGGCCCGACGCGGCTTCGTGGAAAAGCGGTGCTGCCGGCGAAGATGTCCTGCAAGCTCATGACTGCGTGCAGCAATTGCCGCATCGGGCAGGAGGGCGAAATAGAATTTATTGATCGGCCCTTGATCGATTGGCGGCGGTGTTCGCGTATGCGCTCCGCCCGCAAGATAGAGTGAAAGCTGCCCATTGTTCTTCATGGTCACTTCAAAGCGCGTATCGCTTTGTCCTCCTGCTTTTTGACCGCAAAACGATAGGATAAAGCAGTTGCTAATTCAAGAACAAAACAAGAACAAATCTTGAAGGCTTTCCGTCGCAAGCGTTACCAAAAAAGCGATCGAATAAAAGGACGACCTGATCTGTTCATCCCAGGTTCGGGCATGCGTGCCCATTTTCACTCAAAGGAATCACGATCATGTTCAACAGATCAGTCTTTGCGGCCGTTGTTTTCGCTCTCATCGGCTTTGGTATCGCTTCCTGCTCGACATCCGGCGAGCGCAATAGTGGCGGCGGCATGACGCTGAACGCGCCTCCAACCGGCGGCGGATATTGATATCCGCGCTCGCGATTGTCTCAGAGCCGCGCCGCCGACATCAAAACGGTGGCAATTCTCCTTCCTCGCAAGAAACGGGTTGAATTCGACGCTTCCGAGGCCGATTTTCATGGCAAGTGGAAACACGGGAGGTTTCGTCATGAACGAGACAAGCCAGAATTACCTGATCTTCGAGACCGCCGGCGGCTTCTGCGGCATTGCCTGGAATGATGTCGGCGTGCTGCGCTTTCAATTGCCGACGAAGGATGCGGGCGCGACCGAGCGTCTGCTTCGGCGCCGCCTGCCGAATGCGCAGCCCGGGACCCCAAGCGCGGACATCGCGGCAGTGGTTGCCAAGGTGAAGCGCTATTTCGCGGGCGAGGAGATCGACTTTTCCGACGTCACGCTCGATCTCGGCGAGCAGGATGCCTTTTTCAGGCAGATCTACGATGCCGCCCGGCAGGTCGGCTGGGGCCACACGACGACCTACGGCACATTGGCCAAGCAGCTCGGCGCAGGGCCGGAAGCTGCGCGCGATGTCGGGCAGGCTATGGCGAAGAACCCGGTGGCGTTGATCATTCCCTGCCATCGCGTTCTGGCGGCTGGCGGCAAGATCGGCGGCTTTTCCGCGCCGGGCGGTTCCAACTCCAAGGCTCGCATGCTGGAGCTCGAAGGCGTTCAGCTCGCGCCGCCAAAACCGGTGCAGCAGTCGTTGGGGTTTTAGGCCACAAAGCGGCCCGAGGATTAAGCAAGATGGACCGGGAGGGCGGTTACTGAGTGAAACCGCTCTCCTGTTCAATCGCCAATTTCACCTCGCGATAGTGCTCTGTCAGTTTCGCCAGATCGAAGGCCCTGTTGAGGCCGCTCGGGTTCGGTAGCACCCAAATCGAAGCGCCCGCAAATTTTTCCGCTTGCCGCCCCCATTCGACATTGGCCCGGAGGCTGATGGCGACATAGGCCGCTTTGCCGAGAAACGCCAGATTAGCCGGCGCAAACTTCCTGATCTTTTCTTCGAGCACTGGAGCGGCGGCAATATAATCGCTCCTTTTCAGCTCGCTGGCGCTTTTCGTCGGGCGGGAGACCGCCGATGTCAGGCCGAGGCCATATTGCAGCATCTCGCGCTCTTCCTCCGCCCGCAGCAGGCGAGGGGTGAAGCCGGCAAGGTGCAGGACCCGCCAGAAGCGGTTGCTGCGGCTCGAGAAGTTATGCCCGTCGCGATGCGCTGTAAGCGCGGGGTTCAGCCCGCAAAAGACCACGGAAAGATGAGGTGCCAGGATTTCGGCAAGCCCGCTCACCTGCTCTGCTGTTTCGGTCGGTTCATTCATGGTCTTCGTTGAGGCATCATCCTGCATGTCGGATTTCCTGCGAAAGCGGCGGCGAGCGCGCCGCCTTCGTCACGCTAGCCGATAAGCGCCCGGCCGGCCAAGGGATAAGAGGCCTGATCCGCCCTTGCCTGCCCGAATCCTGCCGGCCTTCACGCATCACACAACAGTGGGCGGGCCGAACCACGTGGTCAGCGCCTCCGGAAGCTCCAACTGCGTCTCCTCTCCAACCCAGGCAACATATCCATCCGGCCGTATCAATACCGCAGTGGGTGCATCAACCGCGCCGATCGCTGGAAGCTCCCACGGCCCGGCATATTGGGCGTTGATCGATTGCACCCGATCCGCCCAAGGGGCGATATCGAAGCTCTCGGGCACGCCGAGATTGAGCAGCAAAGGCTGGCCTCCGTGCAGCAGGTCGAAGAGCCGCAGCGGACCATGGGCGGCGGTGAGGTCAAGATCGGGCATGCGGCGGCCGAGCAGCGGATGTCCCTCGCCAAGATCGTAGTGGATATCCAGGCCGGACATCATCGCGGCGTAGCGCCGGCGCGGCTCGTCCATGGCGAGGCATTCGGCCATGGTCTCCCGGAGGATCTGCGTGCGGTCGTCGGGGCGGCGGAGCGCGACCGAGACCAGGATATTGCGCAGCACCCGGGCAGCGATCGGATGACGCTCGGCGTGATAGGTATCGAGCAGGCTTTCCGGCGATATGCCCTTGATCACCTGGGCCAGTTTCCATCCGAGGTTTACGGCATCCTGCACACCGATATTGAGACCCTGTCCGCCATCCGGGGGATGGATATGCGCGGCGTCCCCGGCGAGCAGCACACGGCCCTTGCGATAGGATGCTGCCTGTCGCACTGCATCCGTAAATCTCGAAATCCAGTGGGGGTTATGCGCACCATAATCGGCGCCAAAGACGGCGATAAGAGCGTCGCGGAGATCGCTGAAGCTCGGCTCGCTCGAGGTTCTCAACTGCCGCTCCGTCAGCATCACGCCGATCGGCCCTGTCTTAGGATAGATGACCTTCCCGTCGCGGATTTCGTATTCGAACCTGCCGAGGGAATGCATGCCGAGCGCATCATGACGAATGCCCAACTCCGGCTCCTCGGTCATGTCCACCTCGGCGATCAGATTGCTGACGGTCGCATCCCATCCGGGAAAATCGATGCCGGCTGCCTTGCGGATCAGGCTGCGCCCGCCGTCGCATCCAACGAGATAATCCGCTCGCAGCGTCGTCCCGTTGGACAATTGAACATCGACGCCACCGTCGTCCTGCGCGAAGCCGGTAACTTCCATGCCGTAGTGGACCGGCACGTCGAATTCGCCGACCCAGTCGGCGAGGATGCGCTCTATGTGTTTCTGGCGCAGCCCCAGGCCATAATTGTGTCCGGTGGGAAAATCGCTGATATCGAGGCGCACCGAGGCGAAACTTGCCACCTGCGCTATATGTCCTTGTGAAAGGAACCGATCGGCAATGCCGCGCTGGTCGAAAATTTCGATGGTGCGCGCATGTAGCCCGCCGGCGCGCCAGCCGACAAGCTCCTGATTGGCACGCCGCTCGATGATCGCGACGTCTATGCCCGCCAAGGCCAATTCGCCCGCCAGCATGAGCCCTGTCGGACCGGCGCCGGTAATAACCACCGCATGTTTCGTAACAGTCATGTTCATGTCCATGCTCCGCTTTTCGGTTTGTGCCGGCATTTGTACGGGAGGAGCCGGGTCTTGACGCAAGTCCCTTGTGCGCCACATATGTAGACTAGAGAGAGCGAATATCTGCTCTCGTGGTCGAATATTGACCTGCGAAATCCCTCACGAAACGGCTGCCTCCCCATCCCATAAGATATTTGATCCGCGCCCTAACGCGTTGTTATTGCGCGCTTTGGAACCAAAGGTCGTGCGAGATCGTTTACCCCTGACTTTGACACGACGCTGACGTCGTGCCCGGCCGGCTGGGTAAGCGGCGTATTTGAGGAGCAGCTCATCATGAATATTTCATCTGGATTTCGGTCGGTCGCGGTTGCCGCCATCGCCGCTGCAGGAATTGGCTTCGCCAGCGCGGCACATGCCGATAGCGGCACCATCCGCTTCTCCGTCTACAAGGCGGCTTTCTTCGTCGGCGGCTCCGGAGGCGAGGGCACCTTGACCTTCCACGGCAAGCGCTATCCAATCTCGATTGGCGGCATTTCGGGCGGTCTCGCCTTCGGTGCCTCCAAGACCTATTTCCAGGGCACTGTGCGCAATATCCGCCGCGCCCGGGATGTGGCCGGCGTCTACGGCGCTGCCGGTGGCGGTGGCGCGGTGGGCAAGGGCGCCCAGATGATCGTCATGACCAATGACAAGGGTGCCAAACTCGAGCTCACGGGCAGGCAGGTCGGCCTGCAGGTCAATGCCGATATCAGCGGCTTGAGCGTCACAATGAAATAAGAGCGCGTTCAGCTCTGATAATTATTGCCCGAAGGCCTGATCTGCAGGAATGGCGATCAGGCCTTCGTTGCGAAGCAAGCTACCCATGAGGGCGAAGTCGATCGCATTCCGCGGGTCTTAGGGAATCAATGCTCTCAAGCCAGCATCGACTGTTGGGCGAAGATCCCCGCCATCGTGCCTTGCCATGATGCCGTGGTGACCGAGGGGATGAGGGGGTTGGTGAGGTCCCCTGCGGCGTAGATGCCGGGCATGCTGGTTTCACGGCGCTCGTCGACCTTGAGGACGATGCCGAGGGGCGTGGCGGCCGTGGCGAGGCCTAGTGGTTCATGCAGGCTTGCAGACGGCTTGTTGCGCGGATGGGCGAACAGGATGTCGACCGCGACATCGGGGCCGGTATCGAGCTTGACGGTGGCGCCATGGACCCCGTGACGGGCGATTTCAGTGATCCGACCATCGATGATAGGTGTGTTGCGACGCTCCAGATCGGCCCGGATATCGGGCGGAATGTCGTGACCATCGGCGAAGACCGTCAGCTTGTTGGTCCAGTCGTGGAACAGCCTGACCTGATTATGCGACTGCGGGCCGGACCAGACGAGGCCCCAATGTTGGCCGGCGACTTCAAAGCCGTCGCAATAGGGGCAGGGCACGATGGACGTGCCCCAGCCTTCGGAAAAGCCCGGAACAGCAGGCATCTGGTCGGTGATGCCATAGCTCAGGATTAGGCGGCGCGCCCCAAGGCTTTCGCCATCGCCAGTGAGGACGGAGAAATCGTCGATGGTGCCGGAGACGCCGTCGGCCCGGGCATTGACCAGCTTGATCGTGGGATAGCGCGCCAGTTGCTGCCGCGCCTCGGTCAGGATGTCCAGCGGCGGCTTGTGATCGTGGCCGAGCATACCATGCGAGTGGCCGGCGAAGCGATTACGCGGCAGGCCGGTATCGAGAACGGTGACCTTGCGGCGGGCACGGCCGAGCTGAAGGGCGGCTGCGAGGCCAGCAAAGCTGCCGCCGATGATGATGACGTCATCCATGGTGATGGACTCCTTGTTGTGGATGGAAGAGGATGGGCCGGACTTGGCGGGGCCGGGGCGCGGGCGATGCCGATGGCGGAAAGCGCCGCGGCCAGCTTCAGCAGGGTTCGTCGCTGCATGGATCTCTCGCAGTTCAGGCCGTCGATCGTCCGACAAATGCGCTTGCGTATTTTAGATACTACATGGTATCGTAATTCAGCCATTACGATACTGTCAAGGACCATAATTGTCGTGAACGAAAACAGTCAGGGCCGGCGCGGGCGGCCCGCCAACGAGACGCTTGGCCAAACCATAGTCGTCGCCGCGGGCGAACTCTTTGCAGAATTGGGTTTTCAAGCGACGACATTGGACAAGGTCGCCCAGCGAGCGAAGATATCCAAGCTCAGCATCTATCGCCACTTCGAGAACAAGGAGGCGCTGTTTGGCGCGGCGTTTGCGGCCCGCTGCCAACAGTTAATACCACAGGCCCTTTTTGAAGGCGTCGACGGTTCGGCGGAAGATCAGCTCATGGCGGTGGGATCGTCGCTGCTTCGCACGCTGTTGCGCCCTGACGTCCGCAATGTCGAAGCCATGGTCATGGCCGATATGACAAGTCAAAAGTCGTTGAGCAAGCTCCATTACGAAGCCGGCCCCGCCCATATCATCGCCCAAATCGAGGCCCTGTTACGTCAGTTGCACGCGAAGGCGGTTCTGAACGTGCCCGATCCTCTCCGGTCCGCCCGCTTGTTTGCCGCGCTTTTCAAAGGCTCCGATCTCCTGATTATCGCACGCTTCGATGAGGCGAGAGCAGAGGACGACAACGAGATCGAATCCTATTGCCGGTCGGCCGTCGCCATGTTCATCGCCGCGCACGGGGGCAACGACCACGCGGGGGGATAGCCTAGACGGGCCGTGAAGGACGGTGACGCAACCAATAACGCCCGCTTTTTTGGGCGACGCCATTCAAGCGCCGCTCAAATGGACGAAGCAGGCGCGGCAGCGAAAATTGGCGCTTAGACTGCGCGATCACCACCGTTCCCCCTCACTCCCATTCGATCGTGCCGGGCGGCTTCGAGGTGACGTCGTAGACCACGCGGTTGATGCCGCGGACTTCGTTGATGATGCGGGTCGCGGCGCGGCCGAGGAATTCCATGTCGTAGTGATAGAAATCCGCGGTCATGCCATCGACGGAGGTGACGGCGCGCAGCGCGCAGACGAATTCATAGGTGCGGCCATCGCCCATGACGCCGACGGTCTGGACCGGCAAAAGCACGGCGAATGCCTGCCAGATGGCATCATAGAGGCCGGCCTTACGGATTTCATCAAGATAGATCGCATCGGCTTCGCGCAGGATTTCCAGCTTCTCGCGGGTGATGCCGCCTGGGCAGCGGATGGCGAGGCCGGGGCCGGGGAACGGGTGGCGGCCGATGAAGCTGTCGGGCAGGCCGAGCTCCTTGCCGAGCGCGCGCACTTCATCCTTGAAGAGTTCGCGCAGCGGCTCGACGAGCTGCATCTTCATGCGTTCCGGCAGGCCGCCGACATTGTGGTGCGACTTGATCGTGACCGAAGGGCCGCCGGTGAAGGAAACGCTCTCGATGACATCGGGATAAAGCGTGCCCTGGCCGAGGAAATCGGCGCCGCCAAGCTTCTTGGCTTCATCCTCGAAGGTTTCGATGAAGAGCCGGCCGATGATCTTGCGCTTGGTCTCGGGATCGGAAACACCCTCGAGCTCGCCGATGAAGCGGTCGGAAGCATCGACATGGATCAGATGCAGATTATAGTGCTCGCGGAACATGGCAACGACGTTTGCCGCCTCGTCCTTGCGCATCAGGCCGTGGTCGACGAGGATGCAGGTCAGCTGATCGCCGACAGCCTCGTGGATCAAAAGCGCGGCGACGGAGGAATCGACGCCGCCTGACAGAGCGCAGATGACGCGCTTGTCGCCGACCTGATCGCGGATCGCCTGCACTGCCTTGGCGCGATAGGCTGACATCGACCAATCGCCCTTGATGCCGGCGATGTTGTGGATGAAGTTGCCGATGAGCTTGGCGCCATCGGGCGTATGCACGACTTCCGGGTGGAACTGCACGCCGTAATATCTACGCTTCTCGTCGGCGATGAAGGCATAAGGCGCGTTCGAAGACGTGGCGACCACCTCGAAGCCATCAGGCAGCGCGGTGACGCGATCGCCGTGGCTCATCCAGACCTGATGGCGCGAACCGTTTGACCACAGACCTTCGAAGAGGGCGCAATCCTTATCGACTTCCAGGAAGGCGCGGCCGAATTCGCGGTGGTGACCGCTCTCGACCTTGCCGCCGAGCTGCATGCACATGGTCTGCTGGCCGTAGCAGATACCGAAGACCGGGATGCCGCTGTCGAAGATGATCTGCGGCGCCCGCGGCGAGCCTTCGTCCACGGTCGAGGCCGGACTGCCGGAGAGGATCACGGCCTTCGGCTGCAGCCGCTTGAAGCCGGCTTCGGCGGATTGGAAGGGGACGATTTCGCAGTAGACGCCCGCTTCGCGCACGCGCCGTGCGATGAGCTGCGTCACCTGGCTGCCAAAATCGACGATGAGAACGGTATCTGGATGTGCTGTCTGGGTCATGGCGAGCCTTTAATGAAAAGCGCTTTCCCTGGCAATCGGGCAAATCACACAAACGGCGATTTTATTGTCCCGATTGTCCTACATTCTCTGTCTTTTCTCGTAATTCCGGACGGAAAACCGCCATGCACTTTTCCTGGAATTGCTTCAGTGGTTTCCAGTCCCTCAAAACCAGAATACGCCGTCTTCGAGCGCCGTAAACAGCCCATCGACCGCGTAGGAGAGTTTGCGGTCGATCACATGCAGATATTCCGTCCAGTCGGAAATGTGCTGAAGCTCGACCTTTCCGTCGGAAATGCCACGCAGGCCGATCAGCGGCAGGCCATAGGTTTGGCAGGCGCGCAGCACGGCGAAGGTTTCCATGTCGACCATGTCGGTGCCGATGCGTTCATAGGCTTCGGAGCCGGAGACGATGTTGGCGCCCGTCGAAAGGCTGCCCTCGGCAATGGTAGGAATACGTAGTGGCAATTCGATCGTTGCAGGCAGATCGAGGAAGGGCGTGCGGCCCTTCTCGAAGCCGAGCGGCGAGGCATCCATATCGCGGTAGGAAACCGAGGTGACCTGGTAGACCTCCGTCTGCTCCAGTTTGGCGGAGCCGGCCGAGCCGAGCGACACCACGAGATCGGGAAGATCGCCCTGCGCTTCGAGCTGCGCGAAGGCGCGGGTGAGCACAATCGCGGCCTCCACCGGGCCAACGCCCGTCATCAGCGGATCGATGCGCGAGCGCAGGAAGGGTCCATATTCGGCCTCGGCGGCCATGACGAACAGGATCGATTTGCCCGATACCCGCTTCAATTCGAATTTCATCCGCTAATTCCCTCTCTGCCCCGGATGACCATCATCGTTCCCGTCATCGAGGCGATCAGCTTGGCCGGTCCGTCGCCGATGGCATAGCCGCGGCCGTCAGCGACGATGATCGTCGTGCCAGGCTTGGTGACATCGCCCCGAAACAGGAAGCGCTCGCCGCGCCCGGGCGACATCAGGTTGACCTTGAATTCAATCGTGAGGATCGACGCGGAGGGATCGATGACGCTGTAGGCCGCAAAGCCGCAGGCGGAATCCAGCGCGGCGGCAATGATCCCGGCATGTAGGATTCCGTGCTGCTGTGTCAGCTTCACATCGAACGGCAGCTCGATTTCGACCGTACCATGCTCGACGCGCGTCAGTTCCGCACCGATCGTTGCCATCGCCGCCTGTCGCGCGAAGCTCGTTCTGATGCGGGTCCGAAAATCGCCGCCGGTCCCCGTGTCATCTGCCCCTGTCATGCCGTCCCCTTCTTTCGCGGGTGCGAAATTGGCATGGAGAGGCCATTTGGACAAGGGTTATCCGGTGGAAAAAGGAAAGCGCCCCAAGCTGCTGCGCCGACATCGAATTTCCACGATCAACTCGCTGTGCTACCTGACACAAGGAAGCTTGTCGTGAGGACACAGATGACCACGATTTGGCAATTCGCGGCCGCCGATGAGAGCTGGATGCGGACGCAGCTCGCTGCCGATCTGGTCGATCAGTGCCCGGCGGCTTCCAAGATCAGATGGGCAATCGGATCGGGGTGCGAGATCAGCGAGAGGTGGCTTGCCTTCACTTCGATGGTCTTCGCGCCCATACGCTTGGCCATGAAGCGTTCCAGATCCGGATTGATCGTTCTGTCTTCGGTGGAAACGGCATACCAGCTTGGCTTGCTGCGCCAGGCGGCCTGAGTGGTCTTTCCGGTCAGCAAAGCCTTCTGGAAGGGCTGCTGCACGGCATAAAGCACTTCGGCCTTGGCCTTGGGCAGGTCGCCGGCGAAGTCGCGCAGGAAGGCTTCCTCGGTGAGCCGTCCTTCGTCGCCGTCGAAGACGATACCGGCCGAGGCAGGGGGCGTCGGATATGTCTTGGCGAGCGCCGTATAATCTTCGCCGGCATCCGGTGCGCGGGCTGCGACATAGACGAGCGCCGAAACCTTCGGATGAACGCCGGCTTCCGTCACTAACATGCCGGAGAAGGAATGGCCGACAAGGACGGTCGGGCCGTCCTGGCGGTCGAGCACGCGCTGTACCGCCGCGACGGCTTCGGGGAGAGTCGTCAACGGGTTCTGCACGGCCGTGCAGTTCAGCCCCTTGGCCTGCAGCCGGGCGATGACCTCCGTCCAGCAGGAGCCGTCTGCGAAAAGTCCATGCGCAAGAACGACGTTGCGGGCCTTCAATGGCGCGGAGGTAGCCGCACCCGTGGTCGAGCTGCTGGCGGCCATGCCACGCGTGGACATGAGGGAGGCGGCGGCACCGGCAACAATGGCGGTCGCGAAATTTCGTCTGGTCATCATCATCGTGATACCTATCGTTTAGAGATAAATTAGCACCAGAAAGCCGTCGTGCCGGATGCCGGAACGGTATAGCTTCTGAAGTTTTTGTATGTCTCGGGGACGGCATCTGCCCGGATCCTACGGATCAAAAGCCCCTCTGCATCCCGATTCAGCGTCAAGCTTGCTTTGTGTATGCAAAAGCAAGCTCAATGCCTATCTTTGTATTCTTTGTATCGAATTCCGTCAATAATTGTATGTGTAACGGTTGCGTGATAGATAAATTGTATGCAAATCTTGGATTGAGGTGATATTTTGCATACAAGTCGCAACGGATGTCGGAGAATTGGGAACGATGGATGGATTAGATGGTGCGG
Source organism: Rhizobium sp. BK098 (assembly GCF_014193155.1). NCBI lineage: Bacteria > Pseudomonadati > Pseudomonadota > Alphaproteobacteria > Hyphomicrobiales > Rhizobiaceae > Rhizobium > Rhizobium sp. BK098. The sequence goes on along the minus strand of NZ_JACHYY010000006.1, from coordinate 309,547 downwards.
CCGACGATCGCGAGTTGTTGTCCGACCGCATTCGCAACGCGCTGGAAGATGAGATCGCGACCGGCAAGCTTGAGGCGGGCGCAGCACTGGACGAACAGCAACTGGCCGATCGTTTCGGTGCCTCGCGCACGCCGGTTCGCGAGGCACTGAGGCAGCTGTCGGTAAGCGGTCTGGTCGAAATGCGAGCGCGGCGCGGGGTGGTCGTTGCCCGCATGACGCCTGAACGCATCATGGATATGTTCGAGACGGTTGCCGAAATCGAATCGATGTGTGTAAGGCTCGCCACTTATCGCATGACGCCGCTCGAGCGCAGCCACCTGATCGAACTGCACGATGCGTCTGAAACGCTTGTGAAAACAGGCGATTTCGATGCTTACGATGTGTTCAATCGCGCCTTCCATGAGGCGATCTATCACGCCACCCACAACAGCTTTCTTGCCGAACAGGCGATCATGATCCGCAATCGCCTGGCGGCCTTCCGCCGGGCTCAATTGCAGCAGGAGCAGCGGCTCGAGCGATCGCGGGCGGAGCATGAAGCCATTATGCAGGCGATAGCCGAGGGAGACGGGGAAATGGCGTCGCGGCGCATGCGGGCACATATGCTCAATGCAGCGACGGCGTTGCGGCGCTTCATCGAAGCCAGCAAGCTTATTTAGGCAGTCCAGCCAAAGTCCGGATCAGCCGCGGGCGATGCGGACGATGTGCTGGTCCCAGGCGACATCGTTGTGTTCGCCCAGAAAGTTGCCGTCATAGGACGAGACGGCAAAGCCATGTCGGGCCGGTGCGATGCCCGCCGCATCGGCGATGCTTTCCACCTTCAGCACTTTGCCGGTCTTCGCATCCAGCGTCACCGAAGTCCCTTCGACCGGCGATGTGACACCAACGAGATTCTCGGCACGGTTGACTGCGATGGCGCCGACATAATTGCCAAGCGCCCGCGTCGTGTCGTCGGGCAGGGTAACGAAACTCAGGTCCTCGCCCCTGGCGAAATGGCCGACAAGCGGCGGCAGGTCGTTGCGGTGGCCTTCGTACTGGCAGGCGAACCAGACGCGGCCGCTGGCATCGATATCGACATGCCGGGTCGAGACCTGGGCATATTGCGACGGCAGCGTATGCTTCTCGATCAGCCGGCCGCTAGCAGCGTCGATCAGCGTCAGTGACGGTTCCATATGGTCGAGGTTGAGCTTGGCGCGGCCGAAATCCGGATGGGTCTCGATGCCGCCATTGGCGACGATCAGGAACCGGCCGTCATCGGAAACCGTCATGTCATGCGGGCCGACGCCATAGGTCTCGTATTCGCCGATGCGGGCGAAGCGGTTGCTGCCGTCATAGAGCCCGATGATACCGCGATTATTGTCGAAATCGTTCTCGCTGGCATAGAGCAGCCTGCCGTCTGGCGAAAACGTGCCGTGCCCGTAGAAATGTCGGCCTTCTCTAGCGGAAATGACGATCGGCTCGGCCTTGTTCCAGGGATCGAAAATCATCGCGTAAGTGCCGGGCCGGCGCGCGAAGGCGACAGTCTTGCCGGTCGCCTTCGAAAAGGCCATGCCGTGGGCGCGGGCGGGCAGCGCGACCTGATCGATGATGCGCCCCTGTTCGGTCACCGTCGCCACTGCAAAGGAGCCGTCGGCGGCGCGGATGCCGGAGGCATAGACCGCATCGGCCCGCTCCAGCGCCATCAAGGCACTGGGCTTGAGCGCCGCAAGGAAGGTCAGTCCCGCTGCCTTGACGAAGGCCCTGCGATCGATCAAGCCGCTGCGCATCATGTTCTAGTCTCCGTCGGCGAAGGAGAAGCCGGCCGAAAGACCGATGGCACCGCCATACTCATCGCTGAAGCTGGTGGCGAGATCGCGGCTGACGGCGAGCAGCTTGTCGATCTTGGCGCGCTCAGCGTCGTTGCCGATGGCCGCCTCGATATCCGGATTGATCGTCGGTGCCGTCGTCGCAAGCTCGTTCAGCAGGCCGTCGATCTTGGTGGCAACCGCGCGCTTGTCCACCGGCAGCAGGCTTGCCATGTCGGCTTTTTCCCAGAGCGTCTTCAGGCCCTCGATATTGCCCGTGAACGAGGTCCACGTATTGGCCGAGCGCCAGTAGATCGCCATCTTCGGCCGCGCCGTTGCCGGATCGCCTTTGTAGAAGGTTTCCAGCCGCTGGTCGCGAACATTGGCCGCGCCATGTACGAGGATGCCAAGCAATGCGGTGACGGCCTCCTTGTTGTCCATGAAGTCATTGCTGTCCTTGCCGGGAAACTTCCAGGATTTCTGCACGCCATCTGGCGCATCCCATTCGTCGGCGATTTCCTTGGCGGTGTTTTCGATATTGCCGGCGACAGCCGCTCCATAACGGCAACGGAAGCTCTGTTTATCCTTCCCGAGGACATTGGAGCCGTTGCCGAAGAGTACATATTCCAGTGCCGTCATGCTCATCAGCGCCACGCTCTTGCCGGCGACGGCCTCGACGGTTGTGTCCTGCTCGTCCGCCTTGGCGATCAGCGCCTGCACCTGCTTGAGGCCGACACCCTTGCGGTCGGGATAGAAGAGGATGTGCTCGAAGCGGTTCTTTTCGATGATAGGGCCGGTATCGACGATCTCGATGCGCGACCAGCTCTTCACAGTGTCACCGAAAGCCGATTTGGCGCCGGAAAGGGTGGCGTCCGCGGGATCGGCGCACAGCGCCTTCATCGCGACATTCAGTTTCGAGGCGGAGTCGTGCATGGCACGGTAGCCAGGACGGATGACGTCATCCACCGCTTTCTGCAGTACGGCCGGCACCGCCGCCTCGTTCAGGCCGGCGCCATTGGTTGTCGCATCCTCAGCATGGGCAGGCAACGCCGCAACGGCAAGCAGCAGGCTGGCGGCCAGAGCAATTCCAGCAAAAGTGAACAGCGGTTTTGCGTCCGGAATTGCGTGAAAACAATGGGACGGAGCATTTGCGTGACTCCGTTTAGAACGGAAATGCTCCGGACGTTTCCAGTGGCGCATCAGAGGGACTCCAGAAAGTTGATGAGGGCTTGCCGATCGTCCTTCGATAGACCGGCGAATGCATTGCGGGCTCTTTCCGCCTCTCCTCCATGCCAGAGGATGGCTTCGGTCAATGTGCGGGCGCGGCCGTCATGCAGATAGGCCTGCCGGCCGCTCACCGTCTGTGTCAGGCCTATACCCCAGAGCGGCGGCGTGCGCCAATCGCGGCCGGATGCCACGCCCACCTGCTGTCCATCCGACAAGCCTTCGCCCATGTCGTGCAGCAGGAAATCGGAGTAAGGCCAGATCAGCTGGAACGCCTGCGGCGAAACCTTACCGTCGCTGCCCTTCAAGTCATCGCGCGTCACGAATTTCGGCGTGTGGCAGGCGGTACAGCCGGAGCGATAGAACATGTCCTTGCCGTGCAGCACGGCGGGCTGGCTCGTCGAGCGGCGGGCGGGCACGGCAAGATTTTCGGAATAGAAGGTGACGAGCGGAAGCACCGGGTCCGGCGCTTCTGTGTCGCCCAGGCGCTTCTGCACGCCGGTCGGCATGGTCAGACATTGCGGTTCTTTGGCGGTGCAGTCGCCGTACGGGTTCGGTCGGTCTGGCGTCGAAATGCCGATATCGGCGGAAAAGGCGTCGGCCACCTGGTCGCGCACGGTTGCATTCTGGGCCTTCCAGCCGAAACGCCCGAGCGCGAGTTGACCCGTGCGATGATCGCGGACGATGGCGGGGCGGCCGCGAATGCTGGTGCCCTTCTTATCGTCCGGGTCGGCATTGGCGAGAATATCGGCATCCGGGATGGCCTCGACCAGGCCGAGGCCGATCATCGGCGGCGCGATGCGCGCTGAAAGCGTGGTGTTGACGTCCATCGGCCCGTAGGCGAGATCGCTGACGCCGTAATGCGGCTTGCGCAAGGTCACGGTCTCGCCGCCGGCAAGCGTCACCGTCTCCTCGCTATAACTCACAGTCACCTTGCCTTCGGCGGCGAGCCCGGGGACGGCAAGATCCTGCAGCTGTGCCCCATAGGTCGAATCCGGGAAATTGAGCGCATGATGGTCCCTGACCACCTGCTTCTCTTCCGGCGTGATGGCGGCCCTTGCCAGGCGCAAGACCATCGAGGTCGCGGCCGCGCCTGCTTCCTCCGGCGGATGGCCGCGCCCGTCGCGAATATGGCAGCTTTGGCAGGAGCGGGCATTGAACAGCGGCCCCAGCCCATCGGAGGCCTGGGTGGAGGAGGGGGCGGAGACCCAGAGCTTGCGGAAAAGCGCATTGCCGAGATGAAAGTCCTGCCCCTGCGCCTGGTCTAGCTTGGCCGAGGGTTGGGAGAAGATATCGCGCGTGACCTTGTCGATCGAGGTCAGGCCGCCGCCCTGCATCGTTTCATAAGGTTCGGCCTTGAGAAAATTGCTGGTCGCGCGGGTCACGTCGCGCACGCGCTTCAACTCCTCAGCGGAGAGGTCGGTGCGGTTACTCGGAAAATCTAGGATGTCCGCGGCGGCGAGCGTGATGGAAAAAACCAAAAAAGCCGCAGCGATGGCGGGCAAAAAGGCGCGATTGGCCGGAATGCGTGTCATGGGTGTCGGGGCGGCAACGCCTTGTCGCGCTGCCACCCTCCCTTATTACTTCTTCTTGAAGACGGAGTTCGGATTGTCCAGGCTGTCCGAACCTTCGAGCTTGATCGTGCCGAGATCGAGAGCAGCGATGACGCGCTGGATGCTCTTTGTCTGGTCGAGTAGGCCGTCAATCGCCTTCTGAACCGTCGCGTTTCCTTCCTTGTTGCCCTCGCCGATCATCTGATCGTATTTTTCAACCGTCTCGCCGCGATGCACCAGCGCCTTCATGGCAGCAAGTGTCGCGTCGAGCTTGCCTTCCATTTCCTTGTCGAGCGCCGGATCCTTGGCCTTGACCAGATCGTGCAGTGACGGCCCCTTCATCTTGGTGCCGTCGGCGCGGGTGTAATTGCCGTTGTAGGCAGACGCGATGCCGACGGCATCGCCATTGTGCTCGTTATAGGTATTGTCGGAGAAGCAATCCTGCTCTTCTTCCGGATCGTGCAGCAGCAGGCCGAGCTTCATGCGCTCGCCGGCAAGCTCACCGTAGGAGAGCGAGCCCATGCCGGTCAGGATAGCGGTGAGGCCGGCCTTCGGATCGGCTTCGACATGCTTGGTGGCTTCGCCGTCCGGCGCCCACTTGTCCGTCATCTCCTGAAGGTCCGAAACCAGCAACGTCGAGGCGGACTTCAGATATTCGGCACGGCGGTCGCAATTGCCATGCGTACAATTCTTCAGATCGTAGTCGGTTGCCGGACGCTCGCCCGCACCGGCATCCGTGCCGTGCAGGTCCTGGCCCCACAGAAGGAATTCGATGGCGTGGTAGCCGGTCGCGACATTGGCTTCGATGCCGCCGGCCTGATGCAGTGTGGCCGACAGGAATTCCGGCGTCAGATGCGATGCGTCGATATCCTTGCCGTTGATCTTGATCGTCTTGTTGGCGATGACATTGGCGACATAGAGCGCATTCTCATCGCTTTCCGTGCCGTAGGAGGCGTCGACATAGTCGATCAGGCCTTCGTCCAGCGGCCAGGAATTCACCTTGCCTTCCCAGTCGTCGACGACCGGATTGCCGAAGCGATAGACTTCCGTCTGCGCATAGGGAACGCGAGCCTTGATCCAGGCCGCACGTGCCGCCTTAAGCGTCTTGTCGCTGGGGTTGGCGAGCAGGGCGTCGATCGCCTTGTCGAGTGCTTTCGCCGTCGTCAGCGAGTCCTGATATTTGGCATGTGCCAGTTCCGCATAGTGCTTGAGAACGGCTGCCGGTTCGGGAGTTGCCGCAAGGGCGGGAAGGGTGGATGCAGCAGTCGCGATAACGGCCACCGCGAGCGCGGCGCCAATTTTGTTCTTTAGTTTCATGTTCCTCTCCTGTGACAGCGGGGGCACCGTCAAAACTTGGCAATTTGTCTCATGTATGAAAAACAAACTTGTGTCAAACACTCTAGTTTAGAACGATTTTAAGGCGAGGAACCCCGGGTGTACGGCGACAAGCGAAATGAATTTGCCTTCAAATGGCAGGCATAGGCCGCTTGAGAGGTTGTCGGCAGGGCGGTGCAAGCAGGGCTACGACAGGACAACCGGCCGAGCGCAATCGCTAGTCGATCGCCGCCAGCTCACATCTTCCGTTGCAGACGGCTGAAGAAGAAGCCGTCGGTATCGGTGGAGGCTGGCGTCAGCGTAATGGTCTTGCCATCCGAGGAGCGGGGCTTTGGGGCATCCTTCCCGAACAGCTTCCCCCATGAGCTCAGGGTCTCCACGACTTCGAAGTCCGGATTCTGGGCGGCGAAACGGTTTACCTGTGCTTCATTCTCTTCCGGCAGCACCGAACAGGTGACGTAAAGCAGCGCGCCGCCGGGGCGGACGAATTCGCCGGCTTGCGCCAAGGCTTCCTGTTGCTGGCTGATGCGCTCGTCGAGGTTCTTCTGCGTCAGCCGCCATTTGGTATCGGGACGGCGCCGCCAGGTGCCGGTCCCGGTGCAGGGAGCGTCGACCAGAACCTTGTCGAACTTGCCGCGCAGTTGGAGCAGGCCGTTGCGGTCGTCATGGACCTGGACATTGCGAGTGCCGGCTCGTTTCAGGCGCTCGATGATCGGCGCCAGCCGTCGCCGGTCGCTGTCATAGGCATGGACCTGGCCCTTGTTGTGCATCGCGGCCGACATGGCGAGCGTCTTGCCGCCGCCGCCGGCGCAATAGTCGAGCACCTGATCGCCTTCTTCAGGCAGAACCAGATCCGCGACGATCTGCGAACCTTCGTCCTGCACCTCGAACCAGCCTTTCTGGAAGGAGAGCTCGGCCGTGACGTTCGGCAGGCGTGACGCACCTTCGCCGGCCGGAATTCGGATGCCGAACCGGGCGATTTTCGATGCCTGGCCGCCAGCGCGTTCCAGCGCTTTCACGACCTTCGCGCGATCGGCCTTCAGTGCATTGGCGCGGAGGTCGAGCGTCGGACGTTCGGCGAGAGCTTGCGCTTCCGAAAGCCAGCCATCGCCGAAGGCTTGGCTGAAGGAGGGCTCGACCCATTCGGGAATATCGCCCTGGATGTGACGGGGCGCATCTTCGAGCTTGCGGGCCGCAAAAGCGGCCAATGTTTCGGCGCTCGGCGCCTCGGGAGCAAATTTATCACCGTCGAGCTCGGCGGCCAGCGCCTCGGGCGTCAAGCCCCATTGGCGGAAGAGTACAGCATGGGCAAGCGCGGACGCACTGTCGTCTTCCATCAGCCAGGCATGCGAAAGCCGCATGCGCAGGGCGTCATAGACGATGTTGCCGATCGCGGCTCTGTCGCCGGAGCCGGCGAAGCGATGGGCAAGGCCCCAATCCTTCAGGGCATCGGCCACCGGTCGCTTGCGCGCTTCGATATCGGCAAGAACTTCGATGGCCCCCTGCAATCGGCCGCCCAGACGCATTCACACTCTCCTACTCGCGCATGACCCGGAACCCGTTGGAGCTCATCTTGGGAATCTGCGCCCTACCAAAACCGCTGACGCCTCGCCGATCCGCGCAGACAATGCCCATGGCGGCGGATTTTGAGACGTCTCAATCGCGTGGTAGCCGCGATTGGCCGAGAGAGCAAGCGTCATGCCGATTTGCCGGTAGTTCCGGCTTCCGGCGATTACTTCGAGGCGACGACCTCGTAACAGACCTTGGCGGTACCCGAAGCGACCATGCCGATGTTCTGTGCGGCAGCGCGGGAGAGATCGAGAACACGTCCGCGAATGAAGGGCCCACGGTCGTTGATGCGAACGACGACGCTGCGGCCATTGTGCTTGTTGGTAACCCTGAGACGCGTGCCGAAGGCAAGCGAGCGGTGGGCTGCAGTAAGATTTCTGGAACTCATGCGTTCCCCGGAAGCAGTCTTGGAGCTTCCCCCGTACCATGAAGCGCCTCCGCAGCCAGCGGATGCAAATGCCGGAGTCGAAACGACAGCAATGGAGGCGGATATAGTTGCGGCGATTGCCAAAGAACGTGCGATTTTCTTCAAACCGATTTTTCCCTCAAGCTATTGAACTTGCGCCCTGGGTAGGCGGCGGGGCTTAAATCAGGCCAAAAATGGCGAAAAAGTGCCACTTTCGATCACGGAATGTTACATTCTGTAACATTCGTGATATTGGGGGAATACTGGGACTATTCAGCGGATTTGCTTGATCGTGGAAAAAACCCAATAAAATCAGTTAAAAATGGAATGAATTTTCTCGAAGGCGCCTGGTGATGTCAGGCATCACAAAAATCGGAAAAATAATTTTCCGACTTTGCCATAATCGCTGCCGCATTTGTGCAATTTTAGAGGTCGTTAACCATAAATGCGGAGCAAATTGAACTATAGTGCCTGGCTAAGTAGGAATTTTCATGCGATCTCACCTGGCGTGGAGAGCGATTTCTCAGCCGCGCCACGCTCCCGAGGACCATAATTCGGCGAGCGACATGCGATACTCTGGGTAGCGGAACTGGAAGCCGAGCGCGCGCAATTTCGCGTTCGAAACGCGCTTGTTTTCCCCGTAGAAAGAGCGCGCCATCGGCGTCAGTTCAGCCGTCTCGAAAGCCTGTTCCGGTGGCGGTTCGACGCCCATCAGGCGGGCGGCTTCGACGATGACATCCTGCGGCGGTGCAGGCTCGTCGTCGGTGACATTATATATGCCGCCGAGCTTGCGGTCGGACAGGAAGCGGGCGCAAGCGCCGATATCCTCGACGCGGATGCGGTTGAACACCTGGCTCGCCTTGATGAGCCTCCGGGCGGTTCCCTTTTCGAGATTGCAGAAGGCATTGCGGCCGGGGCCGTAAATGCCGGAAAGGCGGAGTACAGCGACGGGAAGGCCGAGCCGGATGCCGACGCGCAGCCAGCCGTCTTCCGCTTCTACCCGCTCGACCGAGCGGTCCGCGACCGGATGCAGCGAGGTCTGCTCGCTGACCCAGGCGCCCTTGTGGTCGCCATAGACGCCGACGGTCGAGAGATAGCAAATCCATTCCAGCTTCGGCATCAGCGCCTTGAGATTGAGCTGCGCCAGCCGCAGCAACGGATCGCCGGATTTGCCCGGCGCGATCGATTGCACCAGATGCGTAGCGGTCTGCATCGTCTCGGAGAGAGCCGGATCGATCGTTTCACCGTCGAAGACGAAGGCTTCGATGCCTTCCTTCGTTAACAATGCCGCCTTGTCGGCGGAGCGGGTCGTGCCGGTGATGCGAACGCCGGAACCGGCGAAGGCCTTGGCGATGGCCGTTCCGGAATAGCCGCAGCCGAAAATCATCACATGCATCACGATACCCCTGCCAGTTTCCATTCGGCGCGAACTTCTTCGTCTGCCTCGTCATGTCTTTGTGCCGCAAACGCATGGAATTCGCCAGCCGTCATCAGTCGCGATAGCGCCCAGACCGCCATGCCGCGCACGGTGGGCGAGGGATCTCCGGCCAGTTCGCGACATTTCTCTATAAAGGAGCGATCGCCCGAATTGCCGGCGGCGATGAGTACATTGCGGATGAAGCGGTCCCGGCCGATGCGCTTGACCGGCGAGCCGCTGAAGAAAGCACGAAAAGCCGCATCATCCAGATTGAGCAGGAGGGCGATCGACGGTTCCTTGAGATCCTCGCGCGCCACCAACTTCATCTCCGAGGCGGCGCTTGCGAACTTGTTCCAGGGGCAGGCGGCAAGGCAGTCATCGCAGCCAAAGATGCGGTTGCCGATCAACGGCCGAAGCTCGGGATCGATCAGACCCTTGTGCTCGATGGTCAGATAGGAAATGCAGCGCCGTGCATCAAGCTGATAAGGCGCCGGGAAGGCAGCGGTCGGGCAGGCATCGAGACAGGCCCGGCAGGAGCCGCAATGGTCGATCTCGGGCTCATCCGGCTCGAGTTCGGCCGTGGTGAACATCGATCCGAGAAAGAGCCATGAGCCGAAGGCGCGGCTGACGAGATTGGTGTGCTTGCCCTGCCAGCCGAGACCGGCGGCCTCTGCCAGCGGTTTCTCCATGACAGGCGCCGTATCGACGAAGACCTTGACATCCTCCTTCGAGCGCGCCGCGAAGCGGGTGGCGATCTCCTTCAGCCTACCCTTGATGATGTCGTGATAGTCGCGGTTTCTGGCATAGACGGAGATCGCCGCCTTGTCCTGCTTTTCCAGAATGCCGCGTGGATCCTCGTCGGGGCCGTAATTCAGGCCGAAGACGACGATGGAGCGGGTCTCGCTCCAGAGCACGCGCGGATCGCTCCGGCGGTCGCGGGTCTCTTCCATCCAGCCCATCGTGCCGTGATAGCCCTTGTCGAGAAACTGGCCGAGCCGCACGGCAGCTTCGGGAGTGGCGTCCGGCCTGGTAATGCGACAGAGATCGAAACCATGGGCACGCGCTTCCTCTCGCAAGAAAGCGGTCAGTGTGTTTCTTCGCTTGTCAGCTTTTTCCGCTTCGCGATCACCGGGCATATCGAGCCCTCGTCAGAAATCCAGATCGGCATAGTGCGAAACTGGTGTGACTCCACGCACACGCTCCGCCAGGATCGGCCGGAAGGATGGGCGCGACTTCAGCCGCTGATACCATTCCTTGGCGACAGGCGATTCCGTCCAGTCGATCTCACCCAGATAGTCTAGCACGGAAACCGAGGCTGCGGCGGCGAGATCGGCGTAGCTCAGGCGCTCACCGGCCAGCCACTGCCGCGAACCTGCAAGCCAGGACAGATACTTCATGTGCTGGCGGATATTGCCGCGCGCCATGCGCATGACCTTGGAATCGGGTGCGCCACCGCCTTGCTCGGCGGTCATCTGCAGCTTGAAGACGCGCTCGCGCGTCAGCGGCCGCGTCACATCCTGCTCCATCTTCTGCATGAACCATTCCGTCAGCCGGCGGATTTCGGCGCGCTGGAACGGATCTTCGGCCAGAAGCCGACGATCGCGCTTCAGAACACCATGCGTCTCGTCAAGATATTCGGAAATGACCGAGGCGCCACAGAGCGCCCGCATGCTGTCATCGACATAGACAGGCAGGGTGCCGGCGGGGTTCAGTGCCAGGAAATCGCGTCGCTTTTCCCAGGTCTGTTCCTCGATCAGCTCCGTCTGATAGCCATATTCCGTCAGGATCAGACGAACGAACCGGGAGGAAGATGACATTGGGTGATGATACAGCGTCGGCATTGGTACTCGGGTGTTTCTAATTGATGCTACGGAAGTCTTTTGGGTCGCGATTCTGCGGCCCTAGTCATTTGTCATCGGTTGAAGCTATAGGATCTTGGCCTAGTTTGCACAAGCGAATCGGGCCGCCCTGCCGTTAGACAAAGGACACGATATGGCTGAACAAATTGTTATCGCGTTGGTTTTAGGCCTTGTGGAGGGGCTTACGGAGTTCATTCCGGTCTCCTCGACGGGCCATCTGATATTGCTTGGACATTTTCTCGGCTTCAAATCGGCCGGTACTTTTGAAGTTTTGATCCAGCTCGGCGCGATTCTCGCCATTCTGCTTGTCTATTTCAATCGTCTCGTCCAGATCGCCAAGGCGCTGCCCGTCAGCGTCAAGGCTCGTCACTTCGTTCTGGCCGTCCTCTTCGGCTTTCTGCCCGCTGCCGTTATCGGCGCACTGGCGCATGATTTCATCAAGACGGTGCTGTTCGATTCGCCGAAGGTCATCTGTATCTCGTTGATCCTCGGCGGCATCGTCCTGCTCGTCATCGACAGGATCGAGTTCAAGCCGAAATACACCAGCGCCTACGAATTTTCCTGGCCGATGGCGGTCAAGATCGGCTTCTTTCAGTGCCTGGCGATGATTCCGGGAACGTCGCGCTCCGGTTCCACCATCGTCGGTGCCCTGCTGCTCGGCGCCGACAAGCGTTCTGCCGCTGAATTTTCCTTCTTCCTCGCCATGCCGACGATGGTCGGCGCTTTCACTCTGGATTTGTGGAAGAGCCGCCATGATCTCAGCTTCGCCGATGGTCAGCTGATCGTCATCGGCTTCTTCATGGCCTTCATCTCGGCGTTGCTCGTCGTGCGCGCGCTGCTCGACTTCGTATCCCGCCGGGGTTACGCCCCCTTCGCATGGTGGCGAATTGCCGTCGGCACGATCGGTCTTATCGGTCTCTATTTCGGCTGAGACCGCTCGTTCGCGCTGATATCCTGGAAAAATGAAGGCCGGTCAAAACCGGCCTTTTTCATACCCGATCAGTTCCGGGAGGACGTGTCGATGGAACCCGTCGTGCAGGGGTCGACGCCGTAGGTCGGCGCACATTCGCCCTTGATCGAGGCGATGCTGCCGCGGGCCACGAAGGAGCCTGCGAGAATCACCAGTGCCGCGCACGCAAACAAAAGCGCGATAGACTTGCCCATCGAAGAATGCCTTTCCGCAGAAGTGTGAAGCGCGCCGCGAACCGGTTCATTGTCCAAGCCTGAGACGCGCGGCTGTGTTAGTCAGTGGAATGAGCAATAGCAATAAATGTTCATATTAAATTTGACGTTAATGCTACTATTTCCAGACTGCGTCTTTTGAGCAACGCCAAGCTGTGAATGGCGCTGCTCTGCCAGCGTCTTAAAGTACGATTCTGTCTTCGCGGGGCAATAAAAAACGCCGCTCGGCAAAGCCGGGCGGCGGGTGAATTTCGTGGAACGGCCGAATCGTCAGGCGGCTTTGCCCGAGCCGGTAAACTGGCCCTGCGGGCGGTAACGCACCAGATAAGACGGCAGCACGGAGACAAGCAATGTCGGCAGCAGGCCGACGCCCTTCAAAGTGCGTCCTTCCGCTTCCGCCTGCTTCGAAACGACGTTGTCGCTCTTCAGCAGCGTTACCTGGTCGGCGGTGATCGGCGGCTTGATGAGCGGCACCAGCGACGCGACCGAGCCGATCAGCGAAGCCAGCCCGAAGGGGATGGAGACGAATGACTTCTTCCGATTGATGACGGCAAGCGTGGTCTCGAGACATTCGCGGAAAGACAGGATTTCGGGGCCGCCGAGCTCATAGGTCGTACCGGCCTTCAGCTTGCCGTCGACGCTCCGCGCAACGGTCTCGGCGATATCCTGCACATAAACGGGCTGGAACTTCGTCTTGCCGCCGCCGATCAGCGGTAGGAACGGCGCGGTGCGCGACATGTCGGCGAACTTGTTGAAGAATTCGTCTTCCGGCCCGAACACGATCGAAGGGCGCAGGATGATTGCATCCGGCTTGATCGACAGAATGGCGGTTTCGGCGCGAGCCTTGGTTCGGGCATAGGCCGAAGGCGAGTTGGCGTCGGCGCCCAGTGCCGAAATATGCGTCAGCGAGGCACCGGCGTTGCGGGCGGCTTCCGCAATCGCCTTGGCGCCGAATTCCTGTACGGCATCGAAGGTATTGCGGCCGCTTTCAGCAAGAATGCCGACGCAGTTGACGACATGCTGCGCGCCTTCGACGGCGCGGTCAATGGAATTGCGGTAGCGCACATTGGCCTGAACGATCGAAATCTGGCCGAGATTGCCGAGCGGCTGCAGGAAGCCGGCAAGATCGGGACGGCGAACGGCGACACGGATGCGATAGCCGCGCTTGGCAAGCGCGCGCACGACGTGCCGCCCGATGAAACCTGATCCTCCGAACACGGTAACGAGCGGCGGGAGGTTGGACAGGGTCATGGCAGGCTCCTCGAAAGGCTTGGATTGGGCTTATCTGGTTTCGTCTTAGCCGATCCGCGCGCCGAGGTGAAGTGCTATCGCGCTGCATTGCAGCGTCGGCTTTTCAAGGGAGTTAGACGCCTTCGACGACGACCATTTCAGCGTCTGCCACCTGCTGGCGGATTTTGGCGGCGATCTGATATTCGGGCGAATTGTAGCAATCGACGGCATGCTGCAGCGACGGAAACTCGATCACGACGTTGCGGCCGCGTGCCTGTCCCTCCAGCGGGGTAAACGCTCCGCCGCGGGCAAGGAAATTCGCGCCGTATTTCTCGAAGGCGGGCTTCGCGGCAGCAACGTAATCCTTGTAGCGCTCGGGGTCGCGAACATCCACGCGCGCAATCCAATATCCCTTTGGCATGTTTTCCTCCCAGCTTGCTTCTGTATCTTAGAGTGCGGCGCCCATCTCGGCGAGGATGGCGCGAGCGGCCTCCTTTGGATCGACCGCCTTGACGATCGGTCGTGCGACGACGAGATGGCTCGATCCGGCCTTGATGGCGTCTGCCGGCGTCATCACCCGCTTCTGGTCGCCCTTGTCGCTGCCGGCCGGACGGATGCCGGGGGTCACCAGCGCCATATCCGGCCCGATGATCTTGCGGACCGCGGCGGACTCTTCCGCCGAACAAACGATACCGCCCATGCCCGCGAGATGCGCCTGTTCGGCCCGGCGCAGCACCAGCGTATGCGGATCATATTCATAGCCGGCGGCGATGAGATCGCCTTCGTCCATCGAGGTCAGCACGGTGACGCCCAGCAGGCAGAGGTCTGACCCTTTGGCCGCTTCGACAGCCGCCTTCATGGCTTTCGGATAGGCGTGCAGCGTCAGCATCGACATGCCCATCTTGACGATATTCTCCACGCCGGAGGCCACCGTATTGTCGATGTCGAGCAGCTTCATGTCGAGGAAGATCTTCTTGCCGCTGGCGGCGAGATCGCGGGCGAATTCCAGGCCGCCGGCAAAGGCGAGCTGATAGCCGATCTTGTAATAGAGGATGTCATCGCCGAGGGCGCCGACCACTTTTTCGGCCTCCTGAAGGTTTGGAACGTCCAGTCCAACGATCAAGCGGTCGCGTGCGGTCATATCAAGCCCATCCCATCCAGTCTTCCATGGGTGTCCAGTCGCATGAGACGGCGCGCTTCGCAAGATCGAAACAGAAAAGATTGCCGCCGCCCGGTGGTTGATCGCCCTGCCGTGCGATCGGCTTCCCCTCCAGATGGCATTTCAGCAGCGTGCCGACGCCGCCATGGCCGACGAAGGCGATCGGCACGTTCGGATCGTGGCGCGCAAGAACGGCCTCGACATTGGAGACGATCCTCGCCTGCGCATCGATGGCGCGTTCCCAGCCCTTGAAGCTCTCATGCGGATTGGCAAAGAACCAGTCCGCCGCTTTTTCGAACTCCGGCGGCGGCAGAAAACCTGTGGCGCTGCGATCGTTTTCATGCATGGCTTCGAGGACCTCGATCGGCGCACCGCTTGCCGCTGCCAAGGCCTCGGCCGTTTCGATTGCCTTGCGCTCGCCGCTGGAAACGATCAGGCCGAGCTTGCCAGCCCAGGGCCGTCCCGCCGCCATTCGCGCCCGCTCGGCGCCAATGTCGGACAAGCCCCATTGCGGCACCGGCACATTCGGGTCGATCCGCACCTGTGGGTGCGTAACATAAAGAGCGTACATGGATTTCTCAGCGATTGCTTCAGCCGCGGCTATAGACCCAGAGCTGGGCCGGCGGAATGTTGCGGACGATAAAGTCGTAATGTCGGATATGATAGCGATCCGGCTTGGCGATGATCGGCGAGACCGGGCCGTAGGAAATCTGAACCACCGGCCGGCCGGGCGGAATGCGATCCAGCAGGCTCTCGAGAAGCGCGACGCGCGCCTTCATCGGGAAATTGAGGAGGGGAATGCCCGAGACGACGGAATCGAACTTCTGGCCGCGAAGCACGCCCAGCGTTTTATCGAGATCGAAGGCGTCGCCATTGATGAAGTTGACGCCGGGGTAACGACGGACGAGATGATTGTAGAAATCGGTGGAATATTCGATGGCAACGAGATTTTGCGGCTCGACGCCGCGTCCGAGGATCGCCTTGGTGATCGCTCCTGTTCCCGGCCCAAGCTCCAGCACGGGCAGCCCTGATTGCGTGTTGATGACGCCAGCCATCTTGCGAGCCGTAATCGACGAAGTAGGAACGATCGACCCCACGGTCTTGGGTCCCTGCATCATGCCTTTGAAGAAGCGAATCTCCTCATCGAATTTCTTGCCCAGCCGTTCCTTGAGACGCAGCGCCATGCTCTCCCCCCATCAGATGTTACCGTCGCGACTTACATATTGCTTCTCTAGATCTTGCAACCGAATGACGCAATAACAAGAGAAAATGTCGCAATCGACAAAAGACCAAATAAAAGCGCCCTTGCATTGGATAAACGCAGAAAGGGCGCTTTGGTTTCCCTAGAGCCGGATGAGACATCCGGCTCTAAAATCAAAGAAGTGGAGCATGATATCGTCCGAAAACCGCTCACACTTTTCGGCATCATGCTCTACACGCGCATCGGCATCAGCACATAAAGCGCGTCGTCGCCGGCCGTGTCGCGAATGAGCGTCGGCGAGCCGGCATCGGCCAGCAGGAATATGGCTGCATCGCCGGAAAGCTGTGCGGTAATATCGAGCAGGTATTTGGCGTTGAAGCCGATTTCCATCGGGTCCATCTCGTAGCCGACGGCAACTTCTTCCGTAGCGCTTCCCGAATCCGGGTTGTTGACCGTGAGGAGCAGCTGGCCGTCAGACAGTGCCAGCTTCACGGCGCGGCCACGCTCCGAAGAGATCGTCGATACACGGTCGACGGCCTGGGCGAAAGTCTCGCAATCGACCCGCATTTCCTTGTCGTTGTTGGCTGGAATAACGCGCTGATAGTCCGGGAAAGTACCGTCGATCAGCTTCGAGGTCATGACGATCGAGCCGATCGTCAGGCGGATCTTGGCGTCGGAGACTTCAACGGTGACCATCGCGTCCGGCGTGTCCACGAGCTTCTGCAGTTCTCCCACAGTCTTGCGCGGGATGATGATCCCAGGCATGCCTTCGGAGCCCGAAGGTGCGCTGACATCGGCGCGCGCTAGGCGATGGCCGTCGGTGGCGACAGCCCGGAGCTTCAGGTCGCCGCCGCTTTCGATCGTGTGGAAGAAGATACCATTGAGGTAGTAACGCGTCTCCTCGGTGGAGATCGCAAACTGCGTGCGGTCGATCAGCATCTTCAGATCGGACGCCTTCAGCTTGAAGGAATGGCTGAAGCTGCCGGCGGTGAGATCGGGGAAATCGGATTCCGGCAGGCACTGCAGCGAGAATTTCGAGCGGCCGGAAGCGACCGTCATCGAGCTGCCGTCGGGATTGGTGGCGAGAAGCACTTCCGAACCATCGGGAAGCTTGCGCACGATGTCGTAAAGCAAATGCGCGGGAACCGTGGTGGCGCCGGCCTGTTCGACATTGGCGGGCGTTGCCTCGGTGATTTCGAGATCGAGGTCGGTCGCCTTCATGTCGAGGTTCGTGCCGTCGGCTTTGAGCAGCACGTTGGACAGGATCGGGATCGTGTTGCGACGCTCGACCACGCGATGCACGTGGTTCAGCGACTTCAGGAGGTTCGACCGCTCTATTGTAATACGCATGGATGCTACCGCTTTCGACCGTGACTTGCCGGGCGGCCCGAGGCGCCCGAGCGACATGTTTTCGGACAAGGCCCGAAAGATTGGACAGGCAACTTGGCAGACTTCTCCATCCGAATGCAAGAGGCATAGGCGATTTGTCGGGCGCCAATTCGCCATTTCGTCGGCAATGCTCCACAGGAATTGCACCGCTCTTGCCGTCCGTGCGCGCCTCGCCCATAAAGGCTGCTTATCCCAAGTGAATTCAGGACCGGTATGAACGAAGAGCAATCAGGCGGCGGGACACGCAGTTTCCGCCTGCATAACAATCAGATCCCGGCCCGTCCTCTCGAACCGGCGCTCTATCTCGTCGCGACGCCGATCGGCAATCTCGGCGACATTACTCTGAGGGCGCTGGAAACGCTGGCCGGCGCCGATGTGCTGGCCTGCGAGGATACGCGTGTCACCCGCGTCCTGCTCGACCGCTATGGCATCCAGAACAAGCCCTATGCCTATCACGAATACAATGCCGATGAGGCAGGCCCCCGGCTGCTGCAGGCTCTGGAAGCTGGCCGATCGGTGGCGCTGGTATCGGATGCCGGCACCCCGCTCGTCTCCGATCCCGGTTACCGTCTCGCAGTGCAGGCGATCGAAGCGGGATATAAGGTCGTTCCCATTCCCGGCGCCTCCGCACCGCTTGCGGCCCTCGTCGGCTCCGGCCTGCCCAACGACGCCTTCTTCTTTGCCGGTTTCCTGCCCACCAAGGACAAGGGGCGGCGCGATCGGCTGGCCGAGCTGGCAGGCATCCCCGCAACCCTCATCTTCTTTGAATCGCCGCATCGCATCGCTGCGACTCTTGCCGCCGCTGCCGATGTGCTCGGGGGCGAGCGTGCCGGCGCCGTCTGCCGCGAGCTGACGAAAACCTTCGAGCAATTTCGCCGCGGTACGCTATCCGAACTCGCCGCGTTCTATGATGCCGTTGAGAATGTGAAGGGCGAGATCGTCTGGCTCGTCGGCCCACCGGCGGAAAACGTCGCGGCGGCGGCCGATGTCGATGCCATCCTCGCCGATCTCTCAGGGACCATGCCGACCGCCAAGGCGGCAACGGAGGCTGCGCGCTTGACCGGCTTGCCGCGTAAGGAGCTTTACCAACGCCTGCTCGACATGAAGGAGCGCCATGGCTGATACGAAGCCCGGGTCCGGCGCGAAGCTGAAGCGGCAAAAGGCCTGGCGTCGCGGCCATATTGCCGAATATCTCGCCGCCGCCTTCCTGATGCTCAAGGGCTATCGCATCCTGGCGATCCGCCACCGCACCAAGCTCGGTGAAATCGATATCGTCGCCCGCAAAGGTGATCTCGCTATCTTCGTGGAGGTCAAATCCAGACGCGGCGCGCAGGAGGCGCTCGACGCCGTTTCCTTCTCCTCGCAAAACCGTATTCGCGCTGCGAGCGATCTCTGGCTCGCGCGGCAACCGGATTTCGCCCGTCTCTCGCAACGCTATGACATCGTCGCCATGCTCCCCGGTCGCTGGCCGCAGCATTTTCCCGATGCGTTTTGAGCGCGGCGTTACAGGACCGTCACAAAATCAGCCTATTGCCGGGCGACCAGCGCCTGCGATTTCTCTGCGCGCGCTCCTTATTTCAGTTCGACAGGCCCTATCATGATCCGCAACACCGTCTCCGCCTTCACCCTACCATCGCAGGAAGAGCGAAAGAGCTTCCTTTCGCTTGAAAAGACCCCGGCGGTTCACGCCGAAAAGCTTGCGTCGCTCGCCTGCCTGAATACGGTGCGCGTCGGTGGGGCGGGTGCCAAGGTCGAGGCTTTGGCCTTCCCCTTTACGGTCGCCGCCTGGAACCTCGAGCGCTGCCTGTTTCCCGAGGAAAGCGCTGCCAAGCTGCGCGAGACTGGTGCGCCGCTTGTCCTGCTGTCGGAAATGGATCTGGGCATGGCCCGCACCGAACAGCGCGACCCGACCGCGATCATCGCCGGCGAACTCGACATGAATCATGCCTATGGTGTCGAGTTTCTCGAGCTCAGCCTCGGTTCGGAAATCGAGCGCTCCTACTGCCGCGACGATTTTAATGAGAAGGGCTTTCACGGCAATGCCCTGTTGGCCTCCGTCGCTCTGAAGGATGCTTTCATGATCCGTCTGCCCGGTGAGGCCGTCTGGTTCAACAACAGCAACGAGCAGCCGCGCATCGGCGATCGCTGCGCCGTCGGCGCCATCGTCACGACGGAGGCCGGCCCCATGGTCGCCGTTTCCGTTCATCTCGAAAGTGTTGCCACTGCTGCCTATCGCGAGCGGCAGTTGGCGGCGCTGATCGATGAGGTCGAGGCTTTCGCGCCCGGTCTGCCGATCCTGATCGGCGGCGATCTCAACACCGGCAACCACACCGGCGGCGATTATTCGACGGATACGCTGTTCGCCATGGCCGAAGGCCGAGGCTTCGAGTGCCACGGCGGCCCGCTCGATCAGACAAGCACGCGCCCGAGCCTGATCACACGTTTCCCCGATCGCGCCATGAAGCTCGACTGGTTCATCACCCGCGGCTTGAAGATCGGCGAGAGTCATCTTGTGTCCTCTCTCAACGGCGAGGGCAAGCCGCTCTCCGACCATGATATGGTCGTTTGCACAATCGAAGGTTTTTCCGCCTGATCGCTGCAATCGTTAAAATGCACCTGGTTTCATGAACTTTGCCGTTACCCGTTCCATGCGATGAGATCGCAGACGCTCATGGAATTTTGGGGGATTGCATGGTCTTGAAATTAATGTTGGCGAGCATGGCGGCCTTTGCCGCGCGTGCCGTCCCGGCTGTGGTCGCGCTGCCGCGGTCGAAAAGCTTCGTGGCTGGCGCCAGTGGCGAGATGGAAATGAAGCCGTCGCCGATCGAGCCATCCTGGATCTTGTCGGGCAATCCCGTTGCCCGCATCGCCGAGCATTCGCGCGGGCAGGACGATGCCGCCATGACCGCGCTGTGGGATTGCACGGCGGGCGAGTTCCGCTGGTATTTCGGCTGGGATGAAACCGTCATGATCCTTGAGGGCGAAGTGCATATCACCACGGAAGACGGCGTCGAGCGCACGCTGCATGCCGGCGATGTCGCCTACTTCGCCGGGGGCACTTGGGCGACGTGGCGCATCGATCGCTACCTGCGCAAAGTCGCTTTCTTGCGCAAGCCATTCCCGAAGCCTTTGACCATGGCCTATCGCCTGCGCAACCTCGTCCGCCAGGGCAACACACAGGACCTTGCTGCCTAAGCAGGGCCACCTTGGCGGAAGCCCTTGAATAGCCGTTGCGTTTGGATGCGGGCCGACCTACATCTGTCCGCAAATCCGAGCGAGGGCTGACTATGGCTGGTATCAAGAATGTTGCGGTCCAGATGGACCATGTCCGAAGCATCAACATTGCGGGCGACTCGACCTTCGCCATGAGCCTCGAGGCGCAGAACCGCGGCTACAAGCTCTTCCACTATACGCCGGAGCGGCTGAGTATGCGCGACGGCAAGATCTATGCCTCCGTCGAGCCGATGATCCTGCGCGACGTCAAGGGCGATCACTTCGAGCTCGGCGAGCCGGAGCGCGTCGATCTCTCGACGATGGATGTGGTGCTGCTGCGCCAGGACCCGCCCTTCGACATGGCCTATATCACCTCGACGCATCTGCTCGAGCGCATCCACCCGAAGACGCTCGTCGTCAATGACCCGGCCTGGGTGCGCAATTCGCCGGAAAAGATCTTCGTCACCGAATTCGCCGATCTCATGCCGAAGACGCTGATCACCCGCGATCCGGCTGAAATCCGCCGCTTCCGCGAGGAGATGGGCGATATCATCCTGAAGCCGCTCTATGGCAATGGCGGCGCCGGCGTCTTTCATTCGACTCGCGACGACCGCAATCTCTCGTCTCTTCTCGAAATGTTCGGCCAGCTCTTCCGCGAGCCGTTCATTGCCCAGCAATATCTGCCCGATGTTCGCAAGGGCGACAAGCGCATCATTCTTGTCGATGGCGAACCAGTCGGCGCGATCAACCGCGTGCCAGCCGAGCATGATGCCCGCTCCAACATGCATGTCGGCGGCCGCGCCGAAGCGACCGAGCTGACGGCGCGCGAAAAGGAAATCTGCGCCCGCATCGGACCGGCCCTGAAGGAGCGCGGCTTCCTGCTCGTCGGCATCGATGTCATCGGCGACTATATGACCGAGATCAACGTGACGTCGCCAACCGGCATCCGCGAAGTCAAGCGCTTCGGCGGCGCCGATATCGCCAGCCTGCTCTGGGATGCGATCGAAGCCAAGCGGGCCTGATCGGCAGTTTCCCCACGCTTCCAACTGAACGATCATATCCACCCAGGCATGTCGATAATTTCGACGTGCTGGGTGAAGTTTTTGTTCGTTTATTGTTCTTGTTTCATTCCTCGTCTTATGCCAGATTGCAACCCGAAGTTTGCTGGTCGGGGCACGTAACGGCAAACGGGTTCGGCGACAGGGGAATAGGGCATGGTAGCGCGCGTCAGTACGGTTGCGTTTCAGGGCATTGAGGGCGTACCCGTCGAAGTGCAGGTGATGATCGCGCCCGGCAAGGTGCTGATGCACATCGTCGGCCTGCCGGACAAAGCTGTGGCCGAGAGCCGAGAGCGGGTCCAGGCGGCGCTGCACGCCTCCGGCCTCGCTCTGCCGCCGAAGAAAGTCACCGTCAATCTCGCCCCGGCGGATCTGCCCAAGGAGGGCAGTCACTTCGACCTTGCGATCGCGCTCGGTCTGATGGCGGCGCTCGGCGCGATCCCTGCCGATGCCCTGTCCTCCTACACTGTCATTGGCGAACTCAATCTCGACGGCACGATCGCGCCCGTTGCCGGCGCGCTTCCTGCCGCGATCGCCGCCAATGCCATGGGCAAGGGGCTGATCTGCCCTGCAGAAAGCGGGCCGGAAGCTGCCTGGGCGGGCAAGGAGATCGATATTCTGGCGCCACGCAGCCTGATCGCGCTCGCCAATCATTTTCGCGGTACGCAGGTTCTCTCGCGACCGGAGCCATCCGTTCGTGCCAGTGCCACCAATCTACCCGATCTTGCTGATATCAAAGGGCAGGAAAGCGCCAAGCGCGCCTTGGAGGTGGCCGCCGCCGGCGGGCATAACCTGTTATTCGTCGGGCCTCCCGGCTCCGGCAAGTCGATGCTCGCTTCGCGCCTGCCGTCGATCCTGCCGCCCCTGTCGACGAACGAGCTGTTGGAGGTGTCGATGATCCATTCGATCGCCGGCCAGCTTTCCGGTGGCAAACTCTCCGATCGGCGGCCCTATCGCGCGCCGCATCACTCCGCCACCATGGCGGCGCTCGTCGGCGGCGGTCTGCGTGCGAGGCCCGGCGAGGTGTCGCTGGCCCATCACGGCATTCTTTTCCTTGACGAGTTGCCGGAGTTTTCGCCGCAGGCGCTCGATGCGTTGCGCCAGCCGCTCGAAACCGGCGAATGCGTCATTGCGAGAGCAAACCACCGGGTTTCCTATCCGGCCGGCATTCAGCTTGTGGCAGCGATGAACCCATGCCGCTGCGGCATGGCCGGCGAACCGGGCCACACCTGCGCCCGTGGGCCGCGCTGCGCTTCAGATTATCAGGGCCGTATTTCCGGTCCATTGCTCGATCGCATCGATATCCGCATAGACGTACCGGCAGTCTCCGCCGCCGACCTCATCCGGCCGACATCAGCGGAAAGCAGCGCCGATGTCGCACTCCGCGTCGCACGCGCTCGCGAACGGCAGCGGGAACGCTTCGAACGAGCCGGCATGAAGGACGTCACCACCAACGCCCGTTGCTCGACCGCGATGATCGAAACCATCGCCGAGCCGGACGCCGCCGGCCTGCAATTGCTGCGCGATGCCGCCGAGAAGATGAAATTCTCCGCCCGCGGCTATCATCGCATCCTCAAGGTCGCTCGAACGCTCGCCGATCTCGATGATAAGCCCACCGTCGGCCGCATCCATCTCGCGGAAGCCATCTCCTATCGCATCGCCGGAGAGCGACTGGCAGCGCACGCCTGAAAGTCCTGAGCTGAGGCGACGCTCGATCGTCGCCCGTCCGCCTGAATGAAAAAGGGTGCCGAAGCACCCCTTTCCAAGTCCGAATGACGGTTGGCGCCTTTAGCCGCCAAGTCCCTCGAACAGGGCCGTCGAGAGATAGCGCTCGGCGAAGGACGGAATGATGACGACGATGGTCTTGCCTTCATTTTCGGGACGCTGGCCGATCTTGATGGCCGCTGTGAGCGCCGCGCCGGAGGAGATGCCGACCGGCACGCCTTCGAGCTTGGCGACGAGCCGCGCCTGCTGGAACGCCTCGTCATTGCTGACGGTCACCACCTCGTCATAGACATGCGTATCGAGAACCTTCGGCGCGAAGCCGGCGCCGATGCCCTGGATCTTGTGCGGGCCGGGATTGCCGCCGGAAAGAACGGGCGAATCCGCCGGCTCGACGGCGATGACCTTGATGTCGGGCTTGCGCGCCTTCAACACCTGGCCGACACCGGTGATCGTGCCGCCGGTGCCGATACCGGAAACGAAGATATCGACCTTGCCTTCGGTGTCGTTCCAGATTTCCTCGGCCGTCGTCTTGCGATGGATTTCCGGGTTGGCGGGATTTTCGAACTGCTGCGGAATGATCGCATCCGGCAGCGATGCGGCCAGCTCTTCGGCCTTAGCGATCGCGCCCTTCATGCCCTTCGGTCCCTCGGTAAGCACCAGCTCGGCGCCGAGCAACGCCAGCATCTTGCGGCGCTCGATCGACATGGTTTCCGGCATGGTGAGGATAAGGCGATAACCCTTGGCGGCGGCGGCAAAGGCGAGCGCAATACCCGTATTGCCCGAAGTCGGCTCGATCAGCACGGACCGGCCGGGAGCGATCTTGCCCTGGGCTTCCAGGCTTTCGATCATGGCGACGCCGATGCGATCTTTCACGGAAGCGATCGGATTGAAGAATTCGAGCTTTGCCAAGATGTTGGCCTTGACGCCCTTCTCCTTCGCCAGCTTGTCGAGGCGCACGATCGGCGTATCGCCGATGGTCTCGGTGATCGAGGCGTAGACGCGGCCGCGGCCGGGTTTGCGGGTGTCGGACATGGGTAGCTCTCCCTACATTGGATTTATGCAACGACAATAGGATCAAACGCGTGCGGAAACCAGAGTGCGCACCCGTTCCCTGCGTGAAGCACGTGAGAAAAGAATCTCCCAATGGCCTTCCTTGAGGATGTTTTTTTCAGACGGCGCGCGTGGCGATGAAGGCAGCGGTGGCGGCGAGGCCCCGGCCGGAATGGCTGCAGCGACAAAGGGCGCGCCGCAACAGGCAGGTAGGGCGCTAGCGTCATGAAGCCTTCCTCCTCAGATGGTATCGGCTCTATTGCACTACCTTTGCGTTTTCAAGCGATTGCGCCGATGCAGCGAACATATTACCAAGGTGTTAACGGCCCATCGCAACCGCTTTGCCCAAGGATATCATGTCTTCCGCATTGCTCCTGATCGATCTTCAGAACTCCATCCTGACGGGCCTCGGCACGCCGGATCGCCAGCCGGCTATCGATGCCGCGCTGGAGGCGGTCGTTGCGAAGCTCGCAGCGTTGAAACACAGCGCCCGTGCCGCCGGTATTCCCACCTTCATCGTTCAGCATGACGGCGGCCCGACCCATCGTTTGGCCAAGCGCAGCGAAGGCTGGCAGCTGCGCCGGGAGATCGCACCGGAAGCCGGCGATGTCGTCGTGCACAAGACGAGCTGCGATTCCTTCTTCGAGACTGATCTGGAGGCACGGCTCAAGGGCCGTGGTGTCACTCACCTCATCGTTGGCGGCTGCATGACGCAGTTCTGCGTGGATACGACTGTGCGGCGCGCCGTTTCGCTGGGCTTCGACGCCTCACTGATATCAGACGGACACACCACGGCGGATATGGGCAAACTGAGTTTCGAAGACATTGTCACCCATCACAATATGCTGCTTGACGGTTTCGATGCCGGGCCGCATGAAATCAAGCTGGTCGCATCGACCGAAATCTCCTTCTGAAGCCCTTTCTCCGCCGGAGCCTCCATGCCGCATCTGACCAGCATGATCACCTTTGCCCTGATTGCTCTCGGCATGGTGCTGACGCCTGGGCCGAACATGATCTATCTGGTGTCGCGCTCGATCTCGCAGGGACCAGCGGCAGGGTTGATCTCCCTTGGCGGTGTCGCCTGCGGCTTCCTCTTCTACATGTTCTCGGCTGCGCTCGGCATTACCGCCTTCGTCTTTGCCGTTCCTTTCGCCTACGATGCGCTGCGGCTGGCGGGTGCGGCCTATCTTGGATGGCTCGCCTGGAATGCGCTGAAGCCCGGCGGCCGCTCGGCCTTTCAGGTGCGCGAGTTGCCAAAGGACAGCACCCGCCGGCTTTTCACGATGGGGCTGGTGACGAGCCTGCTGAACCCGAAGGTCGCGATCCTCTATCTGTCGCTGCTGCCGCAGTTCGTCGATCCCGCCGCCGGCAGCGTTTTCACGCAATCCATTGTTCTCGGCTTCGCGCAGATCATTATCAGCGTAACATTCAATGCCATTTTCGCGCTGAGTGCCGGCTGGATCGCGATGTTTCTCACCCAGCGCCCATCCTTTGCCCTAGTGCAGCGCTGGCTGATGGGCACGGTGCTGGCCGGGCTCGCCGTGCGCATGGCTTTCGAGGCGCAGCGTTGATGCGGAACGTTTCGCTGCCGCTCGCCGCCAGCCTTCTGATGCTCGCATCGTTCTGGAGCGCTGCTTCGGCGGCGGAGACGGGAACGCAGACGATCGTCTTCATGCGTCATGGCGAAAAGCCCGAGGCGGGTCTTGGCCAATTGAGCTGCCAGGGTCTCAACCGGGCGCTGGCTTTACCGCCGGTGCTGACAAAGCTCTTCGGCAAGCCGGCGGCGATCTTTGCGCCTGATCCATCGAAGCGAAAGGACGATTCCGGCACTTCCTACGATTATATCCGGCCGCTCGCGACCATAGAACCGACGGCGATCGCCCTTGGAATGCCCGTCGATACCAGCTTCGGCTATGAGGATATCGATGATCTGAAAGGCGAGCTAAAGAAGCCTGCTTATGCCGGCAAGCTGATCTTCGTCGCCTGGGAGCACAAGCAGATCGTCGATCTCGCCCGCCAGCTGATGAGCGAGAATGGCGGCGATGAAAAAGCCGTGCCGAAATGGCATGGTAAGGATTTCGACAGCCTCTATGTGCTGCGCATCGGCGGGGGCAAGGCCGGATCAGGCGTGAGCTTCGAGAAAATGGCCGAAGGCCTCGATAGCCGCTCCGATGTCTGTCCGAATCTGGCTAAATAATTTTAGAACACCGGCCGCATGAAGCTGCGCTCGTAGCTGATGATGCAGCGTGTTTCCTCGCCATAGGCAAGGGCGGCCTGGCATTCCGCATCTTCAGGTATTTTCAGCCGATATTCCTCATAGGCGGCAAGGCTCGGGAAGCTGAAAAGCGCCAAGGCGATGTTATTGGCTCCCTCGTGCGGCATGAAATAGCCGTGATGCGTACCGCCCAGCCGGTTGACCAGCGGGATCCAGAGCTTGGCGTAATGCTCGAACTGGGCGAGCTTATAGGGATCTATGACATAATGCAGGTAGCACGTAATCATTCGGCGGCCCCCTTCGAAAGACCACCGTTTCTATTCCAGGGCAGGGGGAGCGTCCAGCCGAGATTCATGCCGGCAGCAGCCGCGAGAATGATGACTGCGCCGAGGATCTGCGCCGAGCCAAGCACATGGCCGAAGGCAAAGCGATCGACGATGATGGCGGCGATTGGATAGACGAAGGAGAGTGCCCCGGTCAGGTGCGTCGGCAGCTTCTGGATGGCGCCATAGAGCAGCACATACATCAACCCGGTATGCACAATGCCCATGGTGACGAGGATCGACCATCCCCCGATATCCTGGGGTGCGGCGGAAAAATGGGTAAAGGGTGCCAACATCAGAATGCCGGTGGACACCTGGATCAGCGCAATCAGATGCGGCGGCGTGCCCTTCAGCCATTTGGCAGCGATCGCTGCCAGCGCATAGAAGAAGGCTGCGCCCAGCGAAAGCAGGATGCCGATCGCATAGCTTCCCGAACCGGCGGCCTCGGCCGGCTTGCCTTCGACGATCACGACCATGCCGGCGAAGGCGAGGCCTAACCAGAAGAGCTTGGTGAAGGTGATCCGTTCGCCGAGGAACAATGCGCCGAGACCCAGCAGCATGAAAGGTTGCGTATTATAGACGGTTGTGGCGATGGAAATGGAGGCGTGGGAATAGGCGGCGAAAAGCAGCAGCCAGTTGAGGACGATGGCGATCCCGCCACCGACGGCAATGGAAAATGTCCTGAGATTGAGGATGCCTGGGCGCAGCAGGCCCATGGCGCCGCAGATAACGAGCAGCGTCAGCGCGCCGAAGAAGCAGCGCCAGAAAACCACACCGATCACGGCCTGCCCGGACATCAATACGAACCAGCCGATCGTGCCTGAAATCAGCATCGCCGCCGTCATTTCCACCGTGCCGCGTTTAATCTCGTTCATTGCCTTGGCTCCCGTCTATCTGCCCCAATCATATTGCGGTATCTGCGCTGGTGATATAGATTTAGTAAGGTAAATTAGCCAAAAGACCTACGTAAATGAGGTTGAATGATGAGTGCTCCTAATGCGAGCCTTGGTCTCGATGAGATCGATCAGCGGATGCTGGAGGCGCTGGCGCGCAATGCCCGCATATCGCTGAAGGAATTGGCGGAAGCGGCCAGCCTGTCGTCGCCGAGCGCGGCGGAACGTCTGCGCCGACTGGAGGAACGCGGCATCATCTCGGCCTTTACCGTGGATATCGCGCCGGAGGCGATCGGCTATCCCCTGCAGGCGATCGTCCGCATCCGGCCTCTGCCCGGCCAGTTGCATGTCGTCGAGCGGATCATTCAGCAAACGCCGGAATTCATAGAGTGCGACAAGGTCACCGGCGACGATTGCTTTATCGGTCGGCTGGTGGTGCGCTCGATGGGTGAACTCGATGGTATATTGGATAAGATCACCGAGCGGGCCGAGACGAACACGTCGATGATCAAGGCGACGCCGGTCAAGCGCCGCCTGCCGCCGCTTACCGGCTCTAGAATTCCGCCATCGGCGAAAGCATGAGCGGCCCGACAATATCGGCTGCCGCTTTGCCGCGCACCATCAGCATGGTGTAGCCGTCGTAAGGCTCAAGCAATACCTGGCAATCCAGGCGGTCCGGAGAAAAGCAGATCTCGATGCGCTCGGGTTGGATATCGAGCGCTGAGACGATGGTCGCCAGCGAGGGAATGGTAGTTCCCACAATGTCGAGAAGCCAGAAAGTCGCGCCGTCGAACGTCCATGCAGCGACCGTGTCATCCCCAAGCGCCGTCAGGCGGATCGCGGAGTTGAAGGAAGCATTCAGCAGAAACATCTCCATCTGCCTGACAACGGCAAATTGGGCGGAGGCCGGCTGACGGTCTTGCAGGAGCGTCCTGATGAGGCGCAGATCGTCAGGCGCTTCCAGGGAGAGCTGCCGGGCTGACAAATCAGATTTCTGAAGCGTCGGCGTCTGCGCAACGAAGATATGCTGCGGCAGGATGCGAAAGCCATACCGCTCATAGAGAGCCGGCTTGTCGGTGAGCAGCAGATCGAGTTCGTAGCCCTCGGTCGCGGTGTGGGAAAAGGCGCGCTGCATGAGGTCGCGATAGAGGCCGCGCTTGCGCCATTCCGGCCGGACCGCGCCGGATTGATAGCCCGCCGCCTTGACGACCCTGCCATTGATGATCATCGGCATGGAGAAGGCGCTGAAATTGGCGACGCAGCGGCCATCGGCATCGAAATAGCCAAACGGCATGCTTGTCGGGTCCGGGCCGTCAAATTGGTCCAGGATGCTGACATCGATCGAGAATGTATCCTGCAGCAGATCGACAAGCGCATTCCAGGCGGAGGGATCGTCGAAATAATCTTGCCGGAGCGTCAATCCGTGGTCTCGTCCTAGTTCGGACATCACACGCCGGTCGAGCCGAAGCCGCCGGCGCCGCGTGCGGTTTCGCTGATCTCGGAAATCTCGGCGACACGCACTTGGGTGACTGGCGCGATGACCATCTGCGCGATGCGCATGCCGCGCGTGATTTCGAACGGCTCGTCGCCAAGGTTCGCCAGGATCACTTTTACTTCGCCGCGATAGTCGCTGTCGACAGTGCCGGGGGAGTTCAGGCAGGTGATGCCGTTCTTGAGGGCAAGGCCCGAGCGAGGGCGGATCTGCGCCTCGAAGCCATCCGGAACTTCGAAGATGAAGCCTGTGGGAACGAGCGCCCGCTTGCCGGGCGCGATCGTCAGCGTCGCGCCTTTTTCGACGGCTGCGCGCAGGTCCATGCCGGCTGCACCCTTGGTCTCATAGGCGGGCAGCTCCAGGCCTTCGCCATGCGGCAGGCGGATGAGCTTCAGGGTCGGGCTGATATCGGTGTGAATGGTCATGCGGCATTAGTTTGCGCGCGAAGGCCGGAGGTCAATTGCATTTAGGCCTTTGAGTCGCTAGATACGGCGCCAATTCACAGGATTCACACGCATGGCCGAAAGTCTCGCCGAGGCGGTCTCCCGCCGCCGCACATTCGCTATTATCGCTCACCCGGACGCGGGCAAGACGACGCTCACCGAAAAGCTGCTGCTGTTCGGCGGCGCCATTCAGCTTGCCGGCGAAGTCAAGGCCAAGAAGGATCGCATGCAGACGCGCTCCGACTGGATGAAGATTGAGCGCGAACGCGGCATCTCGGTCGTGACGTCGGTCATGACCTTCGAATATGAAGGCAACGTCTTCAACATTCTCGATACGCCGGGTCACGAAGACTTCGCCGACGACACCTATCGCACGCTGACGGCCGTCGATGCGGCAGTCATGGTTATCGACGCCGCCAAGGGTATCGAGCCGCGGACGCTGAAGCTGTTCGAAGTCTGCCGCATGCGCGACATCCCGATCATCACCTTCATCAACAAGATGGACCGCGAAAGCCGCGATCCTTTCGAAATTCTTGATGAAGTCGAAGAGAAGCTGGCACTGGATACGGCTCCGGTCACCTGGCCGATCGGCCGCTCCAAGACTTTCTGCGGCTCCTACCATCTGGCTGACAATACCGTTCGCGGTTCCGATACCGAGGTCGAGGCGACCAAGGTGAACGGCCCGCAGGCAGTCGCCGACCGGTTGCCGGAAAACGAGCGCCAGGCCTTTATCGACGAGACGGAACTGGCGATCGAGGCCTGCCGTCCGTTTGATCGGGACTCCTTCCTGGAAGGTCATATGACGCCGGTCTTCTTCGGCTCGGCGCTGCGCAATTTCGGTGTCCGCGATCTTATCAACGCGCTCGGCGACTTCGCGCCGCCGCCACGTGACCAGGTTGCCGACATCAGAACGGTTCACGCCACCGACGACAAGATGACGGCCTTCGTCTTCAAGATCCAGGCCAACATGGACCCGAACCATCGTGACCGCATCGCCTTTGCGCGTATCTGCTCCGGCAAGCTTGAGCGCGGCATGAAGGCGCGACTGTCGCGCACCGGCAAGCAGCTTGGCCTCACCGCGCCGCAATTTTTCTTCGCCTCGCAGCGCCAGCTCGCCGACACCGCCTATGCAGGCGACGTCGTCGGCATTCCGAACCATGGAACGCTGCGCATCGGCGATACGCTGACCGAAGGCGAATCTCTCGTCTTCCAGGGCGTGCCCAACTTCTCGCCGGAAATCCTGCGCCGTGTTCGTCTTGAAGACGCGATGAAGGCGAAGAAGCTCAAGGAAGCGCTGCAGCAGATGGCCGAAGAAGGCGTCGTGCAGCTCTTCTCGCCGGAAGATGGCTCTCCCGCCATCGTCGGCGTCGTCGGCGCCCTACAGCTCGACGTCTTGAAGGAGCGGTTGATGGCCGAATACGGCCTGCCGGTTTCCTTCGAAATGTCGCGCTTCTCCGTCTGCCGCTGGATCTCGGCCGACCAGCCCGCCGATCTCGAAAAATTCGTCACCCAGCGCCGCGGCGATATCGCCCGCGATCTCGATGGCGATCCGGTCTTCCTCGCCCAGGACGGCTTCTCGCTGCGCTACGAGGCAGAACGTTACCCGGCTATCAAGATGGTCGCGATCAAAGAATATCACGCCGTCAAGGCGGCGTGATCGGTTCGGATGCGTTTCATTTTGGAATAGTGCCGCCGCGATGTTCCATCCGATATAGCGCTATGCCATAGTGCCGCGGGTGATTTCCTTGATCGGAACAGGCATTTTATGATGAGACTTTTTGCGGTTCTTGCTCTGGCCTTCGTCGGCCTGATGCCGGTCGCAGCCGAGGCGCGAATCATCGCCGATGCGGCCGGACGCACGGTGTCTGTGCCTGATAAGATCAATCGCATTCTGGTGGCCGGGCCGCCAGCCGCCGTCCTGGTCTATGTGCTGGCGCCGGAGAAGCTGGTGGGCTGGGTGCATGCGCCCGATGATGCCGCTAAGGCCTACTTGATGCCGTCGGTGCGATCATTGCCGACAATCGGGCGCCTGACGGGCAAGGATGGCGCGATCAGTTCGCAGGCGGTCATCGACGCCAAGCCTGATATCATCCTCGATGCCGGTACGGTCGATCCCACCTACAAGGCGCTGGCCGACAAGGTGCAGTCCGACACGCATATTCCCTATGTCCTTGTCGACGGCAGCTTTGCCCGCACCGCCGATACGCTGCGCGATGTCGGCGCCCTGATCGGCGTCGAGGACCGCGCCAACAAGCTGGCCGATTATGCCGATACGGCGATCAAGGACCTTAACGAAAAGCTCGCGACATTGCCGAACGACCCGCGCCCGCGCGTCTATTATGGCCGTGGTGCCGATGGCTTGGAAACCGGGCTTTCCGGCTCGATCAATCTCGAAATCCTCGATGCTGTCGGCACGATGAATGTCGCTGCCGCTGCCGGCAAGGGTGGCTTGACCAAGGTGACGCCGCCGCAGATCGCCGGATGGAATCCGGATATCATCATCGCCGAGAACCCTGACTTTGCAGCCTCGGTGAAAAGCGATCCGCAATGGGCCGGCATCAAGGCCGTCAAGGACGGCAAGATCTTCGTGCCACCGTCCCTGCCTTTCGGCTGGTTCGATTCCCCGCCTGGCATCAACAGGCTGCTCGGCGTGCGCTGGATGGAGAAGCTCATTTATCCGAAGCTCTTCCGCAGCGATTTTTCCGACGATGTGAAGCAATTCTACAAGCTGCTTTATCAGGTCGATCTGACTGACAATCAGCTGACGGCGTTGTTGAAGGGCATGAAATAACCGCTCTGGTAAGGAAGGCATTCATGGTCCGCGAAAACGAAATTCGCGAAAACGAGGTGGCCGTCGAGCCGCCGGTAGCCTTGGATGCGGGGCTCATCTTCATAGGCCGCATTTCCACGCCCTGGACATCGCGCATGGAAACGCCGCGCCAGGGCCGGCATGATGGCCCGATCTGCCGGATCGAAATCTTCGAGCCCTGGGTGGCGGCGCTGCAGGGCGTGGAGGCCTTCGAGCGCCTGGAAGTTCTCTATTGGCTGGATCGTTCGCGCAGGGATCTCGTGCTGCAGAGCCCGGCTAACAGCGGCAAGGTACACGGCACCTTTTCGCTGCGCTCGCCGGTGCGGCCCAATCCCATCGGCACATCCATTGTCAAGCTGGAAGCGGTCGAGGGGGCCGTATTGCTGGTGCGCGGCCTCGATTGCCTTGACGGCACGCCCTTGCTTGATCTGAAGCCGGATCGCACGCTGTTCAAACCGATCGCGCCGCCGCAGCCCGGAGACTTCCAGACCGGCGACGGCGAGACGGCGCATTACTGCCAGAAGCGCGATGTTTAGAGTGCTTCGTGAAACCGCTCCAAGCTATTGCCATCAGTCCATCATCGAAATCCTACTCGCCTCGCGGATAGCGCTGATTTTCCTCCAGCACGTTGAGGTCCATATGGTTGCGCATGTAGCGCTCCGAAGCCTTCTGCAAGGGCTGATAGTCCCAGGGGTAATAGGCGCCGTTGCGAAGGGCCGTGTAGACCACCCATCGCCGCGCCTGGCTCTCGCGCACGGCAGCGTCGAAGCTTGAAAGATCCCAGCGCTCCATGGCCTGCGCCGTCAGTCTCTCCAGCGTTTCCGCATAGGCCGGGTTGCCTGCCAGATTGGTTAGCTCCTTCGGATCCTCCCTGAGGTCGAAGAGCATCGGCGGGTCCTTTTCGCAAAGGGTCAGCTTGTAATTGCCGTCGCGTAAGCCTACGAGCGGCGCTTCCGAGCCTTCTGCGGCATATTCCATCGGCACGGGGCTGCGGCTTCCGGTTCCACGAGCCAGCGGCGTCAGGTCCTCGCCATCGGTCCAGCGGCGCAGCGATGCGATGTCGATCCCGGCGAGGGCTGCCAGCGTCGGAGTAACGTCGAGAGTCGAGACCGGCTGGTCGATCCGCTTCGGCTGCCAGCCGGGAGCTGCGATCATCAGCGGCACGCGGGCCGAACCTTCGAAGAAGTTCATCTTGAACCAGAGGCCACGATCGCCGAGCATGTCGCCATGATCCGAGACGAAGAGGATAATGGTGTTGTCGGCCATACGGCCGCGCTCGAGCGTGTCCAATATCTCGCCGATCTTTTCGTCGACATAGGAGATATTGGCGAAATAGCCGCGGCGTGCCCGGCGGATCTGGTTCGGCGTGATGTCGAAGGCGGTGTGATCGCAGGCCTTCATCAGCCGCTGCGAATGCGGGTCCTGCCGTTCGAAGGGGATTTCGCCGACTTCGGGATCGAGTGCGGGGCAATTCTCATAGAGGTCCCAGAAGCGGCGCCGCGCGACATAGGGGTCGTGCGGATGGGTGAAGCTGACGGTCAGGCACCACGGTCGTTCGTCATGCCCTCGCGAGAGATCGTAAAGCTTGCGGGTCGCGTGATAGGCAACCTCGTCGTCATATTCCATCTGATTGGTGATCTCGGCAGTGCCCGCGCCGGTGACCGAACCGAGATTGTGATACCACCAGTCGATGCGCTCGCCCGGCTTCGTATAATCAGGCGTCCAGCCGAAATCGGCAGGGTAGATGTCGGTCGTCAGCCGCTCCTCGAAGCCATGCATCTGATCCGGGCCGACGAAATGCATCTTGCCCGAGAGCGCCGTCTGGTAGCCGGCGGCGCGTAGGTGGTGGGCGAAAGTCGGTATATCCGAGCAGAATTCGGCGGCATTGTCATAGACGCGCGTGCGACTCGGCAGTTGCCCGGACATGAAGGAGGCACGGGCCGGCGCGCAGAGCGGGCTTGCCGTATAGCTGTTGGCAAAGCGCACGGAGCGCTTCGCCAGAGCCTTCAGCACCGGAGCATGCAGGAAATCGGCCGGGCCGTCGGGGAAGAGCGTGCCGTTGAACTGATCGACCATGAGGATGAGGATATTCGGGCGGGACATTCGCGTGTTTTCCTTGGAGATCAAAGGCCGGCTGC
Organism: Rhizobium sp. BK098; assembly: GCF_014193155.1. Lineage (NCBI taxonomy): Bacteria > Pseudomonadati > Pseudomonadota > Alphaproteobacteria > Hyphomicrobiales > Rhizobiaceae > Rhizobium > Rhizobium sp. BK098. The sequence goes on along the minus strand of NZ_JACHYY010000006.1, from coordinate 274,883 downwards.
GAGCCAACGCATTGCGGAAGTGCACATGAGGATAGCTCACTGTTTGTTATTCGATTATTTTATTGAACATCACTAGAGTTCCCACTGTGAAGCAGACATTTTTCGATGGATGCCAAAAGGAAATTTTATGGCTGAACGTCTCGTCGATCTCGGTTGGCTGCGGATATTCCTGGAAGTGGGCCGCTCCGGCAGCCTCTCCGCTGCCGCTGCAGCGCTTGGCCTGACGCAACCAGCCGTCAGCTATCAGATCCGCCGTATCGAAGAGCAGATGGGCGTGTCCCTGTTTCACCGCCAGCATCGCGGTGTTGTACTCTCGCCCGAGGGGCAGCGCCTCTTCGAAATCGTCGAAAACTCGGTCGGCGGAGTCGACAATCTGGTGCGCAGCTTCCGCGTCGAGGCGGAGCGCCCGTCCGTCCGTTTGCGCACCGACTATGCCTTTTCCGCGCTCTGGCTCATTCCCCGCATGCACGCGGTCCGGCTCCTCTATCCGGAAGTCGATATCCAGATCGTCGCCACGCAGCGGCTGGATCGCGGCGCGCCGGAAAGCGGCGATATCGCCGTCTTCTTCGGAACACGCAACGAGTTCGGTTCGGGCGCAACGCTGCTTCTGCCGGAGAAGGTCGTGCCGATCTGTACCAGAGGTTTTGCAGAGCGGCACGGTCCATTCATCGATCCCTCGCAGCTTGCCGGCACCACGCTTGTTCATCTCGATTCAGAAATGCCGTCGCCATGGTTCGACTGGCAGAGCTATCTTGCCGCCTTCGGCGTTGCCCGGGATGCCTATGCTGGCCGCGGCGACCTGCGCTTCAATACCTATTCGCTCGTCGTACAGGCGGCCCTCAGCGAGCAGGGCGTTGCCATCGGCTGGATGGGCCTTGTCGATTCCCTGCTCACAGCGCGGACGCTGGTGACGGTGGGTCCCATGCTGCAGGCGCCGGAGCGCGGCTATTGGCTGTTGCCGCCGGCCGTCGCGAATCCGGAGGCGGAGCGGTTGGCGCAGTGGTTGCTCACCGAGGCCGCCGCCGGATGATCATCATGCTCTATTCCGCCGTAAGATCGGCAAGAAACGTCTCGCACCAACGCGACACGTCATTTTCCAGCAGATAGTCCATCATGCCGCGCCAACGCTCCTGCCGCTCCTGCAGCGGCATGTTGATGGCGCGCGCCAGCGCATTGGCGGTGCCGTCGACATCATAGGGATTGACCAGCAGAGCGCCCTTCAGCTTGCGCGCCGCGCCGGCAAAGCGCGAGAGCACCAGCACGCCGGGATTGTCCGGGTCCTGCGCCGCGACATATTCCTTGGCAACCAGGTTCATGCCGTCGCGTAGCGGCGTCACGAGCCCGACCTTCGCAATCCGGTAAAGGCCTGCCAGGATCGGGCGGCTGATCGAGCGATTGATATAGCGGATCGGCACCCAGTCGACCGTCCCGATCGCGCCGTTGACCCGTCCGGCCTGTTCGGCAACCGCGTTCTGCATCGCCTCATATTCGGGGACTTCCGAGCGGGATTTCGGCGTGATCTGCAGATAGGTGATGCTGCGTTGGTGAGCGGGATTGTTGGTGATGAAACGTTCGAAGGCATCGATGCGCTGCGTGATGCCCTTGGAGTAATCGAGCCGGTCGACGCCGAGAATGAGGTCGCGGCCTTCGATGCTTTGGCGCACTTTCTGCACCATGCTGTGCGACGCTGCTTTGCGGGCGAATTCGGCAAAGCCCGCCGTCTCGATGCCGATCGAATAGGCGCCACCGCGAAAATCATGGCCGTGAGCGCTGAAATGGCCCGGACTTTTCTCGATGCCCATCCCCTCGCGCTTCAGGCAGCCTGCAAAGTTCTCAAGATCATGGTCCGTCTGAAAACCGAGCAGGTCGTAGGAGGAAAGGCCCCGCATGATCTCCTCGTGCACCGGCATGGCGAGCACGACATCGGCCGGTGGCCAGGGAATATGCAGGAAGAAGCCGATGCGGTTCTTCAGGCCCATCTGCCGCAGCTCCGCTGCAAGCGGGATGAGATGATAGTCATGCACCCAGATGATATCGTCGGGTTCGATCAGAGGTGCGAGCCGGTGGGCAAAGAAGCGGTTGACGCGGAAATACCCCGTCATTTCCTTGCGGGCATATTCGGCGAGATCAAGCCGGTAATGACAGATCGGCCATAGCACGCGGTTGGCAAAGCCCTGATAATATTCCTCTACATCGGTCTGGGTCAGATCGGTGAGCGCATAGGTGATGTTGCCGTCCTGCGTCATCCGCAGCGGCTCAGGCTCCGCGTCGCCGCTCGATTTGCCGGACCAGCCCATCCAGATGCCGCCGCGCTCGGCGAGCGCCGCCTGCAGAGCCACCGCAAGGCCACCTGCCGCAGCGGCGCCTTTATGGTCGGGTACGGAAACACGATTAGAAACAATGATGAGTCGACTCACGAATTCTTCCTTTCGAGAAGTCTGGGAGACATCGCCATGATCGAAAATTACTTGACGAGCGTTCCCAGCACGTCCCTTAAACGCGCAGGTGAGCCAATGGATGCACGTGCCAGTGTTTTTCCGTTGGCATCGCCGATGCGTACGGATTGGCCGCCGAGACGATTGGCGGCGGCAAACATCGTCTCGTCGGTCACGTCGTCGCCGATCGCGACCGGACGGCGTCCTTCGAAGGGCATTTCGGCAAGAAACGCCTCGACGGCATATCCCTTGCTGGCGTGGGAAGGGCAGAGTTCGATCACCATCTTGCCGCGCTGCAGGCTCCAGTCGGGACCGGCTTCCTCCAGATGGCGCTGCATGGCTTCGCCGATCTCGGACTCATATGCGAGTGCATGGCGGAAGTGGACCGCGACGGCCGCCCCCTTGTCCTCCACGATGGCGCCGGGCCAGGCTTGGGCCTTGTAGGCGATGGTCTGCTTCATCGCCTGAAAGGCGGGCGGGATATGCGCTCGGCGCAGCCGTCCGGCCGCATCACGCCGTTCTGCGCCATGGAGGCCTGCAACGGGAAAGCGGAAGGGCGCAAAAAGGGGATCGACGAATTCGATGGCGCGGCCGGTGACCAAGGCCAGTGCGCCGCCGAGCTGGCGGGAGAGCGCATGCAGCGTGCCGGGCAGATAGTCGGGCACGACAATCGCTTCCGGCCTTTCGGCGAGATCGAGCAGGGTTCCGTCGATATCGAGGAACAAGGCCCAGTCCTGCGGATACAATGAGAGTGCGGTAAGGGCCGGCTCGTTCAGCGGCCTCGGCTTGGCTTCACCCTGTTCGGGCTGTTCCTGAGAAGACATGCTGGGTTAGCTAAGGCGCTCTTCCCGTTTGGCAAGGAAAAAAACGAACGGCTGAAAATCAAAAGGGGTCGCCTTAGGCGACCCCCCATGAGCTTTGGCCCGTAACTGGCCTGAAGCGGCGAACGCTTCGGGAAGGTGTTGGTCAGAGCGAGGGCTGCCTCGCAACGTTCACAACCATTTCCATGCCGTATACAAAGACCGAAATCTCACTAGACATTGGATCACCTTCCTTTCGTTACGTTTCAGACAAGCTTAACGTAGCTCAAATTTGACTTGATGCAAGAGGCCCGCTCTTGGGGAGCTTCACACTTATTGTCGCTGTGAAATCTGTTACCCGCCGCATCTCGAGCAAGAGTCCTGCCGCAGCGGCCTTCACGACGAAAATGTTGCGATGCGAAACGTGAACGGACGAAGCGTCAAATATCTGTCATCTTGCGCCGCACTGCATGGAAAATTAAGACTTTATTACCCATTCCGCATAAACAATCGTCCAAGATTTGCCATTCTCCCGCGGGACAGGAAGACAGCAGGAATCGGAGTGAGAGACGCATGTGTCGCTGGGCAGCCTATCGTGGAGACCCCCTCTATCTGGAGGAGCTGGTGTCTTCGCCCGCCCACTCCCTGATCGAACAATCCCATTGCGCCACGCGCGCCAAGACGGCGACCAATGGTGACGGTTTCGGCATCGCCTGGTATGGCGACCGGCCGGAACCGGGCCGTTACCGCGATATCCTGCCGGCCTGGTCCGATTGCAATCTGAAGAGCCTGGCGCGGCAGATCCGCTCACCGCTTTTCCTCGCTCATGTCCGTGCGGCCACCGGCGGCGGCACGCGCCGCGACAATTGCCATCCTTTCGTTTTCGAAAACTGGTCGTTCCAGCACAATGGCCAGATTTCCAATTTCGACCGCCTGCGCCGGCCGATGGAAGCCATGCTCGATGACAAGCTCTTCCATGCCCGCAGCGGCACGACCGATTCCGAGCTTCTGTTTCTGCTGGCGATGCAGTTTGGCCTGGCGACGAATCCGATCACAGCGATCGCTCAGACCATCGGCTTTGTCGAAGGGCTCTCGCTGCATTTGACCGGTTCGGTGCTGGTGCGCTTCACCGCGGCCTTCTCCGACGGCAAGTCGCTCTACGCCATCCGCTATGCCACCGACCGCAAGGCGCCGACACTCTATGCCTCGCCCGTCGGCTTGGGGTATTGCCTCGTTTCCGAGCCGTTGAATGACGACGTTGATGCCTGGCGTGAGATTCCGGACGGCAGCGCCGTCATGATCGACGATACCGGTGTCCATGTCACGCCTTTCCAGCCGGAAGAGCGTGCCGCCGGAGAGATCAGGGCGCCGGCTGCTATCCCTGCTTGAACTGTTCCGATATCAGCGCTGCCAGTCGCACCGCCACTTCATCCTTGTCGAGATCGGGCCACTGTTCGACGCCGTGATGGCTGATAATCTTCACGCGATTGCGCGTGCCGCCCATGATGCCGGTTGCGGGTGAGACGTCGTTGGCGACGATGAAATCGGCGCCCTTGCGTTCGAGCTTCGCGCGGGCATTGCTCTCGACATCCTGTGTTTCGGCGGCAAAGCCGATGACCAGTTTCGGCCGCTGCGTGTGATGGCCGACGGTTTTCAATATGTCGGGGTTTTCCGTGAGCGCCAAAGTCGGGATCGACTCGCCCGGATGCTTCTTGATCTTCTGATCGGAAGCGGAGGCGACGCGCCAGTCCGCGACCGCCGCCACCATCACGGCGATATCGGCGGGAAGGGCCGCAAGTACTGCGTCGCGCATCTCATCCGCCCGCTCGACATGCACGACCTTGAGGCCGACCGGATCGGGTATGGTGACCGGACCGGAGACGAGGGTAACATCGGCGCCAAGGGCGGCAAGCGCTGCCGCAATCGCATGGCCCTGCCGTCCAGACGAACGGTTGGCGATATAGCGCACGGGATCGATCGGCTCATGCGTCGGCCCGGAGGTGACGACCGCCTTCTTGCCGGCAAGCGGCTTTGCACCGTTATCCAGCCGACGCCCGGCTGCCGCGACAATATCGAGCGGTTCCGCCATCCGGCCCGCGCCGCTTTCGCCGCTCTCGGCCATTTCACCCGTCATAGGGCCGATGAAGGCAATGCCGTCCCTGCGTAGCGTCTCGACATTGCGCTTCGTCGCCGGATGCGCCCACATCTTCGGGTTCATCGCGGGGGCTGCGAGCACGGGCCGGTCGGTGGCGAGCAATATTGTCGAGGCGAGATCATCGGCCAGCCCGTTGGCCATCTTGGCGAGCAGATCGGCAGTCGCCGGCGCGATCAGCACGAGATCGCAGTCGCGCGCCAGCCTGATATGGCCGACATCCTGCTCATCCTCTCGTGAAAACAGATCGGTAAAGACATGATCGGCGGCCAGTGCGCCGACCGCAAGCGGGGTGATGAACTCCTGCGCGCCCGCTGTCATGACGGGCCGCACACTCGCGCCGCGTTCACGCAGCCGGCGGATGAGATCGAGGCTCTTATAGGCCGCGATGCCGCCGGAGATGATGAGGAGGATGCGCTTTCCTGCGAGAACCATGCCTGAACCCGTCGCCTGTTCTTTTGCTGATAAGCCTAAGCCTTTGGCGTGTCATAGGCAATCGCGGCATTCTCTCATTACGGTTGTGAGCCGTCCTTTCCCGCTATTCCGGCAGACAATCACATCGCCCTCACGCCCTTGTCATTTGCGCGGACCCTTGGCCTCGACAAAGGTGAACACGTTAACGAGCAAAGGAGCAACGTCTTGAAACTGATGAAAGTCGCTGTCATCGCCCTGCCGATCCTGGCCGCTGCCATGCCGGCCTTTGCCGAGCGTGCCTATTCGCCGCAAGAGCTGAGGAACAAGGAGATTGTCCTGGATTTCTACCAGAAGGCGCTGAACGACAAGAACTTCGACGCGGCTTCCAAATATCTCGGCAAGTACATCCAGCATAATCCGATGGCGGCCGATGGGCCTGAAGGCCTGCGCGGTTTCCTAGAGTACCTGAAGAAAAACTATCCGCAGTCGAAGAGCGAGATCAAGCGCGTGATGGTCGATGGCGATTATGTGATCCTGCGCGTCCACGCCATTCGCCAGCCGGGCGATCGCGGCAGCGCCATCGTCGATATCTTCCGCGTCGAGGACAACAAGATCCAGGAACATTGGGATTCGGTGCAGCCGATCCCCGAGAAATCCATGAACAATAATACGATGTTCTGAACGGAAAAGCCGTAAGGGGAATAGAGCCGGCGGCTCATTCAAAGCATTCGAGCGACATGATCCCGCAACCGTTTCCTATGTTACGGGATCATGTCCGCGTTTCGAAGCTGCCGGCGCGATTGCGTCGGCCAAACATTCGATCAGGTACGCGTGATCGACAGGCCGCCATCGACGAGCGAAGCCGTGCCGCTGACGAAGCTCGCATCATCGGAGGCGAGATAGAGGACCGAGCGAGCGATCTCTTCCGGGCCGGCAACGCGCTTCAGCGCATGCAGATTGGTTATGAACGCCTGCTTTTCGACCGTGTCGTTCATGTCGCGATACATATCGGTATCGACGGCACCCGGCAGGACAGCGTTGACGCGCACATTCTGCGGGCCAAATTCGGCGGCCAGCGTCTGCGTCAGGCCGATCAGGCCGGACTTGCTGGCGGCATAGGCGGCAACGCCAGGGAAGCTGACGGTATGGCCGACGAACGTCGAGGTGAAGATCACGGAACCGCCGCCATGCTTGATCATTTCGCCTATCTGGTGCTTGGCGGCGAGGAACGATGCGGTGAGGTTGATCGCCAGCGCTTCGGAAAAACCTGCCTCGGAAACCTCGGTGCTGGGACCGGCCTCGCCGAGCGTGCCGGCGTTGTTGAAAGCAATATCGAGCTTGCCGTAGCGCTCGACAGCAAGGGCAACCAGCGCCTTGTGGTAGTCTTCCGAGCGTACGTCGCCAGCCAAGACGGCTGCTTCTCCGCCGGCGGCCTTGATCTCGGCGGCAAGGCTTTCCAGCTCTGCCGCGCGGCGAGCGCCGACAACAACCTTGGCGCCTTCGGCGGCGAAGAGTTTTGCCGTAGTGCGGCCAATGCCGGAGCTGGCGCCGGTGACGATTGCAACTTTTCCATTCAAGCGGTTCATTGTTCCATCTCCTGTGTGAGGACGTGTCTTTCGGTTTGTCCGATACGTGGAAGATGGCCTTTTCCGATCGTTCGGATTAGTCTTCAAAAAGAGGAATTCGAATTCGGAGTTTCCGAACGATGTTGAAGATCGACGGGATCGTGACGTTCGTGACTGTAGCCGAGGCGGGCTCGATCAGCGAGGCGGCGCGACGGCTGCGTCTGTCGAAATCCGTCGTCAGCGAGCGCCTGTCGGAAATGGAAAAGGCGTTGGGGGCGACCTTGCTTCACCGCACGACCCGCAAGCTGACCCTGACCGAGGATGGCACTGCCTTTCTGCAGCGCGCGACCCGCATCGCACAGGAGGTTCGCGAGGCGGCGGCCGATCTTGCCGAGCGGCGCGGCATGCTGATGGGACCGCTGCGCATTGCAGCACCCGTCACCTTTGGCCGCCTGCATCTGGGGCCGGCTCTCTATCCGTTTCTCGCCGCGCATCCGGAGATCGAGTTGACGCTCGATCTCGACGATCGCCGCGTAGATGCCGCCTCGGACGGTTACGACGCGATCATTCGCCACGGCCTGATTGCCGACTCGCGCCTCGTCGCATGGAAGCTTGCCCGCAGCCGCCGCCTTCTCGTTGCGTCACCGGATTATCTCAGCCGCAACGGCAAACCCGCTTCGCTCTCCGATCTCGAGGGTCATCGCGGTATTTTTTACACCAATCGCGGTGTCGCCGACTGGCGCTTCGAGGGGCCAGAGGGCGCTGTCGTCATCCGTGCCAAGCTGGCGCTGGGCGTGAACAATGGCGATGTCCTCCACGATGCCGCGATTGCCGGGCTTGGTATTGCCTTGCTGCCCGCCTTCATCGCCGGGCCTTCAGCGAGGGAGGGGAGGCTCGTAGAGATCGATGTCGGCTACCGGCCGGAGCCGGAGTTCATTTTTATGGCCCATCCCGAAGGTCGCAATCCCTCGGCCAAGCTTCGGGCAATGGCCGATCATTTGAAGAAGGCTTTTGGCGATCCGCCCTATTGGGAGCGGAGCACGTAACTAACCAATCAGACTCATGAGGTTGGCGATGACGGGCGATCGCTGCGCCTTGAGGCTGGCAAGGCCGAGCCGCGCCACGACCGGCGGCCCATCGATTTGCCGATAGGCGACGCCGTCGAGCTTGATCTGCGCGATCGAAGCCGGAACGATGGAAACGCCCAAGTTTGCGGCGACAAGATTGACGACGGATGGGATCTGCGGCGCTTCCTGTGTCACTACGAGGTCGAAGCCCGCCTCGCGGCAGGCGGCGACGATATCGTCATAGAGGCTCAGCCCCACCATGCGCGGGAAGAGGATGAAGGGTTCGCCCGCGAGCGCCGCAACCGGCACGCGTTCCTTACTTGCCAGCGGATGATGGGCCGGCAGTGCGATCAGCATGGGCTCGTCGGCAAAGCGCTTCAGCCGCACGTCGCGCGGATCCTCCAGCCCTGGGCGAATGAAGGCCGCGTCGATCTCGCCGCGCATCAGCCGCTCCATCAGCGCATTGGTGTTCATCTCGGTCAGCGATATCAGCACTTCCGGCCAATGCCGCCGAAACTCGCGAATGGTTGATGTGACAATGGTGTTGAAGGCGGAAGAGGCGGTGAAGCCGAGCGACAGGCGGCCGATCTCGCCGCGATTGGCGCGCTGGGCGGCGAGCTTTGCCTTTTCAGCCGCATCGACCGCCATTTTCGCTTCCGCGAGAAAGGCCTCGCCGGCCACCGTCAGTTCCGCACCATGCGGCACGCGGTGGAACAGCTGCGCACCCACTTCGTTTTCCAGGTCCCGGATCTGCTGGCTGAGCGGCGGCTGGCCGATACCGAGTTTGGCTGCCGCACGAGTGAAGTTTCCCGCTTCGGCCAGCGCCAGAAAATAGCGAATATGACGCAGCTCCATCGCTATCTCCAAAAGCTATCAAGATCGCCTGTTCCATATATTGGACTAATGGAGCTCGTCTGGCTAGATTCCTGGGCAAGAAAGGTCAGGTGCCACCAATGTTTCGCGCCGCAAGCAAGCAGCAAACCACTGTGTCCGAAGTTCCCTCCCGCCCCGAATTGACGCTCGTCAGAAACGAGCCGCCGACCGAGCCCCGTCAATTCCTGACGCGCGGCACGCCTGCCTTCCGCCGCGCGACCATTGGGCTGTTTCTCTCGGGCTTTGCCACTTTCTCGCTGCTTTATTGCGTCCAGCCGCTGATGCCGATCTTTTCCGAGGATTTCGGTGTCACGCCCGCTGCAAGCTCGCTGTCGCTATCGCTTTCGACGGGCTTCCTGGCCTTCGCGATCTTCGGTGCCGCCGCCGTTTCCGAAAGCCTCGGCCGCCGCAGCCTGATGTTCATCTCGCTGCTTGGCGCGGCCATCTGTACGCTCGTCTGCTCGGTATCGCCAAGCTGGCATATGCTGCTTGCCGTTCGCGCGCTCGAAGGCTTTCTGCTGGGCGGCGTCCCGGCCGTCGCCATGACCTATCTGGCCGAGGAGATCGAACCGCGCGGCCTCGGCGGTGCCATGGGCCTCTATATCGCCGGCAACGCCTTTGGCGGCATGGCCGGGCGCGTGGTGACCGGCACGATCGCCGAATATCTGAGCTGGCGGCCGGCTTTGGCAACCGTTGGTATTCTCGGCCTGATCGCCGCCATCGGCTTCCTTTATCTGCTGCCGCCGTCGCGCAATTTTACCGCGCGAAAGGGCTTCGATGCCGGCTTCCATGTGAAGGCCTGGAGCGGTCATTTTGGCAATGCGGCGCTGCCGCTGCTCTTTGCCATTGGCTTTCTCGTCATGGGCTCCTTCGTAACGGTCTATAACTATGCCGGCTTCCGTCTCGTCGCCGATCCCTATGATCTCAACCAGACCGAGCTTGGATTGATCTTCACCGCCTATCTCTTCGGCATCGTCGCCTCGTGGGCTGCAGGCCTCCTCGGCGATCGCATCGGCCATTTCATCGTGCTGCCGATTGGCGTTCTGATCGCCGCGCTCGGTGCGGCGGTGACGCTTTCAAGCTCCTTGCCGCTGATCATTCTCGGCATCGTGCTGGTGACGATTGGCTTCTTCATGGCCCATTCCGTCGCCAGTGCGCTGGTGGGACGGCTGGCCGATGGCTTCAAGGGGCACGCCTCCTCGCTCTACCTGCTCGCCTATTATCTCGGCTCCAGCATTGCCGGCTCGGTCGGCGGCTATTTCTGGCTTGCCGATGGCTGGAATGCCGTGGTTGCCTTCATCCTGGTCATGCTGGCACTCTGTCTCGCCAGCGCTCTTGCCGTTGCCAGGCTGGCGCGTCGCTGAGCCCAGGAGGCCACCATGATCCGTATCGACCATCTCGATCATCTGGTGCTCACGGTTGCGAGCATCGAGGAGAGTTGCGATTTCTATACCCGTGTCCTCGGTATGGGTGTCGAAACTTTCGGGGAGGGCCGCAAGGCTCTGACCTTCGGCAATCAGAAGATCAACCTGCATCGCGCCGGACATGAGTTTGAGCCCAAGGCTGACCGCCCGACACCGGGTTCGGCCGATCTCTGCTTCATCAGCACCACGCCGCTCGATGACATCATCGCTCACCTGAAGGCCGAGGGTGTTGCGATCACGGAAGGACCGGTTCGCCGAACCGGTGCGACCGGCCCCATTCTCTCGGTCTATTTCCGCGATCCGGACCAGAACCTGATCGAAGTTTCCAACATCGTTTCCTGAGATCGCACGCTGCAGGTGCTGCTTGACATCACTCGCTTGCAGCCTATATTAAACCTATAAGTTAATTAACTGACCGGTTTAGAAAGTCACATGGATACGTTGAGCATGACCCTCTCGGCCCTGGCAGATCCGACCCGCCGGGCGATCTTGGCACGGTTGGCGAGTGGCGAGGCGTCCGTTTCCGAACTGGCCGAACCTTTCGATATGTCGCTGGTCGCAGTCTCCAAGCATCTGAAGGTGCTGGAAAAAGCCGGCCTGATCTCGAAGGGGAGGGAGGCGCAATGGCGGCCTTGCCGGCTGGAGCCGAAGCCGCTCCGGCAGGTGGATGACTGGCTGGAGAATTACCGTCAGTTCTGGAACGACAATCTCGATCGCCTGGAAGCTTACGCGGCACTATTGCAAAAGGGGAGGAAAGAATGACCCCAGCAACTGAGGGCGGCAGCATGCGCCCGCCGCGCGAGATCGTGCTGACCCGCGATATTGCAGCGCCGCGCGCCCTGTTATTTCGCCTCTGGACGGAGCCGGAACATCTGATGCGCTGGTGGGGACCGCAAAACATGACGGCGCCGTCCGTCTCCATCGATCTCAAGGAAGGCGGCGCTTGGCGGCACTGCATTCTTACGCCGGAAGGCAAGGAATATTGGAGCCATGGCCGCTATCTGGAGATCGTCCCGCCCGAGCGTCTCGTCTTTACTTTCGCCTGGGAAAACCAGGAGGGTAGGCCCGAACATCCGATGCAGGTGACCGTAGAGTTTCAAGAACTTGGCGAGAAGACGCGTCTCGTCTTCCGCAAGGTCGAGCTGCCCGACGATACCGAGCTTAGATTGCAGACCGGCGGATGGGAGCAAGCCCTCGATAAATACGTCGCTTACGCAGAAGCCACCTCAAGGGAAGGATGAGAGTGATGAAGAAGACCTATCATGGAAGCTGCCATTGCGGCGCTGTGAGCTACGAAGCCGATCTCGATCTGCGGGGCGGCACCTTCAAATGCAATTGCTCGATCTGCAAGAAGAAGCGCAATTGGCTGGCTGTCGCCACGCCAGCCGATTTCCGCCTGACCTCGGGCGAAGACAGCATCGGCGAATATCAATTCGGCCCGCGGACGCTACATCACCTCTTCTGTAAGACATGCGGCATCAGCTCCTTCAACTGGGGTGAAAATCCAGCCCTCGGCGGCAAGTTCTATGCGATCAGCATTAGCTGCCTGGATGATGCCACCGATAAAGAGCTCGCCTCGCTTCCTGTCGGCTATTTCGATGGCCGCGACGACCGCTTCGATCGGGCGCCGGAAGAAACACGTTATCTCTAGCGCGAGGGCTTAGCCTCTGGTGGCCAGCCAGATCACGTGACGCGCGCCTGTCTTGCCGTTGGCGCGTGTGTTGATCACTTCGGCGGTAAAGCCGCTGTCGCGCAGCCGCCTCGTAAAGCGCTCGTCAGGTCCCGACGACCAGACCGCGAGTACGCCGCCGGGACGCAGTGCATCGCGCGCCGCCTTCAGGCCGGGATAATCATAGAGCCCGTCATTGGCTTCCGATGTGATGCCATCCGGGCCGTTGTCGACATCGAGCAGGATAGCATCGTATGTCGCCTTGCTTGCGCGGATGAGCGGACGCACGTCGCCCTCATGAATGGCAACACGCGGGTCGTCGAGGCAGCCGTCGAAGACTGTTGCCATCGGCCCGCGCGCCCATGAAACGACTGCCGGAACAAGCTCGGCAACCGTAACCTTCGCGTCCGCACCCAGTTCGCCAAGCGCCGCACGCAAGGTAAAGCCCATGCCGAGGCCGCCGATCAGTATGTGTGGCGCCTTCCGGTCCTTGATCTTCTCGCAGGAAAGCGTCGCAAGCGCGCGCTCGGAGCCGCTTAGGCGACTGTTCATCAGCTCGTTGGTGCCGAGCATGATAGAAAATTCCTGGCCGCGCTGCTTCAGTCGCAGCTCGCCGCCGCCGGGGATTTTCGCAGTGTCGAGCAAGGTCCAGGGGATCACGGGCAATTCTCAATTCATCTGAAGTTGCCGGGGACCATAGTCCTTCAATCTCGCCAAGAACAGACGCGCTTATCCCAAACGGATATAGGGCACATCCTTTTTCGCAACTTCGTCCAGCGCTTCCTCATAGCCCGCATCCGCATAGCGCATGACGCCAAGCGCTGTATCGTTGGTCAGAGCATGGTCGAGCCGCTCGTCGGCGGCATCCGTGCCGTCGGCAACCACGGTGACGCCGCAGCTGGTCATATAGCCGGCATAGCCGCCGCCGCCGGAATGGACGACGACGAGATCGGCCATGGACGAGCAGAGCATCATGGCGTCGATCAGCGGCCAGTCGGCGATGGCGTCGGAGCCGTCCTTCATGCCTTCGGTCATGATGTTCGGATGCGCCATGGCGCCGGCATCGAGATGGTCGCGCGAGAAAGCGATCGGCCCCTTCAGCTCGCCGCTTGCAACGAGCTCGTTGACGCGGCGGGCCAGCGCCGTGCGCTCGCCATGGCCGAGCCACGCGATGCGGGCCGGCAGACCTTCGAAGGGCACGTGCTGGCGGGCAAGCTTGATCCAGTTGGTGATGATCTTGTTGTCCGGGAACATTTCCAGCAGCAGATCGTCGATGCGGGCAATATCGCTTTCCTCGCCTGATAGCGCCATCCAGCGGAACGGGCCGATAGCGCGGCAGAAGAGTGGCCTGAGATAAGCTTCGGTAAAGATCGGGATATCAAAGGCGTTCGCAACGCCACCTTCCTTCGCCTGAGTGCGGATCAGGTTGCCGTTGTCGAAGACTTCGGAACCCTTTTTCTGGAAGTCCAGCATGGCCTTCACATGTTCAACGATCGAGGCGCGGCTTGCCGCCATGAGCTGGCCCTGGCCGTCATCGCGCAGGTCTTTGACTTGGGCGAGGCTCATGCCCTTCGGCACGTAGCCATAGACGAGATCGTGGGCCGAGGTCTGGTCCGTGACGATATCGGGCACGATGCCGCGCCGGGCGATCTCGGGATAAATCTCGGCCGCATTGCCGACGAGGCCGACGGAAAGCGCTCGCTTTTCCTTGACTGCCGCATCGATCATCGCCAGCGCGGAATCGAGGTCGGGTGCGATTTCCTGCAGGTAGCCGATTTCCTGGCGCTTCCTGGCGCGCTCGGCATCGATATCGACGCAGAGGATGGCGGCACCCGCCATGCGGCCGGCGAGCGGCTGCGCGCCGCCCATGCCGCCGAGACCCGCCGTCAGCACGAAACGGCCGAAGAGATCGCCGCCGAAGCGACGCTCGGCGATGCGCATGAAGATTTCGTAGGTGCCCTGAATTACGCCCTGGCTGCCGATATATTGCCAGGCGCCGGCCGTCAGACCACCCCAGCAGATCAGGCCCTTGCGCTGCAGTTCGTAGAAGACTTCCGCCTTCGCCCATTGCCCGACGATGTTGCAGTTCGCCATGATGACGAGCGGCGCCTTGTCGTGCGTGCGGATGAGGCCGATCGGTTTGCCGGATTGGATAAGGAGGGTCTGGTTCTCATCCATTTCGGTGAGCGCCTTCACGATGCCCTTGTGCGCTGCCCAATTGCGGGCAGCCTTGCCGAGGGCGGCGTAGACGACGAGATTGTCCGGATCTTCGCCGACCGAGAGCACGTTTTCGAGCAGGCGCAGCAGGGCCTCCTGCCGCCAGCCTTTGGCACGCAGATCCGGGCCGCCCGGAATGGGGAATTTCGGGTGACGTGGATTGGCTTTCGGCATGGATTTCCCTCTTGTTTGATGCCTCCCCTTCTCCCCCTCGGGGAGCAGGTGGCCCGAAGGGTCGGATGAGGGGGCGGCTCGGCAGATACCGTCTTTGCTTACCGCTCAGACGTTCGCTCCTTCGTCGCTCACCCCCTCATCTGTCCTGCGGACATCTTCTCCCGGCTGGGGAGAAGAGGAGTGCTCTTCAATACTCATTCATTTCGGCGGCAAGCCTTCGACAAAATTCAGCGCGGCCAGGAGCAGCCGCTTGCGCAGCATGTCGTTGCCATAGGCCTCCGGCCCGGCGCGCACCCATCCTTGCATTTCCCGACCGCGCGACAGCATGGGTTTGACGTCAGGCTGCTCGAGCGCCCAGGCATCGTTGCCTTTGCCAAGGCGTATCAGCATCCCGTCGTCACGGGCGCCGCACAGCAGGTGACCGTTGAGCAGAAAGGCCCAGCCGCCGAACATCGCCTTCTCGCTGAGCTCGGGGCGTTCCCCGAGCTCTTCTCTCAGCAATTCCTCGAGACCGGCATCACGGGCCATTCAAGCCTCCTGTGCTTTTCAGCCTTTCTTGCCGGCCAGGGCGTATTTGGCGATCTCGATCCCCATCGCCTTCTCGACGGAGGGATAGACCGTGGGGTCGAGTACGCTGGCAGACAGCGGAATGATATCCATCGGCACATGCAGGATGAAGACGTTCATGCCCTCGTGCAGCTGGCCGACGCTCAAAGGCTCGCCTTCCGGCGACAGCGTGGTGATGACGGAAGGGAAGGTCGCGCGCCGTTTGCCGCCGGCATCTTCGACCGCCATGTATTCGTTCATCACATGCATGATGACAGCCTTCTCGCCGGAGCCGACCGTGATGGTGCCGATATCGAAGGCTTCCTTCATGTAGACGACGTCTTTCTTGGTGATCGTACCTTCCGCCAGGATATGGCCGCCGGTCGTCTTGCAGATGGCGTCTATGACGGCGCTGCCGCCCTTCTTTTCCGCCTCGATGATCGCTTCGCCGAGCGAAAGCGCCATGGAGATGCCGCCGAGCGCCGCATGCGTGCGGACGTAAGAGGCGCGCAAGGGGTTGCGGCAGGACGCGATGAAGCCGCCGGACTGGTCGGATGCGGCGCGCAGGATCGGCGAAATCTTCGCCGTCGCACCCTTCACGACGAGCTCGATATAGCGGTTCTCGGCGCGGTTGCCGCCGACGGCGGTCTGGATCATCTGCTCGGGCGAACCCGCCATGCCGATCGAGCCCATGTCGCCCGTCGGATGGGCGCGGATGTCGCCGACCGCGTCCACCACCTTCGTTCCGAGGATCGCCGACGGCAGCCAGCCGTTCAGCGTCGAGGACCGCCCGTTCTGGCCGATGATCAGGCCGGAAAGCTTCTCTCCAAGCTCGTCCTGCAGGAGCTGCACGGCTTTCACGTAGTCGATGCCCTGCATTTCCCAGGGGGTCGTGGAGGCCGGCGCGCCGATGGCAGCCGCCGTGGCGATCCAGTCATTGTCGTTCAATTCCTCGATCCACACCAACTCCGGCTTGCCGACATTGACGGCCGCATAGCCGAGCATGCGGCCGTGATCTGCCCAGCCGCCACCGCCTGCGGCATAAACGGAGCCACCCTTGACGGCCGCTTCCACATCCTTGGCAACGAGTACGCGTCCCATCGGCTACTCCCGGTTCGGTTTGAGGTTCTTGTCCATGTCGCGCACCGCTTCGAAAAGAACGGCAGCACCCATGGCGATATCGTCATTCTCGGCCCATTCCTCGGCGCAATGGCTGCGGCCTTCCTTGCAGGGCACGAAGATCATGGCGGCAGGCGCGACCTTGGCGATCCAGGCTGTGTCGTGGCCGGCGCCTGAGGCCATGCGCCGATGCTTGGCGCCGACAGTCTCGCAGGCGCGCTCGAGCGTTTCGAGCAGCGCCGGAGCGCCCGGCGTCGGCAAGTTGTCGGAGACGCGCACCGGTGGGTTGATCGTGACGCCATAGTCGGCGGCGATGGTCTTCACCTCACCGTCGATCCAGGCCAGGAAATCCTCCATGTCGCTGCGGATTTCGGCGCGGCCATCGATCAGCAGCACGACCTTCGAGGGCACGACATTGGCGGCATTCGGCTCGATGCGGAATTCGCCCACGGTCGCGGCGAAATGGCCCGGCGTCTTTGCCTGCTCGGCGGCGCGGCTCCTGATGTCGAGTACGAGCTGCGAAGCTGCCACCAGCGCGTCGGCGCGGCGATCCATCGGCGTCGTGCCGGCATGGTCGGCGCGGCCTTCCACGGTGATTTCGATGCGGGTGATGCCGGCGATCGCGGTGACGATGCCGATATCCTTGTTCTCCGCTTCCAGCACCGGACCCTGCTCGATATGCAGCTCCAGGAAACCGGCGAGATCAGGACGCTTCTGTGAGAGCAGCACGGCGGGGTCGCCGCCCACCTCGGCGATGCCCTGCGAAAGTGTGCGGTCGCCGCTCACGCGGGAAAGCCATGCCGCGGGGATCTGCCCGGTCATGCCGCGGCTGCCGATACAGGAAACACCGAAGATGCTGACCTCCTCTGCGAGGAAATCGACAATCTCCAGATCATGGTCCAGCTCGATGCCGCGATCCTTCAAGGAGCGCGCGACTTCCAGCGCGGCAATCGTGCCGGCGATGCCGTCGAAGCGGCCGCCATCGGGAACGGTGTCGGAATGTGAGCCGACAAGGATTGTGCCGAGGCCGGGTTTCGTGCCTGCGCGCCGGCCGATCAGATTGCCGGCAGAGTCGATGCGGGTCTCAAGCCCTGCCGCCTTCATGCGCGCCTCGATATAGGCACGTCCTTCCAGAAAGAGCGGGGAGAAGGCGCGGCGCGTCCAGGGATGGCCCGGATCGGTGATCCTTGCCAGAGCATCGATATCCTCAGCGATACGATCAGCGTTTACGGGCAGGTTGTGGCGCTTGGTTTCGGTCATCAGGCTGCATCTCCGGCAAGAATTTGGCGAGGCAAGGGACGGACGAAGTTGCCGAAGCCGGGTTCGGCCAGCACCTTCTGCCCCTCGGTGATCTGCTTGCCTCTAAGGTAGGCGGCGGACACAGTCCAGGGTAGGCGAATGCCGTTATAGGGGCTCCAGCCGACGACGTTGTTGCCGCTTGCCGCCGCGTCGTAAACCATTTCGCGCGGATCCAGCACGACGATATCGGCATCCTTGCCCGGCGTCAGCGCGCCCTTGATATGATCGAGGCGAAAATGCTTAGCCGGGTTCTCCGCCATCAGTTTCGCAGCCCAGGTGAGCGGCACGCCGCGTTCCAGAGCACCCTTGACGAAGAGCGGCACCATGACCTCCAGTCCCGGCACGCCGGACGCATTCGCCAGCATGTCCGGATCGGTCTTGCGGTTTTCCGACCAGCTGACATGGTCGGTCGAGACGAGCCAGACATTGCCTTCCGCCACCTTGCGCCACAAGGTTTCCACTTCGGCACGCGGGCGGATCGGCGGATTAATTTTCGCCTTGCCGCCGAGGCGCCGCACATCGTTTTCCTCGTCGAGCGTCAGGTAATGGATGCAGCACTCGACCGTCGCTTCAAAGCCGTCGCGGCGATAGGCGCGGGCGATGTCGTAGCCGCGGCCGAGCGAGCAATGCACGACATGCGCCGGGCAACCGGTATCCGCGCCGGTCTCGAAGATCGTGTGCATGGCAAGCAGCTCGGTGATCGGCGGGCGCGACAGGCCGTGGGCGCGATAGTCGGTGACGCCGCTTGCCTTGACCTGCTCCATGTAGGTGCGCACCGCTTCGTCGTCCTCGTTGTGGACGCCGGCGGTCAGGCCCGTTGGGGCGATCGCGGCAAAGCAGGCATCGAGCAGGGCAGGCGGAATGCGCGGAAAACGCTTCGGATCGGTCCCGAAGGTGGAGAATTTGAAGGCGGCAACGCCAGCCTCAACCATTTCGGCGATGCGCGCGGGGCCTTCTTCCGGATCGACCGTGCCGTAAAGGGCGAAATCGACGCGCGATTGCGGCGCGGCGTGGTCGATCTTCTTCTTCACTGCCGCTGCCGAGCAGACGAGATTGCCTTCGTCATAGGGCATGTCGACGATGGTGGTGACGCCGCCGGCCGCTGCAGAGCGCGTCGACCAGATGAAATCCTCCTGGTCCTTCTGGGAAAGGGAATGGACCTGCGCATCGATCGCGCCAGGCAGGATCAGCGCCTTGCCGAGCAGGTGCCGCTCACGCGCTGCCGGCGGCACGCCAATGCCGACCTCGGCGATTTTGCCGTCGCGCACGGCGACATAGCCGGCTTCCACGATACGCTCGGGCAGAACCACGGTGCCCTGCAGAACAAGATCGAAATCGGCCATGTGCGTTCCCTCCGCTCGTCGTTGCTTCAGATGGCAATCGTGTCGCGATAAAGCCGCTCTTCGACCCGCTCCAGCGAGCCAAGTGCGAAGAAGTCATCATAGGCGATGATCGGCTTATGCGCGATCAGTTCAGAGACGAAGGCCTCGGAGGCCAGTTCCTCCTCGATCGCCTCGACCTCGGCCGAAAGCGGCCGGTCGACCACATAGAAATCCGCATGCTTGCGCACGACCTCGTAGAGCATGCGTGCCACGCCTTCCGGCTTGTCGCCGAGAATGTCCATCGCCTGGGCCGAGAGCAGGGCTTCCAGGGCCGCCAGGCGCTTCAGCGCGCGCATCTGCCGTTCAAAACGTTCGATGACCAGCGGCAGGAAGGCGGCCTCGTCTTCCATCCCAGCCGCCACGACGAGCGACTGGGCCGAGACCGGATTAGACATGGACAGAACACGTGAGAAGATCTCGCCGGCGAGCTTGATGATGGGGCCGAAGCCGGTCGCGATCTTCCCTTCCGGCACGAGATTGACCGGCAAGCCGCGCCGCTGGCCGTTGCCGAGCAGCACGCAGCGGTTGAATGCGTTGCGGGCGGCATGCGCCATGCAGATGACGGCGGCTTCAAGCAGAATGGTGACATCGAGCGGAAGGGAGCCGCCCGAGGTCATGACGCGGCCGTCGACGATGACGGGATTATCGTCCGAGCGGCCCGTGGCGGCGAGAATCTTGTGGCCTGCCGTCAAAAGGTTTTCGATGACTGCGCCGAAGACCTGGGCAATCATGCGCAGGCTCAGCGGGTCCTGCACATGGGTCGCGACCGGCCATGGCCATTCTTCCGAGGCATTGCAGAGCCATGCGCCGATCAGAGCCTCGCGGGCGGTGCCGACATGGCGCACGGAAATCCAGGGATCGCGCGAAGCACCGAGCGCGCCGGCGGCCATCATGCCGGTCGCGAGCAGTACGCGAATCGACGAGGCGGCATTGCGGGTGGTTTCCGCCGCGGCGGCGAAGCTGACGGCATTGACGCTGAGCGAGGCGAGGCTGTCGCGCGGCAGCATCCTGAGAGGATCTATGCCGGCGGCGCTGAAAGCGTCGGCAGCCTGCATGCGCCGCCCTCGATAGACGGCCTCGCCAACACCGGTCAGCACAGCGCCAATCTGCCCCATCAGGCCGATATCCGCGCAGCCGATCGAACCCGTTCGCCTGACGACAGGAATGACATCCGCGCTGAGCAGCTGCAGATAGGCTTCGATCAGCTCCTGCGAGCAACCGACCCTGCCGGTCAACGCGGTATTGACCCGGATCGCCATGGCATTGCGAACGACCGACATGGAAAAGGGGGCGCCCGTACCGAAATGATGGGCGCGCACGAGGCCGAGATTGAAGGCATCGAGATCTTCAGGAGACCATTCGACATCCTTCATGGCTCCGACACCGGTCGTAGAGCCGTAGACCGGCATCCCCGATTGAATGGTGCTTTCGAGAACGGCGCGTGCCAAGCGTACGCGAGCCATGCCGCTTTCCGATGCCGACGGCAGGACAGTCCCCGCTCCGATCCGCACCAGATCGCTGAACCCAAGGGGTTGTCCGCTGAGCTCGATACCGGCTCTCTGACGCTCCATCTCTGCTGTTCTCCTTTTTTGCGAGGCTATGCGAGCCTTATCGTCAATGGGATATCCCAAATGGCGAACACCTTGATCCGTGCCAGACAGACTGATTTTGAGGCGAGTGCGTACGTTGCGCAACTCTATGTTTGCGCGCGCATATGGCTTCCCGCCCCGGCCGAGCTATTTGGGCCAAGGCGAGGAAG
The DNA here is from genome assembly GCF_014193155.1 of Rhizobium sp. BK098. NCBI lineage: Bacteria > Pseudomonadati > Pseudomonadota > Alphaproteobacteria > Hyphomicrobiales > Rhizobiaceae > Rhizobium > Rhizobium sp. BK098. The sequence goes on along the minus strand of NZ_JACHYY010000006.1, from coordinate 253,988 downwards.
AAGCATCAGAAAGCTTGGCGATCAGCTCAGATGCCAGGCGATATAGAGAAGCGTCAGCGCAATTACCCAAAGCGCAAAGCGGCCGGAGCGGCTGTGCTTGGCCTCGGCCTTGCCGATCGCTTCGGCGGTCTGCGGATCAAATCGCAGGCCGTTTTCGCTCATATGCAGCAGTTCGTGGTGGAATTTCTCGGTCTTCGCCGCAATCTCAGGCGCGGCCTCCGCAAGCTTCACGGCCGCTTTCAAACCGTCCTTCAAATCTGTCATGATCCGCTTCGGGCCGAGATTGGTGCGAATCCAGTCGCCGACCACCGGTTCCGAGGCCTTCCACATGTTGAAGCGTGGATTGAGCATGCGCGATACGCCCTCGACCACGACCATGGTCTTCTGCAGCATCACCAGCTCGGGCCGCGTTTCCATGTCGAAGAGTTCCGTTACTTCGAAGAGCAAGGTCAGAAGCTTGCCCATGGAGATGGTTTCGGCCGGCTGGCCATGGATCGGCTCGCCGATCGCGCGAATGGCCTGCGCAAAACTCTCCGTATTGTGATGCGCAGGTACATAGCCGGCTTCGAAATGCACTTCGGCCACCCGGATATAGTCGCGGGTGATGAAACCGTAGAGGATTTCGGCCAGGAAACGGCGTTCCTTCTTCCCTAATCGCCCGACGATCCCCATGTCGACAGCGACGATCATGCCCGCCGCATCGACGAAAAGGTTGCCGGGGTGCATGTCGGCGTGGAAGAAGCCGTCGCGCAGCGTATGGCGCAGGAAGGACTGGATCAGCGTATCGGCGAGCGCGTTGAGATCGTGGCCGGCCGCCTTCAGCCCCTCGACGTCGGACATCTTCACGCCGTCGATCCACTCCATGGTGATGACGTCGCGGCCGGTGCGTTCCCAGTCGACTTTCGGAACGCGGAAGCCCGGATCCTTTTCGGTGTTTTCGGCGATCTCGGAGAGCGCGGCCGCTTCCAGCCGCAGATCCATCTCGACCTTGGTGGTCTGCTCGAGCGTCTTGGTCACTTCCACCGGGCGAAGACGCCGGCTGGAGGGCATGAACCGCTCCTGCAGCCGTGAAACCAGATACATCGCCTTGATATCGTTAGAAAAGCGCTGACGAACGCCTGGCCGGACCACCTTGACGGCAACGCGCTTGCGGCCCTCTGCCGTCTCGATTTCGGCCGGATGCACCTGCGCTATCGACGCGGCGGCGATCGGCGCGTCAAAGCTGGCGTAGAGATCGTCGATCCGCCGGCCGAGCGAAGACTCGATGGCTGCCGTCGCCGTTTCATGCGGGAAGAAGGCCATGCGGTCCTGAAGCTGCGATAAGTCGTTCGCCATATCCACGCCGACGACATCGGGGCGCGTCGCCAGGAACTGGCCGATCTTCACATAGGAAGGGCCGAGCCGCTCGACCGCTTGGGCAAGCCGGTCGCTGCGCGCCTGGCTCTTCGCCTTCCGGCGGGCGAAGATGCTGACGAAGGACTTGGCGAGGCTGATGGAGGGGGGCAGCCCTTCCGATGGCAGCGCCATGACCACGCCTTCGCGCACGAGCACCCAGCCGACCCGAACAAGGCCGAAATATGCGCTGAAAGCACTCATAGCACCTCAAAGTCCTGACGAGCGGAAACCTTCGGCCGCGTCATGTGGCTCGACATCATGCTTCAGAGCTTCCAGCCGGAGTGCAGCGCGGCGATGCCGCCGGTGTAGTTGGTGAAGCTCACGCGCGAGAAGCCGGCCTCGCGAATCATCGTCGCGAAGTCCTGCTGGTTCGGGAACTTGCGGATTGATTCCACCAGATATTGATAGGGCTCGGCATCGCCGGTGATCGCCTTGCCGAACTTCGGAATGGCATTGAAGGACCAGGCGTCGTAGACACGGTCGAGCAGCGGCAGATCGACTTCGGAGAATTCGAGCACGAGCAGCCGGCCGCCGCGCTTCAGGACGCGATAGGCCTCCTTCAATGCAACATCGATGTGCGGCACGTTGCGGATACCGAAAGCGATCGTATAGGCGTCGAAGGAGTTCGGCTCGAAAGGCAGTTCCTCGGCATTCGCTTCGACGAAAGTGAGGTTGTCGGAGAGTTTCTTCTTCTCGGCACGCTCGGCGCCGACGGCCAGCATCGAGCCGTTGATATCGAGCACCGTTGCATGTGCCAGGCGGTTCGAGGCTTCCACGATGCGGAAGGCGATATCGCCCGTGCCGCCGGCAACGTCGAGCACCTTGTAACCAGGCTCCTTGCGCGGGTTGAGCGCTGATATCATCGCGTCTTTCCAGGCGCGATGCATGCCCATGGACATGACGTCATTCATGACGTCATAGCGCTTGGCGACCTTGTGGAACACCTCGTTGACGAGGCCCTGCTTTTCGCCATCGGCTACTTCGCGAAAGCCATAGGATGTTTCCATGCCGCCATCGGCGGAGGTGCGGCTGTCTGCCATCGGCTCAACTCCGTTACACAATTAAGCGGCGGACCATAGCGAAATCGCGTTTGCCACGCTATCTCATCAGCCAGATCACCAGCCGCAATGCCTTGGGCTATAGCTCAGATCATAAGCGGTTGAAACATAAAGATGGATAGCCATGCCGGAATTACCAGAGGTCGAAACCGTCAGACGGGGCCTTGCGCCTTCCATGGAGGGTGCCGTTCTGAAGGAGTTGGAGCTGCGCCGCAACGATTTGCGCTTTCCTTTCCCGGCCGATTTCGCGCAGGCCGTTGCGGGCCGCGGCATCGCGTCGCTGTCGCGCCGGGCCAAATACCTGCTGATCGATCTCGACGACGGCAAGACGATCGTCGCGCATCTCGGCATGTCCGGCTCGTTCCGGGTGGAGGAAGGTGCTGCGGCCGAGACGCCGGGAACCTTCCATCATCCCCGCTCCAAGGACGAGAAGCACGATCACGTCCTCTTCCATCTGGCGGGTGCAAGCGGCGATGCGCGCGTCATCTATAATGACCCGCGCCGCTTCGGTTTCATGGATCTCGTCCGGCGGGCCGAGATGGCCAGCCATCCCTTCTTCCGTGATCTCGGGCCGGAACCCACGGGCAATGAACTGAGCGCGGATTATCTGGCTAAGCGCTTTGGCGGTAAGGCGCAGCCGCTGAAGAGCGCGCTGCTGGACCAGAAGAACATCGCCGGTCTCGGCAATATATATGTGTGCGAGGCGCTGTGGCGCTCCCACCTGTCGCCGTTGCGCGCCGCCGGCACGCTGGTGATGGATACCGGCAAACCGACCGAAGCGCTGCTGGCGCTGGTCGAGGCGATCCGCGAGGTCATTGCCGATGCGATAGCCGCAGGCGGCTCGTCGCTGCGCGATCATATCCAGACGGACGGTTCGCTCGGCTATTTCCAGCATTCCTTTTCCGTCTATGATCGTGAAAGCCAGCCTTGCAGTACGCCCGGCTGCGGCGGTACGGTCAGTCGCATCGTCCAGGCGGGGCGCTCTTCCTTCTACTGCGCCTCCTGCCAAGGCTGATTGAAGGGCCAGAGCTGATTTAAAGGGAGAGAGAAGTGGCTTACGAAACCCTCATTGTCGAAACACATGGGGCTGTCGGCCTCGTCCGGATCAATCGGCCGCAGGCGCTGAACGCGCTGAACTCAACGGTCCTCTCCGAGCTGAAGCAAGCCTATGCCGCTCTTCATCTTGACGATGCCATCGGTGCGATCGTGCTCACCGGTTCGGAAAAGGCCTTTGCTGCCGGCGCCGACATCAAGGAAATGCAATCGCTCGATTTCGTCGACGCTTATAAGAATGACTTTTTCAGCGGCTGGGCCGAGATTGCCAATGCCCGCAAGCCTGTCATCGCGGCGGTCAGCGGCTTTGCGCTCGGCGGTGGCTGCGAAGTGGCGATGATGTGCGATTTCATCATCGCCTCGGAAACCGCCAAATTCGGCCAGCCGGAAATCACGCTCGGCGTCATCCCTGGCATGGGCGGCTCGCAGCGTCTCACGCGTGCGGTCGGCAAGGCCAAGGCGATGGACCTCATATTGACGGGCCGGATGATGGATGCGGCAGAGGCGGAGCGTTCCGGCCTTGTGGCGCGCGTCGTACCGGCAGACAAGCTGCTCGACGAGGCGCTGGCCGCCGCCGCCAAGATCGCTTCTTATTCCGGTCCCGCCGTGATGATGGCCAAGGAGGCGGTCAACCGTGCCTTCGAAACCACGCTCGAGGAGGGACTACGCTTCGAACGCCGCCTGTTCCATAGCCTGTTCGCCACAGAGGATCAGAAGGAGGGCATGGCGGCCTTCGTCGCGAAGCGCAAGCCAGCCTTCAAGAACCGGTAGGGACCAAGATTCCGGAATTACGCGGGTTTGGCGAGAATCCGCGTTGACGCCGCGGCTCATTCCGGTTATATGCCCGCCACAGTTTGGAAAGCCGCTCTGGTTTTCCGCAATTGCTCCCGCATTGCTGGATGAAGTGGCCATGGGGCCTACGCCGCAACGATGGAGTTTTGTTCGAATTCTAAGAGAGGCATACATGGCCAATACTACCTCGGCGAAAAAAGCGACCCGTAAGATCGCCCGCCGCACCGATGTCAACAAGGCTCGTCGCTCGCGCGTTCGCACGTTCGTTCGCCAGGTCGAAGAAGCTATCGCATCGGGTGATGCGGATCGCGCAAAGACAGCTTTCATTGCTGCTCAGCCGGAACTGGCTCGCGCGGCAAAGAAGGGCGTGCTTCACGCCAACACCGCTTCCCGCAAGGTTTCGCGTCTTGCCAAGCGTGTGAAGGCCCTTTCGGCCCCGACCGCATAATCTTTCGTTAACGAGTCTATCGTTAGTATTAAGCCCGGCCCTCGCGCCGGGCTTTTTGGATTCAGCCAAAAAAATGCCGTATTGCCAAAATTGACTGCTCGATCATGTCAGTGACGTGACAGAAATATACATTTTAAAACAATGGCTTACGGCAGGATATCTCAGCGCTGGGTGATCTGCATGACGCATTGCCGGCTCACAACTGAGTCAAGGGATATTTTATTTTTTTTCTTTTGAAAGCTGTGGGAATCGCGTTCGACAGGAATCTCTTTGATTCAACAGCGATTCTTTTTTGAAGGGCTTGTGACAGTCAAAAATGGCCTCCTGAGTCAATGGCCGCCTCTTAATTTTGTGTAAAATTCATCGTTGATATCTGCCCTCGATCCTGCCTAAATGGATTTCAACAAGGGGCGCGGATTTCACCTTAAACGGCTTCGGCAAACACCGTTACGTATGGCGGTGGAGGTGGTTTTGTCTCTTGTGACGGAGCGGTTCAGTTCCGTTTTTTCAAACAGTTGACGAGTAAGAACCGGAAGCGGCGACGCTTGCGGAACGAGAAAGCTTGTCTGTCCTTTGCGGCCCAAATCATTGGCGCGGCTGCGGGGAGGGGAGAAAAATTGACAGCCATTGGAGTGGTCAATCGGAATACGAGGGCCGATTGATGCTCCGGTTACAGACGCCGAGGCGAATGCTGCTTTAAAGAGCGGTTTTCGCCACAGTGTTCCTGTAAAGCCCGCTGGCCGGGCGTGGCTGATGAACCGGTATGCGGCGCAGCTTGGGACAACGAGCGCGATCGTCATGCCATGGCGAAGAACCAGGGGCGGCAGTGATGTGCTCCCGCCCTATAAAGAGACTTTGGAAGGCGGCACTATATGCAGATACATACGAGAGCGACGGGTGCGTTGGAAAATGGGGACAATGCGCAGGCGTTCGGTGCGGTTTGCTTAGAAGCGGCGGGGGAAAAGGGCGACGTGGCGCGAAATAATTTGTTCGAGCGCGTCAGCGCGCGCTTGAAGGCTCAGGTCGGACCCGATGTCTATGCCAGCTGGTTTGCGCGGCTCAAGCTTCATTCGGTATCGAAGAGCGTCGTTCGCCTCACGGTCCCGACGACATTTCTGAAGTCCTGGATCAACAATCGCTATCTCGATCTCATCACCAGCCTGTTCCAGGCTGAGGATGCCGAGATCCTCAAGGTCGAAATTCTGGTGCGCACCGCAACCCGGCAGGGCGCGAAGCCATCAACCGATGAGCAGCCGGCGGTGCCGGACCAGGCGGCTGTCGCGCCGATCCGTCGCGCCGTCGCCCAGCCGGCCGGTCAGGTTGTTGCCCAGGCCGTGAGTGCGGCTGCGGCTGCGCGGCCGGCAATGGCGGGTTCGCCGCTGTTCGGCTCTCCGCTCGATTCCCGCTTTACCTTCGATACATTCGTCGAAGGCAGCTCGAACCGTGTCAGCTTGGCCGCTGCGAAGACTATCGCCGAAGCTGGCTCCGGCGCCGTGCGTTTCAATCCGCTCTTCGTCCATGCGACCGTTGGTCTCGGCAAGACGCATCTGCTGCAGGCGATCGCCAATGCAGCGGTTCAGAACCCGCGCGGACTGCGGGTCGTCTACCTCACGGCGGAATATTTCATGTGGCGCTTCGCAACCGCGATCCGCGACAATGACGCACTGACGTTGAAGGATTCGCTGCGCAATATCGATCTCCTCATCATCGACGACATGCAGTTCCTGCAGGGCAAGATGATCCAGCACGAGTTCTGCCATCTGTTGAACATGCTGCTCGACAGCGCCAAGCAGGTTGTTGTCGCTGCCGACCGCGCTCCCTGGGAGCTGGAATCGCTCGACCCGCGCGTGCGTTCGCGCCTGCAGGGCGGTGTGGCGATCGAAGTCGAGGCGCCGGACTATGAAATGCGTCTTGAGATCCTCAAGCGCCGTCTCGATGCTGCCCGCCAGGACGATCCGTCGCTGGAAATCCCGGCCGAGCTTCTCTCGCATGTCGCGCGCAACGTGACCGCCAGCGGCCGCGAACTGGAAGGAGCCTTCAACCAGCTTATCTTCCGTCGCTCCTTCGAACCGAACCTGACGGTCGAGCGCGTCGACGAACTACTGGCGCATCTGGTCGGCTCCGGCGAGCCGCGCCGCGTCCGCATCGAGGACATTCAGCGTATCGTCGCACGTCACTACAACGTGTCGCGCCAGGAGCTGGTTTCGAACCGCCGCACGCGCGTCATCGTTAAGCCGCGCCAGATCGCTATGTATCTGTCGAAGACGCTGACGCCGCGTTCCTTCCCGGAAATCGGCCGCCGCTTCGGTGGTCGCGATCACACCACGGTTCTGCATGCCGTGCGCAAGATCGAGGAGCTGATTTCCGGCGATAGCAAGCTGTCGCACGAGATTGAGCTGCTGAAGCGCCTCATCAACGAATAGGCCGGGAATCGGCGTTCACCACACAAGCTACGGCCGGCTTCATCGCCGGCCGTTTCTTTTGGGCGATCAGGCGGGCGAAATACGCCTATGCCGATGGCGTCGTGCGTGAGACCTCAGAAAATAGCCAGGCACGCAGCGCCGCTATTGCCGGCCTTTCCAGCGCACCGGGCTGATAGACAAGGTGATAGGCAAGCGCGCTTGCAAATCCCGTCGGGAATGGCGCAACAAGCGTGCCGTCAGCCAGTTCCTGCTCCACGAAGGAGCGGCGCATCAAGGCGATACCAAGGCCAGCCTTCATGGCGTGGTATGCGCCCATGCCGTCTGTAAAGACCGGCCCATGCATGGCATCTACCCGCGTTGCCCCGACGGCCTTCAGCCAGAGCTCCCAGTCACGCCGGTAGACATCATGGATCAACGTCAGGGTGGCGAGATCGTTAACCGCAGGGGAGGGGCCGAGTGCAGCCGCCATTTCCGGCGTACAGACCGGAACATATTCGTCATCGAGAAATCGTTCGCTTGCCAGTCCCTCATAGCCGCCGAGGCCGTGACGGATGGCAAGATCGATCCCATCCCGCTGGAAATCCATCATGCGATAGGAGGCGCTGATGCGCAGGTCGATATCGGGATGGGCCTCCTCGAAGCGCCGCAGCCGCGGCACCAGCCAGTGCGTGGCGAAGCCGGCTGTGCAGGTAAGGGTCAGCACCGTATCCTTGGAGCGCATTGCAAGAGCCGCTGTCGCCTCGCGGATGAGGCGGAATGCCGTTCGCATCGTCGCAAAATATTCGGCACCTTCACTCGTCAGCGCCAGGCTCCGGGCTCTCCGCTCGAAAAGCCGCACGCCGAGGGTGCTTTCGAGGTCGCGGATCTGCAGGCTGATGGCGCCCGGCGTCACATGCAGCTCATTTGCCGCCAGTGTCATACTGAGATGCCGGGCGGAGGCTTCAAAGGCGCGCAGCGCCGAAAGGGATGGCAGTTGATCCATGATGATTGAGTTCAGCTAAATCATGATTTGAAAAAGACTCGCTTGTCAGAGCCCCTATATAGCGAGATTATTACAGCAATAGCGGTGGTTGGCAATGTTGTCACGATTGGCCACTGATAAGCAAAACTCAATCAGCTGATGCTGGAGATAGTCTCATGCTACAGAAATCCATGGGCGCGGTCGAATGGAGCATGCTGGTGGGGCTATCCATCCTGTGGGGCGGCTCCTTCCTCTTCAACGGCATTCTGGTGCGCGAACTGCCGCCCTTCACTATCGTTACCGCGCGCGTCGCGCTCGCCGCCATCGCCTTGCATGTCATCGTGCGCGCCACCGGCCATGCCATGCCGAAAGACCGCCAGACCTGGCTCGCCTTCTTCGGCATGGGCTTCCTCAACAATGTCATTCCCTTCCTGCTGATCGTATGGGGGCAGACCCATATCGCCAGCGGCCTCGCATCCATCCTCAATGCCACCACGCCGCTCTTTGCTGTCGTCGTCGCCCATTTCCTGACCGAGGATGAGAAGATGACCGGCAATCGCCTGATCGGCGTCATCGTCGGCTTTGCCGGCGTCGCCCTGATGATCGGCCCTTCGGTGCTTGCAAGCCTCGGCTCCAATGTGCTGGCGCAGCTTGCTGTGCTGGGTGCCGCCTTCAGCTACTCGCTGGCCGGCATATTCGGCCGCCGTTTCCGCCGCATGGGGCTGGCGCCGATCATTCCCGCCGCCGGCCAGGTGACTGGATCGGCGATAATGCTTCTGCCAATCGCGCTCTTCGTCGATCGTCCCTGGACGCTGGCAATACCGTCCACCGAGACCTGGCTGGCGCTCGCCGGCCTGGCAATCCTGTCGACCGCCATCGCCTATGTGCTGTTCTTCCGCATTCTGGCAACGGCCGGCGCCACCAACCTGATGCTGGTCACCTTCCTCATTCCCGTCAGCGCAATCCTGCTTGGCGCGCTCATTCTCGGCGAGAGCCTGCAGTCGAAGCATTTTATCGGCATGGCGCTGATCGCGGTGGGTTTGGCGGCAATCGATGGAAGGCTATTCACCCTCTCCTCGAGGGGGAGGGTCGGCACGTAAGTGCCGGGGTGGGGTGCTCCTGTTTGGAACTGAAGACTCAATCGTGCCTTCAGCGATCACCCTCCGCCGCTTCGCGGCGACCTCCCCCTCAAGGGGAGGTGTTAACAGGCGAGATCTGCGACGACCGAGTCGAGAACCAGCATCCCCGCCGGCGTGCAGCGCAGGCGGGAATTGCCGATCCGCTCTATGAAACCGTGTTCCAGTAAAAACGCCTCGCGCTGCGGATCGGGATCGCGCCCGGACAGCTGCTGCCAGCGAGCGAGATCGACGCCCTCCCGCAGCCGCAGGCCCATCAGCAGCAACTCGTCGGCCTGTTCGTCGAAGCCAAGCATTTCCTGGTCAATCATGCCGTGGCCGTCGCGCTCGACCATCTCGAGCCAGCTCTCCGGCTTACGCTCGGTCGCCGTCGCCAGCTTCTGCGGGCCACGCGTCAGGCGGCCATGGGCGCCGGGGCCGATCCCCGCATAGTCGCCATAGCGCCAATAGGTGAGATTGTGCCGGCTTTCGGCGCCGGGACGCGCGTGATTGGAAACCTCATAGGCCGGCATGCCCTCGCGCTCGGTAATCTCCTGCGTCGCCTCATAGAGCAGCGCCGATTGATCGCCATCGGGCACGATCAGCTTGCCGGCCTTGTGCAGGCCATAGAACGGCGTGCCTTCCTCGATCGTCAGCTGATAGAGCGAGAGATGATCGACCGCATAGGAGATCGCCTCTTTTAGCTCGCGTTCCCATTCCTCGACGGTTTGGTTCGGGCGGGCGTAGATAAGGTCGAAGGACATGCGCGGAAAAATCTCGCGCGCCAGTCTGATTGCCTTCAACGCATCCTCGACATTGTGCAGTCGGCCGAGGAATTTCAGGTCGCGGTCGTTGAGCGCCTGCACGCCCATCGATACGCGATTGACCCCGGCGGCGCGGTAGCCTCGAAAGCGCTCTGCCTCGACGCTCGACGGATTGGCCTCCATGGTGATCTCGATGCCGTCAGGCACATGCCAGATCCTGGCAATGGCATCAAGGATCGCGCCCACCGTTTCCGGTTTCATCAGCGACGGCGTGCCGCCTCCGAGAAAGACGCTGGTCACGGTCTTCGGGCCGCTGATCGTCCGCATCGTCGCCATTTCCTTCAGAAAGGCGGCCGCGAAGCGCTCCTGATCGACAGGCTGATGGCGGACATGGCTGTTGAAATCGCAATAGGGACACTTGGCTGCGCAGAAAGGCCAATGCACGTAGACGCCGAAACCGGGCTCGCCGGTATCGGGCAGCAATTGCGCTCCGCGCATCAGATCCTGCGTATCTACGACTTCCACGGGGTTAGCTTACGCCTCCAGGCAGGTTTCGACAAAGATCTTGAAGGCGCGGGCGCGATGCGAGAGCGCCTGCTCGTCGCCGGGCTTCCAGCCATGCTTCTGTTCGGCGCTCATTTCGCCGAATGTGGTCTCGTAGCCCTTTGGCTGGAAGACCGGATCGTAGCCGAAGCCTTGGCTGCCGCGTGGTGGCCAGACGACCGTGCCTTCGACTTCGCCGCGGAAAAGCTCGGTATGCCCGTCCGGCCAGGCGAGGCAAAGGACGCTGACGAAGCGTGCCGTGCGGCTCTCCGGCGCGATGGCGCCGGCCTTTTCCAGGGCGGTTTCGACCTTCCGCATGGCCATCGCGAAGTCACGCGTGCCGTCAGCCGTTTCGGCCCAATTGGCGGTGTAGACGCCGGGATCGCCGCCGAGCGCATCGATCACCAGGCCGGAATCGTCCGAGAGTGCCGGCAGGCCGGAGGCGTTGGCGGAGGCGAGCGCCTTGATCGTCGCATTTTCCTCGAAAGTCGTGCCCGTCTCGTCCGGTTCGATGAAGTTCAAATCGGCGGCGGACTTGGCGGTAAAGCCGAGCGGGCCGATCAGATCGCGGATTTCCTGGATCTTGCCGGCATTGTGGCTGGCGACGACAATGGTCTTGGTGTCGAGCTTGCGCATGTGCTGTCCTGTTATAGGCCCCAGATGCGGGGTTCGGCGCATTCCAGGCTGTTGCCGGCCGGATCGCGGAAATAGATCGAACGGCCGCCATTCGGCCAGTGAAAATCGGCTTCGATATCGACACCGGCTGCCTTCAGCCTCTCGGCCATGGCGCCGATCTCGTTGCCATCGACGCGGAAGCAGACATGACCCTGCCCCTTCGTGCCATGCGGCGGCACGGGCAAGGCACCCGGCTCATGCGGCTTGACCGTTTCCTCGCTGTTGAAGATCAGGAGCACGCCCGGCCCGCAGCGATAGAAGACGTGACGGTTGCCGCCGCGCGAGATCTTTTGCAATCCGAGTATGCCGCCATAAAAGGCCTCGGCTGCATCGAGATCGTCCGCATAAAGCGCGGTTTCAAGGACGCCTCCGAGGGCCGGGTCAGCCATTCAAAATATCCTCAGGCGATAGCCTGCTTCTGCAGCTCCACCAGTTCGGCAATGCCGTTCTTGGCCAGATGCATCAGCGTGGCGAATTCCTCTTCGCTGAAGGGGGCACCCTCAGCCGTTCCCTGGATCTCGACGATGCCGCCCTTGCCCGTCATGACGAAATTGGCGTCGGTCTCGGCCGAGGAATCCTCAAGATAGTCGAGATCGATGACAGGCTGATCGGCGAAGATGCCGCAGGAGATGGCGGCGATGTGATCCTTCAGCACGCGCTCGACCTTCACCATGTTGCGGCTTTCCATCCACTTCAGGCAGTCGTAAAGCGCGATCCAGCCACCGGTGATCGAGGCCGTGCGCGTGCCGCCATCGGCCTGGATGACGTCGCAATCGACGGTGATCTGGCGCTCGCCGAGTTCCTTGAGATCGACGACGGCGCGCAGCGATCGGCCGATGAGGCGCTGGATTTCCTGCGTACGGCCGCCCTGCTTGCCGGCGGCAGCTTCGCGTTTCATGCGCTCGCCCGTTGCGCGCGGCAGCATGCCGTATTCGGCCGTGACCCAGCCCTTGCCGCTGTTGCGCAGCCATGGCGGCGTCTTGTCCTCCAGGCTTGCCGTGCAGAGCACATGCGTATCGCCGAATTTCACCAGGCAGGAGCCTTCCGCATGCTTGGAAAAATTGCGCTCGAACGACACCTTGCGCATCTGGTCGGTTTTTCTGCCTGAAGGCCGCATTCCACTCTCCTGAAAGTTCGTTGACCGCTTCTACGACCCACAGGTCGCTTTTGCAAAGGAAAAGCAGGCTGCAAAGCCGCTCGGCAGCCATGGCGGCATTTTTACCTTTTGCCATTGCTAACTGAATGATTATATTTTGCCCAAGGCTCAACGGAATGGATCTGACAGCGAAATGGTATTCACGACATCGTCGGTCTCGGATGTCATTGCTGCACTGGACGAACGCTCCAAGGAAATCTTCCGTCGCATCGTCGAAGGCTATCTTGAGAACGGCGAGCCATTGGGCTCGCGCAATCTCTCGCGCCTCTTGCCCATGTCGCTGTCGCCGGCTTCCGTGCGCAATGTCATGAGCGATCTGGAAGAGCTGGGGCTCATCTATTCGCCGCATGTGAGCGCCGGGCGATTGCCGACCCAGGTGGGCCTGCGCTTCTTCGTCGATGCTTTCATGCAGGTCGGCGATCTCTCGGCCGAGGACCGCGCCAATATCGACCGGCAGGTGCGCGGCAGCAATCGCGACCAGCCGGTGGAATCGATGATGTCGGAGGCAAGCCGGGTGCTGTCGGGCATCTCGCGCGGCGCCGGTCTCGTCATCACCTCCAAGAGCGATCCGGTTCTCAAACATGTGGAATTCATCCGGCTGGAGCCGACCAAGGCACTCGCCGTGCTCGTCGGCGAGCACGATCAGGTGGAAAACCGCATTATCGAGCTGCCGGCCGGCACCACATCGTCGCAGCTGACGGAAGCCGCCAATTTCCTCAACGCCCATATGACTGGCCAGACCATGCCGGAATTGCGGCGGCAGCTGCAAACTCTCAAGGAAAGCGTGCGCCAGGAGCTGGATAGTCTCTCCCATCAGCTGGTCGAGCGCGGCATCGCCGTCTGGTCCGGCGGCGATGACGACGGCAAGCCGACGCAGCTTATCGTTCGAGGTCATTCCAATCTACTCGCCGAAATCGGCGGCGCGGAGGATCTGGATCGTCTGCGCCTGCTTTTCGACGATCTGGAGAAGAAGGACAGCCTGATCGAGATCCTCAATCTCGCCGAAAGCGGACCGGGCGTGCGCATCTTCATCGGCTCGGAAAACAAGCTCTTCTCGCTGTCGGGCTCTTCGCTGATCGTTGCGCCCTATCGCGATGATGATGACCGCATCGTCGGCGCCGTCGGCGTTATCGGCCCGACGCGGCTGAACTACGCCCGCATCGTGCCCATGGTCGATTATACTGCGCAGCTGATCTCGCGGCTTTCGCGACCTGGAATCTGAGGAGAGGATCTAGAGCAATTCCAGGAAAAGTGCGCAGCGGTTTTCCGTCCGGAATTGCGAGGCAACAAAGAGATAGAGCGGTTCGTGGATTCCGTGGAAAACTGAACCACTCTAGCGGCTAAGGTCAATCGGGAAGCAAGGTTCCTGATCCGCCCATTTCGGCTGGCAAGTCCTTCTGCTTCGGCAGCCCGTCCTTCAGATGCAGCACCGTCGTCTCGTAGTTGACATGCACGCCAGGCTGAAAATCGAGCTCGGGCAGGACGGCCGCGTAGACATCGGTCACGCCCCACGGCGGATGTTCCGTCAGAAGATGACCGCCGCAGACCGTGCACCACTTGCGCACGCTCTTCTCGGTCTTCTGGTAGCTGCCGATCTTGTCCGCGCCTTTGGTGACGTGCACGGCTTCCGGCGGCCAGAGCGAGAAGGCGTTGATCGGCCCCGCCGACCATTCCCGACAGGAGTCGCAATGGCAGTAGCCCATCGCCATTGGCTCGCCATCGACTGCGATTTCCACCGCGCCACAGAAACACTTGCCTGAAAGGGATTTGCCATTAGACATTGATCTCACCTCGCTGTGCTGAGATGTATTTTAGAATACCACTGGTAGGGAGGGCTGAACAGCCGATGTCACAAGCGGCAGCAATGAGCAGGGAGAGGTATTGCCGTCATCGCAAAGCCGTGAATTGGCTGTTCTTCTCGACAAAGCCTTGATTTTTTCCGAGCAAACCTCGATATCGGGCACATCCAAAGACCAAGCAATTCGGAGACCGTCATGACCGACGAAACAACAAAAACCGGACCTGACGCCACGGCGGCTGACACGTCAGCGGATTTCGCGCAGGATGCAGCGGAAACCGTAGATGCGGCCGAGCCGTCCCAGCCAGATCCGGTTGAGCTGCTGAAGGCCGAAAACGGCGAACTGCGCGATCGGTATCTTCGCCTGGCTGCCGAGATGGACAACCTCCGTCGCCGCACCGAGCGCGATGTGAAGGATGCAAAGTCCTATTCCGTGGCAAGCTTTGCCCGCGACATGCTCTCGGTGGCAGACAATCTGCGCCGCACGCTAGATGCCATCCCGGCTGAGGCACGCGCCGGCGCCGATGCCGGCCTTAAGACGCTGATCGAAGGCGTCGAGATGACCGAGCGTTCGATGTTGTCGGCTCTCGAGCGTCACGGCGTGCGCCAGCTCGAACCGATCGGACAGAAGTTCGATCCCAATTTCCATCAGGCCATGTTCGAAGTGCCCAATCCCGAGGTGCCGAACAACACGGTCGTTCAGGTCGTGCAGGCAGGTTTCGCCATTGGCGATCGCGTTCTGCGCCCGGCCATGGTCGGCGTTGCCAAGGGTGGCCCGAAGATTGTCGAAAATGCCGAGCAGGGCGCCAACAGTCCGCTGGATGAAAAAGACGCCTGATCCTCTTTCGGGCACACCAATAAAAGAAAGAGCCGGACGATCTCTGA
Organism: Rhizobium sp. BK098; assembly: GCF_014193155.1. Taxonomy (NCBI): domain Bacteria; kingdom Pseudomonadati; phylum Pseudomonadota; class Alphaproteobacteria; order Hyphomicrobiales; family Rhizobiaceae; genus Rhizobium; species Rhizobium sp. BK098. The sequence goes on along the minus strand of NZ_JACHYY010000006.1, from coordinate 238,922 downwards.
TCGTCCGGCTCTTATTTTTGCCTTGGTCCGATGCGATCCAAGCCGTCAGGCGGCGTTGGATGCCTGCTCCTCGTTGAGGAACGCGTAAATGGCGGAGGCGGAATCGGTGGCGCGGAGCTTGGCGACGAGATCCTGGTCCCGCAGAACGCGGGCGATGCGCGAGAGCGCCTTCAGGTGGTCTGCGCCGGCCCCTTCGGGTGCGAGCAGCAGGAAGACGAGATCGACGGGCTGGTCGTCCAGCGCCTCGAAATCGACAGGCGCTTCAAGGCGCGCGAAAATGCCGGCGATGGATTTGATGCTGGCAAGCTTGCCGTGGGGAATGGCGATACCGTTGCCGACGCCGGTGGAACCGAGGCGCTCGCGCTGCAGTACGACGTCGAAGATTTCGCGCTCGGGCAATCCGGTCAGCTTGGAAGCTTTGGCGGCCAACTCCTGAAGCAGTTGTTTTTTGGAATTTGCCTTCAAGGCGGGGATGATCGCATCTTGCTGTAGCAAATCTGCCAATGCCATTCTCTTTATCCTTCGTGTCGCCGAGAACCGATGACGGGCAAGCGGCGGCCAGCTGCGATGATGCGCGGCCGCCGCTTATCTTCTATTCTCAGCCTTTGATATTGGCTGCGTCGATCCAGCCAATGTTGCCGTCCTGACGGCGGTAGACGATGTTCAAGTGCTCGTTGCCGGGGCTGCGGAAGAGCAGCAGCGGTTCGTCGGTCATGTCGAGTGCCATCACGGCAGTCGCCACCGACATGGTCTTCAATTGCTTCGTACTTTCTGCGACGATCGCTGGCGCGAAATCGGCAGGAATTTCCTCATCGTCATCTGGAATGCCGTCCATGACCGTATAGGCGACTTCCGCCTGCCCGTTCACATGGTTGCCGGCCTGATGGTCCTTGAGTTTGCGCTTGTAACGGCGCAGGCGCTTTTCGATGCGCTCGGATGCTGCATCGAAAGCAAGCTGCGGGTCCATGGCTTCGCCTGCAGCATGCAATACCACGCCGCTATCGAGATGAAGCTTGCAATCGGCCGCGAAGCGCGAACTGGACTTGTGTACAGTTACCTGACCTGAATACCCCCCGTCGAAGTATTTGGTCACGGCCATACCGATCTGGTCTTCTATCCGCTGGCGGAAGGAGTCACCAATTTCCATATGTTTACCGGAGACACGCACACTCATGGAGTTTCCCTTCTTGTAGTGGTTATTGCGCGTATCAGTTTACGCCAAGCCTCAAGCTCATCCAAGCACTTCACGCAGTCAAAGGCAAATTGCGTATATCGACCGCCTTTTGGATGGTGGGGATAAGTTTCATGGTCGTGCTGTCCTGCAGCGATTGCGGCGGGCTTCTAGCCCTGCCGCATGGGAAAGTCAACTGCGTCTTAACGGACTGTTAGGAGTTCGGCAGCCTGTGGTTGAGGGTAGCCGCCCGTCAGAAACCGGAAACTTTGGCCAGAGCCCGCTTCTCCCGGCGCCGTTGCACGGAGGAGGGGATGTTCATGGCTTCCCGGTACTTTGCAACCGTGCGGCGAGCAAGCTCTATCCCGCCCTTCTTCAGCGTATCGACAATATCGTCGTCGGACAGAACCGCATCCGGGCTCTCGTTCGTGATCAGCAGACGGATCTTGTGACGTACGGCTTCGGCGGAATGGCTGTCGCCGCCTTCGACGGCGCCGATCGAAACCGTGAAGAAATATTTGAGCTCGAACAGACCACGCGGCGTCAGCATGTATTTGTTCGAGGTCACGCGGCTGACCGTCGATTCATGCATCTTGATGGCGTCCGCCACAGTTTTCAGGTTGAGCGGCCGCAGATGGTCGACGCCATGCAGCAGGAACGCGTCCTGTTGCCGCACGATCTCGCTTGCCACCTTCATGATCGTCTTGGCGCGCTGGTCCAGGCTGCGGGTCAGCCAATTGGCGTTCTGCAGGCATTCCGATAGGAAGGCGTGGTCCTGGCTGGTCTTGGTGACGGAGGCGAAATAGGACTGGCTCACCAAGACCCGCGGCAGCGCATCGGGATTGAGCTCCACCAGCCAGCTCCCGTCCGCAGAGGGACGCACGACGATATCGGGCATGATCGCCTCCGATATCTCGGTCTCGAAACCGCTGCCCGGCTTGGGGTTGAGCTGACGGATTTCCGTCATCATGTCGAGCAGATCTTCCTCATCGACACCGCAGACCCGCTTCAACGTCGCAAAATCGCGCCGCGCGAGCAGTTCAAGGTTTTCGATCAGCCGCTCCATGGCGGGATCGAAGCGATCCTTCTGCCGAAGCTGGATCGCCAGGCATTCGCTGAGGCAGCGGGCAAAGACACCGGGAGGATCGAGCTGCTGCAGGGTGTCCAGAACCCGTTCCACATCGGCAAGCGTGGTGCCGAGCCGTTCGGCCGTTTCGTTGAGCTCGGCGTGCAGATAGCCGGTGTCGTCGAGCTGGTCGACAAGATGCTGGGCAATCAGCCGATCGGCCATGGCGGGAAGCGAAAATGGGATCTGTTCGTTCAGATGATCGCGCAGCGACACCTGGCCGGCGACGAAATCGTCCAGGTCATAGCTCTCACCGGCTTCCCCCCCTGGCATGGACTTCCATTGGCTGAGCAGCTCCGGCGCATCGGCGCGCTGCGGGCTACCGTCATCAGGAAAGATATCGCCGAAATTGGTGTCGAGCTCGTCGCTCAGCCGGTTGGCATTGCCGGTATTGTCACTCTCATACCAGTCGCTCGCAAGGTCGCCGGCATTGCGTTCGGAGCCATCTTCGCCATGGGTTTCCTCCATGGTCTCAAACCGTTCGTCCTTCGGCTCACGGTCGCTGGTACTGCCTAGATCCTCGTCATTTGACGCAAATTCCAGCAGCGGATTCTTCTCGACTTCCTGCGCGATGAATTGGGTGAGCTCGAAATGCGTCATCTGCAGCAACTGGATGGATTGCATCAGTTGCGGTGTCATCACCAGGCTCTGGCTTTGGCGCAGGAAAAGATTGGCCGATAATGCCATGGCGGACGCGGGACTCCCCTTGAACTCCTCGGGAATCCGCGTCTTTTATCACTAAAATTCTCGCGAAATTCCAACTGGCCCAAAAATTGCTTTTTTATTGGATTTGGTCAAGCGGAACTGTGAAGCCGAAGTAAATTTCCGGCGCGCGGTAGCATCCGCTAATATTGGCGGATCGGAAGATGGCATTTCAGCCTATCAGAGGCTGAAATTGTCACCCAGATACAGCTTGCGTACTTCAGGGTTGCTGACGATATCGTTCGCCCTGCCATGGGTCAGCACCTCACCCGCATGGATGATGTAGGCACGGTCGATCAGGCCGAGCGTTTCGCGAACATTGTGGTCCGTGATCAGCACGCCGATTCCGCGTGCAGTCAGATGATGCACAAGGTTCTGGATATCCGCGACCGAAATCGGGTCGACGCCGGCGAAAGGCTCGTCGAGCAGCATGAAGGTCGGGTCGGTCGCCAGCGCACGGGCGATTTCGAGGCGGCGCCGTTCGCCGCCCGAAAGTGCGATCGCCGGCACCGTGCGCAGATTGCGAATGTGGAATTCCTCCAGCAATTCGTCGATCTTGCGCTCCCGCTTCGTCTTGTCCTTTTCATGGACCTCGAGCACGGCGCGGATGTTTTCTTCCACGGTCAGGCCGCGGAAGATCGAGGCTTCCTGCGGCAGATAGCCGACGCCGAGCCGCGCACGGCGGTACATCGGCATTGACGTGACGTTGTTGCCGTCAATTTCGATCGTGCCCTCATCGACCGGCACCAGCCCGGTGATCATGTAGAAACAGGTCGTCTTGCCGGCGCCGTTCGGCCCCAGCAGGCCAACAGCCTCGCCACGCCGTACCACCAGCGAAACGCCATTCACGACGCGACGCCTGCCGTAGGTCTTGGTGAGGCCGCGGGCGATCAGCGTGCCTTTATAGCGTGCTTTGTCGGCGGCCGGTGCGCCGGATGCCGCAGAAGACGGCCCGGGCACGCCGGGCAAGGTGGAGGTTGTCGATGTCGTCACGAGGGGACCGGTATCAGTTTTTCTTTTGTTGTTGCTGCACTTGCTGCGACTTCGGGTCGAGCTGGATCTGGACGCGGCCGCCACAGGAATCCAACTGGGCTTCGCCTGTCGCCATGTGCACGGTAAGCTGGCAGCCGGTGAAAACGTTCGGCCCGTCAGTCAGAACCACTTTCTTGCCCTTGAGGATGGCAAGCTGGTTGGTCATGTCGAAGGAGCCGTCCTCCGCCGTTGCCGTCTGCGTTCCGGAAACGAGGTAGACCTTGTCGTTGACCAGAATGTGGTCGATGTTGGCATCGCCAGACACCAGCGACTGGTTCTGTTCCTTGGCGGCCTTCGCGACCGGATTGTCGGGCTGCTTGGCGTCACCCGCCTGCTTCTTCTTGTAGAAGACCGTCATCTTGCCGGCCTGCATGGTCGTCGTGCCCTGCACGACCTTGACGTTGCCGGTGAAGACGGCCTGGCTTTCCTGGTCGTGGATCTCAAGCTTGTCGCTTTCGATCTGGATCGGCTGATCCTTGGAAAGGGCAAGGCCCGGCATCGAACTGGTCGTCGACTGTGCGCCGGCCTCGGCGGCGGCGAAGAATGCTGCGGCGCCAAAGGCACAGAGAAGGCCTGCCTTGCGCAAGCCGGAATTGAAAATTGAATTAGGCCAATACTTTGTCATGAACCGCCCGGCTTCTGTTGGCTATCTGAATTATGGGAAGTGGCGGGTTCGATGTTCATCCGAACCTGCCCGTCGAATTCGATTACGCTCCCCTTATCCGTCATCTTGAGCGAACGCGCAACAACCGACATACCGCCTCGGCTGATTGCGACCTGATCCTGGCTAGAAAGGTCTCCCTTCTTCACGTCCAGGAAGGCGGTCTTGAATTCTGCGTGCAGGCCGTTGTCCATAATGATGGTGAAGGGTTCGGTAAGCTTCAGTGTATCGGCCTGGCGATCGAAATCTGCGCTTTGGGCCGTGACGTGGGCGATCACATCCGTATTGACCGGCATGGATGCCTTGATGGTCTTGAGCGTGATCATATTCGGGTTCTTGATATCCTGCAGCGCTTTTTCGGCAAGTAGCGAATAGCTGATGCCATCCTTGTTGCGGCCGGATATGGCAGGGCGCTCCATGACCACCTTGCCATCCTCGATCTTAGCACCCTCGATTCGGATGTCGGCGGGCAGATAGGCACGGATGACCGAGACGACGATAAACAGGAGCGAGACCACGACGGCGGCAAGCGGCAATAGCACTCTCAGCCGCTTCACGCGGTTAGAGTGGAAAATCGCGTCTTTATACGCGTTCCGTTCCGGCACCGAGCGCATTGCCTCGCCGGGGGGCTCGATCGTATTGAGCATGCAACTGGTCCGTCTTCTATGATCCGGAAAACCGCATTCACGCTATGCGAGGCTGTGCCAAAAAGCCTATCGGATCGTTTCGCATTATTGCACTGGCTTGCCAATATGGATTTTTTCCTGCCATGGGCGAATTTTAGCAGAAAAATATGCCATCGGCCGGTTTCATCAGGTCGGGCGATGTCCTATCTGATGAACGACAGAGCGACGTCCCGCCGACGACATCGAAAACGGGAAACGCTTTTCTCTGAGGATTGTGCCCGTTTCAAGGTGTCATACATCCGGTTTGTAGCGCTTTCAATTTGTTGCGGGGAGAAATAAGGCGTGATGGATAGTTCTGCAATCGCGGATCGGCGACAATTGCGCCGCAAGCTCGGTTTCTGGCGCATTGTTGCCGTTTTGCTCCTGGTGGCATTGGGCTTTGCGTTTTATCGCTTCGTCTCTGCCGATTTGCCCGATGCGCGCGGTCCGCAGATCGCCCGCGTCAAGATTTCCGGGCTCATTCAGGACGATCCGGAACTTCTGGAGCGGCTGAAGAAGATCCGCGACAATGACCAGGTCAAGGCGCTGATCGTGTCGATCTCCTCGACGGGCGGAACGACCTATGGTGGCGAGCGTATCTTCAAGGCGATCCGCGCGGTCGCCGCCAAGAAGCCGGTTGTGTCGGACATTCGTACCGTCGCAGCCTCGGCTGGCTACATGATCGCGACGGCCGGCGACGATATCGTTGCGGGCGATACCTCCATCACCGGGTCGATCGGCGTCATCTTCCAGTACCCGCAGGTCAAGGATCTGCTCGACAAGGTCGGCGTTTCGCTCGACGAGATCAAGTCGGCGCCGCTGAAGGCCGAGCCGTCGCCCTTCCATCCCGCCAGCGAAGACGCTAAGAACATGATCCGCAATATGGTCATGGACAGCTACGCCTGGTTCGTGGATCTGGTTGCCGAGCGCCGCAAACTGCCGCGCGACGAAGTACTGAAGCTTGCCGACGGCAGCATCTTCACCGGCCGCCAGGCGCTGCAGAACAAGCTGATCGACACGCTCGGCGGCGAGGAAGAAATCCTAGCCTATCTCGAAACGCGCAAGGTCAAGAAGGACCTGCCGATCGTCGATTGGAAGCCGGAAGACAAAACTTCGTCCTTCTTTTGGCCGGGTGCCGCTTCCTGGTTGCTAAATCGCCTCGGTTATGATGATTTTATCAAAGGAGAGAGCCTCCAGAAAATCATGACCGATAAGTTGTTTCTTGACGGCCTGCTTTCTGTTTGGCAGGGTGCAGCCAATTGATAAATCAATGATTTAAGGGGATAGCTGTGATTAAGTCGGAACTGGTGCAGATTGTTGCCGCCCGCAACCCGCATCTCTATCACCGCGACGTCGAAAATATTGTCAATGCTGTCTTGGATGAGATCACCGATGCGCTCGCAGCGGGAAACCGAGTTGAGCTTCGCGGCTTCGGTGCCTTTTCCGTCAAGAACCGGCCTTCACGCTCCGGTCGCAACCCACGCACCGGCGATACCGTCTTCGTCGAGGAAAAATGGGTTCCCTTCTTCAAGACGGGCAAGGAATTGCGCGAGCGCCTGAATCCGGGCGCCGGCGACGATGAGGAAGACGACAACTGATCGGGCCATTCCGGCCGAGTTTCCCCAAATGCGCCGACGAAAATAGTTGTAGGACATGATTGTGCCGCGACGCGGTGGCACTTGAATTCAGCCGCCTCTTTTCTATTCTGCGGCTGAAGGTGGCTTGGGTGCGTGGCACTCATGGCCGCGGATAAAGGAGCTGCGCAATGGCCAAGAAGATCGTCAATCTGCTGATATTGCTGCCGCTCGGCATCATCCTCATCATATTCTGCGTTGCAAACAGGCAATCCGTCACTTTGGCGCTCAATCCTTTTCGGCCGGAGGATCAGGTGCTGTCGTTGAATGCGCCCCTGTTCGTGCTGTTGTTTGTGGCGCTGATCCTCGGCATGATCGTCGGTGCCGCAGTCACTTGGGTCAATCAGGGAAAGCATCGCAAGCGCGCGCGTAACCAGTCGCGAGAAGCAGTACGCTGGCAGGCTGAAGCCGACAAGCATCGCACGCGCGTCGAAGAGATCGCCGGGCAGCTGCCGTCAAAGTGAAGCGGCATCGCCAAGCCGCATCTCTTTATAATCCCCTTCCGGCGACGCGCCGTCGCCGATGATCTCGAAGCCGAGCATCCTGTAGAACGCCATGGCGCGGATGTTTTTGACCAGGCATTTCAGCCGATAGCGGCGCCCCGGCCAATCCGGCAGTGCGGCCAGTAGTGCCTTGCCCGCGCCACGGCCCTGGAATGCCGGCAGGATATAGAGCATGTGGATGAAGTCGTCCGGCTCCCAAATCGCGGCGAAGCCGGCGACCGTGCCATGCTCATCTTCGCAGACGAACAGTCGCTCGCCATTCGTGTGAGTGGCGAAGTCTTCCAGTGTAAAGCGATCGGGGTCGACCCAGCGGAATGTCTCGCGGCGGACCTGGAGGTAAATCTCCGCGAGCGTCTGCATATCCTGTTCGCGTGCGGGCCGGATGGCCCATGTCTGAGATTGCAATGTCATGATCGACTATATGGGCGCCAAATATGCGCTCGGCAATCAGTCGCCGGACTGGCCATTGATCGCCGCGGTGAAATCGGAAAAAAACTGCTGTGCCAGCTTCTTGGCGCTGGAATCGACCAACCGCGAACCGAGCTGGGCGATCTTGCCACCGACTTGCGCCTTCGCCTCGTATTGCAGGATGGTCTCGTCGCCGTCTTCCTTGAGCACGACGTCTGCGCCGCCCTTGGCGAAACCGGCAATTCCGCCCTTTCCTTCGCCTGATATCGTGTAGCTTTCCGGCGCGTTGATGTTGGAAAGCTTGACCTCGCCGTTGAAGGAGGCGGAAACCGGGCCGATCTTCAGCTTTACGGTCGCGGTCAGTTCCGTCGGCGAGATCATTTCCAGGCTCTGGCATCCCGGGATACATCGCTTGAGGATCTCCGGATCGTTCAGTGCCGCCCATACGGCGTCCCTGGGTGCCGCGATCCGCTCCTCGCCGGTCATGTCCATGCGCAATCCTCCCAATGTGACATTTTGTGCATGGATCATCGCAGATCGGAAAGCGCTTTGCCAAGTGGCTGCCAGATGCTATTTGCACGCACATATCAATTTTGAGACAAGTATGGTGAAACATAGGGAAAGCCGGCCCGGCCAGAAAAGTGCGGGCGGTCTCGGGGCAAAACCCCGGCGCGACATATCAGGCAAGCCGCCGGCAAAGCCCGCGCATGCTTCGAGGCCAGCCAAGCCTTCGCCCCGTCATGGCGAACGGGTAACCGAGCCGCGCGATGCGGCGACCGCTTCCACAGCGCCGGAACGTCCGCTGATTGCGCGAACCGGCGAGCGGCCGACGGAGCGCGTGCCGGTGATCCTCGAGTCACTCGGTGCCGGCGATTTCCACCTGATCGACAGCGGTAATGGCCTCAAGCTCGAGCAGTATGGACCGTATCGCATCGTTCGGCCGGAAGCACAGGCGCTGTGGCCGCCATCGCTCGCCGCGCATGTCTGGGACAATGCCGATGCGATCTTCACCGGCGATACCGATGAGGACGGCATGGGCCGCTGGCGCTTTCCGCGCGAAGCGCTCGGCGAGACCTGGCCGCTGCAATTGCTCGGCGTCGATTTCCTCGGCCGCTTCACCGCCTTCCGACATGTCGGGGTCTTTCCGGAGCAGATCGTGCACTGGGCCTGGATGAAGGAGCAGGTCGAGGCGGCGAAAAGGCCGCTCAAGGTCCTGAACCTTTTCGGCTATACCGGCGTCGCCTCCCTGGTGGCAGCCGCTGCCGGCGCAGAAGTGACCCATGTCGACGCCTCCAAGAAGGCGATCGGCTGGGCGCGCGAAAACCAGGCCTTGGGCCGGATGGAGAAGCTGCCGATCCGCTGGATCTGCGAGGATGCAATGAAGTTCATCCTGCGCGAAGAGCGGCGCGGCAATAAATACGACATCATCCTCACCGACCCGCCGAAATTTGGCCGGGGCCCGAACGGCGAGGTCTGGCATCTATTCGAACATCTGCCGCTGATGCTCGATATCTGCCGCGAAATCCTGTCGCCGAAGGCGCTCGGCCTCGTGCTGACGGCCTATTCCATCCGCGCCAGCTTCTACTCGATCCATGAGCTGATGCGCGAGACCATGCGCGGCGCCGGCGGCGTGGTCGAATCCGGCGAGCTGGTCATCCGCGAGGCCGGCCTTGACGGCCGCACGCCGGGCAGGGCGCTTTCCACCTCTCTCTTCAGCCGCTGGGTGCCGAAATGAACCAGGATTTCCGCAATGACGGCCCACGCAAGGTCGGACAGGTCAAGGAGGTCACCTCGCTTGCCAATCCGATCGTCAAGGACATCAAGGCGCTGACGGTCAAGAAGTCCCGCGAGGAAAGCGGCGCCTTCCTGGCCGAAGGGCTGAAGCTCGTCATCGACGCGCTCGAACTCGGCTGGACGATCCGCACGCTGGTTTATGCCAAGGCCGCCAAGGGCAAGCCTCTCGTCGAGCAGGTGGCCGCCAAGACGGTAGCGGCCGGCGGGCTGGTGCTGGAGGTCAGCGAAAAGGTCATCGGCTCGATCACCCGCCGCGACAATCCGCAGATGGTAGTCGGCGTCTTCGAGCAGCGCTGGCAACAGCTTCGGGACGTCAAGCCGAAGGCCGGCGAAACCTGGGTAGCGCTCGACCGCGTCCGCGATCCCGGCAACCTCGGCACGATCATCCGCACCGCCGATGCGGCCGGCGCTTCCGGAGTCATCCTCGTCGGTGAGACGACTGATCCCTTTTCGCTGGAAACCGTACGCGCCACCATGGGCTCGGTCTTCGCCGTTCCTGTCGTCAAGGCAACACCGGAAGAGTTCTTGGCCTGGAAGAAGAAGGCTGAGGTTTCCGTGGTCGCCACCCATCTGGCTGGCGCGGTGGACTATCGCACCATCGATTACAAAAAGAAGCCCGTCGTCATCCTGATGGGCAACGAGCAGTCCGGCCTGCCGGATGCCCTGGCGAAAGAGGCCGATGCGCTCGCCCGTATCCCGCAGGCCGGCCGTGCCGATAGCCTCAATCTGGCGGTCGCGACGGCAGTCATGCTGTTCGAGGCCCGCCGCCATATCCTGACCCTGAGCGAGACCCGATGACCGATAGCGAGATCCACGAACAGCCGACTGCAAAGCCAGCCCTGTTTTCGCGGCCCCTGCCAATCCTGATCTTTATCGTGGTTGCCGTTGTTCTCGACCAGGCCATCAAGATCATGGTCGACAACTGGCTTCCCTTACAGGAAATGGTTCCGGTCATCCCGATGCTGGCCCTTTATCGTACCTATAATCTCGGCGTGGCCTTCTCGATGCTGTCGGGCATGGATGGCTGGTTCATCGTCGGGATGCGGCTCGTCATCGTCGCCTTCGTGCTGTGGCTCTGGCGACGCACGCCCGATCACCGCTGGCTGGCGCATACGGGCTTTGCCCTGATCATCGCCGGCGCTCTCGGCAATCTGCTCGACCGCTTTCTCTACGGCCACGTGATCGATTACATCCTCTTTCATACGCAGACGTGGTCTTTCGCCGTCTTCAATCTTGCCGACAGCTTCATCACCGTCGGCGCAGGCTGCGTCATTCTCGACGAGCTTCTCATGCCGAAAAAGGCAAAAGCGTAAAATTCTATCGAATCCCTGAAGGCATCGGGAAGACTGCCCATGATAGCCAGACGGCATGAGCACTCTGGCAGATCTGCAGGAAAAGCTTGCCGCCGCGGCAGTTCAGGACCAAACGGGACCGAGCGAAGGGCCGGCCGCCGACGAGTCGTCGCTTGTAAAATCGACAGTACCGCGTGAGGCGGGGCAGCAATCGCCACCGCTCGCGCAGGCCCGGTCGTTGCTGGGCCATTGGCTGAATGGTGGGGGTCTTGTCGCTGGGGCAGCCTTTCTGGTGATTGGCTTTACCGGAGGTCCGCTGCTGCTCGCGGGCCTGTTTGGCCTTGTGGCCCTTGCGCTTGCCGCCGTCGGCATTGTCAAAGCCCGAGGCGCTGCAGGCGAGCCTGAGATTGCCGCTGCCGATGCCAACGAGAGCGAGCATGATCGCTTGTGGGAGCACAGGGAAAGCGCCAATCTCCTTGCCACCGTCCATGATGCGCTCGGTGATATCACCGTCACACGCAGCATCGACCGGCGGATTATGCATGCCAATGCCACATTCAGCCGATTGACCGGCAGGCCGCATCCGGAGGGCCTGACGCTGGAAGAGACCGGCCTCGTATTCCGTACCGTCACCGGCGCGAAGCATCAGGATGCGGAAATCGCAACGCCCGAGGGGCGGCGCATTTTTGCCTGGCACGATGTCATGTTCCGCGATGCGACGACTGGGCAATTATGCATACAGAGCATCGCGCGCGACGTGACGGAGGAGCGGCAGGTTGCGCGCCTGCGCGAAGACGCCCGATTGAAGGCCGAGTATAACAGCGCCGCCAAATCCCGCCTGCTCGCCACCGTCAGCCATGAGATCCGCACGCCGCTGTCTGGCATTCTCGGCATGAACCATCTGCTCGCCCAGACGCCATTGACCCTGGAGCAGGCAAATTACCTCACCGGCATTCGCCAATCGGGTCACGCGCTGGTGCAGCTGGTCGAGGACCTCCTGGATTTCTCCACGATCGAAGTCGGTCGCTTCCAGTTGCATCCACGGCAGGAGGCTTTGCGGCCGCTGCTGGAAGGCGTCATCGAGATGCTCGCCCATCGCGCCCATGAAAAGGGCATAGAAATCGCTGCAAGCGTTGCGGCCGATGTTCCGGAGAACTTGGAGTTCGATCCTGCTCGGTTGCGCCAGATCCTGTTCAATGTCATCGGCAACGCGGTGAAATTCACCCAGACCGGTGGCGTTCTTGTCAGCGTCGATCTCGATGGCCGGGATTTGACGATATCGGTGCGCGACAGCGGTCCCGGTATGACCGAGGAGGAGCAGGCCCGCGTCTTCGGCGAGTTCGAGCAAGCCGGCACCACGGTGGAAAGAAGCGCCGGCACTGGTCTCGGCCTTGCCATCTCCGCCCGCATCCTGCGAGAATTTGGCGGCGGCCTCAGCGTCGCGAGCGAGCGCGGCAAGGGCAGCGAGTTCGTCATCTCCTTCCCGGTCCGCCTGGTTGCCGGAGAGAACGGACACGACCGGCGCAATACCATGCTCAGAGGCTCTCGTATCCTGCTGCTTGCCCCCGAAGGCGCGGCAAGTACGGCCATCATGCGGACCATACAGACGCTCGGCGGCCGCTGCCGGTTAATCGGTCCCGGCGACATGGACGATCTTCTGCCATCCTTCCCGATGGGCGAGGGCGGGGTGTGGACGGATCTCATCGTCGATCATCGCATGGCGCCCTGGTATTTCAGCGAGGGAAATGCGCTTGCGGTGCCCCGGCTGCGCAAGATCTTCCTGGTCAATCCCGAAGAGCGTAACACCCATCCGCTCGACCTTTTCGACGCCTGGCTCATCCGTCCGCTGCGCGAACAATCGCTGATAGACGTGCTGAGGGGCCGTATGCGCGGCATGGAAAGGCGTGAGGCACTGATCGAGGCGGTGTCCGAGATCGGCATAACGACGCCGGAGGCGGAGGACGATCGTGCGCTCGATATCCTGCTGGGCGAGGATGACCCGGTCAATGCGATGCTGGTCCGGGCCATGCTCTCCAAGGCTGGCCACAGGGTCCGCCTCGTCGAGGATTTCGATGGCCTTCGAGCCCGCATCGAAAAGCCCGAAACACGGCCAGAGGTGCTGGTGACGGATTTCAACATGCCGGGCGGCACGGGCGCGGCCGTGCTTGCGCAGTTGCGGGCCCATGAACGCAGGCATGGCCTTCCTTCGCTGCCGATCGTCGTGCTGACCGCAGACACCCGCGATTCGATCCGCCGTCAGGCACTTCTGGCCGGAGCCGATGCCGTCATCGTCAAGCCGGTCGATCCAGAGAAGCTGAAGACAGTGCTGAAAGGCCTGTCCCGATCGGTTTTCGAACGCGCCTAAAATTATTTTCGATCTTCGAGTGAAGAACAAGAAAGCCGGCTCATCAATGTTCGATAGAGGGCGGCGAGAAGGTTCAACTTGTGGCATTTGCCGCCGCTAAGTTGGGGACGGCGCGCCTATTCGAAAAATTGCAATGGGCACGGTTCTTGCATTTAGCAAGGCTGCGTGTCACTTTCCTGTCGCACGAATTTGGTTTATGGCGCTATATCGGCCCGTAGGGGGAGAATCGCCATGTCCATCGAAATCTTGAATCGCGAAGCTCAGGGCGAAATGGTTCAGTCTTCAAAGGCAACGGTTGAGCCGGTTGCCAGCGATGTGCTCGGACGCATCGGAAATCTCGAAACGCGCCTTGCCCGCACGGCGCGCGAAATCGATGCCGCTCAGGCCGTACGCTACCGCGTTTTCGTCGAGGAGATGAACGCGCAACTTCCGGCTGACGCCATGCGTCGTCAACGCGACGTCGACAGCTGGGACGCCATTTGCGACCATCTTCTGGTGCTGGATCGCTCGATCGAAGGCGATCCGGAGGACCAGATCGTCGGCACCTACCGCCTGCTGCGCCAGGAAGTGGCCATGGCAAATGGCGGCTTCTATTCGTCATCGGAATTCGACATCGACGCGCTGCTTGCCCGTCATCCCGATAAGCGTTTCATGGAACTCGGCCGTTCCTGCGTGTTGCCGGCATACCGGAACAAGCGCACGGTGGAATTGCTGTGGCAAGGCAATTGGGCCTATGCGCTGAAGCACGGCATGGGCGCGATGATCGGTTGCGCCTCCTTCCCCGGTGTCCTGCCGGAACAGCACGCGCTCGCCTTGTCCTTTCTCTATCACAATGTTGTCGCCAAGGATGACTGGGCCGTCGGTGCTCTGCCGTCGCTCGCCCGGACCATGGACCTGATGCCGGTCGAAGCCGTCAATCCGAAGAAAGCGCTGATGGCGATGCCGCCGCTGATCAAGGGATATCTGCGCCTCGGTGCCATGGTCGGTTCCAACGCCGTTGTCGACCACGCCTTCAACACGACCGATGTGCTGATCGTACTGCCGATCGCCAGCATCTCGGACCGCTACGTCAATTATTACGGCGCGGATGCGGGTCGCTTCGCAAGCTGAAAAATCTCAAGATAGGTCTCAGGGGATCGCAAAAATATCGATCGCATCGGTGATGCCGCGAAGCGCGACATGATGCGATTGCGGCGTGAGGCCGCGTCTTGTCATCAGTTCGGCAGCGCGAGGATGATCGAGCACCGAACTGGTGGCGAAGATTTCGCGTGATGTGGCGAGATGCTGGACGCGGGATGCGATATTGACCGTCTGCCCGAAATAATCCTGCCGTTCGTTCAGGCTCACGGCGATGCACGGCCCCTCGTGGATGCCGATTTTCAGGAGAAGGTCATCGTTACCGCGCTCATTGTTGAGGCTGAGCATAGCCTCGCGCATCCGCATCGCCGCAGTGAGCGCCCGATCCGGCGTCGGGAACGTCGCCATGACCGCATCGCCGATCGTCTTGACGACGGCACCCGCCTCCGCCGCTACGATCTCATGCAGGATGCCGAAATGGGTCTTGACCAGATCGAAGGCAGCGAGATCGCCTACCCTTTCGTATAATTCCGTAGAACCGCGCAGGTCGGTGAACAGAAAGGTGAGGCTGGTGATCTTCAGCCGCTGATCGATGTCGATCGTATCCGTGCGATAGATGTCACGGAAGGTCTGGTTGGAAAGCAGGTGCTTGGCGGTCAGAAATGGCCGGCGCTGTCCAAGCAGCGTGTGCAGAGCCTCGTTTGCCACGCAGATCGACGGCAGCACGCGAAGGTCCGTGTGGTTCTCCATCTGGATGCGCAAGGGACCGGGCCGCAATTCGATTGCTTCGCTGTGCCGGTGCATGCGATCGAAAACGATTGAGAGGGTCTGCCGTTCCTTCGTCGGCTCTCCCTTCACATCGAGGAATTGCGCTGCATGCGTGACAGGCTCGAAGATGATGGTGAATTCCGCCGGCAATTGAAGCGATATCACCGCTTTCTCGCCGGGGGGCAGCTCGAGCGATTCCAGAACGAATTGATCGACTTTTTCTTCATATCCCTCGTCGGGAAGGTCGATACCCGAGCCCCAATAGATCTGACGGAAATATTCAAGGGGCGGCAGGTCGTGCGGATTGTGCGCTTCTATGTGGCGCACGCGCGGACTGACGGTGAAGGTGACTTCCACCATCTCATCAAGCGTCGGCTCGTAGCCGGCGGCGCAAAGCGTGCAGTTGTAGGTGTCGCTTTGCACGGTTTTCAGCGAAGTATTGGCATCCAATACCCCGCCGCAGCCGGGGCAAAGAACATTCCACGACATCTCGAACAGGCCAAGGCGCGACGCATGCAGGAAGGCATTGATAGTCTGCTCTTCATCGAAGCTATGGTCGGCAGCGAAGGCGAGCGCATTCACACGGTTAAGCTTGCGGTCGGGTGCCTCAAGGACGAGCCGCTCGATAGCATCGACAATGTCAGGCTGCGCTGAATGGCGCAGCACTCCGAACAGGACCTGGGCCTCACTCATCTCGCCATTTTACACCGAATTGACGCCGGAGCCCATCACCTTTGTTGGATCGCCGGCTCAATTTCATAAGGTAGCGTCTACGACCCCGCACCATAGGCCGCGATAGCGGCCATATTGACGATATCGGAATCCTTGGCCCCCATCGATGTGATCTGCACCGGCTTGTCGAGGCCGACGAGCAGCGGGCCGATGACGGTGGAGCCGCCGAGCTCCTGCAGCATCTTGGTGGAGATCGCCGCAGAGTGGAAAGCGGGCATGACAAGCACGTTTGCCGGTCCGGATAGCCGCGAGAAGGGATAGAGGCTTTCCATGAGCTTGCGGTCCAGCGCCACATCGGCGGCCATTTCGCCGTCGAATTCAAAATTGACGTAGCGCTTGTCGAGAATATCAACCGCTTCGCGCACCCGCTCGGAGCGTTCGCCGGGGGGATGTCCAAAGGTGGAGTAAGCGAGCATGGCGACGCGCGGCTCATAGCCCATGCGCCGTGCGAAGCCGGCAGCTTCCTCGGCGATATCGGCCAGTTCTTCCGAGGTCGGCATGTCATGCACGGCGGTATCGGCGACGAAGACGGTGCGGCCGCGCGCAAGCACGATCGATATGCCGATGACCCGGTGGCCCGGCTTGGCGTCGATGCAGCGGCGCACGTCGCCGAGCGCGGTCGAATAGTTGCGGGTGACGCCCGTCACCATGCCGTCGGCATCGCCCAATGCGACCATGCAGGCGGCAAAGTGATTGCGGTCGTTATGGATCAGGCGGGTCACGTCACGATGCAGGTAGCCCTGGCGCTGCAGCCGGGCATAGAGATAATCGATATAGGCATCGCCCCGCTTCGAGATGCGAGCATTGACGATCTCGAGGCCGGGGCGGTTGAGATCGATACCGGCGCGTTCGGCGGTCGCCTGGATCAGATCTTCGCGGCCGAGAAGGATCGCCGTGCCGAGCCCCTGATTGGCGTAGGAGAGGGCGGCGCGCATGACCTGCTCCTCTTCCGCTTCGGCAAAGACGATGCGCTTCTGATGTCGGCGCACTCGTTCGTAGAGCTGCGCCAGCGTCGAGGCGATCGGATCGCGCCGGGCCGAGAGTTCGCGTGCATAGGCTTCCATGTCTGCTATTTCGCGGCGCGCTACGCCGCTCTCGATCGCAGCTTTTGCGACAGCTACGGGGATTGCCGAGATAAGGCGCGGGTCGAAGGGCACGGGGATGATATATTGCGCGCCGAAGCGCGGCCTTGCGCCCTGATAGGCGGCGACCACATCATCGGGCACGTCTTCGCGCGCAAGACTGGCCAAGGCTCTCACGGCGGCGATCTTCATCTCGTCATTGATAGTGGTGGCGCGCACGTCGAGCGCACCGCGGAAGATATAGGGGAAGCCGAGGACGTTGTTGACCTGGTTCGGATAGTCCGAGCGCCCCGTCGCCATGATGGCGTCGTCGCGGATGCGGGCGACTTCCTCCGGCGTGATTTCCGGATCGGGATTGGCCATGGCGAAGATGATCGGCCGGTCGGCCATGGAGCGGATCATGTCTTCGGAGAAGGCATCCTTCTGCGACAGGCCGAACACGACGTCGGCGCCTTTCATCGCTTCCGCCAGCGTGCGCTTGTCGGTCTTGACCGCATGAGCCGACTTCCACTGGTTCATACCCTCGCTGCGGCCCTGATAGATCACGCCCTTCGTGTCGCAAAGGGTGACGTTCTCCGGATTGAAGCCCATCGACTTGATCAGCTCGATGCAGGCGATGGCGGCAGCGCCCGCGCCGTTGCAGACGAGCTTGGTGGTCTTGAGGTCGCGCCCCGTCAGCTCCAGTGCGTTGATGAGGCCGGCGGCGGCGATGATGGCGGTGCCGTGCTGGTCGTCATGGAACACGGGGATATCCATGAGCTCGCGCAGGCGCTGCTCGATGATGAAGCAGTCGGGTGCCTTGATGTCTTCCAGATTGATGCCGCCGAAGGAGGGGCCGAGATAGCGCACGCAATTGATGAATTCGTCGACATTCTCGGTATCGATCTCGAGATCGATCGAATCGACGTCGGCGAAGCGTTTAAAGAGGACCGACTTGCCTTCCATCACCGGCTTGGACGCGAGCGCGCCGAGATTGCCGAGGCCGAGAATGGCCGTTCCGTTGGAGATGACGGCGACCATATTGCCGCGCGTGGTATAGTCGTAGGCGGTGGCCGGATCGGCAGCGATCGCCTTCACGGGGACGGCGACCCCGGGCGAATAGGCAAGCGAAAGATCGCGCTGGGTCGCCATCGGCTTGGTCGGGTTGATCTCAAGCTTGCCGGGACGGCCGTTCCTGTGGAAGTCCAATGCTTCCTGATCGGTGATCCCCGTTCCCTGACGCGACTTGCTCTTGCTCTCAGCCATTGTTCCTCCAAACCTCCTGTGGGCGACCGGTCCCTCTTGCCCGATAGCTGTTGTCTTCTATAGCGGCGCGCGGATAGGGTGACACCTCATTTTTTTGGAAAAACTGCACCTCCGTGAACGAACGTATTAACGCCAGCATCGATGCTTTCTCGGCCGCCGAGCTTGCCTCGGAGGAAAGCCGCGCCTCGGCTACTCCGATGATGGAGCAATATATCGAGATCAAGGCGAACAATCCCGGTTCGCTTCTGTTCTACCGCATGGGCGACTTCTACGAGCTGTTCTTCGAAGACGCCGTCGATGCCTCGCGTGCGCTTGGGATCACGCTGACGAAGCGCGGTCAGCACATGGGACAGGATATCCCAATGTGTGGCGTGCCTGTTCACGCCGCCGATGATTATCTGCAAAAGCTGATCGCCCTTGGCTTCCGCGTCGCCGTCTGCGAGCAGGTGGAAGATCCGGCTGAGGCAAAGAAGCGCGGCGGTAAGTCGGTGGTGCGGCGCGATGTCGTGCGCCTGGTGACGCCGGGCACGATTACCGAAGAAAAGCTGCTTTCGCCCTCCGAATCCAACTATCTCATGGCGCTCACCCGCATTCGCGGTGGCGCCGAGCCGCAGCTGGCGCTCGCCTGGATCGATATTTCGACTGGTGTCTTCCGCCTTGCCGAGACGGAGGCGTCAAGGCTGCTCGCCGATATCCTGCGCATCGATCCGAGAGAGCTGATCCTGCCGGATACGATGTTCCACGATCCGGAATTGAAGTCTGTTTTCGACATCCTTGGCCGTACGGCAGTCCCGCAGCCGGCTGTGCTGTTCGACAGCGCCAGCGCTGAGGGCCGAATCACCCGTTACTTCGGCGTGTCGACGCTCGATGGGTTCGGCACCTTTAGCCGGGCCGAACTGGCCGCCGCTGCCGCCGCCATCGCCTATGTCGAAAAGACCCAGCTTGCCGAGCGGCCGCCGCTGGGGTTGCCGGAGCGCGAAAGCGGCGCCTCCACGCTCTTCATCGATCCCGCCACCCGCGCCAATCTGGAGCTGGTGCGCACGCTCTCCGGTGATCGCAACGGCTCGCTCCTGAAAGCGATCGATCGCACCGTGACCGGCGGCGGCGCACGCCTCCTCGCCGAACGGCTGATGTCGCCGCTGACCGACCCTCAGCGCATCAATGAGCGTCTGGATTCAATCGGCTTTCTGACCGAGGAGCCGTCGCTGTGCAGTGATCTGCATTCGGCATTGAAGCATGTGCCTGACATGCCGCGCGCCCTGTCGCGCCTCGCACTCGATCGTGGCGGCCCCCGCGATCTCTGGGCGATCCGTCAGGGCTTGGCAGCCGCAACCGACGTTGCCCGCATGCTCGGAACTGCACTTCTGCCGGAAGAGCTGAAGGCTGCATTGACCGGGCTCGCTGCCTTGCCCGCCGACCTTGAAGCGATGCTCGCCGCGACACTTGCCGACGAGCTGCCGTTGCTGAAACGCGACGGCGGTTTCTTGAGAGAAGGGGCGAATGCCGAGCTCGACGAAGTGCGGGCGCTCCGCGATCAGTCGCGCCGCGTCATAGCGGGCCTGCAGCTGCAATATGCCGAGGATACCGGCATCAAGTCGCTGAAGATCAAGCATAACAATGTGCTCGGCTATTTCATCGAGGTCACAGCCGGCAATGCTGGTCCGATGACGGATACAAGCGAAGCCAAGGCGCGCTTCATCCATCGCCAGACCATGGCGAATGCCATGCGTTTCACCACGACCGAACTTGCCGATCTCGAAAGCCGCATCGCCAATGCCGCTGACAAGGCACTGGCGATCGAGCTCGAGGCCTTCGACCGTATGGTCGCGGCCGTGGTGGCTGCTGCCGAGGCGATCAAGGCGGGCGCCCGCGCGCTGTCGGTGATCGATATTGCAGCCGGCCTTGCGCTCCTTGCCGAGGAGCAGGCCTATTGCCGACCCATCGTCGATGGCAGCCGCATGTTCGCCATCGAGGGCGGTCGCCATCCGGTGGTGGAGCAGGCGCTCCGCCGTCAGGCCGGCGGTCCGTTCGTCGCCAACAATTGCGATCTCTCGCCGAAGTCCGGCGGCAAGGATGGCGCCATCTGGCTTCTGACCGGCCCCAACATGGGCGGTAAATCGACCTTCCTGCGTCAGAATGCTTTGATCGCCATTCTCGCGCAGATGGGCTCCTTCGTGCCGGCCGCTTCCGCCCATATCGGCATCGTCGATCGGCTGTTCTCGCGGGTCGGCGCTTCCGACGACCTGGCCCGCGGCCGCTCGACCTTCATGGTCGAGATGGTCGAGACGGCGGCAATCCTCAATCAGGCGACGGAACGCTCGCTTGTTATTCTCGATGAGATCGGTCGCGGCACTGCCACCTTCGATGGCCTTTCCATCGCCTGGGCAGCCGTCGAGCATCTGCACGAGGCCAATCGATGCCGCGGCCTCTTCGCCACCCATTTCCATGAACTCACCGTGTTATCGGAGAAGCTGGGGCGGCTTTCCAATGCCACCATGCGCGTCAAGGAATGGGATGGCGACGTCATCTTCCTGCACGAGGTCGGGCCGGGGGCTGCCGATCGCTCCTACGGCATTCAGGTGGCGCGTCTTGCCGGCCTTCCTGCCTCGGTGGTGGCGCGTGCGCGCGATGTCCTGACGCGGCTGGAAGATGCCGACCGCAAGAATCCGGCAAGCCAGCTCATCGATGATCTGCCTCTCTTCCAGGTGGCCGTCCGCCGGGAGGAGGCAGTTGGCCGGCGCGAGCCGTCCAAGGTCGAGGAGAGGCTTAAAGCGCTGGATCTTGACGATCTGACGCCGCGTGCCGCTCTTGACGTGCTCTATGAACTGAAGAAAACGCTTACCAAAAGCAGCTGACCACAGGCGATATTCCAAGGGCAATATGATGTATCTCGAAGTTCTTCTCGCCGAAGTCCGCATTCTGGGTGAGCGCTTCTCTCCGATCGCCGCGCGCGGCAAGATTTGCGGCGAGGGAGAGCCCCCGGATTGTGGCTCCGATCGCGGCCTGCTCGATATTACGCTGTCCTGCAGCCGCATCTCCGATATTTGCTCGAAGATCGCCAAGGCCGGTTATTGGGAATGCGAGCGCGAAATGGTGACGCAGATCGGCGCCCAGTCGCGAAACATATTATATAGCTTGAACGAGCTCAGACGGGCGCTTGAGCCGGCAAGGCCCTAAAACCGCCGGCTTCTGCGTCGATTGCCGTCACGCTTCGTCAACTTTGGCCCGGTAGAAATCATGGAAAGACCAGGCCCAGAATGCCTGTGTTAATCGCGGGTCAAAGAGGCTATAGCGCATGCAGACGAAAAAACAGGCGCGCCGGCAACGGGCCGCGGTCAGCGAAGAGAAAGCCGATCGGCAGAGCATGGAAACGCATCATATCGATTTTTCGACCATTCTCGATGTATCCGCGCTGAAGGCGGAGTGCGAGGCTCTCGCCAAACGCGGTCTGGACAAGAATGAAGAGCGCTCCGTGCTGCTGGCGCTGTTGAAAAAGGCAAGCCAGGATGGACGGGAAGAAGCACGGCAATTGCTGATGGCCGACGGCAGCGGGCTCAATTGCGCGCACCGGATTTCCTGGCTGCAGGACCAGATCATCACCGTCATCTACGATTTCACCGTCCGCCACGTCTATCCGAAGCAGGCAGGCGCCTTCTCCGTCACCGCCGTCGGCGGTTATGGCCGCGATACGCTGGCGCCGGGCTCCGATATCGACCTTCTCTTCCTTTTCCAGCCAAAGCCGGCGAGCGAGACGCACAAGGCGGTCGAATTCATTCTCTATATGCTTTGGGACATGGGCTTCAAAGTTGGCCACGCCACGCGCACGGTCGAGGAGTGCATCCGAGAGGCCAAGTCCGACATGACGGTGCGCACCGCCATCCTCGAAACCCGCTATATCTGCGGCAATGTCGCGCTGGAGCGCGAGCTGCAGGCGCGCTTCGACAAGGAAATCGTCACCAATACCGGCCCGGAATTCATCGCCGCCAAGCTCGCCGAACGCGACGAGCGCCACCGCAAGGCCGGCGACACCCGCTATCTGGTCGAGCCGAACGTCAAGGAAGGCAAGGGTGGCCTGCGCGACCTGCACACGCTGTTCTGGATCTCGAAATATTATTATCACGTGCGAGATCCCGCCGAGCTGGTGAAGCTCGGCGTGCTCTCGAAGCAGGAATATCGTCTCTTCGAGAAGGCCGAGGACTTCCTCTGGGCCGTGCGCTGCCACATGCATTTCTTGACCGGTAAGGCGGAGGAGCGGCTTTCCTTCGATATCCAGCGCGATATCGCCGCAGCCCTCGACTATAACGCCCGCCCGGGCCTTTCGGCCGTCGAGCGCTTCATGAAGCACTATTTTCTTGTCGCCAAGGATGTCGGTGATCTCACCCGCATTCTCTGCGCCGCATTGGAAGACCAGCAGGCGAAGGCCACTCCGGGCCTCACCGGCGTCATCAGCCGTTTTGCCAACCGCTCGCGCAAGATCCCCGGCACTGTCGAGTTCGTCGAGGATCGCGGCCGCATCGCGCTTGCCAATCCCGATGTCTTCAAGCGCGATCCGGTCAGTCTCATCCGGCTGTTCTTCGTTGCCGATATCAACGGCCTCGAATTCCATCCGGATGCGTTGAAGCGCGTCACCCGCTCGCTGAGCCTGATCGACAACGATCTGCGCGAAAACGAGGAGGCGAACCGGCTTTTCCTGTCCATCCTTACCTCGAAGCGCGATCCAGCGCTGATCCTGCGCCGCATGAACGAGGCCGGCGTGCTTGGCCGCTTCATTCCGGAATTCGGCAAGATCGTCTCGATGATGCAGTTCAACATGTATCACCACTATACTGTGGACGAGCATCTGATCCGCGCCGTCGAGGTGCTGTCGGAGATCGACAAGGGCAAGGCTGAGGATATTCATCCGCTCACCAACAAGCTGATGCCCAATATCGAGGATCGCGATGCTCTCTATGTCGCCGTCCTGTTGCACGATATCGCCAAGGGCCGCGAGGAGGACCATTCGGAAGCCGGTGCCGCAGTTGCACGCAAGCTCTGCCCGCGCTTCGGCCTTTCACCGAAGCAGACGGAGCTGGTGGTTTGGCTGATCGCGGAGCATCTGACCATGTCGATGGTCGCCCAGACGCGCGACTTGACCGACCGCAAGACCATCATCGATTTCGCTGACCGGGTGCAGTCGCTCGACCGGCTGAAGATGCTGCTGATCCTGACCGTCTGCGACATCCGCGCCGTCGGCCCTGGCGTCTGGAACGGCTGGAAGGGTCAGCTGCTGCGCACGCTCTATTATGAAACCGAGCTGCTGCTGTCAGGCGGTTTCTCCGAAGTGTCGCGCAAGGAACGCGCCGAAGCTGCCGCCGAAGCGCTGGAACACGCACTTGCCGATTGGAGCCAGAAGGAGCGCAAGGCCTACGTCAAGCTGCACTATCAGCCCTATCTGCTGTCCGTGCCGCTGGAAGATCAGATCCGCCATACGCAGTTCATGCGTGAATCCGACAAGGCGGGCAAGGTCCTCGCCACGATGGTACGCACCGACAGCTTCCATGCCATCACCGAGATCACCGTGCTCTCGCCCGACCATCCGCGTCTTTTGACCGTGATCGCCGGCGCCTGTGCCGCGGCCGGAGCCAACATCGCGGACGCGCAGATCTTCACGACATCGGATGGCCGCGCGCTCGACACCATCCATGTCAGCCGCGAATTTCCCGACGACGCCGACGAACTGCGTCGTGCCGCCACCATCGGCAAGATGATCGAGGATGTGCTGGCCGGCCGCAAACGGCTGCCGGAGGTCATCGCAACGCGGACGAAGAACCGCCGCAAGAACAAGGCTTTCGTCATCCCACCGTCTGTCATCATCACCAATAGCCTCTCCAACAAATTCACGGTCATCGAGGTCGAATGCCTCGACCGCCCCGGCCTGCTGTCGGAAATCACCGCCGTTCTTTCGGACCTGTCGCTCGATATCCAGTCTGCCCGCATCACCACTTTCGGCGAGAAGGTCATCGATACCTTCTATGTGGCCGATCTGGTGGGGCAGAAGATTTCCAACGAGAACAGGCGAGCCTATATCACCGCCCGTCTGAAAGCCGTCATGGCCGGCGAGGAGGATGAAATGCGCGAGCGCATGCCCTCCGGCATCATCGCGCCCGCCGCCACGCGCGGCGTCGCCGTCGAAAAGTCAGACACCGAGAAGAAAGCCGGTTCAGCCGCATGAGCCTAGTCAAGAAATTCATCACCGTCGGTGGCGCGACGCTCGGCAGCCGCATCTTCGGCTTCGCCCGCGAAACCTTGATGGCAGCCGCCCTCGGCACGGGGCCGATGGCAGACGTCTTCTACGCCGCCTTCCGCTTTCCGAACCTCTTCCGCCGGCTGTTTGCCGAAGGTGCCTTCAATGCAGCCTTCGTGCCGCTCTTTGCCAAGGAAATCGAGGCGCACGGCATCGAGGGCGCCAAGCGCTTTTCGGAAGAAGTCTTCGGCGTTCTCTTCTCGGTCCTGCTGCTGATCACCATCGTCATGGAACTCGCCATGCCGCTCCTGGTGCGTTGGGTCATCGCGCCCGGCTTTGCCGACGATGCCGAGAAATTCGACCTGACGGTCCGGTTGGCGGCCGTGATGTTCCCCTATCTCATGTCGATGTCGCTGACGGCGATGATGAGCGGCATGCTGAATTCGCTGCATCATTTCTTCGCCGCCGCCGTCGCTCCGATCTTCCTCAACCTGGTGATGATCAGCGCGCTGTTCTACGCGATCTATTTCGGTGCCGATCCGCTGACCACCGCCTGGTACCTGTCCTGGTCGGTACTGGTGGCAGGCGTACTGCAGCTGGCCGTCGTCTATATCGGCGTGCGTCATGCGGGCATCAGTATCGGCCTGCGCTTTCCGCGCTTCACGCCCAATGTCAAGCGGCTCCTGCTTCTTGCGATTCCAGCGGCCATCACCGGCGGCGTCACTCAGATCAATCTGGTGATCGGCCAGGCAATTGCCTCGGGCAAGGAAGGCGCGATCGCCGCCCTGCAATATGCAGACCGCATCTACCAGCTGCCGCTCGGCGTCGTCGGCGTCGCGGTCGGAATCGTGCTTCTGCCGGAATTGGCGCGTTCGCTGAAGTCGGGCCATATCAAGGAAGCCGCCAATATCCAGAACCGCTCGATCGAATTCGTGCTGTTCCTGACGCTGCCGGCCGCTGTCGCCCTATGGCTGCTCTCCGACGACATCATCCGCGTGCTTTACGAGCGCGGCGCCTTTAACGCGAACAATACAACGCTGGTCGGCTCCATCCTTGCCATCTTCGGCCTGGGCCTTCCGGCTTTCGTTCTGATCAAGGCCTTGCAGCCCGGCTTTTATGCCCGCGAAGATACGAAATCGCCGATGCGCTACACGGCGGTCGCCGTCGCCGTCAATTCGGTGCTGTCCATCCTGCTTTTCCCGGTGCTGGCCGAACGCGGCATTGCGCTCGCCGAGGCGGTTGCCGGATGGCTGAACGCTGTACAGCTCTTCGTTACGCTCTATCGCCGCGGGCATCTTGTCTGGGAATGGTCGCTGGTGCGCCGCACCGTCATGCTGCTCGTCTCCTCCGCCGTCATGGGCGGCGTCATCGTATATTTGTCTCATCGGTGGGAGCCGCTTCTGGGGTCCGGCGCGACGCTGCTCACCAAGACCGGCGTCCTGGGCCTGCTCATATTGATTGCGATGGCGGTTTATTTCATTGTCGCCTTCCTGATCGGCGGCGTGGATTTGGGCATGGTACGCCGCAATTTGAAGCGCAAGCGCCCGGCGCCAGCGTCGGATGCGAAGGCGGTGAACGGGGAATAACAAGGCTCCTTCGCCCCGCAATGCGGGGAGAAGGCGGCAAGTCGGATGAGGGGCTTTCACCGATGTTCCCGCCGAAATAAAATATGCAGGCACCGCCATATTTGTGGCTGGCCAAGATAGTCTGCCCAAGCCGAACGTTTGTATATGGCCCCTCACCCTCACCCTCACCCTAGCCCTCTCCCCGCAAGCGGGGCGAGGGGACGATTTTGCCAGAAGCGGAGCCCCATGCCCCAATCCCTCTTTCTCGTCGCCCTCGTCATCGATGATTACGACTGTGCCAAAGCCTTCTATTGCGATGCCCTTGGCTTCGAGTGCTTGGCTGACGAGGTGCAGCCGGAAGGTAAGCGCTGGGTTGTCGTCAGGCCGAAAGGCACCGAGGGCGCCGCGCTATTGCTCGCTCAAGCCGCCAGCGACAGCCAGCGCGCAGCGATCGGCAATCAGACCGGTGGCCGCGTCGGCTTCTTTCTCAAGACCGATGATTTCGCCCGCGATCATGCCGCGATGAAGGCAAAGGGCGTGCGTTTTCTGGAGGAGCCGCGCCATGAGGTCTATGGCACGGTGGCCGTCTTCGCCGATCCCTATGGCAACACCTGGGACCTGATCCAGCATTCTTCGTGAAACTCTGTCACATGGCCTCTTGATCCCCGCCGATCCCGCGTGCATAAGCCGCTCGAAACCAGGGGTCGAGTGTGAGCTCGCCCAGGCCCTCCACAAGCCTTTTGAGGACGACATGACCGAATTCAAGCCGCTCGTATTCTCCGGCGTTCAGCCGACCGGCAACCTCCACCTCGGTAACTATCTTGGCGCGATCCGCAAGTTCGTGGCCCTGCAGGCCAACAACGACTGCATCTATTGCGTCGTCGACATGCATGCGCTGACCGCTCAGCTCGTGCATGAGGACATGCCGAACCAGACGCGCTCGATCACCGCGGCCTTCCTTGCCGCCGGCATCGACCCGGAAAAGCATATCGTCTTCAATCAGTCGGCCGTGCCCGGCCATGCCGAGCTTGCCTGGATCTTCAACTGCGTCGCCCGTATCGGCTGGATGAACCGCATGACGCAGTTCAAGGACAAGGCCGGCAAGGACCGCGAGCAGGCCTCGCTCGGTCTTTATGCCTATCCGAGCCTGATGGCCGCCGACATTCTGCTCTATCGCGCCACTCATGTTCCGGTCGGCGACGACCAGAAGCAGCATCTGGAGCTGACCCGCGACATCGCCATGAAGTTCAATCTGGACTACATGGAGCATATCCGCCGCACGGGCTACGGCATTGACATATCAGTCGGCGACGAGCCGGTGCATGCCTATTTTCCTATGGTCGAGCCCCTGATCGATGGCCCGGCGCCGCGCGTCATGTCGTTACGTGACGGCACGAAGAAGATGTCGAAATCCGACGCCTCGGACCTCTCACGCATCAACCTGCTCGATGATGAGGAAAACATCTCCAAGAAAATCCGCAAGGCCAAGACAGATCCGGATGGCTTGCCGAGCGAAATCGCCGGTCTCGCCGGTCGTCCGGAAGCCGACAATCTGGTGGGCATCTACGCAGCCCTTGCCGACAAGTCGAAGGCGGAGGTTCTCTCCGAATTCGGCGGCCAGCAGTTCTCCGTCTTCAAGCCGGCGCTGGTCGATCTCGCCGTACATGTGCTCTCGCCGGTCACGACGGAAATGCGCCGCCTGATGGCCGATCCCGGCCATATCGACGCCGTGCTGCGCGATGGCGGCGCCCGCGCCCGCGCTCGCGCTGATGTGACCATGAAGCAGGTTCGCGATATTATCGGCTTTCTCTATTGATATCGGCATGCAGGCCGCCGCCTGAATCGGGGGCTTGCAAAACGTCGTCTTCGGGTGTCAGAATCGCCGCATGGTTTCAAAACGTCTCTCACGGCTCGAAGGTCATCGCCGCAAGTTCATGGCGGTCATCGACGGCACCCCAGAATGCCAGCGTGCCGTCCATTATGCCGGCCGGCGCGCCAAGAACTCCAATGGCGGCCTCGTTCTGCTTTATGTGATCCCCGAGGGCGACTTCCAGCAATGGCTTGGGGTCGAGGAGATCATGCGGGCTGAAGCGCGCGAGGAGGCCGAGGCAGCAACCGCAAAGGCGGCGCAGGCCGTGCGCGAAAACATCGGCATCGATGCGGAAATCGTCATCCGCGAGGGCGCTGCCGCCGAGCAGATCAATGCCGTCATCGAGGATGACCGGGATATCGCTCTTCTCGTGCTTGCCGCCGGTTCCGCCAAGGAAGGTCCCGGCCCGCTGGTGTCGTCGATCGCCGGTCGCGCAGCTGCCTTTCCGATCCCGGTGACGGTGCTTCCGGACACGCTGAGCAACGAGGAAATCGACGCTCTGAGTTGATGGATCGACGCCATTTCTTGAGAAACATTCTCTTGAATAGAATGGCCAAAAGGCCTATTTTCTTTTGAAATATTCTAAAGTCGGGACAGGGTTTTCGCCCGCCGCATGGAGATCAAGATGTTCATTCAGACCGAAGCGACGCCGAACCCCGCGACCTTCAAGTTCCTGCCGGGCAAGGTGGTGATGGAAAACGGCACGGCCGAGTTCCGTAGCGCCGAGGAAGCCGAAGCTTCGCCGCTGGCTGCCCGCCTTTTCGAAATCCCGGGCGTCATCGGCGTTTACTTCGGCTACGACTTCATTTCCGTTTCCAAGGAAAATCAAGAGTGGCAACATCTGAAGCCAGCCATTCTCGGTTCGATCATGGAGCATTTCATGTCCGGCAAGCCGGTCATGGGCTCGGCGTCGGTTCTCTCCGAAGTGCAGGATGCCGGCGGCGAATTCTTCGATGAAGGCGATGAATCGATCGTGCTGACCATCAAGGAGCTGCTGGAGACGCGTGTTCGTCCGGCCGTTGCCCAGGATGGCGGCGACATCACCTTCCGCGGCTTCCGTGACGGCAAGGTCTATCTCAACATGAAGGGTTCCTGCGCCGGTTGCCCGTCCTCGACGGCGACGCTGAAGCATGGCGTGCAGAACCTGCTGCGCCATTTCGTGCCCGAAGTTCAGGAAGTCGAAGCCGTTTAATATTCAGGCTTTTCGGAAAATTTGACATGATCGTACTGGCGCTCGACACGGCAGGTGTGGATTGCGCTGCCGCTGTGTATGATAGCGGCAGTGATTCTGTGATGGGGGAGGTCACGGAAACGATCGGACGGGGGCATGCCGAGCATCTGATGCACGTTGTCGACGGAGCGCTGGCGAAAGCCGGCGTAGCGCTTTCGGCGATCGAGCGTGTCGTCGTGACCGTCGGCCCCGGTTCCTTCACCGGTATCCGCATCGGCGTTGCAGCCGCACGCGGATTTGCACTTTCCCTCAATGTTCCAGCAGTCGGCATCACGACCCTCGAGGTCATGGCCGCGACCGCCAGAGCACAGAATCCGGGCAAGTCGGTTCTGGCTGCCATCGATGCCAAGCGCGAGGAGATCTATCTCCAGAGCTTCGGTGCCGATGGCAACCCGCTGGACGAGGCTCGGGCCGTGACGATCGACGAAGCGCGGGCAATCGCCGGCGCCTTTGATGGTATCGTCACTGGAACGGCCGTCGCCCGGTTGAGCGACGCGCCGCCTGCGGAGCGGCCAGACGCATTTCCGATTGCCATCGTCGCCCGGCTGGGCGCTGGCAAGCCTGCCGGCGAAAAGCCGAAGCCGCTTTATCTTCGCGGACCCGATGCCAGACCGCAGGCCGGATACGCAGTTGCCAGGCAATAGACATGCTCGAATCTTATCTGACCTTGAAAGCCGAATACGAAATCGTCCCGATGGAACTGAAGGATTGCGCCGAAGTGGCGCTCCTGCATGGCGAACGGTTCCAGCGGGTTTGGGACGAGACTGAATTTCAGGGTCTCCTTTCTCAGGAGACCACCTTCGGCTTCGTCGCCCGCCAGACCAACGCCATCCTCAAAAAGGCGCTTCCAGGCTTCGTGCTGGCTCGGCATGTGGCGGGCGAGAGCGAAATCCTGACGATCGCCGTCAACGCCAAACTCGGACGCTCCGGCCTTGGCTGGCGCCTCATGCAAGCGGCTTTGCGTGAAACCCGCAATCGCGGTGGCGAAACCATGTTTCTCGAAGTCGACGGCAGCAATCAGCCGGCCCTCGGCCTTTATCGCAAGCTCGGTTTCGAGACGGTCGGTGAGCGCAAGGCTTACTATGTCGGCGAAAACGGCCAGAGGTCGACGGCGCTTGTCATGCGCCGCGTTCTTCGCTAGTCCCTTGTCACAGTCCCAACAGACCGAAGACAGCAATCGATGGATGATGCCGTAAAATCCCTGGAGGAGCTTTGCGCCGAGCGTGGCATGCGCATGACGGACCAGCGCCGGGTCATTGCGCGCATCATCGAGAGCTCCGGCGATCACCCGGATGTCGAGGAGCTCTATCGACGCTCCGTGCAGGTGGATGCGAAAATCTCGATTTCCACGGTCTATCGCACGGTAAAGTTGTTCGAGGATGCCGGCCTTCTTGCCCGACACGATTTTCGCGATGGCCGCTCCCGCTACGAGACCGTGCCGGAGGAACATCACGATCACCTGATCGACCTGAAAAGCGGCGCGGTAATCGAATTCCATTCGCCGGAGATCGAGGCTTTGCAGGAACGCATTGCCCGTGAACATGGCTTCAAACTCGTCGACCACCGGCTGGAGCTTTACGGCATCCCGCTGAAGAAGGACGAAGGTTGACGTGAAGGCTTTCATGCAGGAGCGCGCGATTTGATGACCTGGCTGCGCATCGGCTGTGCCGCCGTGGTCATTGGCGTCGTCAGCGCGGTGATGCTGCCGCTGCAGATCCTCTGCCTGCGCTTTGACTGGAAGCTTCGGCGCTATCTGCCGCGCTACTGGCATCGCATCGTCTGCTATTGGCTTGGTGTGCGCATCCACGTGGTCGGCAAGATGGAGACGAGCCGGCCTCTGATGCTGGCGTCCAACCACTCGTCCTGGCTCGATATTCTCGTGTTGTCGGCGGTTGCTGACGTCTCCTTCATCGCCAAGTCCGAAGTGCGGGACTGGCCGATCTTCGGACTTTTCGCACAATGGCAGAAGAGTGTCTTCGTCGAGCGCGAGCAGAAGCGCAAGACCGGCGAGCAGGTGAATGAGATCGCCGACCGCATGGCAGACGGCGAAATCATGGTACTGTTTCCCGAGGGGACGACCTCGGACGGCAATCGGCTGCTCGAAGTCAAATCCTCGCTGTTCGGTGCTGCCGCTGCCGCCCTGCCGAAGACGCCGGATGCCGTCGTGCATGTCCAGCCGGTCGCGGTCGCCTATACCCGCGTCCATGGAACGCCGATGGGCCGCTACTATCGCCCGCTGACGGCGTGGCCCGGTGATATCGAGCTTGTGCCGCACCTGAAGGGCATCATCCAGTGCGGTGCCATCGATGTCGACGTCTGTTTCGGCGAGGCGGTGGATTATCGCGCCGGCACCAATCGCAAGGAAGTCAGTGCCACTATCGCCAAGCGGATCCGCAATATGCTTGCCAGCCGCCTGCTCGGGCGCGAGATCGCCTGATTTCCAGGTGATTCCAACTTTTCCATTTTCTCCGAAGGCAAAAGCCACTACATAGCGGCCCATGACAAAGGACAGCCTGACCCTCGACGCCCCGGCGACCGACACTCTGCAGCTCGGCCCCCGCGACGGCTCCAACAGCCGCAAGGTTTTCATCAAGACCTACGGCTGCCAGATGAACGTCTATGATTCCACGCGGATGAGCGATGCGCTTGCCCGTGACGGCTACGAGCCGACCGAGGACATGGAAGAGGCCGATCTCGTCCTTTTGAATACCTGCCATATCCGTGAGAAGGCGGCCGAAAAGGTCTATTCCGCGCTTGGCCGCCTGCGCGAAATGAAGAAGCGCAAAGCCGCCGACGGCCGCGAGATGATGATTGGCGTTACCGGCTGCGTTGCTCAGGCCGAGGGCGAGGAAATCCTGCGTCGCGCGCCTGCCGTCGATGTCGTCATCGGTCCGCAGACCTATCATCGCCTGCCGGACGCGCTGCGTCGCGCCAAGGAAGGCCAGCGCGTCGTCGACACGGAATATGCGATTGAGGACAAGTTCGAACACCTGCCGATCGCAGAGAAGGCGAAGATCCGCGCCCGCGGCGTCACTGCCTTCCTGACGGTGCAGGAAGGCTGCGACAAGTTCTGCACCTTCTGCGTCGTGCCCTATACGCGCGGCTCCGAAGTCTCCCGCCCGGTCTCCCAGATCGTCGAGGAAGCCGAGAAGCTGGTGGATGGCGGCGTTCGCGAGATCACGCTGCTCGGCCAGAACGTCAATGCATGGCACGGCATCGGCCCGAAGGGCGAAGCCTGGAGCCTCGGCGATCTCCTCTATCGCCTCGCTCAAATCCCCGGTCTCGCGCGCCTACGCTACACGACCAGCCACCCGCGCGACATGGATGATCGCCTGATCGGTGCCCATCGCGACCTGCGCACGCTGATGCCCTATCTGCATCTTCCGGTTCAGGCCGGCTCGGATCGCATCCTGAAGGCAATGAACCGACGGCATACGGCGGCTGAATACCTGACGCTTATCGAGAAGATCCGTACTGCACGCCCGGATATCGCCCTTTCTGGTGACTTTATCGTCGGCTTCCCGGGGGAGACAGACCAGGATTTTGAGGATACACTGAAGCTTATCGAGGAGGTGAATTATGCACAGGCCTTCTCGTTCAAATATTCGACGCGGCCGGGCACGCCCGGTGCGGAGCTGAAGGATCAGGTGCCCGAAGAGGTCAAGACCGAGCGGCTGGAGCGATTGCAGGCGTTGCTCCTGCGGCAGCAGCATGCGTTTGCGGAGGCTTGCGTCGGCAAAACAGTGGATATCCTTCTGGAAAAGCCGGGCCGGATGCCGGGCCAGTTGATTGGACGCTCCCCTTGGCTGCAATCTGTGAATGTTGATGCAAAAGCATCGCAAATCGGTGACATTATAAACGTACGAATCACCGGAACCAGCACCAACAGCCTTTTCGCTGAATTGCTCTAGGTTCCGGACGGACCAAAGGAGCCGCACCGCTTGAACGGACAGGAATTGGTTTCTTCTTCATCGCGCCAGCCCCGCATCGCGAGCGACGCCAATCACTTCACCCTGACGTTCGAAAACAATCGGTTCGCCAGCGAACTTTTCGGGCAGTTCGACCAGAATCTGAAGCTTCTGGAGGAGCGCCTCGGCATAGATGCGCGCGCTCGCGGCAATTCCGTCGTCATAACAGGCGATGTGCTGGCCACCAATCAGGCGCGCCGCACGCTCGATTACCTCTATGACAAGCTGCAAAAAGGCGGCAATGTAGAGCGTTCCGATGTGGAAGGGGCAATCCGCATGGCGGTTGCCGCCGACGATCAATTGACGCTGCCGACCATGGAGAGAAAAGCCAAGTTGACGATGGCGCAGATTTCGACGCGCAAGAAGACGATCATTGCGCGCACGCCGACGCAGGATGCCTATATGCGGGCACTGGAGCGTTCCGAGCTCGTCCTCGGCGTCGGCCCTGCCGGTACCGGCAAGACCTATCTCGCCGTCGCGCATGCTGCCCAGCTCCTGGAGCGCGGTGCGGTGGAAAAGATCATCCTGTCGCGCCCGGCCGTCGAAGCCGGCGAGCGCCTCGGCTTCCTGCCCGGCGACATGAAGGAAAAGGTCGATCCCTATCTACGCCCGCTCTACGACGCGCTTTACGACATGATGCCTGGCGACAAGGTCGAACGTGCCATAACGGCAGGCGTCATCGAGATCGCGCCGCTCGCTTTCATGCGTGGCCGCACGCTTGCCAATGCCGCCGTCATCCTCGACGAAGCGCAGAACACGACATCCATGCAGATGAAAATGTTCCTGACGCGTCTCGGCGAAAATTCGCGGATGATCGTGACGGGCGACCCAAGCCAGATCGACTTGCCGCGCGGCGTCAAGTCCGGCCTGGTGGAGGCGCTAGAGCTGCTGAACGGCGTCGAGGGCATCACCATCGTCCGCTTCAAGGATACGGACGTCGTCCGCCATCCGCTGGTGGCGCGCATCGTCCGGGCCTATGATTCCACCTATGCCGCAAAGGCAGAGGAAAGCGATCCGCAGATCTGATCTGCGGCCCGAAAGCTCATGGCCGAACTCGACATACAGATCAGCGTGGAGGAGGGCGATTGGCCTTCCGAAGAAATATTGCAGTCGCTTGCCGAGCGCGTGCTGGGCGAAGCTGTAAATTATCTCAAGAAAAACGAGAAGCAGCCATTTCCAAAAATGGCGCCCGAATTGTCGCTGGTTTTCACCGACGATGCCTCGATCCGCGAGATCAATGCGGAGTGGCGCTCTCAGGACAAGGCGACGAACGTTCTTTCTTTTCCAGCTTTTCCGCTTGAACCCGGCGGCATGCCCGGCCCGATGCTGGGCGATATCATCATCGCCAGGGAAACGGTGGAGCGTGAGGCGGTGGAACTCGAAAAGAGTTTTGACGACCATCTTACGCATTTGATGGTGCATGGTTTCTTGCATCTCTTCGGCTACGACCATATGAATAATAGCGAAGCCGAAAGAATGGAGGGGCTGGAGACTCGCATTTTGGCTAGTCTTGGCCTATCTGATCCCTATGCGGGACAAGACCCCATTTGATCTGAACCCTGTCTGACCAGGAACAATGAGCGACTTTACGACGAGATCGGCCCCCGAGGCCAAAGACGGAGCCGATGCAGCCTCCTCCGACGAGGTAGGCAGTAGTAGCAACGGCAAGCGATCCCATTCTTCCTTTTGGGCACGTGCCGCGCGCATTTTGCGCCCGGCACAGGATTCCGCCCGGTTGCGCGAGGACCTTGCCGACGCGCTGATGACCAACGCGGCCGGCGACGACGCCTTCTCCGCGGACGAGCGGGCGATGCTGCACAATATCCTGCGCTTCCGCGAGGTGCGCGTCGAGGATGTCATGGTGCCGCGCGCCGATATCGAGGCCGTGGACCAGAATATCACCATCGGCGAGCTGATGATCCTCTTCGAGGAAAGCGGCCGTTCACGCATGCCCGTCTATGCCGATACGCTGGATGATCCGCGTGGCATGGTGCATATCCGCGACCTGCTGTCCTATGTTGCCAAGCAGGCTCGCAACAAGCGCCGCAGTGGCAGTGCTAAAACGGCGGCCGCCGCAACAGCAGCACCTGCGGCCGAAAAGCCGGTGCGGTCCGCCAAGCCAAATTTCGATCTTTCGCGCGTCGATCTGCAGAAGACGCTGGCTGAGGCCGGCATCATCCGCAAGATCCTCTTCGTGCCGCCCTCGATGCTCGCCTCCGACCTGCTGCGCCGCATGCAGGTCAACCGCACGCAGATGGCCCTCGTCATCGACGAATATGGCGGCACGGACGGTCTGGCCTCGCATGAGGACATCGTCGAAATGGTCGTTGGCGATATCGACGACGAGCATGATGATGAAGAAGTCATGTTCAAGCGCGTCTCCGAGGACGTCTTTGTTGCCGACGCCCGTGTCGAGCTGGAGGAGATCGCCGCTGCGATCGGCCCTGATTTCGATATCGCCGAGCAGGTGGACGAGGTGGATACGCTTGGTGGCCTGATCTTCTCCGCGCTCGGACGCATTCCCGTGCGCGGTGAGGTGGTGCAGGCGCTTCCGGGTTTCGAGTTTCATATTCTCGATGCCGATCCGCGCCGCATCAAGCGGGTGCGCATCACACGCAAGCGTCATGCCGTCCGGCGTCGTCCAGCAAAGCTCGAGGGCGAAGCGGGAACGTCTGAACGCGGCTTGCTGGCCCACGAAGCGATCGCCGAGGAAATGCCAACCGAACGCAATGCCGCCAGCCAATAAATGGCGCTTCAGCGGGACAAATCGCTGCTTTTTTGAAAGACTGCCGCCAGTTGATTCGCGATTGGACGGAGCTGGCGCATGGAATGGCTTTCGGGCAAGGTGATCCTCGTCTGGGGTTTCAAACGTGCGTTGCTTGCAATCCTTGCTGGAGCCATCGGGGTGCTGGCGCTGCCGCCCTTCGGCTTCTTCGCGGCGATGTTCATTTCTTTCACGCTGCTGGTCTGGCTGCTGGATGGCGTTGCCGCCGGCCCGGATAGCGGTCTGCTCGGGCGTCTATGGCCGGCTTTCTTCACCGGTTGGCTGTTCGGCTTCGGTTATTTTGTCGCCGGCCTCTGGTGGCTCGGCCACGCGCTGCTGATCGATGCCGACGAGTTCGCCTGGGCCTTGCCGCTCGCGATCCTCGGTCTTCCCGCCTTCCTGGCCGTCTTCTACGGCGTTGCGACCATGCTTGCCCGCATCCTGTGGTCCGATGGCATGGGACGCATCGCCGCGCTTGCCTTCAGCTTCGGCATTCTAGAATGGCTGCGCAGCTTTCTTTTCACCGGCTTTCCCTGGAATGCCATTGGCTATGGCGCCATGCCCATTCCGCTGATGATGCAATCGGCGCATGTGATCGGGGTGCTCGGGGTCACCGTGCTTGCCGTCTTCGTCTTCGCGGCACCGGCATTGCTCGGCACGCGCCAGGGCCGGGTGCCGGGGCTCGGGCTTGCCGTTCTCATCGTTTCAGCCCATTTCGGCTATGGCTATTATGCACTGAGCCAGCCGGCGGCGCCGCTGGCGGGCGCCAAGACGGCGCCTGTCGTGCGTATCGTCCAGCCTTCCATCGACCAGGAAACCAAGATGGACACCGCCGCCGATCGTGCCGCCATCTTCGACAGGCACCTGGCACTTTCCGTGCAGCCGCCTGCCAATGGCGGCAAGCGGCCTGACATCATCGTCTGGCCGGAAACGGCCGTGCCCTTCATCCTCACCGACAATCGCGACGCGCTCGCCCGCATCGCCGATCAGCTCGATGACGACCAGATCCTGATTACCGGCGCCGTCCGCATCGAAGATATGGGACCCGGCGTGGATCCGCGCTATTATAACTCCATTTACGTCATCGATGGGCGAGGTCAGATCATCGGGGCCTCCGACAAGACCCATCTGGTTCCTTTCGGAGAATACGTCCCCTTCGAACATATCCTCGGCTATCTCGGCATCGAAAATGTCATCGAACTGCCGGGAGGGTTTTCAGCGGCCGCCAAACGGGAATTGCTGAGCATGCCGGATGGCCTGAAATTCTATCCGCTGATCTGTTACGAGATCATTTTTCCGAACGAGATGACCCCGGAGATCAGGCAGGCCAACGCCATCCTTAACGTTACGAACGACGGCTGGTTTGGCGATACGCCAGGCCCATACCAGCATTTCCTGCAGGCAAGAGTGAGAGCGGTGGAGCAGGGATTACCGCTGATTCGGAGCGCCAATACTGGTATTTCAGCATTTGTTGATGCACACGGACGTCTGCTTTCTGGTATCGATTATAACCAGCAAGGCTTTATTGATGCTACTCTGGGTGGCGCAACCGTTTCGCGCATCGACGATAAGGCCAGAAAAACATACTTTTGGTTGATCATCGCTGTGGCCGGTATGGTCGCTGCGATTTCGCGCATGGGTTTTATTTTTAGGGTGAATTGACCAAAAAACCCTAAAATTGCATAGTGCTAGACATCCGCCTTTTGAACGTAGACTGGAGGCCTTGGGGGCATCGGCTGCAACGTAGCGTTATAGGGGTGGAGAAGGGTACCGGGTGGCAGGTCCTGAATTCAACCTATGTTAGGGTAAAATGATGATAGAGAATAAAAAGAAGCCGAACCCCATCGACATTCATGTCGGTAGCCGCATACGCCTCCGCCGCACGATGCTTGGTATGAGCCAGGAGAAGCTCGGCGAAAGCCTCGGAATTACGTTTCAGCAGATTCAGAAATACGAAAAAGGCACCAATCGCGTCGGCGCCAGCCGCCTCCAGAACATCTCCAGCATCCTCAATGTCCCGGTCTCCTTCTTTTTCGAGGACGCGCCGGGTGAGCACGCAGCCGGTGCCGGCGGCATGGCCGAAGCATCCAGTTCCAACTACGTCGTCGACTTTCTGTCCTCTTCCGAAGGATTGCAGCTTAACCGCGCCTTCGTGAAGATTTCCGATGGCAAGGTCCGACGCAAGGTTGTCGAGTTGGTCAAGGCACTCGCGGCCGAGGCTGACGCTGAGTAAGCAGTACTTCGAAAGCAAGCGAAGATCGAGAAAGTCGAGAGGCGGCCGTTTTGGCCGCCTTTCCCCTATTTAAGGCAAAATTTTATCACTTTGGCGGGGATATAAAGATATATTTATGTCCTTGTGCGACTTGTTTTTCACGCCGGAGACGAATATCAAAAGCAGAGATTTGTTCTTTGAGGGGAATCCCGTATGCGCGCGAATTATCTGTTTACGAGTGAGTCTGTTGCCGAAGGTCACCCGGATAAAGTTTGTGACCGCATTTCCGATGAAATCGTCGATCTGGTTTACCGCGAGGCCACAAAGACCGGCGTGAACCCTTGGAGCGTGCGCATTGCATGTGAGACCCTTGCCACCACCAACCGCGTCGTCATCGCCGGTGAGGTTCGTCTTCCGCCGAGCCTGATGAAGAAGGACAAGGACGGCAACGACGTCATCAATCCTTCGAAGTTCAAGGCCGCCGCCCGCCGCGCCATCAAGGATATCGGCTACGAGCAGGACGGCTTCCATTGGAAGAAGGCCCGCATCGATGTGCTTCTGCACTCGCAGTCCGCCGATATCGCCCAGGGCGTCGACAATGCCGCCGACCAGCAGGGTGACGAAGGTGCCGGCGACCAGGGCATCATGTTCGGCTACGCCTGCAAGGAAACGCCCGACCTCATGCCGGCGCCGATCTACTATTCCCACAAGATCCTGCAGCTGCTCGCAACCGCCCGCAAGAAGGGCGATGGCGAAGTCGCCAAGCTCGGGCCTGACGCCAAGAGCCAGGTGACGGTTCGCTATGTCGACGGCAAGCCCTCCGAAGTGGCCTCGATCGTGCTGTCGACCCAGCATCTCGACGACAGCTGGGATTCGAAGAAGGTACGCGCCGTCGTCGAGCCCTATATCCGCGAAGCGCTCGGCGACCTGAAGATTGCCTCCGACTGCAAGTGGTACATCAACCCCACGGGCAAGTTCGTCATCGGCGGTCCGGACGGTGATGCCGGCCTCACCGGCCGCAAGATCATCGTCGATACCTACGGCGGCGCTGCCCCACATGGCGGCGGTGCTTTCTCGGGCAAGGACACGACCAAGGTCGACCGTTCCGCTGCCTATGCTGCGCGCTACCTTGCAAAGAACGTCGTTGCCGCCGGTCTTGCCGATCGCTGCACGATCCAGCTCTCCTACGCGATCGGCGTTGCCCAGCCGCTGTCGATCTATGTCGACCTGCACGGCACGGGCAAGGACGTCACCGAGGATCAGGTCGAAGCGGCTATCCGCAAGAACATGGACCTTTCGCCCACCGGCATTCGCCGTCACCTCGACCTCAACAAGCCGATCTACGCCAAGACCTCGGCTTACGGTCACTTCGGCCGCAAGGCCGGTCGCGACGGCTCCTTCTCCTGGGAGCGTACGGACCTGGTGAAGGCTCTCAAGGAAGCCGTAAAGCTCCGGGAAGCCGCATGATCGATACCGAGCGCCGGTCGCGGGCGACGGAAGCATTCTTCGGCCGCCGCAAGGGTAAAGCCTTGCGCGGCCAGCAGGCCCAAAAGCTGGAAGCATTGCTGCCGCAGTTCATCCTCGATCTTTCCGCCCCGGCGCAGCAGCCGCTGAACGATCTCTTCCCGGTGCCGACCGAGCGTCTGCGCTTGGAGATCGGTTTCGGCGGTGGGGAGCATTTGATCCACCGGGCGCTGGAGCAGCCGAAGACCGGCTTTATCGGCGTAGAGCCTTTCGTCAATTCGATGCAGAAGCTGCTTGCGAGCGTCGACGACGCTGGCGCGCGCAACATCCGTGTCTACAATGACGACGCGACGCAGGTGCTGGATTGGCTGCCTGACGCCTGCCTGGACCAGATCGACCTGCTCTATCCCGATCCCTGGCCGAAGAAGAAGCATTGGAAGCGCCGCTTCGTTTCGCAGGTGAACCTTGCCCGCTTCCATCGTGTCCTGAAGCCCGGGGCGCTCTTCTGCTTTGCCTCCGACATTGACACCTACATCAATTGGACGCTGCAGCATTGCCATGCGCATGGTGGCTTCGAATGGACTGCGCAGAATGCTGCCGACTGGCTGACGCCCTATGAGGGCTGGCCGAGCACGCGCTACGAGGCCAAGGCCAGGCGCGAAGGGCGCTCGTCGGCCTATCTGACCTTCAAGAGGGTCTGATCGCTCCAATTGCGGGCGAGAATCTCAAATTGAAATATTCGCATCATCCCTTGAGGACCGCCGTTTTGGGTGGTCTGGATCATGCGCGCATTGCCAGGAGGGGCCGGTTCGATGCGGTCCTTGCGGGCGGTGACGTTCACCGCCAGACGACGCTCAAGGTCAGTGCAGGCTGACCGTCTTCAATTCGTCTTCGGCAGCACGATAGAAGGTGCTGGATCGATTGTCCGTAAGCAGGATCGGCGTACCGTCGGCGCCGAAAAGCGCCCACAGATCGACATCCGGATCGATATCCGGCGCTTCCGGGAAGCAGCGGGATACTTCGGACCAATCCATTTTTCTGATATAAGCGACCTCGCCGGTGCCGATATTGGCAAGTTCGGATGGGGTCAGGCGGGCGTTAGCTTCTTTCAACAACATGCTCGTACCTCCAGTATGAGGAACCAACGGCTCCAGAGCATGATGACCAAAAGTGTGAGCGGCTTTCGGGTGACGTCGTGCTCTAGTTCTTTGATTCTAGAGCCGATTCGGATTTCAGGTTGATTCGGCCTGAAATCATCCGGCTCTAGGCCGTTGTTCTACTGTGAGACCGAAATGTTAATTTTCTTTACCACGCGGTTCGGTTCCGGCCGAATGAGATCGACGGAGAGCAGCCCGTTCTTCAGTGTGGCGCCGAGCACCTGCATGCCGTCGGCAAGGACAAAAACACGCTGGAACTGCCGGGCTGCGATGCCCCGGTAGAGATAGTCTCGCTCGCCCTGTTCCGTCTGGCGTCCGCGGATCAGCAGCTGGTTCTCTTCCGTGGTGACGTCAAGCTCGTCTTCGGAAAAACCGGCGACCGCCAGCGTGATGCGCAGACGTTCTGGCTCGCCCGACAGGCGATCCGCGCGCATCCGTTCGATATTGTAGGGAGGGTAACCGTCGCTGACCTTGGAAATTCGCTCAAGCGTCTTTTCCATAGTGTCGAAGCCCAGAAGCAGCGGGCTGGCAAAGGGAGTCGTCCGGCTCATCGTCTCAAAGTCCTTGGGTGTCAAGCGACCGTTCCGGACCTGATCTTCAGCACCCGGTTGTCCCTAATATGGGAGTACGCGCCTGCGAGTGCAAGCCATGAGGTCTTCGCATTTGCGAGATCGAAATCCATGGTGAAAAATGGTTTTGTGACATGGCGAGCGAGCGCTTGACAAAGCCGGACCGGACCCGCGACAAAGCCTGTCGATCTGTACCGGAGGAAAGTTGAAGACATGACCGAACCTAGAAAAATCATCATCGATACCGACCCCGGTCAGGACGATGCCGCGGCGATCTTCCTCGCCTTCGGCAGCCGTCAGGAGATCGACGTGCTTGGCATCACCACCGTCGCCGGCAACGTGCCGCTGCGGTTGACGAGTCGTAATGCCCGCATCGTCTGTGAGCTCTGCGATCGTCGCGACGTCAAGGTGTTTGCCGGCGCTGATGCACCGCTCAAGCGCAAGCTGGTCACTGCCGAACATGTGCATGGCAAGACCGGCCTTGATGGTCCGGAACTTTCCGAGCCGACGATGGAACTGCAGCCGGGCCACGCCGTCGATTTCATCATCGATACGCTGCGTAGGGAACCGGAAGGCGCCGTGACCCTCTGCACGCTCGGCCCGCTGACCAATATCGCAATGGCGTTTCAGAAGGCGCCTGACATCATTGGTCGCGTGCGCGAGCTTGTGATGATGGGCGGCGGCTTTTTCGAGGGCGGCAACATCACGCCGGCCGCCGAGTTCAACATCTATGTCGATCCGGAGGCGGCAGACGTGGTGTTCCGTTCGGGCGTTCCCATCGTCATGATGCCGCTCGACGTCACCCACAAGCTGCTGACGCGCCGGGATCGCGTCGAGCGCATCGCCGCAGTCGGCACGCCGCCGGCCAAGGCCATGGTCGAAATGCTGCAGTTCTTCGAGCGTTTCGATATCGAGAAATATGGTTCGGACGGCGGTCCGCTGCATGATCCGACTGTTATCGCCTACCTTCTGAAGCCCGAGCTCTTCAAGGGCCGCGAATGCAACGTGGAAATCGAAGTGACGTCAGAACTGACGGTCGGCATGACCGTCGTCGACTGGTGGCACGTCACCGACCGCGAGCGCAACGCCAAGGTCATGCGCGATGTCGATGCCGACGGCTTCTTCGCGCTACTGACGGAACGCTTCGCCTGCATCTGATTAGGCTCCATCAGAAAGGCCGCCGGATCGCTCCGGCGGCCTTTTGATTTCACCCCCAGCGGGATTAGCTCAGAATTCCTCCCAATCGTCCTGGGCAAGCGCCGTGGCACCCTGTGTCTGCGGAACTGCTCTGCGTGCCGGTGCGCTAACGGGTGCTGCCGGCCGACGCGGGGCTACCGGAGCCCGCATCTGCTGGGCGGTCGCCCGCAATGCGCTGGCATTCTCCTGGGCGGCACGTGCGGTGCGGAAGCGCGCAACGAGTGTGCGAAGTGACTGGGCTTCTTCGGCAAGGGCAACGCTCGAAGCTGTGGTTTCCTCTACCATCGCGGCATTCTGCTGGGTTACTTGATCCATCTGGTTCATGGCCGAGTTGATTTCCTTCAGACCGATCGCCTGCTCGCTGGCGGAAGCGGAGATCTGGCGGATCAAGCCGTTGATCTCCATAACCTGCTGGGCGATCTTGTGCAGGGCATCGCCCGTGCGGCCGACCAGATCGACGCCTTCCTTGACCTGTCCGGCCGAGGCATTGATCAAAGTCTTGATCTCCTTTGCGGCATTGGCCGAGCGCTGAGCCAGCTCGCGCACTTCCTGTGCGACAACGGCGAAGCCCTTGCCCGCGTCGCCCGCACGCGCCGCTTCGACA
The DNA here is from genome assembly GCF_014193155.1 of Rhizobium sp. BK098. Lineage (NCBI taxonomy): Bacteria > Pseudomonadati > Pseudomonadota > Alphaproteobacteria > Hyphomicrobiales > Rhizobiaceae > Rhizobium > Rhizobium sp. BK098. The sequence goes on along the minus strand of NZ_JACHYY010000006.1, from coordinate 195,841 downwards.
CCGGCATTGAGCGCGAGAAGATTGGTCTGGAAAGCGATCTCGTCGATGACGCCGATGATGCGCGACACTTCCTGCGACGATTGCTCGATGCCGTGCATGGAGGAAATGGCCTTTTGCACGATCTCGCCGGAATGCTCGGCATCCTGAGACGCCGCATTTACGCTGCTTGCCGCCGTGCGTGCGTTTTCGGCGCTGGAGTTGACCTGCGCGGTCAGCTCGTTAAGGGCTGCCGCCGTCTCTTCGAGGCTGGCCGCCTGCTGTTCGGTGCGGCGAGCGAGATCCGAGGCGCTGTTGCTGATTTCGCCGGTGCCGCTGCCGATATTGCCGACGCTGACATTGACGGTATGAACCGTCTCCTCAAGGCTCGCCAGCGCAGCATTGAAGTCCTGCTTGAGCTGGGCATATTCGCCGGGGAAATCGTCCGTGATCCGCTGTGTGAGGTTGCCCTTGGAGAGCTCGGCGAGGTTATGGCCGAGAATGCTGACGATGTGGCGCTGGAGGGTCACGCTCTCGTTGCGTTCGCTCTCCGAGCGGCGGCGTTCACCTTCGGCAGCCAGGCGCTGGTCGTTGGCTTCACCTTCGAGGCGCTTGGTGTCGGCAAGCGCAAAGCGGAACCCTTCCAGTGCCTTGGCGACTGAACCAACTTCGTCTGCACCCGCCTGGCCGGCGACCGGTTCGGCATAATTGCCGGTGCTGAGGCGATTGACGCTTGCGACGAGACCGGCGAGCGGCTTCTGCACGAAACCGCGCACAGCGACGTAGAGGGCGAGCATGACGGCGGCAAGCACGAGAATGCCGGCAAGGATCATCATATAGGTCTGATCGCGTACCGGTGCTGCGATTGCGCTATGCGGCACGTCGATGAGAACGACCCAGGTGGCGTTGAGGCCGGGAACGGCGAAAGGGTAGACGACGCGGTCGAATGCTTCGCCGCCATTTTCAGAAAGGTTCTTGAGGACGCTTGAAGAAGAGGTGGTCAGTGCCGCCTTGATCACATCAGCGCCGGAACCGTTATAGTCCTTCATCAGCAGGTCGACGCTCGGTGCCACCAGCCACTTGTTGTCCTGGGAAACCAGCAGCACGCGGCCGGTGCCGAAAGGCTGCATCTTCTGCAGCTTCGTCGAAAGCGAGCCGAGAGAAATGTCGACGCCTGCGACACCGATCAGTTTGCCGCCCGATATGACGGGATAGGCGATCGAGCTCATGGTCGTGGGAACGTCCGTGCCCTGTGCGAGATAGGGCGGCGTGATCGCGCCCTTGCCGCTGTCGGCGGCAAGCTTCCACCAGGCGGCGCTGTAATCATTGTCGAAGGTCGAGAACTGGATGCCGCCATCCTTGGTCTTCGACCAATAGGGCGTGAAGGCGCCCTTGTCGTTGACGGCCTGATCCTTGTTGTTGGCAAGTTCGGTCGTCTTGCCATCCAGCGCGCCGAGCTGCTCACAGAACCAGCTGCCGAAGGCAAAGGCATTCTGCTCGACATTTGCCTTGAGGATATTGATCATGCCCTTGCGGTCGAAGGTATGACCCTCGTGGCCGCGGCCGATGATGGCGGCCATGGAGCGGGCGGCACTCGCCAGTTCGCCGACATTTGCGGCGATCTCGTTGGAAATGGACTTGGCCTCGGTATTCGCCTGATCCATCGTCAGCGTCTCGACGCGATCGCGGGTCTGGGAAATCAGCAGAAAATTGGAAACCAGCAGAACGAGTGCGATCGCCAGCCCGGTGACCAAGATGAGCTTGGCCGCAAGCGACTTCATGCGAAAGATGAACATCATTTCCTCGAAAAAGCGATGCGTCGGATACACATTATCCGAATGCAAGGTCGGCGCAGGATGGCCCTGTCATGGAGCCGCCGTTAAGATTCCTGCCGCAACCGGAAGGCTATGAGCGCCAGGCCAGAGGAGAATGATATGGAAGCGCAAAAATTTAATTAATTGCGCTTCCCGATGCGTGGGGAATTTTAGCTTTAAAGCTTTTCGGCGACTTCACTGGCAACCGGAATGGACGGCTGTGCGCCAGGCTTCAAGCAGGCGAGCGAACCGGCGACGGCAGCCCGACGCAGGCTGGCGTGGAAATCCAGGCCTTGATCGAGGCTGGCTGCAAAATAACCGCAGAAGGTATCGCCGGCGCCGACGGTGTCGACCGGCTCGATCACGAGACCCTTGGCGCGCGCGAGCTCGCCGTCGCGAATGGCGATGACACCATCGCCGCCAAGCGTGACGATCAGCGTCTGGCCGGTTTCACCATGTAGGCGAACCAGGGCTGCCTCGCGCTCGGAAGCCGACATGTTGTCCTGGCCGGCCAGTCTCTCGAATTCGGTTTCGTTTGCGATGACAATATCGGCAAGGCGGCCGAGGCGGGCAGCTTCCGGGATCAGCGGCGCCAGATTGAGCACGGTGCGCACGCCCTTTGCCTTCGCGGCGTTCAGCGCCGTCTCGACGGCCGCGACCGGAATTTCGAGCTGAAGCATCAGCGTATCGCCGGCCCTCAGAGCAGCGACGGCGGCCTCTGCGTGTTCGGCGGTGTTCGTACCATTGGCACCCGGCACAACGGCGATCATGTTCTCGCCGTCACCCCCCACGAGGATGAGAGCCGTGCCCGTCGCTTCGGATACCCGCCGGACGGTGGAAAGATCGGTCCCTGCCGTATCGAGCAAGGCAAGCGCAGGCTCCGCGAAGGCATCATTGCCGACCGCCCCGCTGAGGCGGACCGTTGCGCCGGCGCGGCGTGCGGCCAGCGCCTGGTTGGCGCCCTTGCCGCCGGCGGCCGTGGAGAAGCCGTTGCCGGCAACCGTTTCGCCCGGCTTCGGCAAACGATCCGTGGTGGCGATGAGGTCCATATTGATGGAGCCAAAAATAGTGATCATGCAATGTCCTGCCCTGGGTGTTGCGCCTGCATGATCCTGCCAGAAGGCTGCCTTTGTCTTTTCGGATCATGCATCGAGTGGGCGCGACACTGCCGAAGCGATCAGTCTTCGTCAACTACCCTAAGCTTGAGTTGGCTTGTGCGGTTGTCGACAGGTTTGGGCCGTTCTTCCGTGCGCGCCTTGGCAGGCTCTTTCGCTGCCTCGAATTCCAGCGCTTCTATCCGCTCGCCGCGCCTCGCCAGCTTGTCGGCCGAGGTGACGATCATGTCGACATCCTTCTGCGCCATGGCGAAATGCCCCTGCAGCTTGCGCACCCGCTCGTCGAGGCGTGACAGGTCGTCCATCAGATGAGCCACTTCGCTCTGGATGACATGAGCCTGCTCGCGCATCCGCTGATCCTTCAGGACAGCTTGGATGACCTGGATCGACAGCATCAGCAACGATGGTGAGACGATGACGATGCGCGCGCGCTGGGCCTTCTGCACGATCGCCTCGAAATTCTCGTGGATCTCGGCAAAGATCGACTCGGACGGCACGAAGAGAAAGGCCGTATCCTGCGTCTCACCGGGGATCAGATATTTTTCCGAGATATCGCGGATATGCAGCTCCATATCCCTCCGGAACTGCTGTGCGGCGATCTTGCCATGTTCGGGGCTGGCAGCGCTACGGATGGCGTTCCACGCCTCCAACGGAAACTTCGCGTCGATCACAAGCGGCGGCGAGCCGTTCGGCATGCGCACGGTACAGTCCGGTCGCGAACCGTTGGATAGCGTTGCCTGGAACGCATAGGCACCCATCGGCAACCCGTCGGCGATGATGGTTTCCATGCGCGCCTGTCCGAAGGCGCCGCGCGTCTGCTTGTTGGAAAGAATGGCCTGCAGGCCGACGACATCCTTGGCCAGCGTCTGGATATTGGTCTGGGCGGCATCGATGACGGCGAGCCGTTCCTGCAGGCGGCGCAGGTTTTCATGCGTCGAGCGCGTCTGCTCGCCGATCGTTGCCGTCACCCGCTGCGACATGCCGTCGAGACGTTGGCCGATGGCCTGATTGAGCTCCGCCTGTCTGGAGCCGAAGACTTCCGCCATGGTGGCAAGCCGCCCCTGCATCTCAGCCTGCGACCGCAACAATGCTGCCATCGTCTGCTCGGCGTCGAGTGCGTCGTCTTCCGCCCGTGCTTTGCTGCGGACGAAAAGGACGATGACTGCGATCGTAAGCAGGATAACGAGGCCGGTCAGAACCTGGACCGTGGAAATGGCTTGGCCGAAGATGATGAAGGACATGAAACCTGGCGCGCTGATGAAGTTCTTATGGGCACCATAGCAAAACCATCGCGAATATCCAGATCAAAACGTGAACATAATTTCTGGGTCATTTGCGCTGATCCGGATGACCATCGTTGAAAAAACACTGTCTCACCGCCATCTTGGCGATTCCATCGCACAACAAGATGCGTTATGGGAAACGTCATGACGATCAAGCCACTCATCATTTTGCCCGATCCGCTGCTCCGCCAGGCTTCCAAGCCCATCGAGCAGATCGATACCGAAATTCAGCGCCTCGCCGACGACATGCTGGAAACCATGTATGACGCGCCGGGCATTGGCCTTGCTGCGATCCAGATCGGCGTTCCCCGCCGCATGCTCGTCATCGACGTCGCGCGCGAGGGCGAAGAAAAAACGCCACTGGTCTTCATCAATCCGGAGATCGTCGCGTCTTCGGATGAACGTTCGGTCTATGAGGAAGGCTGCCTCTCCATTCCGGATTATTATGCAGAGGTGGAGCGCCCGGCGCGCGTCACCGTCAAGCATCTGGACCGCAACGGCAGGGAGCAGCTCACCGAGGCCGACGGCCTGCTTGCGACCTGCGTGCAGCACGAGATCGACCATCTGAACGGCGTGCTCTTCATCGACTATATCTCGCGCTTGAAGCGGGAGATGGTGATCAAGAAGTTCACCAAGGCCGCCAAGGCCAAGGCTCTTTGATCTCCAGCCGTTGAAAGATCGGCCTAAAAGCCCTATGATATCATTGATATCAAATGGAGGCGCGAATGGCTGATATATTGGTCAGAGACATGTCCGAAAGCTTGAAGCGAGAGCTTAGCGACGAGGCGAAGCGCTCTGGTCACAGTCTCTCGGAAGAAATTAAGATTCAGGTTCGAAAAGGCCTCAATGCTACGCGATCGGAGAATGCTGCAAAGGCTGGCTCGACGCTCGGCCAGCTGCGTTCTGCGTTCGTCGGCCTTGCATTGAGCGACGAAGAACATCGCGACTTCCTGTCTGCCACAGATGAGGCCCGCCGTAGAGAGGCGGAGCGCCGTAGCTCTGAATGATTGTTCTCGATACGAACGTGGTTTCGGAAATCACAAAGGCGAATTTATCTCCAAACGTCGGTGAATGGTTTGAGCGGCAGGAGATGGAGACCCTGTATCTCTGCTCTCCCGTTCTAATGGAGCTGTCCTATGGCGCAGAAAAGGTGCTGCTGGGGGATCGATCAAAACGATTTTTCGAAGGCCTCGACTCTCTCATGGGACATCACTTTATGGGGCGTATCTTGCAACTGGATCAAGACAGCGCGCTGTTAACGGGCCGCATTCGCGCCCGTCGCGAGCGCTCGGGACATCAGATTTCCGTACAGGACGCCATGATCGCCGCCATCTGCCTTGCGAATGGTGCGACATTGGCGACGCGCAATACAAAAGACTTCGAGGGGCTTGATCTCAAGCTCATAAACCCGTTTGAAGGCGGCTAGCATTGGACCCGATGGCATGTGCCGCGGCCGCTGGGTCATTCTAAATCTGATATCTTAGCCGGATGGATCGCATGTCGCTCAACATCATCTTCATGGGAACGCCCGAATTCTCCGTGCCGACATTGCGGTCCCTGATCGATGCCGGCCACAAGATTCGTGCCGTTTATACGCAACCGCCGCGCCCCGGCGGCCGGCGCGGGCTGGATCTGCAGAAGTCGCCGGTGCATCAGGCAGCCGAGTTGCTCGGCCTGCCGGTTTTCACGCCGATTAATTTCAAGGACCCCGAGGAGCGCCAGCGCTTTCGCGATCTGGATGCCGATGTTGCCGTCGTCGTGGCCTATGGCCTGTTGTTGCCGGAAGCGATCCTCACCGGGACACGTCTCGGCTGCTACAACGGCCATGCCTCCCTGCTGCCGCGCTGGCGCGGGGCTGCCCCCATCCAGCGGGCGATCATGGCCGGCGACAAAAAAACCGGCATGATGGTGATGAAGATGGACAAGGGGCTGGATACCGGCCCGGTCGCTTTGACACGCGAAGTCGAAATCGGCGACACCATGACAGCGGGCGAGTTGCATGACAGGCTGATGCTCGTTGGCGCAAAAGCCATGGCCGAGGCGATGAACAAGCTGGAACATGACGAGTTGCCGTTGACCGCGCAGCCGTCCGAAGGCGTTCTTTATGCCGCCAAAATCGATAAGGGTGAAACCCGTATCGATTTCGGCAAGCCCGCAGCCGATGTCCATAATCATATTCGCGGCCTGTCGCCCTTTCCCGGCGCCTGGTTCGAGGCCGAAATTGCTGGCCGCCCCGAGCGTATCAAGGTGCTGGGTTCGGAATTGGCAGAAGGCAACGGAGCTTCCGGTCAGATCCTGACAGATGATCTCGTCATTGCCTGCGCCTCCAGCGCCATCAGGCTGACGAAGCTGCAGAAGGCCGGCGGCAAGCCCTTGGCGGCAGCCGACTTCCTGCGTGGCACGCCGATCGCGCCGGGCACCGTGCTCGCCTCGGAGCAAGCCTGATGCCGCGTTACAAGATGACCGTCGAATACGACGGCATTCCCTATGTCGGCTGGCAGCGTCAGGACAACGGCCCCTCCGTGCAGGGCGCAATCGAAGGCGCCATCCTGTCCTTGACCGGCGAGACCGTTTCGATCCGCGGTGCAGGGCGTACCGATTCCGGCGTGCATGCCATGGGGCAGGTCATGCATGCAGATCTCTCGAAGGAATGGAAGGTCTATACGCTGCGCAATGCGCTCAATGCCCATCTGAGGCTTGCCGGGAACCGTATTGCCATTCTCGATATCGTCGAGGTCGACCAAAGCTTCGACGCGCGCTTTTCGGCCATCCGCCGCCACTATCTCTATCGCATCATCGCCCGCCGTGCGCCTCTGGCTTTGGAAGCCGGGCGCGCCTGGTGGGTGCCGAAGGATATGGATCACGAGGTCATGCATGCCGCCGCTCAGACCCTTGTAGGACGGCATGATTTCACCACCTTTCGCTCGGCGCATTGCCAGGCAAATAGCCCGGTGCGCACGCTCGACCGGCTGGATGTGACGCGCAGCGGCGAGCTCATCGAGATCCGTGCCACGGCGCAAAGCTTCCTGCACAATCAGATCCGTTCTTTCGCCGGCACGCTGAAGCTTGCGGGCGAGGGTAAATGGACGCCCGACGATGTGCGCGCTGCGCTCGAGGCAAAGGATCGCAAGGCCTGCGGCCCTGTCGCCCCACCGGATGGGCTATATTTCATGCAAGTGGATTATCGCGATGGCGCCGGTTTGCCTGGCGAGGGCGAAAATGCCGATGATGGCGAGGATCTGTCGTAGTCCCTCTGCGATTGCCTCAAACAGGCGGATAGACGCCGAGGAAGCGTTGCAGAAAATCCGTCAGCAGCATGGTCGGGATCAGCAGCACCAGCGTCAGTGTGCCGATAAAGAGCGGATGCGTGCCGCAGATCATTCGAAGCATGCGTGCCAGCGAAAAGATGATCGTCCCCATCAGGACAAACCACAGCAGCGCCGCCAATCCACTGGAGCCAGGCACGAAGGCGATTAGGGCGATAAGCAGCGCATTGAGATAGGACGTCGGCACCCCAAGCCAGTTCACCACCACGACGATCGGCGTGAACTTCTCACCGACACGGAAAAACAGCAGCAATACGCCGGCAAGAACCAGCGGGATCAGCCAATTCGCCGCCTCGACCAGCGCCAGCCTCAGGAAAAAGGGGAGGCCCGTCGCTGTTTCCGGCGGCATGGCACGCAGATAGGCCTGCTGCCACCACAGCCAGGAAATGCCGATCGAGGGGAGGCTCCAGAAAATCGCCCAGAAGGAGCGCAGCATGCCGCGGTCTGAAATATCCAGATACTGGAATCCGCGCGCATCCATCCGGATCAGCAGCCACAGGCCGGACAGGTAATACTGGACTTCCTTAAAGCTCGGCATTCTCGAACCAGCGCTGGATGAAGGTCTGGTAGATCCCGGTCAGCGTTTCGAGATCCGAGAGCGCCACACGCTCGTCAATCATATGCATGGTCTGGCCGACAAGCCCGAATTCCACGACGGGGCAGTAGTCCTTGATGAAGCGCGCATCCGACGTGCCGCCGGTGGTCGACAGCGCCGGCCTTTGACCGGTGATGTTTTCGATGGCGGAGGAGAGCGAAGCGATCAGCGCATTGTTGCGCGTCAGGAAGACCTGGCTCGGACGCTCCGACCAGACGATATCGTATTTCGTCGGCGGACGTCCGGGCCGCAGCGTCTGGTCGGCGGCTGCCGCATCCAGGCGCGCCAGGATTTCGGCCTTCAGCGTATCGGCCGTCCAGGTGTCGTTGAAGCGGATGTTGAAGGCAGCGGTTGCCTTGGCGGGAATGACGTTGGTCGCGGTATTGCCGACGTCGATCGTCGTCACTTCGAGGTTCGACGGCTGGAAATTGTCCGTGCCGGCGTCAAAGGGCGGGTCGAGCAGCGCTTCCGTCAGTTTGATGATGCTGCGCACCGGATTGTCGGCAAGGTGCGGATAGGCAGCATGACCCTGGACGCCGTGGACGGTGATGGTGCCGGAGACCGAGCCGCGGCGGCCGATCTTGATCATGTCGCCAAGCCGGTCGGGGTTGGTTGGTTCGCCGACGAGCGATGCGTCCCATGTCTCGCCGCGCTCGGCGGCCCATTGCAGCAGCTTTACCGTGCCGTTGATCGCCGGTCCCTCTTCGTCGCCGGTAATCAGGAAGGAGATCGAGCCGGCGGGCTTGCCATGCTTCTCGATATGACGCGCAACCGCTGCCACGAAGCAGGCAATGCCGCCTTTCATGTCGACGGCGCCACGGCCGAAAAGCTCGCCATCGGCGATTTCGGCGGCAAAGGGCGGATGGCTCCAGGAAGCGGCATCGCCGACCGGCACGACATCCGTATGGCCGGCAAACATCAGATGCGGTCCGTCCGTGCCGAGCCGCGCATAGAGATTTTCGATATCGGGCGTCCCCGGCTCGCTCGCCGTCACGCGCTCGATCTTGAAGCCGAGCGGTGCCAGCATATCGGTAAGCGCGGTCAGCGCGCCCCCCTCGGCAGGCGTGACCGAAGCGCAGCGGATCAGGGTCTGCAGGTTTGTGATGGGATTCGTAACAGTCATCGGAGGCAACTTATCCGGCGGGAAATGGCAAAGCGATGGCAAAGGGTCGGCGATGAGCCGAAAATCTTTGCCGCGATTCCAGCAATCGCACAGGCATGCTCACCCGGCAAGCATGAGGGAAGCGCGATATGGCAACCGCGCTTCCAAAATCTTGCAGATCAGTCGCGCAGCAGCTCGTTGATACCGGTCTTCGAACGGGTCTTTTCGTCGACGCGCTTGACGATGACCGCGCAATAGAGGCTGGGAGCCGGCTGGCCGTTCGCCATGGTGTTACCGCTCGGCAGCGCGCCGGCGACGACGACCGAGTAAGGCGGAACTTCGCCATAGGTGATCTCGCCGGTGGCGCGGTCGACGATCTTGGTCGACTTGCCGATGAAGACGCCCATGCCGAGTACGGAACCTTCGCGGACGATGCAGCCTTCGACGACTTCGGAACGGGCGCCGATGAAGCAATTGTCTTCGATGATGGTCGGGCCGGCCTGCATCGGCTCCAGCACGCCGCCGATGCCGACGCCGCCGGAAAGATGCACATGCTTGCCGATCTGGGCGCACGAGCCGACTGTCGCCCAGGTGTCGACCATGGTGCCTTCGCCGACATAGGCGCCGAGATTGACGAAGGACGGCATCAGGATGGCGTTGGGGGCGATATAGGCGGAATGACGCACGACGGCGTTCGGCACGGCGCGGAAGCCGGCTTCGCGGAAGCGGTTTTCACCCCAGCCTTCGAACTTCGAAGGAACCTTGTCCCACCAGGTGGCGCCGCCGGAGCCGCCTTCGACGATCTTCATGTCGTTGAGACGGAAGGAGAGCAGAACCGCTTTCTTGAGCCACTGGTTGACGGTCCAGTTGCCGTCGGCACCACGTTCGGCCACGCGAACCTTGCCGCTATCGAGGAGATTGAGCGCCGTCTCGACGGCGTCGCGGACTTCGCCGCGCGTCGACGTGTTCACATTGTCGCGATTGTCGAAGGCAGCCTCGATGGACTTTTCGAGGGAAGCGAGGTCGTTAGCGCTCATGGGAATTCCTTACAACGTCAGGGCCTATCGTGATTTCCGGATAAGGGTCCGGAAGCGGTCGATTGGTCCTATAGCATGGATGCCGAAAATGGAATGTCTTTTCCGCGCCGATTGAGCTTGGATTCAAGGCGTTGTAGGGGCATATGCAAGAGCTTGGCTATTTCCGTTCTCGGACGGAAAACGGGCCGTCATGATCGATTTGAAAGGCATGAATAGATGAGCAAGGGGAAGAACGGCAGGCTGAGGCGCAAGGACGGGGTCTGGGACCCGTTGAAGACGAGCTCGGCGGACAAGCAGCGAGCCGAGTCGGTGCCGCGCACGCCGCAGTCGATGTCGCCGTCCTACCGTCTTGCCTATGCCGATGAGGATTTCCTTTGCCGCGAGGAGCTGCGGCCGATCCGCCTGCAGCTGGAGTTGCTGAAGACCGAAATGTCTTTGGCCGAGCGTGGCATAAAATCAACCGTGGTCATGTTCGGCGGCGCGCGCATTCCCGCCCCCGGCGCCAATGCCTGGGCTGCCCGCAACGATGTGCAGCGCGCCAACCTGGAAGCCGCATCGGTCTACTACGAAGAGGCACGCAAGTTCGCCCGCCTTTGCTCGCGTTATTCCGCCGGCTTCGACTTCCATGAATATGTCGTCGTCACCGGCGGTGGTCCCGGCGTGATGGAAGCGGGCAATCGCGGCGCGGCCGAAGAAGGGGCTCCCTCGATCGGCCTCAACATCGTCCTGCCGCATGAGCAGGCGCCGAATGCCTATGTGACGCCGGAGCTCAGCTTCAACTTCCATTATTTCGCGATCCGCAAGATGCACTTCATGGTGCGCGCCAAGGCGGTCGCGGTGTTCCCAGGCGGCTTCGGCACGCTCGACGAGCTGTTCGAATGCCTAACGCTCATTCAGACCGGCCGCATGGAGCGCCTGCCGCTTATTCTCTTCGGCGAAAAATTCTGGCGCAACATCATCAATTTCGAGGCGCTGGCCGAGTTCGGCACTATTGCGCCCGACGATGTGAACCTCATCAGCTTCGTCGATACCGCCGACGAAGCCTGGAAGATCGTTGCCGATTTCTACGAACACGACAACGGTCACTGAAAACCGAAAGCCCGCCATCGCTTGGGCGAGGGCGGGCTTTCGTTCATGGGTTTATTGCCGGCGGAGCGATCGGCTTAGAGCAGCGGTCGGCCCGGCATGTCGTCAAGGTTGACGACGCCATCGTGGTTGCGGTCCAGCCGGTCGAAGAGCTTGTTCATGGCGTCTTCGGCTTCCTTCTTGCTGATCTGTCCGCTTTGATCGGTATCGGCAAAGCGGAAGATCATCGCTTCATGCATGAAGCGGCCATGCGGTCTGTGATGGCGATGGCCTTCGCCGCTCTTGTCGTTGTCATTGTCGTTTTGAGCCTGGTCGGCCGGCGCCTGGTTGTCTGGGGCCTGATTACCCTTCACCTGATTGCTTTGTGCCTGGTCGCCGCCTTGCGCCTGGCCATTTTGGGCCTGATCGCCATCGGCCTTGGCGTGTTCGGCCCGCCACTGCTTCATCTGCTCCTGGCGGTAGGCGCGATATTCGCCGGGGGTGATTTCGCCGTCGTGGTTGACGTCGATCTGGTCGAAGATCTTGTCGACGCCTGCCTTGACCTCATCCTTGGTGAGCTTCGTGTCACCGGGATTGCCGAATTCCTTCAGCATGCGCACGTAAAGGACTTCAGGCGAAATATGCGGTCTGTGCCAGCGGCCGTGATGATATCTGCCCCCACGGTCACCATCATGCGAAGCGGCGAGCGCCACCTGGGCGGCACCGCCGAGAAGCAGGGTTGCGGAAAGTCCGGCCAGAAGAAGTTTTTTCCCGTTCATCGCTTTTCCTTTCGTGTCGAGGAATGGGTAAACGATACGGTTGGCGGTCAAAAACGGCCAATTAAACCTCTGTAAGGCGCATGAAACTTTCGTAACCCCGTTCTAATGAATGGTTAAACCAGCGCCTTCAGGAAAGCGGTGAGGTCGTCGGTCACGTAATCGATGTGATCGTCTTCGCCAGTCGTTCGTTCCCACCATTCGACGATCGTCGTCTCGAGATTTTGCGGTACGAGAAGCACGGTCTTCATGCCGAGCGCCTTGGGCACGGTGAGGTTGCGCGGTAGGTCTTCGAACATGACCGCCTTCTTCGTATCGACGCGATGGAGGCTCATGAACTTGTCATAGGTGCTGCCGGCAGGCTTCGGCACGTAGTCGGCAGCGACGATATCGAAAATGTCGTCGAAGCCGTCGAGGATGCCGAGTGCGCCGGCCGTCGCCTGGGCGTGTTTGACGCTGCCATTGGTGAAGATGAACTTGCGTCCCGGCAACGCCTTGATGGCGGCGGCCAGCTCCGGCTGCGGCGTCAGCGCCGAATAGTCGATCGCATGCGCCTTTTCCAGGAAATCGTTGGGATCGATGCCATGATGGATCATCAACCCTTGCAAGGTCGTCCCGTGCTCGAGGTAATATTGCTTCTGCAGCTTGCGAGCGTCTTCACGCTCCATCTGCAGCAGGGTCGATACGTAAGCCGTCATGTTCTTGTCGATCTGTGCGAAGAGATCGACATGATGCGGATAAAGCGTGTTGTCGAGATCGAACACCCAATCGCGGATGCCGGCAAAATCTGAAGGTTCGGATAGCGTTTTTGTCTGGTTCATGCCCGTCTTATGGCACGCACGGTCGGCACGGGGGAAGGAAAATATTCATGCTGCTGCATCCCCGGCCATGGGGGGAGATTGCCGTGCGATCCAATGCCGGCTATGATTTTACTATTGATTTCCGGGGTTTTACGCTATTTGCCATGGGAGGGAGAGCTGACGCTCTTTATGGTCGCGGAGGGGAAATCGCCCGACTGGGCTTTTCGGAGGGGATGCGATGGGTCAAGTGGAAAAGGCGCAGGAATTTGCGCGGCTGCACAAGAAGGGCGAGCCGCTGATCCTTTTCAATATTTGGGATGCCGGCTCTGCCAAGGCCGTCACAGAGGCTGGCGCGAAGGCGCTGGCGACGGGTAGCTGGTCGGTTGCCGCCGCCAACGGCTTCGGCGATGGCCAGGCCATTCCGCTATCATTGCTGGCGGTCACCGCCAGGCTGATTTCGGTGACGAGCCCATTGCCGCTGTCGGTCGATTTCGAGGGCGGTTACGCCGTCGAACCCGAGGAGGTCGCCGCCAATGTCGAAAAGATCATGGATCACGGCGCCATCGGTATCAATTTCGAAGATCAGGTGATCGGCGGTCAAGGCGTTCATCCTATCGAGGTACAGGCGGCACGCATCCGCGCCATCCGCGAAATGGCCAATCGCCGGGAAATGCCCTTGTTCATCAACGCCCGCACCGATCTTTTCCTGCAGGAAAGCGATACGGCACATCATCAGCTCCTGCTGGACGACGCCTTTCAGCGCGCCGACGCTTTTGCCGAGGCCGGTGCCAGTGGTTTCTTCGCGCCGGGCCTGGTCGAACCCGATCTGATCGGCGCTCTTTGCGAGCGCTCGCCCTTGCCGGTCAACATCATGGTGCGCCCGGCGACGCCTGATAACGAGACGATGGCAAAACTCGGCGTCAGCCGCATCAGCTATGGGCCGGCTCCCTATCGTTCAGTCATGGGAATGCTGAAAAGCGAGGCCGAAGCGATCTACCGGCCGTCCTGACACTGCTGTCGGCACTTCGCAATCACATTTGCGGAGCGCCTGAATTTTCTCGATGAGTGCGCCCTATCACGGAACGATAAGCGTTCCCGCACCGTGCTCGGTGAAGATTTCGAGCAGCACGGAATGGGCCGTCTTGCCGTTGAGGATGACGACGCCCTGAACACCGGCCTTGATGGCGTCGATGCAGGTCTCCACCTTCGGGATCATACCGCCGGAAATTGTGCCGTCGGCGATCAGGGCATGGGCCTGGGCGACGGACAATTCCTTGATGAGCTGGCCCTGCTTGTCGAGCACGCCGGGAACATCCGTCAGGAACAGCAGGCGGGTCGCGCTCAGCGCTCCGGCGATCGCGCCGGCAAAGGTATCGGCATTGATGTTGTAGGTCGCGCCGTCGCGGCCGGGGGCAACAGGGGCAATGACCGGGATCATCTCGGACTTGGCAAGCAGGTCGAGCAGCGTACGGTCGACTTCGACCACTTCGCCGACGAAGCCGAGATCGAGCACGCGCTCGATGTTGGAGTCCGGGTCTTTGATAGTCTTGCGCGCCTTTTCGGCAAAAACCATGTTGCCGTCCTTGCCGCAAAGGCCGATCGCCCATTCGCCGGTCTGGTTGATCAGCGCGACGATTTCCTTGTTGATCGAGCCGGCGAGTACCATTTCGACGATCTCGACCGTCTTCTGGTCGGTGACGCGCAACCCGCCTTCGAACTTCGATTCAATACCCATCTTCGTCAGCATGGCGCCGATCTGCGGGCCGCCGCCATGGACGACGATCGGGTTGACGCCGGACTGCTTCAGGAGCGCGATATCGGCCGCAAAGGCCTTGCCAAGCTCGACATTGCCCATGGCATGGCCACCGTATTTCACGACGATGGTCTTGTTTTCGTAACGCTGCATATAGGGCAGCGCCTGTGCGAGCAGGTTGGCTTGGAGTTCGCTTTGGGCTTCGGACATGGTGCACCCTTCGAAATTGTTCGCGGGCCTTTTATCTCAAGTTTTTGACAGAGGGAATAATGATCTCGGCAATAAAACATGTCGCGCGAAAGTGCGCAGCGGTTTTGCGGCGATGACATACATAAAATCAATTACCTGAACGCGAATGCCTATCTGAAAGATCGCGCTGTGCTTTCGTTGACGCTATGTCACATCAGCGTCGCCGAAATTGATGGTGCAGACGCATTTGCCGAAGTGATGTTTTCTTCTAAAGATGGTGCAGGCGTTGTACCCCGGGGATTTGGATGGCGAATGAGGAGACGGAAGCGCTGATCGGCCGCGTCGCCATGCGCGATCAGAAAGCCTTTGCCGCGCTCTACAAGCGTACCAGCCCGAAACTTCTCGGTGTTTGCCTGCGTATCGTCGGCAACAAGACAGATGCGGAAGAGGTTTTGCAGGAGGTCTATATCAAGGTCTGGCAGCGAGCCGAACAATTTGCTGTTGCGGAAGGGCCCGCGATGCCCTGGCTGACGGCAATAGCGCGCAATCGAGCCATCGATTTCGTGCGTGCCCGCAAGCCGGTAGCCGATGAAATAGATAGCGCCTACGATCTCGCCGACCTGGAACCCGGCCCCGAAGAGCAAGCAATCGTGAAGGGGGAGGGAAGGCGGATTGACAGGTGCATGGAAGAGTTGGAAGCTGATCGCGCGCGGGCTGTCCGCAGCGCCTATGTCGAGGGCTTGAGCTATCAGGAGCTCGCCGACCAACACGCTGTACCATTGAACACGATGCGCACCTGGCTGCGTCGAAGCCTGATCAGACTGAGAGAGTGCATGGACCGATGAGTACGCCCGATCAAAGCAAGGGAGGCCGCTCCCGCGACGAAGTCCTGGCCGGAGAATATGTGCTTGGCGTGCTCTCCCTGGAGGACCGGCAGAAGGTCGAGCGCCGGATGCGCAGCGATCGCCAGTTTGCTGCCATCGTCAGCCGCTGGGAACAGAACCTCTCGGAATTCAATGAGGAATATGAAACGGTGACGCCCTCTTCTTCGGTCTATCCGAAGATCGAGAAGCGGATTTTCGGTGACGTGGCATTCGGTGCCCAGCTCTGGAACTCCCTTTTGGTCTGGCGCTCGATGGCCTTCGGTTCGCTATTCTTGGCGGCCGGCGTTCTCGTCTTTGCCATAACCAATGAAGGTGCCCTGCGCGGAACATCGGGCAAGCAATTGACGGCATCGCTTTCCGGTCAGAATAGCCCGATCACGCTCCTCGCCAATTATGACGTTGCCAATGGGCGTTTGAAGGTGACGCCGGTGGCTGCAGGCAAACCGGAAGAAAAGTCGCTGGAGCTCTGGCTGATTCGTGGCAGCGATCCGGCCGAAGCGCTTGGCGTTCTGCCGCAGGGCGGCGATGGTGAAATCGTCCTCCCGCCGGAGCTTCACAGTAAATTGACGGAGGGCGCAATCATCGCCGTCAGCGTCGAGCCCTTTGGCGGTTCGCCGACGGGCAAGCCGACGGGCGATGTGGTCGCTTCCGGCACGATCCATTTGCCCTGACGAATTTCTGCTCGCAAAAAGCGATCCAAGCTGAAACTGTTTGAAAGCCCGCTCCGTATCTTCTTCCGACCCCGCCCGATCGGGGCAATAGAGAGGAAGAGGAGACGTTATGATCAAGACCGTATTTCGCATTGCTGCCGCAGCCGCAATGTTATCCGCTGCGAGCAGCCTTGCCTATGCCAAGGACCCGATGGTCGGTGGTGCTGCGATGTATGCCAGCAAAAACATCATCCAGAATGCCGTGAACTCCAAGGACCACACGACCCTGGTCGCTGCCGTGAAGGCGGCCGGTCTCGTTGATACGCTTGAAGGCAAAGGCCCGTTCACCGTCTTCGCACCGACGAATGAAGCGTTCAAGCAGCTGCCGGCCGGCACCGTCGAGACGTTGCTGAAGCCGGAGAACAAGGAGAAGCTGGTCAAAATCCTGACCTGCCATGTCGTGACTGGTGATGACATGGCGGCGGCCATCCAGAAATGGGCAATGAGCAAGGGCGGCGAATACGATCTGAAGACTGTCGGCGGCTGCACGATCAGGGCTATGGCCAAGGGCGGCAAGCTGACGCTCGCCGATGAAGCGGGCGGCACCGCTCACATCACAATCGCCGACGTCAAGCAGTCGAATGGCGTAATCCATGTCGTCGACAAGGTGTTGTTGCCGAAGATGTGATCCTCATCGGCAACAGGCCGTCGTCTCCTGATACGAGGTCAGGGGCGGCGGCCTCATTGTATCGATGCGGTCTTCAAACCTGGATGCCGACTGTCAGGCCAATGGCTTCGCGCAATTCCTGAAGGCCAACGCCCTTTTCCGAAGACGTCGCAAGAATTCCGGGATAGGCGGCCGGGCGCTTGCGGATTTTTTCGGCGGTATCAGCGAGCAGCTTCGGTATGCCCGCCTCCTTGATCTTGTCGGTCTTGGTCAGCACGATCTGATAGGAAACGGCGGCCTTGTCGAGAAGGTCCAGAACCTCCGCATCGTTCTTCTTGATACCGTGGCGGCTGTCGATCAACACATAGACGCGCTTCAGCGTCGTGCGCCCGCGCAGATAGTCGAAGACCAGCTTCGTCCAGGCATCGACCTGATCCTTCGGTGCTTCGGCATAGCCGTAGCCGGGCATGTCAACCAGAGCCATCGGCGGCAGATCGCCAGCCTCGCCGGAAAAGCCGTCGGGAACGAAATAGTTGAGCTCCTGTGTGCGTCCTGGCGTATTCGACGTGCGCGCCAGTCCCTTATGCCCGACCAGAGCATTGATCAGCGAAGACTTGCCGACGTTGGAGCGGCCGGCAAAGGCGATTTCCGGCGGCCCTTCCGGCGGCAGAAATTTCATCGACGGCACGCCGCGAATGAAAATCCACGGACGCCCGAAAAGCGGCTTGTCGTCTTTTGTCGTCTGGTCTGCCATTCTCTCGATCTTTGCTTGGTTCCGTGGATTGGCTTCAAGCTTTTGTCCGCGAAAGTCAAGTTTGGATCGGCATTTGGCTTCGTGCTGCCGAGCTTCGGTGTCGGCCAAGGAGCCGGTAATGACTAGCCACAGCACTTGGCAGCATTCGCTGATCCACAGCAGATTGCCGCTTGGGTCTGTTCTGCCAGCCACCGGTCACGTGGTTTGCAGCTGGCTGCGCGGGCAATGAGCTCGATATAGATGGCATCGTCGCCGATAACAGGAGTTGATGCGCCGTAGAGCTGCATCGGCTGCACCCCGTCGCTCACCTCAAAGGTCAGCCTCGCGGAGCCGTCGAGCTGCACGTGCTCGGAAACTTTGCGGATGATAGCGGCGAATTTACCCGCCGGCATATGCGTGCGGTTGCCTTCATCGATATCCCAAAGCTGCACGAAAATCTCAGCCTATGCTTCCGGGTTGGCCCCGCAGTCCAATGCTGAAAACTGCCCGGCCTTAACTTCTGTGACGTGATAGCCCGGCCTCACCGGCCGACCGTCATAGCGGAATACAAGGGGCAGATCGCCGGCAACGGCCAGAGTCTCAAGCAAAAGGCCGAGGTTGATATCCGAAGACCGGGTCTTGTCGATCGCATTCATTTGATGTACTCCATATTTCAATAGTTCAAGGATTATTGAAATATGGATGAAGGTCAAGCCCTCGCTTCGTTCGGCGCACTCTCTCAAGAGACCCGCCTGCAGATCGTCCGCATGCTCGTCGTTGCCGGTCCTGATGGGATGGCTGCGGGCATGATTGCAGAGAAGCTCGAAGTATCGCCCTCGAATGTTTCGTTCCATCTGAAAGAACTGGATCGAGCCGGCCTCATCGGCCAGCAGCGGGAATCCCGCTCCATCGTCTACACCGCCAATTACGATGTGCTCGGAGGCCTTGTCCGCTTCTTGATGGAAGACTGCTGCGCGGGGCATCCGGAGGTCTGCGCGCCGGCGGCGCAAGTCGCCGCCTGCTGTGCGCCGGCTGTGAGAAACGTTCCATGAATATGCTGAGCCGGGGACCGAAACCATGACATCTTTTCCGCTTTCGCGCCGCCTTGTCTCGGAGGCTCTAGGCACGGGCCTTCTGGTCGCGACAGTCGTCGGTTCGGGTATCATGGCGGACAGGCTGACGAGCGATGCGGCGCTTGCGCTGCTCGCCAATACGCTGCCCACGGGCGCGATCCTCGCCGTGTTGATCATCGTCCTCGGTCCGATATCCGGCGCTCACTTCAACCCGGTGGTATCGCTCGTCTTTGCGATACGCCGCGAGCTGACCGCGATGTCGGCTTTGGGCTATGTCGTCGCGCAGATCCTTGGCGGAATTGCGGGGACGATCCTCGCGCATGCCATGTTCGAACTGCCGTTGCTACAGGCCTCGACAACCATCCGCAGTGGTGGCGCGCAATGGCTGGCCGAGGTGACGGCCACCTTCGGCCTCGTCTTCGTCATCCTCTCCGGCCTGCGGTTTCGCGCCGACGCCGTATCATGGCTGGTCGGCCTCTACATCACGGCTGCATACTGGTTTACCGCTTCTACCTCTTTCGCCAATCCGGCTGTCGCAATCGCCCGCTCGCTGACGAACACCTTCGCCGGCATCCGTCCTGTCGATCTGCCGGGTTTTATCGTCGCGGAAATCCTCGGCGCATTGCTGGCACTGACGCTTGCGAACTGGCTGCTGATAGATGCCCACAATCCTCAAACTCTCGCTGAAACGGAAACCGTCCCATGACCATGGATGTTACGATCTATCACAATCCCGACTGCGGCACCTCGCGCAACACGCTGGCATTGATCCGCAATGCCGGCATCGAGCCGACCGTCATCGAATATCTGAGCAATCCGCCGAGCCGCGATGATCTCATCAAGATGATTGCCGATGCGGGTTTGACCATCAGGCAGGCGATTCGCGAAAAGGGCACGCCGTATGCCGAGCTCGGCCTCGACAATCCAGACCTGACCGATGCCCAGTTGCTAGATGCTATGCTGAAGGATCCGATCCTGATCAACCGGCCGTTCGTCGTCACGCCCATGGGCACGCGTTTGGCTCGTCCTTCGGAAGTCGTCCTGGATATCCTGCCCGATACGCATAAAGGCCCGTTCACCAAGGAAGATGGCGAGCAGGTTCTCGACGCCGACGGCAAGCGCCTTGTCTGAACGCGTGCCGCTTCATGCCGTGTTTGCGCTCGGCGTTACACAAATCATCGGTTACGGCACCCTCTATTACAGTTTCAGCATACTTGCGCCCGATATGGCCATGCAGTTCGCATGGTCGAGCGAATGGGTCTTTGGCGCACTGTCGGTCGCGCTTCTGGCAGGCGGCCTTACCGCGCCGTGGCTGGGTGTGCTGTTCGACAGGATCGGTGCCGCACGGGTGATGACGATCGGCTCCTTCGTGGCGGCCGCAGCTCTGGCCGCTTGTGCCCTAGCGCCTAACAAGGCGGTCTACGTCGTCGCACTCATTGCGATCGAGGTTTCCGCCAATCTGGTCCAGTATGGCGCGGCCTTTGCGCTGCTTGTGCAAGTCCGACCACAGGTCGCTTCCCGCAGCATCACCTATCTGACGCTGATTGCCGGGTTCGCCTCGACAATCTTCTGGCCGACAACCACGGCACTCCATGCGCATCTCGCCTGGCAGAACGTCTATCTGGTTTTCGCCGCCCTCAACCTCTGTATCTGCCTGCCAATCCACGCATGGTTGTCGCGTCAGGGATCCACGCAGGGCGCGAAGGCGTCGACTGTCGCCGCGCGCGTCGAGGGGGTGTTGCCACCTGCCCGCCGCCGCCTTGGCTTTGCGGTCATGGTTATGGGTTTTTCGCTGATGTCGCTCGTCAGTTCGGCCATTCTGGTGCATCTGGTGCCACTGTTGTCTGGTCTCGGTCTCGGCGCGACCGCCGCTCTTGTAGGGACATTCTTCGGCCCGTCGCAGGTCGGCAGCCGCCTCATCAACATGGTGTTCGGCAAGAACCTGCCCGCACTCCATCTGGCCGTGATCGCCTCGATGCTGATCCCGGGCGGAGTGCTGGTGCTTCTGCTTTCTGCCCCCTCCGTACCCGGCGCCATGGCCTTCGCGATGATCTTCGGCATGGGCAACGGCCTCCTCAGCATCGTCACCGGCACGCTGCCTCTGCATCTTTTCGGCAGCGATGGCTACGGAAAGCTACAGGGGAAGATGATGGCGGCACGGCTGATCCTTTCAGCTCTCGCCCCGTTCGTCCTGGCCTTCGCGATGCAGAATATCGGTATCACGCCGTCACTCGCCATCGCGGCCGCTCTGGGTGGGCTTTCAATCGCTGCTCTATCTTCCATCGCAGCATTGCGATGACCGTTATTGGCGGCACATCGGTGCCGGAGTTCGCCGATGGCACCTGTCGCCACAAAAGAAAAAGCCCCACCGAAGCAGGGCTTTTGTCGTCATTTCGATGGCGCCGGTTTTCGTTTGAAGAGGCCCTTCAGATTGTCGAAGAGCTCCACCTTCACGCCATGGCGCTTCATGATGATCGACTGCTGGATGACCGAGAGGGTATTGTTCCAGGCCCAGTAGATCACGAGACCGGCCGGGAAGCTCGCCAGCATGAACATGAATACCAGCGGCATCCAGTTGAAGATCATCGCCTGGGTCGGGTCCGGCGGCGTCGGGTTCATGCGCATCTGGAAGAACATGGTGACACCCATGATCAGCGGCCAAACGCCGAGATGCAGGAAGGTCGGAGCCGCAAACGGCAGCAGGCCGAAGAGGTTGACGATCGAGGTCGGATCCGGGGCCGAAAGGTCCTGGATCCAGCCGAAGAACGGCGCATGGCGCATCTCGATGGTGATGTAGATCACCTTATAGAGCGAGAAGAAGATCGGGATCTGCAGAAGCACTGGCCAGCAGCCCGCGATCGGATTGATTTTCTCTTCCTTGTAGAGCTGCATGGTCGCCTGCTGCAGGGCCATGCGGTCGTCGCCGAACTTTGCCTTCAGCTCCTCCATCTTCGGCTGCACGCGCTTCATATTCGCCATGGAGGCATATTGCCGGCTGGCGAGCGGGAAGAAGAGCGCCTTGACGACGATGGTGGTGCAGAGGATGGCGACGCCGAAATTGCCGAAGTAGCGGAAGAAGAAATCCATCAGCTTGAACATCGGCTTGGTGATGAAATAGAACCAGCCCCAGTCGATCAGGCGGTCGAAGCGCGGGATCGAGTAGCTGGTCTCATAGCGGTCGATGACCGGGACTTCCTTGGCGCCGGCGAAGACCAGGTTCTTCAGATCCTGCGACTGGCCGGGAGCGATGGTGACCGCATCCTGCTTGTAATCGGCCTGATAGCGCGGAGTGCCATCGGAAAAATGCGAGAAGCGGGCGTCATAGGCCGTCGACTGCGGCGGCACGATGGTCGCAGCCCAGTACTTATCCGTCATGCCGAGCCAGCCGCCGGTCGCCTTCGCGGGCGTCGTGGCTTCCTTTTCGGTCGAGGCGTATTTGGTTTCGATCAAACCGTCATCGCCGATGACGCCGATAAAACCTTCATGCAGGACGTAGGCGGAAGGCGTCTCGGGCTTGTTGTAGCGCGTGACGCGGCCGTAGCTCGACAGAGAAACTGGAGCCTGGCTGGCGTTGGCGATCTTGTCTGTGATCGTGAACATATAGCGATCGTCGACGGAGATCGTGCGGCTGAAGGTGATGCCCTTGTCATTGGTGTAGGAGAGCGTCACCGGCGTCTTGTCGGTCAGCTTGTCGCCGCTGGTAAGCTTCCACATGGTCGAGGGGCCGGGGACTGCGCCCGTCGCGTCGCTGCCGACATAGCCGAGTTCTGTGAAATAGCCGTCCTTGGTGTCGGCCGGGCTGAAGAGCGTGATGATCGGGCTGCTCTTGCTGACGGTCTCGTGGTAGGCCTTGAGCTGGAGGTCGTCGAAGCGCGCACCTTCCAGATTGATGGAGCCGGCAAGCGCGGGTGTGTCGATGGTGACGCGCGACGAAGCGGTCTTGGCGACGGACTGCTCGAGGGTGAGAACCGTCGGCGCCGTTTGACCACCTGCGGGCAGCGAACCGTTCACGGCGGCACCCGTTGCGGGCGACTGCGTCGTCTGGGCTTGCTGCGCCTGCTGGTGCTGCTTGGCGGCCTGCTCGGCCTGACGCTGCGCCTCGAGGCGTGGGTTCATATAGAAAAACTGCCAGCCGAGAACAATCAGCACAGACAGTGCAATTGCAATGAAGTAATTGCGGTTGTTTTCCATCATACTTTCCTGGAGCGGTCCTTTTCCGACCGCCGGTGTTTCGGCCTGGTTTCGATGCGGCTTACGAGTTCGCTCGCCAGTTTTTCGAAAGGCGCGGTCAGCACCTCGCGTCGCGCGACAACCACATAGTCGTGTCCGGGCTGCATTGCAAATCCGGCGTGAAGCCGCACGGCTTCTTTCAGCCTGCGCCGCATGCGGTTGCGCTCCACCGCGTTGCCATGTTTTTTGGTAACGGTAAAGCCGACGCGGGGTTCGGCGTCGGCGGTCTTGCGGTCCAGCATTTCGATGAGGAAGAAGCTGCCTCTGCGCTTCTCGCCTTCGCGGACTGCAAGAAACTGCGGCCGGCTTTTCAGCCGCCCGACAGTCTTTTTTGGTCGTTCATTCGTCAATTTGCCCGCCATCCTGGATTATCGGGCACTTCGGCCCTTAGGCCGAAAGACGCTTGCGGCCGCGGTTACGGCGAGCGGAAAGAACCGCACGGCCGCCCTTGGTGGCCATGCGCGCACGGAAGCCGTGGCGACGCTTGCGGACAAGCTTGGATGGTTGGTAGGTACGCTTCATTTATTTAAACACCGCGGAGTGCGGCCCTTCTTGAGTTTTGCTTTACAGCAAGGAGCGTTGTTGATTATGGCGAACGGACTTGGCCCGCAAATGCAGGCTCCATGACCGGACGTGCGCGGGCTTATACGGATCAAGCCTCCGGAAGTCAATTATATGGGTGCAGATTCCTTTAAGACAGGCAATTTTAAGACAGGCAATTTCGCGCGATCGGCGGCGGCTGATTGCCGTCTGGCTGCTGCTCCCGAGGAGTACGCGCAACCTTGAATATAAATTGCATAACTTCTAAAATATACGGATAGTATAGTGAAGAATGTCGGGCGCTTGGATTAAAGATAACTCAATATAACATTAATGATTTTAGCCGATATCTAGCTTTGTGCGGTAAAACCCATCGATTTATGGGGGATGGGATCTGCGCCGGAGGGGTATTGTGAAAATTCGCGGCAAAATCAATCTGCTTGTATCTGTCATGGCCGGGGCGGCGCTTATGATCGGCGTCACTGCGCTCTATGCGTTGCATCAATATGACCAGAAATTACAGAGCTACGAGCAGACGGCGAGCCGCGCTTACATGGGCGAGCGCCTGAATCGTTACGTGACCGCGGTCGTGATGGAAGCGCGGGGCATTTATGCCGCCGCTGCTGCAAAGGATTCCAAACCCTTTGCCGATGGGCTGATGGTCGATCTCGACGAGATCGACAAGGTGCTTGCAAGCTGGGCGCCCCTGGTGCCGGAGATGCAGCAGCCGGAATTCACCAAGCTGCAGGCCCGTGCCCAGGAGTTTCGCGCCTTTCGCACGGAAACGGCCAGGCTCGGCGTGACCGATGGCCCGGATGCCGCCGGCAAGCAGGGCAACAATGAAGCGAACCGCGCCAATCGCAAGGCTTTTCAGGCTGAGATCGATGCGATCGTCCAGACCGACAAGGCCGAGCTTGCAAAGGCAGAGACTGAGATCGCAGCCTTTCATAGCAGCGTCCTGTGGGTCGTCCTCGGAATCATGACTGCCGGTATTGCGGCGGGCGTCGGCCTTGGCGCCTATATCGGAACAGTCCATCTGAGCCGTCCGATCCGCAAGGTGACCGATGCGATAAAGAATGTCGCCAACGGCCATTTCGATATCGAGGTGCCATTTGCCGGCCGGAAGGACGAAATCGGCGAGATGGCGGCGGCCGTCGACGTCTTCAAGGAAAACGGCAAGGCCGTGCGCCGCATGAATGCCGAGGAGGCGGCGTTGCGCGCAAAAAGCGACGAGCTTCAGTCGAGCATGTCTCTCGCAGTCTCTGCCGCCGCGGCCGGCGATTTCAGCCACCGCATCGAGAAGGACTATGGCGACGTCAACCTCAATCGTTTCGCCGGCAATGTGAACGAGTTGCTTGTGAGCGTCGACACGGGTATCGGCGAGGTCCGCCGCGTCATCGCGAGCCTGGCTGACGGGGATCTGACCCAGGCAATGAAGGGCAATTTCCAGGGCGCCTTCGCCGAACTGCAGCAGAACGTCAACGCGACATTCGAGACGCTGAAGAGCACCATGAGCGAAGTGCGTGAGACCACAGGCTCGATTAATTCCAATACCAACGAGCTCCGTCACGCCAGCGACGACCTTTCCAAGCGCACGGAACAGCAGGCGGCTGCTCTGGAAGAGACCTCGGCAGCGCTCGACGAGATCACCTCCGTCGTTCAGAATTCGACGGAACGGGCGCGCGAGGCGAGCGTCATGGTGAGCGAAGCCAAGGACGACGCGGCTCGCTCCGGCACGGTGGTTCGTAACGCGATCGACGCCATGGGACGCATCGAGCAGGCATCGCGCGAGATCAGCCAGATCATCGGTGTGATCGACGACATCGCCTTCCAGACCAATCTACTGGCGCTCAATGCCGGCGTAGAGGCCGCACGCGCCGGCGATGCGGGCAAGGGCTTTGCCGTCGTTGCCCAGGAAGTGCGTGAGCTCGCTCAGCGCTCCGCCACCGCGGCGAAGGATATCAAGGCGCTGATCGGCAAGTCCGGCGGCGAGGTGCAGGTTGGCGTCAAGCTCGTGCAGGCAACCGGTGAGGCGCTGTCCTCCATCGAAGCCCGCGTGCTGAAGATCAACGATCACATTCACTCGATAGCGACAGCGGCACGCGAACAGGCAACGGGCCTGTCGGAGGTGAACAAGGCCGTCAATCAGATGGATGAGGTCACTCAGCGCAATGCCGCCATGGTCGA
Organism: Rhizobium sp. BK098; assembly: GCF_014193155.1. Lineage (NCBI taxonomy): Bacteria > Pseudomonadati > Pseudomonadota > Alphaproteobacteria > Hyphomicrobiales > Rhizobiaceae > Rhizobium > Rhizobium sp. BK098. The sequence continues at coordinate 170,046 of NZ_JACHYY010000006.1, read as the reverse complement.
GGAGACTTCGGCCGCGACCCATCGGCTGGCGGCCGAAGCGGATGGCCTTGTCCAGCTCGTCTCGCGCTTCAAGGTGGACGCAGCCAATGTTTCCGCTCCCGTTACAGCACGCGCCGAGACGCATCGCCCGGCCGCATCGCCGGCCCGACGCATGATCGACAGGGTCGCGACCGCCTTTGGCGGCGGGGCGCTTGCTCCGGCCGCAGCGGCGCCAGGCTGGGAAGAGTTCTGATCCGTCAGATATGAGGCCGGCTGCAGCGCCCGAGCGTCGCTGCCGGCTTTCGCCTTCTGTCAAAATCCCGAGCCGATTGGAAAAAGCTCCACAATCGCCTATTATCTAGTTTCGATCAGGTCGCATCAGATCGCTTTTTAAGCGAAGCGGGACAAGTGAAATGGACAGTGGGCAGGACAAGGATGCCGTAAAGGACGGCAAGGTCGAGAAAGGCCGCCTGTCCCAGCTTTGTCGTCCCACAGGTATTTTCGGCGGCCTTTCCGGCAAGCTCCTCATCCTCACTGTCGTTTTCATTTCGATGGCGGAAGTGCTGATTTTCGTCCCTTCGGTCGCCAATATGCGGCTGCGGTGGCTGCAGGATCGGCTGAACACCGCCGCTGCCGCTGCCATCGTCATCGACGGTCTGCAGCCGGCTGAACTGCCGCGTGCTCTGCAAAAGGAGACGCTGATGGCGACGGGCACGCGGGCCATCGTTCTGCGCAAGGACGGCACGTCGCGCCTGCTGGCTACAGCCGAGATGCCGGCCGCCGTCGATGAGAAGTATGATCTCAGCGACGTGTCCCAGCTCACCGCCATCAAGGATGCGCTCGATACGCTGCTCTTCGGTGGCAATCGCATCATCCGCGTGTTCGGTCCGGTTGGCGGCGATGCCAATACGGGCATCGAGGTGGTGCTGAAGGATACCCGGCTGCGCAATGCGATGCTTGCCTATTCGACCAGCGTCTTCTTCGTCTCCATTCTCATCTCGCTGTTCACCGCAACGCTGATCTTCTTTGCGATCAACCGCATGATGATCCGCCCCATCCGCCGCCTGACGGACAGCATGCAGGCCTATTCGGACGATCCGGAGGATCCAGGCCGCATCCTAGTTCCCGAGAGAGGAGGCGACGAGCTTGCCGTGGCCGGCCGCCATCTCGCCTCCATGCAGTCGCAACTGCAGAAGACCCTGAAGCAGCAGAAGAACCTGGCAGCGCTGGGCCTCGCCGTGTCGAAGATCAATCACGACATGCGCAATATCCTCTCGGCCGCGCAGCTGATGTCGGATCGTCTGGTCGATGTCGACGACCCGATGGTCAAGCGCTTTGCTCCGAAGCTGTTGCGCACCATCGATCGCGCCGTCGGCTACACGACCGAGGTTCTCTCCTTTGGCCAGACCTCCGAATCGGCCCCACGCCGGCGCAAGATTCACATATTCGAACTTATTGAAGAGGTGCGTGATATCCTGGCGATCGATCCGGACAGCGGCATCGAGTTCATCGTGCAGCTCAGCCCGGATCTGGAGGTCGATGCCGACAGCGAGCAGCTTTTCCGCGTCATTCATAATCTCTGCCGAAATGCCTATCAGGCGCTGATCGCTTTCGGCGAAGCGGAACCCGATAGCGTGAGGCGAATCACGGTTTCGGCGCATCGGATCGGCAGCGTCGTCAGCATCACCGTCGACGATACCGGGCCGGGCATGCCGCAAAAGGCGAGGGAGAACCTGTTTACGGCCTTTCGCGGTTCGGCGCGCTCGGGTGGCACCGGCCTTGGCCTCGCGATCGCCCGTGAACTCGTCCTTGCCCATGGCGGCACGATTGCGCTCGTCGAAAAACCGGCGGCCGGCACGCAGTTCCGCATCGAAATTCCCGACCGCCCGGTATCCCTCGATGATTACCGCAGCAGAAGCCTGCAAGAAAACTGATTGTTTTCAGTTGTTTGACGTCGCTATGCACGAAAATTGCGATCTTTTTCAGAAATCCACTTGCATTCCCTCAAGGGACGCTTTAGAGAACCGCCCACGCCAACGGTTTCTTCCGTTTCGGCCACGCACCCGTAGCTCAGCTGGATAGAGCACCAGACTACGAATCTGGGGGTCAGGAGTTCGAATCTCTTCGGGTGCGCCATTTCTTCATAAAGATTTGAGTTTTATATCTATCAGGTGTGGACGTACTGCGTCTTCGAGATATTCGATGTCCGGCGCATGCGCATTCTGACTGTTCTTCACGCCGATTCAGTTTCATTGCGTGGCCCCCGGCTTGTGATCCGTCGCCAGCGGCAATTCCGGCAAGAACAACAGCACGATCAGCGCCGATGCTACGATCGCCGTGCCCGTCGCGAAGGTCATGGCGATAGCGTGACGATAGAGCGCTATCGCCGCGTCATGCGCCTCGGGAGAGGCGGTGGCGAGCTGCTTCATACCGGCTTCGGTCAGTGAGGAACCATGCATCGCGTGGAGGACGCCGCCGGCATTCTGTACGCGATAGGCGAGAAGGGCCCCCGAGCCGGTGACGCCGATGAGGCCGCCGAGCGAGCGGAAGAAGGCGAGCGTCGCCGTCCCCACGCCACGATGGACCGGGGAGAGGGCATTCTGTACCGCGATGGTCATTGTGGGCATGACGAGGCCAAGGCCGAGGCCGAGCGCAAAGACCGTCGGCTCGATGATCCACAAGCCCTGGCCGGTGGCGGCAGCCCAGGCGAGCACGGCAAAGGCGACGGTTGCGAGGCTCAGGCCGCAGAGCTGCGCCGGCTTGTAGCGCCCGAAGCGATGCAGCAGCACACGCCCGTTGACCATGGAGGAGATGACGACGCCGATCATCAGTGGGCCGGTGAGCAGGCCGGAATGCGAGGCGCTGACCCCCATGACCATCTGGAAGAACAGCGGAAAGAAGAGGCTTGCTCCCAGCATGCCCATGAAGGTGAGGGCGAGCACGATGCAGGCGACGACGAAGAGCCGGTTGCGGAAGAGATCGGGCGGCAGCACCGGCTCAGGCTCACGCCGGATATGCAGGATGAAAAAGACGAAGAGAACGAGTGCAAGCGCAGAAAGCCCGAAAATCTCGGGCGAGTTCCAGGCCCATTCATTGCCGCCGAGCGCGAGCACCAGCAGGAAGCTCGTCGTACAGCTCGTCAGCAGCGCCGCGCCGAGATAGTCGATGCGGCGGCTGCGCGCCTGATGCGGGCGCTTGAGTGCACGGCCGATCATGACGAGCGCAACGGCGCCGATCGGCAGGTTGACGTAGAAGATCCAGTGCCATGACAGGAGATCGGTGATGACCCCGCCGGCGATCGGGCCGATGACGCTGCAGACGGCGAAGACGGCCGCGATCGAGCCTTGATTGCGCCCGCGTCTCGCCGGCGGCACGATGTCGCCGATGATGATCTGCGCCAGCGGCAGCAATCCGCCTGCGCCGATCCCCTGGATCGCTCGGAAGATGATGAGCTGCATCAGCGTCTGCGCCATGCCGCTCAGCACCGAGCCGAGAAGAAAGATGAGGATTGCCGCATAGATCATCGGCTTGCGGCCATATTGGTCGCTGAGCTTGCCGTAGAGCGGCATGGTGCTGGTCGAGGCGAGCACATAGGCGCTGACCACCCAGGAGAGATGCGTCAGGCCCCCGAGATCGCTGACGATGCGTGGCAGCGCCGTCGCAACGATGCTCTGGTCAATGGCGCCGAGGCCGAGAACGATCATCAACCCGAGGATGACGGCGCGGATCTCGCGGCGATCGGGCGGGACGTCTGCTGCCGAAGCCAATGGCGTGGCACTATCCGGAAGAGTCGCATTCATTGCCCGATCTCCATGAGCGGTTCGATGGCGGCGCGAATGGCGTCGCGCTGCTGCGGCGACAGTTTGGCGAGTTCTGAGGCGAGCCAGTCGGTTCTCCGTCGTTTCAGGCTGCGGATGATTTCCTCACCTTTCTCGGTCGCCACCAGGCCATTGCGGCGACGGTCGCTCGGGTCCGGTTCCGAGCGGGCAATGAGGCCATCCCGCTCCATCGCCTTCACATGGCCTGAAATCGTCGGTCCTCTCAGTCTCTCCAGCCGAGCTAGTTCGGCAACGCCGATGCCTGGCTGTTGGATGATGGCGACGAGTAGCGGGGCATGCAGCGGCGACAAGTCGGCCTCGTCGCTCTCGCGCCGCAATTGTCGATAGAGTCGATGGAGTGCAGGGCGCAAAGCCTCGGCCAGCGCGTAGGCGTCCTCGCGGCCCTGACGGCGGTCGGCTTTACCCATTACGTCTCTCACTGATAGATAGATAGGCTTCCTATCTATATGCCTATCGCGTGGCATGTACTTGCGCAAGCAATAATATTGTGAAAGATTTTCAATCATTGCGCGTTGTTCATCAGTGTTACGACTCGACGGGAGGAGAAGAGCTGTGAAACGATTTCTGACAACCGTAACGGTAACTACCTTGAGTGCCCTGCTTGCCGTTACGTCTTTCGATCCGGTGGCAGCCGCCCCAATCCAGCCGCTGACCCAGCCGGCCATCCAGCACACGGGTGAGCAGCTCGCCGGCCTGACGGAAGTTCAGTACCGTCATCACAACAGGCACTATCGCGGGCGGCATCGCCCCCATTATCGTCCGCACTACCGTCCGCATCATCGCCCCGGCTACTGGCACGGCCACCGCGGCTATCGCTATCATCGCCCCGGCTATCGGCGTCATGACGGCTGGTGGTATCCGATGGCTGCATTCACAGCCGGAGCAATCATCGGCGGGGCCGTATCACAGCCTCCGCGCGGCGGCGCGCATGTCCGCTGGTGTGCAAGCCGCTACAAGAGCTATCGTGCGTCGGACAATACCTATCAGCCGACCAACGGTCCGCGGCGCCAGTGCGTCAGCCCGTAATGTGAAACAGATCGAAATCCCTCTCCGTTCCGCTGAGGGGATTTCTTTCAGACTGTCGCGGGAAGGGGTGCCTTCAACCGGTCATTTGCTCGGAAATGTCCCACAGCCGTCGCCAGATCGCCTGATCATGGGCGTGAGCGGCAATCTTGGCACGCACCGGCGGACCTTTGAGTTCATAGAAACCGTTCGGGCCATACATGGCGCCGCCTTCCGCCTCCGGCGCGGTAGCGGCGAAGAGCGTCGGCAGGGCGCCGGCTGCTGCCGATTGCGAAGCAAGCGGCTCCATCCACTTCATGGTAAGTTCAAACAGGCTTGGCCGGTCTCTGCCCATGCGAGGTCCTGTCGTCTGAAGTCCGGTGACGGCATAGCCCGGGTGGGCGGCAATGCTCTTAAGCTTCCAGCCTTCAGCGCGTGCAATGCGATCGAGCTCCAGGCTGAAGAGCAGCGTTGCCAGCTTCGATTGGCAATAGGCGGGCCAGGGCCGATAGCGCTTGCGCCACTGCAGATCGTCGAAATTGATCCTGCCGCTGCGATGCGCCAGGCTGCTGACCGTGACCACGCGCGGATTTTCGGCCGCTGAAACCTTCGGCAACAGCCGCATCGTCCAGGCGAAATGGCCGATATAATTGGCGCCCATCTGCATCTCGAAACCATCTTCGGTCTCGTGCCGGTCCGGAATGGCCATGACGCCGGCATTGTTGATGAGCAGGTCGATATGCGGCACCCTATCGGCGATGCGGGTCGCCGTGCGCGCGACGGAATCAAGGCTGGCTAGATCGAGTGCCTCGAAGGTCACGTCTGCTCCCGGTGTTGCTGCACGGATCTTGGCGATCGCCTCTTGGGCCCTAGCCTCGTTGCGGGAGGCTATGACGACCTTGGCGCCGGCCGCTGCCAGAGCCTTTGCCGCCTCGTAGCCGATACCGCTGTTGGCGCCGGTAACGACTGCGATACGACCTGTCTGCGGCGGAATATCTTTCACTGTCCAGTCTGGCATTGCGGGCTCCTGTGAAGTGATTTGGCATTGCCCGTTGTATCTGGTAATTCATATACTAAATGCAAGTTTGCATTGAATGAAAATATAGAAGCGAAAAATGCGCGACAACACTTGCGTATCAGGGACTTTCAGCAGCCGGATGGCGCGGCATGCCTTTGAATTGCCATGCTGTTCGGCACTCATCATGCCTTATGGCCGAAGATTGGATTTGCGGAATGACGACAAAGACCTCGTGCGCTGATTTTGTGCAGTTCTTCCGCTCCTGGGTGAGCAATCCGATGCGCGTTGCGGCGGTCGCGCCCTCGGGCGAGCGGCTGGCAAGGCTGATGACTCAGGAGATCGGGCCGGTCGATGGTCCGATCCTTGAGCTCGGTCCAGGCACCGGCGTATTCACCCGGGCGCTGCTGGAGCGAGGCATTCCCGAGAGCGCGCTGACGCTCGTCGAATTCGGCGAGGAGTTTGCCGTCCGTCTGCGTGAGCGTTTTCCGGCGGCAAGGGTCGTGCATATGGATGCCGCCAAGCTCGGCCAATGCGGTCTTTTCGATGACGCGCCTTTCGGTGCTGTCATCAGCGGCCTGCCGCTACTCTCCATGCCGCCCTCGAAGGTCGCGGCCATTGTTGGCGGCGCTTTTGAAACGATGAAGCCGGGCGGGGCTTTCTATCAGTTCACCTACGGCCCGCGCTGTCCCGTGCAGAAAGCTATCCTTGAAAGCCTTGGTCTCACTGCAAAGCGCATCGGCGGCACAGTGCGCAACATTCCGCCGGCCTGCGTTTACAGGATATCGCGGCAAAATCCTCTGGAGCTCTCGATCATCGGCGCCAAATATCGTAGCACCGGAGGGAAAGCCGGAATCGGCGCCTAGGAGCGGATGCCGGCAAGGTCGATTTGGGGCGGCCGAAGCGAGTGCCGGGGGGTAGCGGATGGCAAAAAAGCCGGATGTCGATAGCGCGGTAAAGGAAGGCCGGCGCGAGCGCAAGCGCCGTCAAACCCGCGAACGCATCCAAGCCGCCGCCCTGAAGCTTTTCCTCGAGCGCGGCTTTGACGCTACCACGATTGAAGACATCACCGAAGCGGCCGATGTTTCCAAGCGCAGTTTCTTCGATTACTTCCCCAGTAAGGAAGAGGTCGTTGCTGCCTGGCAGGATGGTTTTGCCCGCGAGCTGATCGGTGCGGTTGCCGCGCAGCCCGAGGATGCTTCGGTCGTCGAAGTCATCGAGGCGGCCGTCAATTCTGCCCTTCGTACGGCGGTAGCAGATCCGCAAAGCCTTGCTCTGGCCGCCCTCATTCACAATACGCCGACGCTTCAGGCTCGCGATCAACTGAAATATGCCAAGCTGGAGAAGAAGCTCGCGGACGCGCTGTCTGCCCGTGGCAGCGGCGGCGAGGAGGAGCGTCTCCGCTTTGGCATGCTTGCGGCCGCCGTCGTGACGATGCTGCGCATCGGCAGCGAGCGATGGATGCGATCTCCACAGGATATCTCGGTAGAGCAGTTCGCCCGCAATCTGTTCGACGAGCTTTGGGCCGCGCTTGCCGATCTCGGGAAGCAGGCGCAGCGGCACATATGACGGCGCGAGATTAGAGCAGGGGAAGCCGCCTGATCGGCCTCGACGCATTGCATATGCCGCGATGCAGACCCATCTAGTACCGGGTCGCGACCGCATTCTCCCTCGCGAAACCCAGATTTGCCCTTAAAATCTCGGCATCCCTCCCGGATGCCGCTCATGCCAGATACATTTCAGATCAGCAAAAGGGACTATAATCATGTCAGAACTCGACGCAGCCAAGTCCGGCCAGTTCAAGATCGGCGGTGATCTCCCCGTTCATCGTCTCGGTTTCGGTGCCATGCGCATTACCGGTGCCGGTATATGGGGTGAGCCAGAGGACCGTGACGAAGCCGTCCGCACGCTGAGGCGCCTTCCGGAACTTGGCATCAATTTCATCGATACCGCCGATTCCTATGGCCCGGACGTTTCCGAACGTCTTATCAAGGAAGCGCTCCATCCCTATGGCCATGGTCTTGTGGTAGCGACCAAGGGTGGTCTTACTCGAACCGGACCGAATGTCTGGGTGCCGGTGGGTCGCCCCGAATATCTGATCCAGCAGGCGCACAAAAGCCTGCGTAATCTCGGCGTCGATCGCATCGATCTCTGGCAGTTGCATCGCATCGATTCCAAGGTGCCGGCGGCCGAGCAGTTCGATGCCGTGAAGTCGCTGCAGAGCGACGGCATCATCCGTCATGCGGGCTTGAGCGAAGTCTCGGTTGCCGACATCGAGGCGGCTTCGAAGCATTTCAAGGTGGTGACGGTGCAGAACCGCTACAATCTGGTCGATCGTACCAGCGAAGATGTACTCGACTATTGCGAAAAGCACGGCATCGGCTTCATCCCGTGGTTTCCGCTTGCCGCCGGTGATCTCGCCAAGGAAGGCTCGCTGCTCGATACTATCGCGAAAAAGCACGATGCCGCTCCGAGCCAGATCGCGCTTGCATGGGTGCTGAAGCGCAGCCCTGTGATGCTGCCGATCCCCGGAACGGGCAAGGTCAAGCATCTCGAGGAAAACATCGCCGCCGTGAACATCGCCCTCTCCGACGAGGAGTTTGCAGCATTGGACGCGGAAGGCAAAAAGGCCTTCAAGGCTGCATAAGTCGAAATTCGTTTGTCCGGTGGGCGGTTGCTGACCGGACAAGCGTCGGCGAAGGCTCTTTCCCATGCAGAAACGCCGATCACGATCATGTGAATCCTAGGATTTGGGTCAATAACGACTGCAAAATAGGCGCTGGCAAGCCCTAAAATGCCCGTATTATGCGATATTTCCGGCATCTGCAAAGAAAGCAATGCGCTGTATGCATTGCTGCATTGCGAAAGCCGATCTGTTCATGCTGTCGCAGGCGTTATATCTAATCCCTCGAAGGCAGCGCACTCCTCCTCCCAGCGCTCCTTCAATGATTGGCAACACTCCTCCTCCTCCCAGTTGCCAATCCGGATCAAGAGCCCGATGCATCCTCCTCCCGCGTCGGGCTCTTTTTTTATTTTCAGCCAGATCATCAGTTAGCGGTGTTGGACGATTGCGTTGCGCCTTTGCAATGCTGTCGCGAATTAGCATTGCGTCATGAGCCAAAGAACCGCGGGAGCAGCTTGCGCCGTGGACATGCATGCGTAGAGTGGCGCGACGTTACGGCATTGAGGAAGGGTTGCATGATGCAGCGCATGGCGGGTTCGGGCCGGTGGGGAAAGCTGTTTCTCCGAACTATGGCCGTGGTTGCGACATTGTCGCTCGCCGCTTGCGGCCGCCCTATCGGGGTTATGCAGCCCATCAGTGAAAACGTGCCTGGCACATCCAAGGTCGATCTCCTCGTCGCGACGACACGGCTGCCGGACAAAGATCCGGCGATCCTGTTTTCGGGTGAGCGCGGGCCGGGGCTCAAGGTGGATGCCGTCAGCGTCTCTATTCCGCCAGAGGCCAATCGCAAGGTCGGCCAGGTGCAGTGGCCGAGCCGCTTGCCAGGCGATCCGCTGAAAAATTTCGTCACCACCGCCGTCAAGCCTTTGGCGACGGAGGCGGATGGGCGAGCCTGGGTGCATGCGGAATTGCCCAAAAACAAACGGGTGCTGATCTTCGTGCATGGGTTCAACAACCGCTATGAGGATGCCGTCTACCGCTTTGCGCAGATCGTTCACGATTCGCATGCCGACGTCGCACCGATCGTGTTTACCTGGCCGTCGCGTGCCAGCATCTTCGACTATGCCTATGACAAGGAAAGCACGAACTATTCCCGTGACTCGCTCGAGGAATTGCTGCGCCGCGTCGCCGCTGATCCGGCCGTCGGCGATATCACCGTCATGGCGCATTCGATGGGCAGCTGGCTCGCAGTCGAATCGCTGCGACAGATGGCGATCCGTAACGGTCGCGTTGCGCCGAAGATCAAGAATGTCATCCTGGCCTCGCCCGATCTCGACGTCGATGTCTTCGGAAGACAGTTCGCAGCACTCGGCAAGGACAAGCCGCATTTCACGCTATTTGTCTCACGGGACGATCGCGCGCTTTCACTCTCACGTCGCATTTCCGGCAATATCGACCGGCTCGGACAGATCGACCCGACAGCCGAGCCCTATCGCAGTGAGCTGGAAAAGCAGGGGATTACTGTGCTCGATCTCACGAAGCTCAAAACCGGCGATGGTCTCAATCACGGCAAGTTCGCCGAAAGCCCGGAAGTGGTGAAACTGATCGGTGCGCGGTTGATTGCCGGCCAGACGATCACGGACTCCGATGTCGGCATCGGCGATGCCGTCGGAGCAGTTGCCATGGGTGCTGCCCAGACGGTCGGCAGCGTGGCGGGTGCTGCCGTCAGCGCTCCGATTGCCATTTTCGATCCTCGGACGCGGGCGAATTACGGCGAGCAATGGCGTCGCGTCGGCGCATCAGCCGGCAATACGGTGGGATCTCTGGGCGATAGCGTCGAGGCGACCGGCAGCAATGTCGGCGAAGCATTGCGTCAATAATGCTATGATGATCCGATCCGGAGCAGCCGCATTCATCGTTGCTGCGAAACGCGATAGTCATGTTTCGCCATCTGATATATCAGAGATGCAAGCAGTCAGATGGCGCCGGCCAATTCGTTGGCCCGGTATCGGTGTCGACGGCTGCACGATCTGCCGTGTGTGATTGGAGTGGATGAGATGAGATGGAAGCGCACGATCCAGTTGCTGGACGTTCACTGCGAGGGTGAGATCGGCAAGGTTGCCATCGGCGGCGTGCCGAAGATCCCCGGCAACAGCATTGCCGAGCAGCTCCATTGGCTGAACACGGATCCAAAGGGCCAGGAGCTGCGCCGTTTCCTCGTGCTGGAGCCGCGCGGCGCGCCGATCGGATCGGTGAACCTGCTGCTGCCGGCCAAGCACCCTGAGGCCGATGCCGGTTTCATCATTCTGCAGCCCGATCAGGCGCATGCAAGCTCCGGCTCGAACTCTATCTGCGTGACCACGGCGCTGCTCGAATCCGGCATCGTCGAGATGAAGGAGCCGGAAACGGTCGTCACGCTCGATACCGCCGCCGGCCTCGTGCGCGCCACTGCGACCTGCCGCGACGGCCGCTGCGAAAAAGTGCGGCTGACCATGGTGCCGTCCTTCGTGCATGAGCTGGATGTCGGGCTCGACACGCAGCAATGGGGCAGGATCAAGCTCGATCTCTGCTATGGCGGCATCTTCTACGCGCTCGTCGATGTCGGCCAGATCGGCTTGAAGATCGAAAAGGCCAATGCGGCTGCCCTCGTCCATGCCGGTATGGTTATCAAGGAAGCGATCAACCGTGCGATGACCGTAGTTCATCCGGAAATCCCGGCCATCTCGGGCGTTGCCTATGTGATGTTCCGCGATATCGACGCCGATGGCGCCATCCGCACCTGCACGACCATGTGGCCCGGCCGCGCCGACCGCTCGCCCTGCGGCACCGGCAGTTCGGCCAATCTGGCGACGCTGCACGCGCGCGGAAAGGCCAAGGTCGGAGATGTCTTCAAATCCCGCTCGATCATCGGTTCGGAGTTCGAAGTGGGGCTGCAGGCAGAGACCGAAGTTGCCGGAAAGCCGGCTATCATCCCGACGATTACCGGCCGCGGCTTCACCTTCGGCTTGAGTCAGGTGGCACTCGATCCCTTCGACCCGATGGCGGAAGGTTTTGCCATGACGGATGTCTGGGGACCCTCGGCGGGAGATATTTGAGGGTGGCCGAGCAAACAGTTCCCACCTGTCTCTTCGAGAGTTTTGCCTCTCACCCTAACCCTCTCCCCGTTTGACGGGGAGAGGGGACGACCTCTCACGCTACTTTGGGCAATTGGTTGATAGGAAGGCTGCGGGTGCGCCCATCCCCTTCTCCCTGCGAGCGGGGAGAAGGTGGCCGGAGGCCGGATGAGGGGCCTTTGGCACAATCTTATGCTTTCGGATAAATCACACCCTTGCGCAAAATGATGTTCCCATAGAGCCGCGGCTCGCTGGTCTGTATCAGCGCATGCGCACGCTGCACCCGCTCGTAGAATTCCGCCGGCAGTAACGGCACGACCTTGATCTCGGGCACATGCCGGGCGCAGCATTCGATCATTTCCGCATGAACGGGGTCGATGGCATCGCGGTCCTGCTTGACGGTCGCCCGGAATATCGCCTGCGGCACGAAATCGTCGATCGGCAGCACGCTCAGCACGGCATCGAGGACGCGAATGACGCCATGGCCGTCGAGGCGGATGAGGCGGCGTCCATGTTCGAGACCGGGATAATTGCCGTCTACGAGGGCGATCTCGTCGCCATGGCCCATGGCGCGTAGCGTCGCCAGAAGCTCCGGGCTCAACAGTGGGTCAATGCCCTTCAGCATGCTCTATCTCCTTGAAAAGAACGTTCTGGTCGATGAGGTAACGCGCGAAGATCGGCAGGCTGGCGCCGCCGATGGCGCGTGCCTGCGGCCCGACGGCACCCTCGATGATCTCGGGCATGACGACGCCCTGAAGATCCAGTTCCGCCGCTGCCTTGATGGTTGCGCGCACCACGCGTTCTCGCACCCAGCCGGGAAAGCCGCCATCGATGACGGCGGCGCTGAAATCAAGAACGGAGGCGGAGGCAACGATCGCTTGTGCCAGTGCCTTGGCCGTATCCTGGATCCAGATCTCCAGCGGCTCGCCGAAATCGATCCAATTATCCGCCGAATACCAAAGAGGGCGTGGATCGAAACCATGATCCCGCAATAGATTTTCCAACACGAAGATCGAGGCGATCTCGAGAAGCTGGCGATTCTCGCCGTTGCGGCCGCGCACGGGCAGGGGGCCGAGTGCGCCGGCGGTGCCCGTTCGGCCAACGAAGACGGACGAATTCAGGACGATGCCGCCGCCGAGGAACGAGCCTATGAAGAAATAGACGAAATCCGGATAATGCGGGCCGATCCCGAAGACCAGTTCGGCACCGCAGGCGCTGGTAGCGTCGTTTTGCAGAAAGACCGGGTAAGACACACGCGAGGCAATTTCGGCTCTTAGATCGAAGCCTCGCCAGGCATCCATCGCTCCCGGCGGCGCGCCCACCTGCTCGGCCCAATTCCAGAGCTCGAACGGTGCGGCAACGCCCATTCCCGCGATCTTGCGGCGCTGCTCTTCGCTGAGGCGCCCTTCCAGTTCCTTGATGCCGGCCGCGACGAAGGTGATGATGTCCTGCGGCAGCGGGTAGGGGTAGATCTGATGGAGCTGCATCCGGATGCCGCCGACGAAATCCATCAGCACGAGGTCGGCGCTGCGTCGGCCGATCTTGACGCCAAAGGAGAGTACGGCGTCCGGATTGAGCCGCATCGGAGTGGAAGGCTGACCGACGCGCCCGCGGACCGGCGCATCGCGGGACAGCAACCCGTCCTTTTCCAGCTCCCGCATGATGACGGACACCGTCTGTGCCGAAAGCCCGCTCCGCCGCGCAATATCGGCCTTCGAAAGAGCGCCGTGACGGCGCACGAGCGAAAGCACAAGCCGTTCGTTGTGGGCGCGCACGCCAAGCTGGTTCGCGCCCCCAGAGGGGTCGAGAATCGCCGGTGTTGTCGGTGTGTCCTCCGGGTCATGCACGAGAGACATGGGCCTGCTCCTTCCATCATGGCCATGCCCTATTTTTTTCCAGAATGCCACATCGAATTAATAATTCAATCCGATTTATTTATTGACAGGCGGATTTCTTTAGGGTCTGATATCGACCGTCGAGGATGCGCGCATAGCCTTGGAGGAGGTCCACCGAAAACAATCCCACAGGCTTGACGCATCTTTAACCGGGTTCGAAGCGAACCCGCGACAGCCGGAGGGTCCGGCTTTTCAAACATCGGGAGGATTGAATGAAGAAATCCATTATTTCCGCAGCCGTTGCCGCCCTGGCGCTCGGCGTTGCATTTGCCGCTCCGGCCAAGGCCGCCGGCGTATCCGCCTGCCTCATCACCAAGACCGATACCAATCCCTTCTTCGTCAAGATGAAGGAAGGCGCCACCGCCAAGGCCAAGGAACTCGGCGTCACGCTGAAGTCCTATGCCGGCAAGATCGACGGCGACAGCGAAAGCCAGGTTGCCGCGATCGAAAGCTGCATCGCCAGCGGCGCCAAGGGTATTCTGATCACCGCTTCCGACACGAAGGGCATTGTTTCCTCCGTCAAGAAGGCACGCGATGCCGGCCTGCTGGTCATCGCGCTCGACACGCCTCTGGAACCGGCTGACGCCGCCGACGCGACCTTCGCCACCGACAACCTTCTTGCTGGCAAGCTGATCGGCGAATGGGCCAACAAGACGCTGGGCGACAAGGCCAAGGATGCCAAGATCGGCTTCCTCGACCTGACGCCGTCGCAGCCTTCCGTCGACGTCCTGCGCGACCAGGGCTTCATGATCGGCTTCGGCATCGACCCGAAGGATCCGAACAAGATCGGCGACGAAACCGATCCGCGCATCGTCGGCCATGATGTCACCAACGGCAACGAGGAAGGTGGCCGCAAGGCCATGGAAAACCTCCTGCAGAAGGATTCCAGCATCAACGTCATCCACACGATCAACGAACCGGCCGCTGTCGGCGCCTATCAGGCCCTGAAGGCCGTCGGCTTGGAAAAGCAGGTTCTGATCGTGTCGGTTGACGGCGGTTGCCCGGGCGTCAAATCCGTCAAGGAAGGCGTGATCGGCGCTACGTCGCAGCAGTATCCGTTGATGATGGCAGCCCTTGGCGTTGAGGCGATCAAGAAGTTCGCCGATAGCGGCGAGAAGCCGAAGCCGACCGAAGGCAAGTCCTTCTTCGACACCGGCGTCTCCCTGGTCACCGACAAGCCGGTTTCCGGCCTGAAGTCGATCGACACCAAGGAAGGCACGGCAAAGTGCTGGGGCTAAGCCCCTTACGAAATGTGATATAATCCCTTCGGGAGCCGCGTCATGCGCCTGCTGGCGCGGCTCTCCCTATAAGGGAGCAGACCATCGCAACAGTCACGTCGGCCGGGGTTCATCCCCTCGGCGGACCCCTTAACAGCCGGCGGTTTCCGCGCATGAGCGCGGTGGCGGAGGAATAATTATGTCCGGAGCACAGGAATTCGAACGTGTTCTCGACGGCAGCGACAAGAACGTCGCGTCGTTCGAGCAGCACGATGTCTCTTTTCTCAAGCGCGTGCAGCACTTTCTGCATTCGACGCCGGCCGCCGTGCCGTTGATCGTATTGGTAATGGCGATCGTGATCTTCGGCATCGCGATCGGTGGGCGGTTCTTTTCCGCCTATACGCTGACACTGATCCTGCAGCAGATCGCAATCGTCGGCATTCTCGGTGCTGCCCAGACGCTGGTCATCCTGACCGCCGGCATCGATCTTTCGATCGGCGTGATCATGGTCATTTCCTCCGTCGTCATGGGCAACGTCGCCGTCACTTACGGTCTGCCGGCGCCGGTCGCCATCATCGCCGGCATGGCCGCTGGCGGCCTCTGTGGGCTGCTCAACGGTTTCCTCGTCGCCAACATGAAGCTGCCGCCGTTCATCGTGACGCTCGGCACGTGGAACATCGTCATGGCGACGAACTTCATCTATTCCGCCAATGAAACCATCCGCGATACCGATGTCGATGAAAAGGCGCCGCTCCTGCATCTCTTCGCGATCAGCTTCCGGCTTGGCGGTGCGGTGCTGACCCTCGGCGTCATCGCCATGGTGCTGCTGGTGCTGGGCCTATGGTATATTCTCAATCATACCGCCTGGGGCCGGCATGTCTATGCCGTCGGCGATGATCCGGAAGCGGCGAAATTGTCGGGTATCCAGACCAAGAAGGTACTGCTTGCCGTCTATGGCGTTTCGGGACTGATCGCGGCTTTTGCCGCCTGGGTTTCGATCGGCCGCAACGGCTCTGTCTCACCGTCTTCGGCCGTGACGGACTTCAATCTTCAGGCGATTACCGCAACCGTGATTGGCGGCATCTCGCTCTTCGGCGGCCGCGGCTCGATCCTCGGCACGCTCTTTGGCGCCATGATCGTCGGCGTCGTTTCCATGGGCCTCAACATGCTCGGCGCCGATCCGCAATGGAAGGTGCTTCTGACCGGCGTGCTCATCATCGGCGCCGTCGCGATCGATCAATGGATCAGAAAGGTATCGGCATGACCACGACCGTCGAACCCATCCTCACTGCCCGCGGTCTCGTCAAGCGCTATGGACGCGTCACCGCGCTCGACAACGCCGATTTCGATCTCTATCCCGGCGAAATCCTTGCGGTCATCGGCGACAACGGCGCCGGAAAATCCTCGCTGATCAAGGCGATTTCCGGCGCGGTGACACCCGATGAAGGCGAGATCAAGCTGGAAGGCAAACCTGTTCATTTCAGGTCGCCGATGGAAGCGCGCGATGCCGGCATCGAAACGGTCTACCAGAACCTGGCGCTGTCGCCGGCGCTCTCGATCGCCGACAACATGTTTCTCGGTCGCGAGATCCGCAAGTCCGGTTTCCTCGGTTCCGTCTTCCGCATGCTCGATCGGCCGGCCATGGAAAAGCGCGCCCGCGACAAGCTCAGCGAGCTCGGCTTGATGACGATCCAGAACATCAACCAGGCGGTGGAAACGCTCTCCGGCGGTCAGCGCCAGGGCGTTGCCGTGGCACGTGCCGCCGCCTTCGGTTCCAAGGTCGTCATCATGGACGAGCCGACGGCAGCCCTAGGCGTCAAGGAAAGCCGCAAGGTCCTTGAACTCATCCTCGACGTGCGTGCGCGCGGCTTGCCGATCGTTCTGATCTCGCACAATATGCCGCACGTCTTCGAGGTTGCGGACCGTATCCATATCCACCGCCTTGGACGACGCCTGACCGTCATCAATCCGAAGGAATACACCATGTCCGACGCGGTTGCCTTCATGACCGGCGCCAAGGCTCCGCCGGTCGAGAACGTCGCTGCATGAGTGCTTCTCTTGACGATGTTGCCGGCGAGATCATCGCGCGCGCCGGCAACACGAAACGCTTCCTGGTGGCGATTGCCGGGCCGCCCGGGGCAGGCAAATCCACCCTGGCCGATAATGTCGCCAAGGCGTTGAAGGCGAGGGGTGAAAGCGCCGAAGTCCTGCCCATGGACGGCTTCCACATGGATAACGCCGTCCTCATCGAGAAGGGACTTCTGAAACGGAAGGGCGTGCCTGACAGTTTCGATGTGCGGGCCTTCCTCGATATCGTCAGGGCCGTACGCGCCGCCGACCAGGAGGTCCTGGTGCCGGTCTTCGACCGTTCGCGAGAGATTGCCATCGCCTCGGCCCGCATCGTATCGGCAGATCATCGCTTCATCGTCATCGAGGGCAATTATCTGCTGTTCAACCAGGGCAAATGGGCGGAGCTGGAAGGCATGTTCGACTATTCGATCATGCTCGCGCCGCCGATGGAAGTGCTGGAAGAGCGACTTTGGGCGCGCTGGAGGGGCTACGATCTCGATGAAGAAGCCGCCCGGGCCAAGGTTTACGGCAACGATCTGCCGAACGGCCGGCTGATTCTGGAGAACCGGCGCCGCTCGGACGTCACCATAGATATCGTGCAGGATTGACCTCGCCCATCATTTAACCGCCGTCGCGGATTGTTTTGCGAGGGCGGATGGTGCTATCGAAGCGCGATAGCAGAAAGTGCGATCTCGAAAAGGCTGAAGCGGCTTTCGGGTAGGATCGCGCTCACATTTCTAGAGGTCGCGCCCATGCAAAAGCTCACCATCCGCCGTCCTGACGACTGGCATCTGCATTTGCGGGACGGAGCCATGCTGGAAGGCGTGATAGCCGATACCTCCAGGCATTTCGCCCGCGCCATCATCATGCCTAATCTCGTGCCGCCTGTGGTAACAACGGCGGATGCGACCGCCTATCGCGAGCGCATCCTGAAAGCGCTGCCGGCGGGTGATCGCTTCCTGCCGCTGATGACGCTTTATCTCACCGAACACACCAATCCTGACGACGTCGAAGAAGGCAAGAAGAGCGGCCTCATCACCGCTGTCAAACTCTATCCGGCGGGTGCGACAACCAACTCACATGGCGGCGTGCGCGATCTGAACAAGGCAATGCCGGTGCTGGAGCGCATGGCGAAGATCGGCCTGCCGCTCTGCGTTCATGGCGAGGTCACGACGCCGGAAGTCGATATTTTCGATCGCGAGGCCGTGTTCATCGAAACCGTACTTGATCCGTTGCGCCAACGCCTGCCTGAACTGAAGGTCACGATGGAGCATGTGACCACCGCGGATGGCGTGGACTACATCAAATCGGCAAAGGCCAATCTCGCCGGCTCCATCACGACGCATCACCTGATCATCAATCGCAACGCCATTCTCGTCGGCGGCATTCGCCCGCATTATTACTGCCTTCCGGTCGCCAAGCGCGAAAACCATCGTCTGGCCTTGCGTGCGGCCGCAACCAGCGGCGACGCCAGGTTCTTCCTCGGCACGGATTCGGCTCCGCATGTCGATCCGCTGAAGGAATGCGCCTGCGGCTGCGCCGGCATCTATACGTCGATCAACACCATGAGCTGCCTTGCCCATGTCTTCGAGCAGGAAGGCGCATTGGACAGGCTTGAGGCTTTTGCGTCGCTGAACGGCCCGGCCTGGTATGGCCTGCCCGTCAACGAGGATAGCATCACCCTGGTACGCCGGGCTGAGGCTGTGACTTTCCCTGCCAAGATCGAGACCGGCGCCGGCCCGGTCACTGTTTTCGATCCCATGTTCCCCTTGCATTGGGACGTCGAGATTTAGCGGAATCATACATAAGTAAAGCCAAATACAAAAACCATATTGTGGCAACCCATGGGTGTTTGCCGCAATATGAAACGTATATTTTGTTGATATATATTTTCTTTATTATTTGCCGTAACTAATTCGATACCCCTAAGGACCTAGTGTGCCCGGAGACACCTTGCGGTAGAAATCAAACCGTAGAAAGAGCATGATGCTGGTCGATTACAACTCCCTGCTTCTCGCCCTCGGTGTTTCCGCATCATGCCTTGCGGTCACGTTGGTCGGAAGCTGGTTTTCGCGCCGGCCCGATACCTTCCTGCTGACGTGTTCTGCCGGTCTTGTGCCTATCGTCGGCGGCATCTTCGTCTACGGCGCCTATGTCGACCATCCCAAGCCGATTTTTGCCATTTTGACGTTCGTCTTATTTTTCCTTGGCTTCGCGACGATCTGGGTGGCCGGTTATCAGTTTCGCACGGGTCGCCTCTCCAGGATCCGCTTTGCCCTCGGTTGCTTGCCGGGCATATCAGCATCGATCGGGCCGATGCTTGCCGGCTACGACGGGCTGGCTTTCATCGCCGATAACCTTGTCATCT
Source organism: Rhizobium sp. BK098 (assembly GCF_014193155.1). Lineage (NCBI taxonomy): Bacteria > Pseudomonadati > Pseudomonadota > Alphaproteobacteria > Hyphomicrobiales > Rhizobiaceae > Rhizobium > Rhizobium sp. BK098. Next base: position 150,925 of record NZ_JACHYY010000006.1, on the reverse strand, counting down.
GCGTGCTCCTACTTCTGACGGCGCGCGAATATTGGCTCAGCCGGCGCGAGGCACCGACGCCGCTCTATGGCATTGCGGCGCTTTACACGCTGACGGCCATTTCCTTTGCCTTATGCGCGGCCGTGCTGATCGCCGATGGCAAGCTCGTACTCGGTCATGCGCCGGACAACTGGGCGGAGGATGTCAGCCTCGCCGTCTGCATCGCCGGAATGACCGGGATCGGGGCACTGTCCCTTGCTTTGCACCAGTGGCGCCAAGCCGCATTTCATCGTCAGGAGGCGATCACCGACGCCCTGACCGGGCTGCTTAATCGCCGCGCGCTGTTCGATCTTTACGGCCGCCGGTCCTTCGGCCCTTCGATGGCCGTCATCATCTTCGACATCGACCGTTTCAAGGCGATCAACGATCAGCACGGCCACGCCGCCGGCGATCTCGTGCTCAAGCTTTTCGGCCAGGAACTCGCCTTCGGTTTGCGGCCTTCCGACACGGTGGCGCGTCTGGGAGGCGAGGAATTTGCGCTTGTTCTCGACAACGCGCTGCCGGGTCGCGCGGAGCAGGTCGCAGAGCGGGTGCGTGATGCCTTTGCGGCACGGGCGATCAGCATCGAAGGCAAATCTTTCGCCTGCACCGTCAGCGCCGGCATTGCGACCGGTACTGCCAAAGGGCTCGGCTTCGATGATGTGCTTCGCGCCGCCGACAAGGCGCTTTATGAGGCAAAGCGAAACGGCCGCAACCGTGTAGAGGTCGCGGCCTATCTGCGGGCTGTCTAGCCGGGCGTTTTCGGCTGACCATCTCTCGTCACAGGCTGTCAGAACAGGGCCTTCACGAAGGCGCATGCGGCCAGTAGCGAGGCGACCGTGCGCACATGGTTCCAGCGCGTCCAGTCGCTAATATAGGTGGACCATAGCTGCACCGACTCAGCGGAATGGCCGTCCACTTTATCGAGTGCGTCGTTCAGGGGCACATTGAAGACCATGGTCGAAAGAAAGCTCGCGACGATATAGAGCGCTGCCCCCGTCAGCATCAGAACGCTGGTGCCGCCTCGCCAGTAAAGGATGGCCATCACTGCGATGAAGATCGAGAGCGCCGCCGTCAGCAGGAACAGCACGATGAAGGGCGAGCGCACGATCGTCGTGTTGATCGATTGCATCGCGGCAATCCCCTGATCGACGGGAAGGCGGGCGAAAGCCTGCATGATGAACGTCGAGAAGGCGAAATAGACGCCGGCGAGAAGCCCGCTGCTGAGTGCGGCGATGATGAGAGCAATATTCGTGATCGGAAAGGTCATGATTGAGCACTCCAGATGCCGGTTGCGGCGGTTTGTCGGGCATAATCGAAAAAATCTTTCGGCTGCCTGCGGAGGAGCCAGCCGATGCCGTTCATGACAGGCGAGTTGCAGCCGTCGAGACGCTCGGCGAAGCGGTCGCCGATTTTTCCCAATCCGCCGATGACGGCAATTGTCGAGATCTGCATTTCAAGCTTCTCCAGCACAAAATGTGATAAATTCTCTCATTTGCAAATGTGATAAACTCTCTTATACTGCTTGTCAACAGGCGTAGGCAGGGAATGGAATGGCACGGGAACCGATCGCGAGACGCAGGCGCAGCAAGGATGAGGCGGGGACGCCGCGCCGCATACCCAGTCAGCAACGCGGCCGCGAACGCGTGGATCTGATCCTTTCGGTGGCATCCGAGCTGATTGCGAAAAACGGCAGCGATGCGCTGCGCATGGGCGAGATCGTCGAGAAGGCGGGCGTTTCCTTCGGCTCGCTCTACCAATATTTCCCCGACAAGACGGCGATCATCCGTGTGCTGGCCGAGCGCTTCAACGAGCAGGGCCGGCAATGCGTCGAAGACGAACTGGTGGCAATCAAAAGCCGCGATCAGCTGCAGTCCGCTCTCGGCCGCATTGTCGATGGCTACTACGCTATGTTTCTGGAAGAGCCTGTCATGCGCGACATATGGCACGCGACCCATGCCGACAAACTGCTGCAGCAGGTCGATGCCGAGGATATGGAATGGCATTCGCAGGCGTTTCTGACCGTTCTAAAACGCCTATGGCCGGCGCGCGACGACTCCGAACTTGCGAGAACAGCCCGGTTGACTATGCAGCTTGTCGCGGCTGCGGTGCGCTATGCGATTTCGATCGAACGGGAAGAAGGCGACAAGGTCATCGAACTGTTCAAGGCGATGCTCCCTACCGATCTTGGAGCACTGCACTGATTGCTTCCGGTCGCCCTGCAGAGGGCGACCGAGGGGATGCCCGCAAAAGCTTTCATATGTCTGGAAACTCGGCCCGCTTGCTGCTATTGCCGCTGGAACATTAGCGCTCGCCAAGGAGGCCTTGCATGACCCAGATGATATTCACCGATCGCACCGTCATGGCTGAGCTGATGGCTAGGATGCTTTGGGAGATCAAGGCGGTCCACTTCAATGCCGACAAGCCCTACAAGTTCGCGTCCGGCATGGCGAGCCCGGTCTATATCGATTGCCGAAAGCTGATCTCCTATCCGCGCATCCGCTCGACGGTCATGGACTTCGCCGCCAGCATCATCGTGCGCAATGTCGGCTTCGAGCAGTTCGATTGCGTCGCCGGCGGCGAGACGGCGGGCATTCCTTTCGCCGCCTTCCTGGCCGAGCGCCTGAACCTGCCGATGATCTATGTACGCAAGCAACCGAAGGGCCATGGCCGCAACGCCCAGATCGAAGGCGATATGAAAGACGGCGCCCGCGTGCTCGTCATCGAGGATCTGACGACGGCCGGCGGCAGCATGTTCACCTTCATCGACGCGATCCGAGCAGCCGGCGGCATTGTCGATCATGGCATGGCGCTGTTCTATTACGGCATCTTCCCCGAGGCGGTCGAACGCTTTGCCAATCGGAAGGTGAGCCTGCAATACATTACGACCTGGCGCGAAGTGCTCGCCGTTGCCAAGGAACAGAAGCTGTTCGACGACAAGACGCTGGAGGAAGTCGAAGCCTTTCTCAATGCGCCGCTCGCCTGGTCCGGCCGGAACGGTGGTATTTCGGAGCTGCCAACAAACTGACGCTTTGCTTTTGCACTGAATCTATCTAATCGATTTATGTAATGGACACGATGGACGCGCTCTTTGGGAGGCCGGAATGATTTTGTGCTGTGGCGAAGCTTTGATCGACATGCTGCCGCGGGATACGACGCTGGGTGAAAAGGGCTTTGCCCCCTACGCCGGCGGCGCGATCTTCAACACCGCGATCGCGCTCGGCCGTCTCGGCATTCCCACGGGCTTCTTCACCGGCATCGCCGACGACATGATGGGTGAAATCCTGCGCGATACGCTATCGGCCTCCAAGGTCGATTTCAGCTATTGCGCCATCACCCCCCGTCCGAGCACGATCGCCTTCGTCAAGCTCGTCAACGGCCAGGCGACCTATGCCTTCTATGACGAAGGCACGGCTGGCCGCATGATCACCGAAGCGGATCTCCCGACGCTCGGCGATGATTGCGAGGCGCTGCACTTCGGTGCGATCAGCCTGATCCCCAATCCGTGTGGCGGAACCTACGAGGCGCTGATGAAGCGCGAGTACCAGCGCCGGGTCATCTCGCTCGACCCGAACATCCGCCCGGGATTCATCAAGGACAAAACAGCTCACATGGGCCGCATCAGCCGGATGGCGGCCATGTCCGACATTCTCAAATTCTCCGATGAGGATCTGGAATGGTTCGGCATTGCGGGCAATCACGACGAACTCGCCACTCATTGGCTGAACCAGGGCGCCAAACTCGTCGTCATCACCAAGGGTGCGGAAGGCGCAACCGGCTATACCAAGTCGCTGAAAGTCTCGGTGCCGAGCGAGCGTGTCACGGTTGTCGATACGGTCGGCGCGGGCGATACCTTCGATGCCGGCATTCTGGCATCGCTGAAGATGAACAACCTGCTGACCAAGGCGCAGGTGGCATCGCTGAACGAAAAGGCGCTGCAGGATGCGCTGGCTCTGGGCGCGAAGGCTGCGGCGGTCACGGTCTCCCGCGCTGGAGCCAATCCGCCCTGGGCGCATGAGATCGGGCTTTGACCCAACCCTCCCCTTGAGGGGGAGGGTGGGCACGCAGTGCCGGGGTGGGGTGATCCTTTATTCCTTCCAATGCGGGAGAGCTTAATCACCCCCCACCCGCCGCTTCGCGGCGACCTCCCCCTCAAGGGGGAGGTAGATGAAATGCTTTACTTCGCGCGGCTTGCCAGCGCAGCCACCAGCCCCTGTGTCGAGGAATCGTGGCCGGCAGCGCTTTCCTTGCCTTCGATGACCGGGAGCAGGCCGGTTGCCAGTTCCTTGCCGAGTTCGACGCCCCACTGGTCGAAGGAGTTGATGCGGAAGAGCACGCCTTCGACGAAGACGCGGTGTTCGTAGAGCGCGATCAGGCGGCCGAGCGCAAAGGGCGTCAGCTTGTCGTAGACGAAGGTGATCGACGGACGATTGCCGGTGAAGACGCGGTGCGGCGCGATGAAATCGGCCTTCTTGTCGTCCATGCCCTTGGAGGTGAGCTGAGCCTTGGCTTCCTCGAAGGTGCGGCCCTTCATCAGTGCTTCCGACTGCGCCAGGCAATTGGCCATCAGCAGGTCGTGCTGGTGGCGCAGCTCCGGTTCGAAGCCGTTTGCGGCGATCATGAATTCGGCCGGGATGATGCTCGTGCCCTGGTGGATGAGCTGATAGAAGGCGTGCTGGCCGTTGGTGCCGGGCTCGCCCCAGACGACCGGGCCAGAATTGCCTTCGACCGGCGTGCCGTCGATGGTCACGCCCTTGCCGTTCGATTCCATATCCAGCTGCTGCAGATAGGCCGGGAAGCGCGACAGGCGCTGGTCATAGGGCAGGATCGCGCGCGTCGGATAGCCGAGCACGTTGCGATGATAGAAGCCGATGAGGCCGAGCAGCATCGGCAGGTTTTCCTTGAACGGCGCCTGGCGGAAATGGTTGTCCATCGCATGCGCGCCATCAAGGAATTTGCCGAAGTTTTCCGGACCGATCGCGATCATCAGCGGCAGGCCGATGGCCGACCAGATCGAGTAGCGGCCCCCGACCCAATCCCAGAAGCCGAAGACGCGCTCGCTGTCGATACCGAAGGCGGCGACCTTGTCGAGCGCCGTCGAAACGGCCGCGAAGTGGTGCTGTACGGCAGCTTCGCCGAGCGCATCGGCGATAAACTTGCGCGCCGTCTGGGCATTGGTCATCGTTTCGATCGTCGTGAAGGTCTTGGAAGCCACGATGAAGAGCGTCGTTTCCGGCTTAACGAGTTTCAGGATATCGGCGATATGGGCGCCGTCGATATTGGAGATGAAGTGCGAGCGCGGGCCGTCGTGGAAAGGCGCCAGCGCCAGCGTCGCCATGACCGGGCCGAGATCGGAGCCGCCGATGCCGATGTTGATGACATCGGTGATCGCCTTGCCCGTCGAGCCCTTCAGCGCGCCAGAGCGGATGCCGTCGGCAAATTTGCCCATGGCGGCGAGAACAGCGTTGACGTCAGGCATGACATCCTTGCCATCGACCAGCACGGGCTTGTTCGAGCGGTTGCGCAGCGCGGTGTGCAGAACGGCGCGGTTTTCGGTGAAGTTGATGGCGACACCGGAGAACATTTCCTCGCGCTTGGCGGCGACGCCGCCTTCGGCTGCGAGCTTCTCGAGAAGGGCGAGGATATCGTCGTTAACAGCTGTCTTGGAGTAATCCATCAGCAGGTCGTCGAACGAGGCGCTGAAGCGGGAAAAGCGTTTCGGATCGGCGGCGAAGGCGGCGCGAATATCCGTGGCCTTCGTTGCCGATGCGGTGCTCTTCAGTTGATCGACGAGGGCGTTCATGGGAGGCTCCTTGCGGTTCGCGCTGCTGGCCTTCAAAACCGGGCCAAGCGCTTTGAGTTTGGTCGCGAAAACTATTCCCTATGTAGGGCGTAAATCAAGTTCACCTATCGCCCAAAACGAAAAAAGCCGCTCGTGAAACAAGCACGAGCGGCTTCCTGAATGACACGGAATTATGTCAGCCGCGCAACTCCTTGCGCAGGATCTTGCCGACATTCGATTTCGGCAATTCGGTGCGGAACTCGATGAAGCGCGGGCGCTTGTAGTTAGTAAGATTTTCCGCGCAGTGAGCCTTGACGTCGGCCTCGGTCAAAGCCGGGTCCTTCTTGACGATGAAGAGCTTCACCGCCTCGCCGGAATGCGGATCGGCCACGCCGATCGCAGCTGCTTCCAGAACGCCCGGATGCATGACGGCGACTTCCTCGATCTCGTTCGGATAGACGTTGAAGCCCGAGACCAGGATCATGTCCTTCTTGCGATCGACGATCTTGGTGTAGCCGCGCTCGTCCATGAAACCCATGTCGCCGCTGCGGAAGAAGCCATCCTCCGTCATGACGCGTGCAGTTTCGGCCGGCTGCTTCCAATAGCCTGCCATGACCTGGGGTCCACGGATGCAGATTTCGCCGACTTCGCCGAGCGGCAGGGAATTGCCGTTCTCGTCGCGAATATCGAAATCGGTGCCCGTGATCGGCAGGCCGATCGTGCCGGAGAATTCGGAACTGTCGAAACGATTGGCGCTTGCGACCGGCGAGGTCTCGGAAAGGCCATAGCCTTCGGTGATCCAGGCGCCAGTCATCTTCTGCCACCGCTCGGCGACAGGCCGCTGCACCGCCATGCCGCCGGCAAGCGTTGCAGTATTGGACAGGTCAAGCTTGGTGAACTCCGGATTGTTCATCAGCGCGTTGAACAGCGTGTTCAGGCCGGGGAACATGTCGAACTTGTATTTGCCCAATTCCTTGATGAAGGCGGGTATGTCGCGCGGATTGGCGATGAGCACATTGTGGCCGCCGAGCGACATGCCCATCAGCGAATTCACCGTCAGCGCGAAGATATGATAGAGCGGCAGCGCGCAGACGAAGGTCAGCTGTTCCGGTCGCGGCTTGTTGATATAGGCGGATTGCAGCCAGAGCAGCAATTGCAGCTGGTTGGCGAGCAGATTGGAATGCGTGAGGATCGCGCCCTTGGCAACGCCGGTCGTGCCGCCGGTATATTGCAGGAAGGCAATGTCGCTGCCTGTCAGCTCCGATAGCTTCAGGGGCAGACGCGAGCCCTCGGCGATCACGCTCTTGAAGCTGCGGTGGCCGGGAATGGACCAGGCTGGCACGAGCTTCTTCACCTTACGGACGATCAGGTTGACGATGTGGCCCTTGACGCCGAGCATGTCGCCAAGCGCGGTGACGACCACATGGCGCACATCCGTATGGGCCAGGACCTGCTCGACCGTATGGGCGAAATTTTCCAGAACGAAGATCGCCTTGGCGCCGCAATCGCGCAGCTGATGTTCGAGTTCGCGCGGCGTGTAGAGCGGGTTGACGTTGACCACGACGAGCCCCGCGCGAAGAATGCCGTAAACCGCGATCGGGTTTTGCAGCACGTTCGGCATCATGACGGCAACGCGATCGCCCTTCTGCAGGTCGAGGCTCTGCAGCCAGGCGGCGATCTTGCGCGTCTGCAGGTCGAGATCGCGATAGGTGATGGATTTGCCCATGCTGGTGAAGGCGGGTCTGTCGGCGTAGCGCGCGCAGCTCTCCTCCAGCAGTTCGGCGAGCGAGGCATGCTCCAGCGGCGGCAGCTCTGCCGGTACGATATCCGGGTAAGAAGCGAGCCATATTTTCTTGACCTGCGGTTTATCCGAAGGAGCGGAGACTGAATTCATGCGCATTTCCTCCTCTACGCACCATCACCACGCCCGGCCGTCATATGCGGCGGCTATGCAGAGTGTCATTGGACGATCAAAAAGTCTCCCGCTTTTCGCATCGCCGTAATCTTGCTCTCAGATAAATCACCAGAGCACAACCGAAGCTACAATAACCTTGACGTAAACGTCAACATTTGTCCCGCACTCACGTTTTTTTACAATCCTGAAAAAAGTACTGGAACTTTTATGACAACGGAGCGTTAATAGCGCCATGGGTTTAAACCCATCGGAGCATCGTGCTGCCTTAACAGCAGATCGGACGCTCCATAGTTTATGTGACGCGTATCCAAAAGGAGGTGCGCATATGCATAAAGAGAGTGCCGATTTCTCGGGTCGTGACCTTTACATCAAGGACATGTCGATGCTGGTCGCCTGCGACCGCGTCGAAGGGTCCAGGGTATACGGCTCGGACGGCAAGCAGATTGGTCATATCGAGCGGCTGATGATGGAAAAAAGTGATGGACGCATCGCTTTCGTCATTCTGAGCTTCGGCGGTTTCTTCGGCATCGGTCAGGAGCACTACCGGCTGCCGTGGGAGAAGCTGCGCTACGATGCCCGCATTGACGGCTATCGCGTCAGCATGACCAAGAACGACATCGAAAAGGCGTGCCGCTTCGCTGCTAAGGACGATCACGACCATAAGAATCATGGCCACAAGGGCCACGATTATTTTGGCGTGCCTCCCTATTGGATGTGAACGCGCTGGCGGAACTGCCGGATGCCCCGCCGAGGCGGGGCCGGCGCCTTGTTTGGGCTATTTGAACCGCCCAAGCCTTTGCACGACCTCGATCTTGTAACCATCGGGGTCGGTGGCGAAGAATAGCAATGCAAAAAGCTTCCCATCACGATTGAGTTCGATGATTTTGCCCGGGTTGAGCCCGAGCTGGGTCATGCGTGCATGCTCGTCCCTCAATTCCGCAACGGAGACTGCAAGGTGGCCATAGGCATCCCCTTGCGCATAAGGCTCGATCCGGCCCTGATTAATGGTCAACTCCAGTTCGAATCCGGTCTCGGCATTGCTGAGATAGACCAGGGTGAAGGTCTCGAAGGCAATGCGGTCGGCAACCTTGAGGCCGAAAGCCTTGTCGTAGAATTCGATCGAGCGCGCTTCATCGAGCACGCGGATCATCGAGTGGATCATCTTGGCCATCGGCGTCTCCATAAATCGTCAGGGCATGTCATTGCAGCCAATGCCATCGGCAGCCGGTGAAGGCAAGCATGGGGAAACTCGCCATGTCTCCAGTTGAGTATAGATCCAGGGTTCCCGAATTGCGATCGGTCTGCTTAACTTCCCGGCGCTCAAGTATACGGCTCAAGGGGAGAAACCATGTACTACGCCATTCTGGCCTATCACGAGGAAGATATCGTCGAATCCTGGAGCAAGGAGGAGGATGCCGCACTCATGACGGACCTTTTGGAGATCAATGACCGCCTAGTCGCGCAGAAATCGCTGGGACCGGCCGCACGTCTCGGATCGACCCAAAACGCCGTCACCTTGCGGGGGACGGGTGTGGGAATGGTCATCGACGGGCCATTTGCAGAAACCAAGGAACAGCTGCTCGGCTTCTACGTCGTCGATTTTCCGACGATTGAGGAGGCAGTTGCGGCAGCGCGCGAATTGCGTCGCGTCAACCCTACCGCCGTTTATGAAGTCAGGCCGATTTCGCTTTACCTGCCCGGTGCATCCTTGCCGCCAGGCGAAGGCAATTGATGGCAGGCTGTGATCGCCTCAATCTCCATGGGATTGGAGGCCGATCCTGCCGGTGACTGACCGCTCGATCATCTCCATGCCGTCATAGATCAGCACCGCCATCAAGCCGACGATCAGGCCGCCTTGGAGGATGAAAGCGGTGTTGTCGTTGATAAGCCCGGCGATGATGACTTCACCAAGCCCTTTGGCGGCGACGGTTGAGCCGATCGTCGCCGTGCCGATATTGATGACGGTTGCGATCTTCAGCCCTTCGATGATGAGCGGCAGGGCGAGCGGCAGCTCGACGCGGAAGAGCCGCTGCCAGCCGTTCATGCCCATGCCGTCGGCGGCATCGAGCACGGAGCCGGGCACCTGCTGCAGACCGGCAACCGTGTTCTCGAAGATCGGCAACAGGGCGTAAAGGAAAAGCGCGATGAACGTCGGCACAGCGCCGAAGCCCGTGGTCGAGATGGCAAGCGCCAGCACGGCAACCGGCGGAAAGGTCTGACCGGCATTGGCGATCGCCCGCGACAGCGGCAGGAAGTCGGCGCCGATCGGCCGCGTGACGAAGATCCCGCCGAGCACCGCCAGGATGCCGCTTGCCGCGATCGAGACGAGGATCAGCTCGAGATGGCTGAGCGCCAGGCTCGGCAGGCTGTTTTGCGTATAGATCGGCGACGCACCGAATTTGGTCAGCGGCGTCAGAACGGGCGTCAGCCATTCCGGACGGAAGAGCATCACCAGCAGCAATGCCAGCGCCAGGAGGCGAAAGAGATTGGCGGCGAGAAATCTCATGCCTTGCGGCCCAGCTCGATCAGGTGCTGGATCGAGATCGAGCCGACAGGCACCTTGCGCTCGTCTTCGACCGTCGCCTCGTCCGCACCCTGCCAGATCAATTCCGCCAAGGCGTCGCGCAGATTGAGGGTCTGCGGCAGGCGGTGCCCGAGGCCAGGCCGCGGCGGCTGCATGCTTTCCTTCAGCGGCAGCAGCGACATCAGCTTCAAGGCGCGGTCGGAGGTGCCGGTCAGCTGCTGCACGAAGGGATCGGCCGGCTCGGTCAGGATCTTCTCGGGCTCGGAACATTGCAGAAGCTTGCCCTCGCTCATGACGGCGATCTGGTCGCCGAGATGGAAGGCTTCGTCCATATCGTGGGTGACGAGGACGATGGTCGTGCCGAACTGCTTCTGAATGGCGAGCAGGTCGTCCTGTGCCTTGCCGCGGATGACGGGGTCGAGCGCGCCGAAGGGCTCGTCCATCAGCAGCAGTTCCGGTTCGGCAGCAAGAGCCCGCGCGACGCCGACGCGCTGCTGCTGGCCACCGGAAAGCTGGCTTGGATATTTGCCGGCAAAGGTGCCGGGGTCGAGATGGAAGAGGTTGAGGAGTTCTTCGACACGGCTGTCGATGCGCGTCTTTTCCCAACTCAGCAGCTCAGGGACCGTGGCGATATTCTGCGCGACTGTGCGATGCGGAAAGAGCCCGTGCCCCTGGATGGCATAGCCGATGCGGCGGCGAAGTTCGGTCGCCGGCACATTCATGATGTCCTCACCGGCAACGAAGATGTGACCTGCCGATATCGGCACCAGCCGGTTGATCATACGCATCAGCGTCGATTTGCCGGAGCCGGACGTACCGACGATGACGGTGATCGTGCCCTTCTCTATGTTCATGCTGACATTATCGACCACGGTGGCGTTGCCATACCGCTTGGTGACGCCCTTGAGCTCGATCATGCTGGTCATGCGCGTTGTCCCCGGATGCTGTCGATGACCGCATCGAGGATGACGGCCGATGAGAAGGCGAGAAAGACCGTCGGCACGGCGCCGAGCAGAACGAGGTCATTGGCCGTCTGGCCGATGCCCTGGAAGATGAAGAGGCCGAAGCCGCCGCCGCCGATGAGGGCTGCGACCGTCACCAGCCCGATCGCCTGCACCAGCACGATCCGGATGCCGGTGAGGATGACTGGAAAGGCAAGCGGCAGGTCGATGCCGGTCAGGATCTGACGGCGCGTCAGCCCCATGCCGGCAGCGGAGTCGCGCACGGAAGGATCGACGCCGGCAAGGCCGACGACGGTATTGGCGACGATCGGCAGCAGCGAATAGATGATAAGCGCCACCAGCGCCGGCGCCACGCCGATTCCCTGGATACCGATCGCGGCAGCAAGCGGCACGTGGGCGGCGATATAGCCGAGCGGCAGCATGAGAATGCCGAAGAGGGCAAGGCTCGGAATCGTCTGCACCAGGCTCAGCGCCCGCAGCACCACAGCGCGGAGGCGCGGCTGCCAATAGCAAAAGATACCGAGCGGCAATGCAAGCACGATGGCGATGGCGACGGAGCCGAGAGAAAGGAAGACGTGACGCAGCGCTTCATGCCAGAACTTGTCGGCGTTGTTGGCGTATTCCTTCATGATTGAGAGATTGTTGAGCAGGCCAGAGCGCAGGACGAGGACGAGCAGTACGGCATAGGCAGCAAGCGCCGCCACCCGTAGCCAGGGCGTCAGCCGCAGCTTGACCAGCGCGTCCGAAATCATCAACCCGACGACCCCGAGCAGCACCCAGAAGGAACCGCCGGGCGTAATTCGCGCCACAGTGCTGCCTGCCGGCGTTGCAACCGTCGAGACGAGGCCAAGCGTGACGATCAATGCAGCGATCGCAAGGGTCGCCACGCCGAGACGAATGAGCTGATTGTGGAGGAAGAGTGCGGAAAGTGCCGCCGCAGCGAGAAGGGCGATCAGCACCAATGCTGCCGGCTGGGCAATGAGCTGCGTCAGCAGTTGTGGCTTGCCGGCGGCGATGCGGTTTGCCTTGACGATGATGAACGGCATCCAGGCCGTTGCCAGCGTGCCGCCTGCCACCAATACCACTCCGAGACGGTCCACTCTGCGGACCGCTAGCGCATCTTCCATCAGGCAAGCTCCGTCAGCGCATGAGCCCAGAATTCAAGGCGGGTTCGGACAAGATCATGCCCAATTGAAACCCCGCGGCTCCACCTTATCAAAATGGAGCCGCCAGAGCAGCGTCAATGCCCTACTTCAGAAAGCCATTGTCCTTGAGGTAGGATTCGGCAACAGCCTTCGCCGGCTCACCATCGACCTGGATGCGGCCGTTGAGCTTGCGCAGCACGTCGGCAGTCAGGCCCTTGAAGATCGGTGCCAATACTTCTTCGATCTTCGGATTGGCCTTCAGCACGGCCTCACGGATGATCGGCGTCGGCGCGTAGACTGGCTGCACGCTCTTGTCGTCCTCAAGGACAGTCAGTTCGGCGGCTTCGATGGCGCCGTCGGTACCGTAGACCATCGCCGTGTTGACGCCGTTGGTCTGGTCGGCCGCAGCTTTGATGGTCGCCGCCGTATCGCCGCCCGAAAGTACGACTTCCTGATCCGGCTTCAGCTTGAAGCTGTAGGTGGTTTCGAAGGCAGGCAGGGCCGCCGGCGAATTGACGAATTCCGAAGAAGCCGCGATCTTGATTGGGCCGCCGCCGGCGACCCACTTGCCGAAGTCCGACATGGTCTTCAGCTTCGCTGGGCCGGCGACATCGTTGCGCACAGCAATCGCCCAGGTATTGTTGGCGGGCGAGGGTGTCAGCCAGACGATCTTGTTGGCGTCATAATCGAGCTTCTTGGCCAGATCGTAGCCCTGCTGCAGGTTCTTCCAGGCGGCATCGTCGGCCTTGTTGAAGAAGAAGCCGGCATTGCCGGTATATTCGGCATAAATGTCGATTTCGCCCGCGGTAATCGCCTTGCGCACGACCGGCGTCGTACCGAGAGCGATGCGATCCTGCGCCTTGATGCCGTTGGCATTGAGTGCTGCGAGGATGATGTTGCCGAGCAGAGTGCCTTCGGTATCGATCTTGGAGGAGACGACGACGTCGGCGGCGCTGGCGCCACCGGCAAGGAGAGCCGTCAGCGTGGCGGCAAGTGCAAGCTTCTTGAACATGATGTTTCCCTTCGTACCCCGTTAAATCGTTCTTCGGCTTGCCCGCGCCGCCTTGCAGGGCGCGGTCCGGACAGGCCGCTTGGAGCGGGCCGGCGGCCCACGGCGAATTCGTGGCTGCTTCAGGGACGTAGCGCTCATCGCGGAAAAGTCGATGCGCTTCGGATACCCGTTGCAGTCGCGCGATTATGATGAGCGTACTCGACATTCGCGCGAAATTGGATTTCTTTTTTCGGGGGCAAGTGCGTTTGTTTTTGTTCCCCTTACCCGTTTGACGCTATTCCGATCTCATTTTTGCGGCTGGATCGGTGAGGCGGCTATGGAACGATAGTCGTTGCCTTTCAGCTTAGGGATATCTTTTTTCGAGAACACGGCATATCGTCAGGATATTATTGATCTTCTTGCGGCCGAGCCAGGATGCGTGCCGCGGATAAGGGGATGGGTTTTGTATCTCGGTGCTTTGTTCGTGGCCGATATGGTGTTCTCCATCGGCTCGGTGAGGGAAACCGCGCGGCGGCTGTCCTTTTCGGCGTCGACCGTTTCCGGTGCGCTGCGCCGGCTCGAAACGGAGCTTGCCATGAAGCTTGTCGAGCGTGCCTCCGGTGAGCTTGCGACCCTTCTGGCGAGTTCCAAGGTTCAGAAGGGGCTGCAGCCCATTCTCAGTGGCATGCGGCAGCTTTCGACCCTGATGAAGGAACCGCCGGCTCCAAAGGACTACGACCAATGGGCCGCACGCCTGCCGCTGAAGATCGCCACCATCGAACGCTTCCTTGAGGTTGCCGATCAAGGCAGCATCAATCGCGCCGCGCGCCGCCTTAGGCTGGGCCAGCCGCAACTCTCCTTGCAGATTGCCAATCTGGAGGAACTGTTCGGCTGCCGCCTGTTCGCCCGGCAGGCGCAGGGTTCCGTGCTGACGGAGGCCGGACAGGAGGTTCATGCTATCCTCTCCGCCATCGCGCAGGCCTGGGACGAGATGAAAGCGGCAGCGGACGAGCGCTTCCAGCGAACCGCCCGCGCCGTGCGCATCGGCTCGATCATTCCCACCGGTTCGGAAAGCTGGGTTGCGCGCTCGCTTGCAAGCCTGGTATCGCGCTGGAACATCGGCGGTAACAGCAACATGCTGTCGCTGCTGCTGATGACGGCGGATGATCTGCGAGAGGCGCTTCGATCCGGCCGCATCGATGTCGCTATTGTCGATTCCGTCTTCGGCCTCGACGCCTTCGAACATGTGGAACTGGTCGCCACGGACATGGTGGCGATCGCCCCGCCGGATAGCACTGAGCAGACCTTCGCCGCGCTCATGGAAAACCATCCGCTCTGCGTGCCAAGCCCGCGCACCGGCATTGGCAATGCCGCGACAGCCTTCGGTTACGACAGCCGCGACCGCCGCCGGTTTCGCGGCCGCGACATCACCTCGGCCGATTCCCTGCCCGTCATCGTCGATCTCGTCGCCAATCACGGCTATGTGTCGTTCCTCGGCCGCGTCAGCGCGCTTCCGATCGCCGACAAGGTCCGCATCGTCGATCCCGATGAGATTTTGCCGCTGTCCTATCACCTCGCCCATAATGGCCGTAAAGCCTCGGTTGAAGCGTGCCGGCTGATCCAGCAGGCGGTTCGCGAACTGGTTGGAGAGATGGGGACGACACGAAGGCGCCTGTCGTCCCGCGGGTAGCGGAACAAATGCGGCATCTTCGCGTTTAGGTCGGTTAGGTTAGTCCGGGCGTACGCAGCCGGGGGGCGCGTTCGGCACCCAAGGAGAGACCATACATGAAAATTCTCGTAACGGCGCTCGTCGCACTAGGCATTATTATTCTGCCCGCTACCTATGCCGAGGCGCGTGATCATCACCATCACCGCTGGCATCAGCACCATCATCGCGACTATCGCCCTCATCATCATGGCTGGCATCGCCATGAAGGCTGGCGGCATGGCCATGGCCATCATCGCTGGCACAGCAAGCCGCATTTCTCGCATGCCTGACGGCTGCGGACAGGCATCAAAACGGCGTCTTCGGGCGCCGTTTTTTTTGGCCACTGGCCAACTGCGTCCTTATTCTTCCGTCCTGCTAATATCGGTTGAAGCGCACCCGCCGATGAGCCTGCGATCGTAATCAGGCGGGTCCGATGGCGATGTCGCGAAAACGCCTGCTCCTCAAGGGATAGCGGAACTTTCGAAGGCGCTATTGCGTTTACTATATCGTCCGGAGGACGCAAGTAATCCGAGTAGCGTTTACGTCCGGCATTCAAGGAGGCTGGAAATGAAAATTCTGGCAACAGCGCTGATTGCGCTAGGTATGGTCGCGTTGCCGGCAACCTATGCCGAGGCGCGTCCTCATCATCATGGGCACCACCATCGGATGATCGTCCATCGGTATTATCATCACCACTACTATTACCGCCATCACTACTATCGCCCATATTACGGCTATTACGCGCCGTATTATGGCTATGACCGACCCTATTACGGCTATTACCAGCAGCCCTATTATCCTTTGGGGGTATTCGGCGTTTTCGGGGGCTATGGCGGCTATCACCATCACCACGGTTGGTATGGCGGGCGCGGATACCATCACGGCTGGTATGCCGGCGGTCATCGCGGATGGCACGGCGGCGGCGGCCATTGGCGCTATTACAGCGAGCCGCATTTCTCGCACAACTGAGGGCCTGTCCGATGGCAAAACGGCGCCCTTTGGCGCCGTGTCAGGATGAGTTTATAAACTGTCCGGCAGTGCAGGTTCACGCCGGGTTCAGGACGTGAACGGCGCGATCGGCCATCAGATGCTTCACCTTCTCGCCGTAGGCGGCCATATGCGCGGAGGCGGCATGCGCCTTCAGCGCCGCCAGGCTCTCCCACTTCTCGACCACGACGAAGGTGTCAGGCCCAAAAGCTGGATCGGCCCCTTCGACATCCACAACGGCGGTATATTCGATGCAGCCGTCTTCGGCGTGAACGGCCGGAACATTCGCCTGGAATGCTTTAAGCACTTCGGCGCGCTTGCCGGGATGGGCGGTGAGGATGGCGAGTACGTGAATCATGGAGATGTCCTTGGCAAGATAGCTATACGGATGAAACGAGCGGACGCTGCCGAATGCGCGGCCGGTTCACCATTATCACGGAAAGACGCGAGCCGAACGCCGAACGTCCATTTTAATCGCGCTTCGAATCCCGCCGCTTCCGGCGGGTTTACATCCGTTTGATGTATTTCGGATCGAGCGATCCGCTCAGCAGATGGCTGACTGCAAGGAGATTGCCCTGCAGGCGACCGCGCCGGTCGATATAGGGCGGTGGACTGACCGAGCCGACGACATTCGAGGCGATATTGCCGCCC
The DNA here is from genome assembly GCF_014193155.1 of Rhizobium sp. BK098. Lineage (NCBI taxonomy): Bacteria > Pseudomonadati > Pseudomonadota > Alphaproteobacteria > Hyphomicrobiales > Rhizobiaceae > Rhizobium > Rhizobium sp. BK098. The sequence goes on along the minus strand of NZ_JACHYY010000006.1, from coordinate 134,242 downwards.
ATCAGCTTCAGCGCCCATTTCAGCGATACCGAGCGCTTCTTGACGAGATAGAGCGGATTGGCGACCTGGGAGTACCCAAGGCGCAGGCCCGATGTGCGGCCCGTCTTGACGCCGAGATGGACGCCACGCAGGCGATTGAACTTGACGATCTTGCCGAAAGGACGCAGCCGCCGGCACAGATCGACATCTTCCTGCCAGGCGTAGAGCGGCAGATCCTCGTCGAAATAGATACCATTTGCCAGCATCGCTTTTCGTCGGAAGATCATGTTGCAGCCGTAAGCATTATGCGTGGCCTCGATCGTCGGTGCCGGAAAGGGAGTGGCATCGGCTGCGAGTGCGGCATCCGCTTCGTCCGCGGTCAGGCCTGGCCCAAGGATACCGTCACGAACGACTTCGCCTGTCGCCACGACAATATCTTCATCCGCCTCGAATAGGGCTTCCGTCTCAGCAAGATAGTTCGTTGCCGGGAAGAAATCGTCATCGAAGAAGACGACGACATCTATGCCGACAGCCGCATCGATGATGGCATTGCGCTGCGGGCAGCTTCCCTGCGGCGAGGAGAGGATCGTCACCGGAAACGGCGCTGAGCTCAAGCGCGCCATGTCGATATCGTCATCCTTGGTCGGACACAGGAAGAGGTGATCCGGCTTGCGCGCCTGTGTCGCGAGCCTGTCGATCATTGAGGCGAGGATCGCCTTGCGACCGCATGTCGCCACGCCAACAGCAATTTTCATGATGCACCCCCAGAATATGATCCCAAGGCGCACGGAACCACCAAAAGCTGAATGTTTGGTTGTGCTAATCGCGTGCATTCAACGGATCACGCGCGAAAGGCGTTTCGTTGTCAGCGGCCGGTTCGTTACATCTGTCGACGGAGCGTTTCGAACGAGCGCATCCGTCTCGTAGGTCGGCATTCGTGATCGGCTCGAATGCGTGACGCAAGCCATGAATGCCGAGACTTGCAGCATATGCGGTTCTGAAACAGGTCACCGCGCCGTTCGTTGCCGGATGAGAAGTGACCGCATTGGCCGACATCGTCGGCTTAGCAGTTGCTCACGTGGGTTTTAAAGGCGCGGATCATGGAATCGACAAGCTCAGTCGTCGAAGATGAATATGTCGCCTTCCTGCAAAGCCGCGATGAAAGCCTCTCTGGCTTTCTCGGCGTCAAGCTTACCCTCATGTGCGTCCAACAGCGCTTTTCTGGCGGCCCTGTAGGCTTGTCCGTCCTCAAGCGTCGGCCACTCCTTTGCCATGTATTCCATGGCGCGTTCCGCATTCGATATCACCAGCCGGTCGCCTGTCTTGCGGGTCTCGACGATTGCGGGCTTGCTCCACCATTGGGCCATGAGATTTCTCCTTCCACGGTCAACGTATCGTTGGCTGGAATGTTCCCGGAGGCGCGCCGTCACGACAATAAGGGAATTCCTGCTTCGGCCGCGGCGGCAATAAAGGCAACGCGCGCTTCTTCGGGCGCTCGCCTGCCGCGTTGGACGTCGATGCAGATGAGCAATGCCGACAGAAAGCAGTCACCTTCCTCCGACGGCCAGTCATCGAGAAGCGTCTTCCATACTTCCTCGACCGTACCGACGGATTTCGTTTCACCAGATCCGCAGCGAAAGATGCGGATCGGAGGAAAGTGTGGCACGATGTTCATGGTCGAAGACTCCGCCTTGGCGCAGCCGTTTTGGACCTTCTGCCATTAGGGATGCATTTAACTTTGTTAATCCGCCGGCGCCCTTTTAGGCGTTCCGCAATCAATCTCTGGCCCTAGGCGGGAAAAATCGGGCTTGGACACAAAATTCCGTGCTCATTCCAAGCAAGCGGCAACCTCGTGCCGCGAACGATCTCGATCCGCGTTCGAACACGCGGTTCAATATCACTGGCAAACAGGAAAAATGGATGGTGCCGCTTACGTGACTCGAACACGTGACCCCATCATTACGAATGATGTGCTCTACCGACTGAGCTAAAGCGGCATTCTGCGGAGCATTCGGTTCGGCCCCGTGATTTGCATGGCGCTGATACAGTCTATGCGGTCAGATTTCAAGCGCTCAAATTGCCATTTGGCAAAAAAGCGGGATGCTTGTGAAAATAGCCCCGCTTTTCAGTGCCGGTCAAAGCGCCAGCCGGGCGCGTGCCTGTCGGTATTCTCTCTCCAGCCGATCGATGAGAGCGGATACGGGCTGGATGGACTTGACCGCGCCGATGCCCTGGCCGGAACCCCAGATATCCTTCCAAGCCTTCACGCCTGTCGTGGCGGCCTCGAAATCCATTTTGGAAGGATCGGCCTCGGGCAGCTTGTCCGGATCGAGGCCCGCGGCGCGGATGGAGGGTTTCAGATAGTTGCCGTGCACACCGGTGAAATAATTGGAATAGACGATATCGGCAGCGGTGCCCTCGACGATCGCCTGTTTGTAGGTGTCGGCCGCGCGGGCCTCCTCCGTAGCGATGAAGGGCGAGCCGATATAAGCAAGATCAGCGCCGGCAGCTTGCGCCGCGAGGATCGCGCCGCCGGTGGCGATGGCGCCGGCCAGCAGCAACGGCCCATCGAACCATTCGCGGATTTCCTGCACGAGCGCAAAGGGCGAAAGCTGGCCGGCATGGCCGCCGGCCCCGGCAGCGACGGCAATCAGCCCGTCGGCCCCTTTGCGGATCGCCGAATTGGCATGCCGGTTGTTGATGATGTCGTGCAGCACGATGCCGCCATAGGAATGCACAGCCGCATTCACCTCGGGCACGGCGCCCAGCGAGGAAATGACGATCGGCACCTTGTATTTCACACAGAGCATCAGATCGTGTTCCAGGCGCTTATTTGACGTATGGACGATCTGATTGACTGCAAATGGAGCTGCCGGACGATCCGGATTTGCGGCATTATAAGCGGCAAGATCCTCGGTGATCATAGCAAGCCATTCGTCGAGCTGGCTTTCCGGGCGCGCGTTCAGCGCCGGAAACGAGCCGACGACACCGGCCTTGCATTGCGCCAGCGTCAAGGCGGGATGAGAGATGATGAAGAGAGGCGAAGCCACCACCGGCAGGCGCAGGTGCTCGGTCAGGATCGAGGGGAGGGTCATGAACATCATCCCTTTTGACGTTTACGAAAACGTCAAAAGGGATAGCAGATGTCTGCCGAGAGGGGAAGATGGTGGAGGAGGCAGGCAAGAGCAGCAGGCAATGGGCAATGGGCAATAGGCAATAGTGCCTGACCGTCCCGGTCCGATACCTTCGCCTACTGCTGCTGCCTACCGGCACCCCATTTGTGTCGTCTTTGCCATTTATCCCCGCCCGGGTGCCCTTAACCCAAGGCAGAGGCTTGCGTATTGCAGAACGGGGCGTTACCGAATCCGGTTAACGATTGATGAAAATATGGCTGCCTTGCCAGCGGGCTTTCTAAGTATGGTGCGAGTGAGCGTAAAGGATCGGATGTGAGCGGATTAGAAACGGCCATCAGAAGCGCGTTGGATCGGTCTGATCGCGCCAATCCGGAAATCCGGGCTCGCATCTATCAGTCGGCACGGCAGGCTCTGGAAGCCGGTCTTCGCAAGCAGGACATTACCGATGTCAATGTCGTAGCCGCCCAGCGCCAGCGTCTGGAGGCGACGATCCGCGAGATCGAGGCCGAGGAGCGCGCCCGCCGCGCGCAGGCGATACCGGTTTCACCGGAGCTGGACGCTCCGCATGTTTCTCCATCCGCACCCAGGCCTGAAGCAAGCCAAGCTGCCGCACGGCCGCATGAGCCCGTCATGAGCGTGCGGGGAGAGACACGCGATCCGCCGATGTCGGCTGGCCCTGCCGTTCCGGTAGAGCCGATGTCGGCCGAGCGGGCGGGACGCGAAGGTGATTTCGGCGATATGCGCGCCGGACCCGCCGATCATCTCGGTGCGGACAGCGATGTGCGTCCGACGGCCGATGCGCGGTCGGCGCGGTCGATGAACTTCAAGCCGGAGCGCGCGGCCGTGCGCCGTAAGCCGCGCAAGTTCTTCTCGCGCCTGCTCGTCTTCTGCATTCTGCTTGCCTTCCTCGGCGTCGGTGCCTGGTGGATCAAGACCTCGGGCGTGCTCATGTCCGCCGCCCAGCGGGACACGAGCGTGCCCAATCCGCCGGCGCATGTCGATTCGCAGGATTTCAGCGGCAACAGCAATGATGACGACACGTCTGATCAGGATGACAATAGCGGCCCTGTCAATCCGGGCCTTGCCACCATCGATCCGCAGAACAGCTTTTCCGCGGAATGGCTGGAGGTATTGAAGCCCACGGACGCCCCGAAGGTTGCCACCAGCCCGCAATCGAAGGCCGAAAACGTATCGGAGAATGAAGGGCCGGCCGTGAGGCTGACCTCGCTCAGCAGCGGCCCGGACGGCAGCGGCTCGATCGAGGTGCCCGTCAATGTACTGCAGCAGATGGCCGGCAAGGCCTCGACGATCGCTCTGACATTGCAGTCCACCTCGGATGCACCGACGCAGATCACGGTGGAGTGCGATTTCGGTTCTCTCGGCCGTTGCGGCCGGCATCGTTTCACCGTCAGCCGGCAAAAGACGGATTCGCTGTTCCAGGTCAAGTTCGATCGTGCCATGGCGCCGACCAGTTCAGGGCGCCTGATCATCAATAGCGATGTCGATGGCAAGGCCCGCGGTGTCAATATCTACGCCATTCGCGTCCTGCCCGGGCAATAGAGCGTTTCCACTTTTCTTTGAATCGCGAAAACGCTCTATGCTCTTATTTCCCAACGCATTCCTGACGGAAAACCGCTGCGCATTTTTCCTGGAAGTGCTTGAGGCCGGGCCACGCGTCGAACTCGTCAGGCGAGGATATCCGATCCCATGCCGAGGATTTTCTGGTCGATTTCGCCGATGGCCTTCTTGTCCTTGCCGTCATAATCGAGCGTCAGCAGAATGTGACGGATAAGGTTCAGGCGCGCGCGCCGCTTGTCGTTGGCGCGCAGGACGGTCCAGGGTGCGTGGTCCGTATGCGTGTCCTTCAGCATGCGGTCGCGCTTTTCGCTGTAATCCTTCCATTTCGGCAGGGCGGCGATATCCATCGAGGAAAGCTTCCAGACGGCGCGTGGATCGTGGCGCCGGTCGTGGAAACGCTTCAGCTGCATCTCCCGGCCGATATCGAGGTAGAATTTGAAGAAATGGATGCCGTCCTGAACGATGAGTTTCTCCATCTGCGGCGCCTGCTTCAGGAATTGCTCGTATTGCTTCGGCGTGCAGAAGCCCATGACTGGCTCCACCCCGGCGCGGTTATACCAGGAGCGGTCGAAGAGCACGAATTCGCCCGCCGTCGGAAACTGGGCGACATAGCGCTGGAAATACCATTGGCCGCTTTCGCGGTCGGTCGGCTTCGTCAACGCCACCACGCGCGCCAGACGAGGGTTCATATGGGCCGAGGTCGCAGCGATCGAGCCTCCCTTGCCGGCGGCATCGCGTCCCTCAAAGAGCGCCATCACCCGCTTGCCGGTCGCCTGCAGCCAGAACTGCACCTTGATGAGTTCGATCTGCAGCGTTTTCAGCTCATCGAGATATTCTTCTTCCTTCAGCTTCTTCTTGTAGGGATAACCGCCCGAGGTCAGCGCCTCGTCATCGATCCAGCTCGGCAGCACGGGGTCATCGACATCGAAGATGCGCTTGATGCCGTGGATATCCAGCTCCACCGCCCGGCTCTCTGTCTTCTCCCCCATATCTCGGCTCCTCGGCTGTTTACATGGCGTTAACCCTGCCGCCGGCGGCGGCAAAAAGCTTGGCCAGAAAACTGGGGCATTTATTCAATAGTTTCAAGCCTTTTGCCGCCGCCCTATTTTGCCGGCTACATTTATTTTTGCCAGTTACTGGCTTCTGTGGATAGAGCCGAATACTTCTGTCATGAATCGCAGATAAGACGCGGAATCCAGCGTTCCATGATGGCAGGCGAAGGACGGCGCAGTTGGAAGACGAATGGTCATTTGTCAGGAAGTTGGCGGTGCGGCTGCGGCAGGAGAGCGCCATCCTGGTTCTGGCGACGCTGATTGCCGCGCTCGCCCTCGTCGAAGGCATCAACACCGGCGCCGTATTCTGGATCTGGGCGATCGTCATGATCGTCACGCTCATTCGTCCGCCGCTGGTCGAGCGGGTGGAGGTGCCGTCACAAGCCGAACCTGCGCCTGCCGATGCGCAAACCCTGTTGCGCACCGCCTTTGCGGGACTTGCGGCGCTCGATATGCCGGTGCTGATCATCGACCGCGAGGCGTCGGTGCTGGTGCAGAACATGGCCGTCGAAAAAGCCTTCGGTGCCTTTCCGATCGGCGCACATATTTCCTCCAAGCTGCGCTCGCCGGGTCTGCTCGATATGGTACGCGAGACCATCGCCACCAATGCGCCGAACCAGATCGAGCATTCCGAGCGACTGCCATCGGAGCGGGTCTATGTCGTGCGCATCGCGCCGATCGATCTGCCTGAGATCGACAGGCAGGAAGATGCGCTCTTTCTGCTCTCGTTCCGCGACATATCGGAGTTGCGTCACATCGATCGCATGCGTTCGGACTTCGTTGCCAATGCCAGCCATGAATTGCGCACGCCCCTAGCATCGCTGCGCGGCTTCATCGAGACGATCCAGGGGCCTGCCAAAGCCGATCCGAAGGCGCAGCAGCGTTTCCTCGGCATCATGTTCGATCAAACCACCCGCATGAGCAGGCTGGTGGACGATCTCCTGTCGCTGTCCAGGCTGGAGCTGAAGTCGCATATCGCGCCGGATCAGAAGGTGGATCTCGTCCCCTTGCTCGGTCATGTGCGTGACTCCCTGCTGCCGCTTGCGGGGGATCTCGACGTGACCATCAATCTGCATTTGCCGGTGGGCAAGGTGGAGGTATTGGGGGATCGAGACGAGCTGGTGCAGGTCTTCGAGAACCTGATCGAGAACGCCTGCAAATACGGCCAGGAAGGCAAGTCGGTGGAGGTTTCGCTACTCAGCGGTGCCGGCCAGGCCGTCGAAGTGGTCGTCTCGGACAGGGGGCCGGGCATACCCGCAGAACATGTGCCGCGCCTGACCGAGCGGTTCTATCGCGTTAACGTTGAGGACAGCCGGTCCAAGAAGGGGACCGGTCTCGGGCTTGCCATCGTCAAGCACATTCTGACCCGCCATCGCGCCAGACTGATCGTCAAGTCGGAAGTCGGAAAAGGTACCGACTTCACAGTCCGCTTCTGACAACCTCCACCTATCCCAGTATGGGCGGCGATTTATCCAAATTATATCAGGCATATAGCCTGTCATAATTGTTTCACTCGCCTGACATAAAAGGGCGGTGTTTTCGCCAGTAAGAATGGACTGCTGAAAAAGTGGATGTGGCCTCCACCTCGGCGCTCTTCAAAGCTCATCAGGGGGATTCGTTGTGAATGCTTTGAAAATGTCCGTTCTTGCGCTGGTTGCATCGGTTGCCCTGGGCGGCACTGCAACCGCCCGCGATCAAATTCAGATCGCCGGCTCATCGACCGTATTTCCATATGCCAAGATCGTTGCCGAAACCTTCGGCGAGACCTTTACCGATTTCAAGACTCCTGTGGTCGAGTCCGGAGGCTCCGGAGCCGGCCTGAAGGAATTCTGCAAGGGTGTCGGAACGGATTCCATCGACATCGCCAATTCGTCGCGCCCGATCAAGGACAGCGAAGTCCAAGCCTGCAAGGCGGCCGGCGTCACCGATATCCAGCAGATCAAGATCGGCTATGACGGCATCGTCTTTGCCTTCGACAAGAGCAATCCGGACATCAGATTCGAACCCGTCGATCTCTATAAGGCGATTGCCGCCGAAGTGGTCGTCGATGGCAAGCTCGTCGCCAACCCCTACAAGAAGTGGTCTGAGATCAATCCATCGCTGCCGGATTTTGAAATCGCTACCTATATTCCGGGTGAGAAGCACGGCACGCGCGAAGTCTTCGAAGAGAAGGTGCTTGCCGCCGGCTGCAAGGCTTCTGGCGCAGCCGATGTCATCAAGGCCGCAGTCTCCGATGCTGCTCAGCAGGCGAAAAAATGTGTTGCCGTGCGCAAGGACGGCGCTGCTGTTGATATAGACGGCGACTATCCCGAGACGCTGGCCCGCATCAATGCCAACAAGCACGGCATCGGTGTGTTCGGCTTGTATTTCTTCCAGAACAACGCCGACAAGCTGAAGGTTGCCACCGTCAGCGGCATCGTGCCCTCGGGTCAGACGATTGCCGATGGCACCTATCCGGTATCGCGGCCGCTGTTTTTCTACGTCAAGAAGGCCCATCTGGGTGTCATCCCGGGGCTCAAGGAATATGTCGATTTCTTCACGAGCGATCAGATGATCGGACCGGACGGCCCGCTGGCGGAATATGGCCTCGTGCCGGCACCGGATGCTGAGCGCGACCAGATCCGTAAGGATGTCGCGGTCGGGAAGATTATGTGAATGCTGAAGGGTCGAGCGCCGGTGCGGCTTTCCGCTGTGCCGAGGTTCGCCGGGGAATGGGAATGAGTGTATCGCTGCTGCTGCTCTGCTTGTCGGTCTTCGGCGCCTCCGCTTTCGTGCTGGGGCGGGTGAGGGCGGCTGCGCTGTCGGCCGGCAGGTCCTCGTCCATGCATTCCCGGCTCGGCTATCACGGCGCCTATGCCGCTATATGGGCTGTGCTTCCCGCTCTCGCGCTCGTCTGCGTCTGGCTGATCGTCAGCCCCATTGTGATCGATCGCGTAGTGACGAAATCCTTTCCCGAGGAAGTAAGGTCTTTGCCGCAGGCGGAGCTCAATCTCAGCTACGGCATGGTGCGCAGCATCGCCCGCGGGATGCGCATGCTCGAGAGCCAGGAGCTCGCCGATGTCGATGGCGGCAAGGCTGATCTTCAGTTGCTGCTGGCGCAGAAGGGCGTTCCGCTCGCCGTTCGCCCCACGGGCTACATGATCGACGCTGCCAACAAATATAATGGCATGCGCGAAGCGAGCCGCATGGTCATGTCGGCAGCGGCAATCGCCCTATCGCTGCTTTGCGCAGCCCACGGCCTTCGTGCCATCGCCCCACGTTTTCGCGCCCGCAATCGTGTGGAACAGGTCATTCTCGGAGCCCTGATCGTCGCTTCCTCCATCGCGGTGCTGACGACGGTCGGCATCGTCGTTTCCATGCTTTCGGAAGCGGCGCGTTTCTTTAGCATGGTGCCGGCCAGCGAGTTCTTCTTCGGCACGGTCTGGGACCCGCGCTTCGCCGGCGCCGGCACGCAGACTTCAGGCACCTTCGGCCTGATCCCGCTGCTGGCGGGCACGATCTATATCGGGCTCGTTGCCATGCTGTTTGCTGTGCCCATCGGCCTGTTCGCGGCGATCTACATGGCCGAATACGCCTCGGCGCGCGTCCGCTCCATCGCCAAGCCGATGCTGGAGGTCCTGGCCGGCATCCCGACGATCGTCTACGGCTTCTTCGCCCTTGTCACCGTCGGCCCCTTCCTGCGCGATATCTCAGCCGAGATCGATGGCTTGATGACGGGCAACTATAAAAGTTTTATCGAGGCACAGAGCGTTTTGACGGCCGGCTTCGTCATGGGCGTTATGCTCATCCCTTACGTTTCCTCGCTGTCGGACGATATCATCATGGCCGTGCCGCGCTCGCTGCGCGACGGTTCGCTTGGCCTCGGCGCCACGCGGTCGGAAACGGTCAAGCGTGTTCTGCTGCCGGCCGCCCTTCCGGGCATCGTCGGCGCACTGCTGATGACCGCGTCGCGGGCGATCGGTGAAACCATGATCGTGGTGCTGGCGGCCGGCGTGGCCGCGCGCATGCAGCTCGATCCCTTCGAACCGATGACGACTGTCACCGTGAAAATCGTCAACCAGCTGACCGGCGATCTGGAGTTCACCTCGCCGCAGACGCTCGTCGCCTTTGCACTCGGGATCACGCTGTTCTTCCTGACGCTGTGCCTCAACGTCTATGCGCTCTACATCGTCCGTCGATATAGGGAGCAATACGAATGAGCGACGTCGTATCCTCCTCTCAGCTCAACATGCCGCGCGGCCTGACGCCGGGTGCGTCGGTGCGTCGCGATATCGGCATCAGACGGCGCTATGCCGCCGAACGCCGCTTCCGCGCCTATGGGCTCACTGCCGTCATTTTCGGCCTTATCTTCCTCATCATCCTGATCTCCACCGTGGTCCGCACGGGTTATACCGCCTTCGTTCAGACCTCGATCAACCTGCCGATCGAATTCACCGAGGAGGTGATCGACCCCGCAGGCAAGCGCGCCAGCGATCCGAAAGTGCTGATATCAGCCAACTACCCGGTACTGGTGCGGGATGCGCTGGTGAAAGCCTTGAGCATCGATCCCGCCAATCGCGCGCTCGTTCGCGAGGCGACGGCCATGGTGTCGGACAGTGCCAGGATCGCGCTGCGCGACAAGGTCGTTGCCAATCCCTCGATCATAGGGACGACTGAGAACGTCACCTTCCTTGCAAGCTCCAATATCGATTCAGCCAACAAGGGCCAGATCGATCTGACAGTCGATGAGAAGGATCGCAAGATATCCGACCGCCAGGTCGCCTGGATGAAGCAACTCAGCGAAAGCGGCGCGCTTTACAAGGCCTTTAACAGCGGTCTCTTCCTGTCGGGCAACTCGAGCCGGCCCGAAGCCGCCGGGCTCGGCGTCGCTCTGATCGGCTCGTTTTACCTGATGCTGACCGTTCTCGTGCTTGCCTTGCCGGTCGGCGTCGCCGCCTCGATCTATCTGGAGGAGTTCGCGTCGAAGAACCGGCTGACGGATCTGATCGAGGTCAATATCAACAATCTCGCGGCCGTCCCTTCGATCGTCTATGGCTTGCTGGGTCTCTCGGTCTTCATCAACATAATGGGTCTGCCGCGTTCGGCCTCGCTGGTCGGCGGTCTCGTGTTGAGCCTGATGACGCTGCCGATGATCATTATCGCCACACGCTCGGCGTTGCGGGCCGTGCCGCCGTCGATCCGCAGCGCAGCGCTCGGTCTTGGCGCATCGCGCATGCAGGTGGTCTTCCATCACGTGTTGCCGCTTGCGATGCCCGGCATTCTGACGGGCACGATCCTGGGGCTTGCGCACGCGCTTGGCGAGACTGCGCCGCTGCTTCTGATCGGCATGGTCGCCTTCGTCGCCAACTATCCGGCATCGCCGCTCGATCCTTCGACGGCGCTGCCGGTGCAGATCTACATGTGGGCGAGCGAAGCCGAGCGGGCCTTTGTCGAAAGGACGTCCGGCGCCATCATCGTGCTTCTCTTCTTCCTCGTCGCGATGAACATCGGCGCCATCCTGCTGCGCCGCCGCTTCGAGCGGCGCTGGTAAGGGAGGGCGCACGAAATGAACATGATGACGGAAGCCGCCAGCGAAAAAGCATTGTCCAGGAAGATGATGACGATCCCCTACAAGATGATCGGCCAGGACGTTTCTGTGTTCTACGGCGACAAGCGGGCGCTCTTCGACGTCAATCTGAAGATCCGCGCCAATACCGTCACGGCTTTGATCGGCCCTTCCGGTTGCGGCAAGTCCACCTTCCTGCGCTGCCTCAACCGCATGAACGATACGATCGAGACCTGCCGGGTCACTGGCAAGATCACGCTCGACGATCAGGATGTCTACGACGACAGCATCGACGTGGTGGAGTTGCGCGCCCGCGTCGGCATGGTCTTCCAGAAGCCCAACCCATTCCCAAAGTCCATCTTTGAGAACGTCGCCTACGGCCCGCGCATCCATGGCCTGCATCGCTCAAAGGCCGATCTCGAGCATATCGTCGAGACCAGCCTGCAGAAGGCCGGTCTCTGGGGCGAGGTCAAGGATCGGCTCCATGATGCCGGCACGAGTCTATCGGGCGGTCAGCAGCAGCGTCTGTGCATCGCCCGCGCCGTCGCGGTCAGTCCGGAGGTCATCCTGATGGACGAGCCATGCTCGGCGCTCGATCCGATCGCGACCGCCAAGGTCGAGGATCTCATCCACGAGCTGCGGGAGAATTTCACCATCGTCATCGTGACGCATTCCATGCAGCAGGCAGCCCGCGTCTCGCAGCGTACCGCAATGTTCCATCTCGGCCATCTGGTCGAGGAGAACGACACCGATAAGATGTTCACCAATCCCGACGATTTCCGCACGCAGGATTACATCATGGGCCGTTTTGGTTGATGATGTCAGGCGCGCGGCTCATTTCACACAGTTCACCTTGAGGATAGAAAAATGGTCTCCACTCACATTCTCTCTGCCTATGACGAAGACCTGAAGTTCCTGACGCGCCGCATTGCTGAAATGGGCGGCCTGGCAGAGCAGATGGTTAGCGACAGCGTACGCGCGCTGGTCAATAGCGACGCTGCCCTGGCCCAGAAGGTCATCTCCGACGACGTCGTTCTCGACCATGCCGAGCGCGAAGTCGGCGACAAGGCGATCGTTACCATCGCCCGCCGTCAGCCGATGGCGGCGGACCTGCGTGAAATCATGGGCTCGATCCGCATTGCATCCGATCTGGAGCGCGTCGGCGATCTCGGCAAGAACACCGCAAAGCGCGTCATCGCCGTCCAGGGCACCGGTGTCCCGCGCCGTCTCGCCCGCGGCATCGAGCATCTCTCCGAACTGGCGCTGAGCCAGCTCAAGGAAGTTCTGGATGTCTACGCGACCCGCTCGCCGGACAAGGCCGTATCGATCCGCGAACGCGACGAGGAAATCGACGCCATGTACACCTCGCTCTTTCGCGAGATGCTGACCTACATGATGGAAGATCCGCGCAACATCACCACCTGCACGCATCTTCTCTTCTGCGCCAAGAACATCGAGCGCATCGGCGACCATGCCACCAACATCGCCGAGACGATCTATTACATGGCGACGGGCGCGCAGCCGGAAGGCGAGCGCCCGAAGGACGATACCGCCAATACCGTCGGCGCAGTGACCGAATAATCCGAAAGCGAAGAAAGGAGACCATAGGCGCATGGTTCCGAGAGTTGCTGTTGTAGAAGACGAGGAAGCGCTCAGCGTTCTGCTGCGCTACAATCTTGAGGCCGAAGGCTTCGAGGTCGACACGATCCTCAGAGGCGATGAGGCCGAGCTGCGTCTCCAGGAGCGCATCCCCGATCTCCTGATCCTCGACTGGATGCTGCCCGGCGTATCGGGCATCGAGCTCTGCCGCCGGCTGCGTATGCGGCCGGAGACTGAGCGCCTGCCGATCATCATGCTGACGGCCCGCGGCGAGGAAAGCGAGCGCGTGCGCGGGCTTTCGACCGGCGCGGACGATTATGTCGTCAAGCCGTTCTCGACGCCGGAGCTGATGGCTCGCGTCAAGGCGATGCTGCGGCGTGCCCGCCCGGAGGTTCTCTCCACGGTGCTGCGTTGCGGCGATATCGAGCTGGACCGCGAAACCCATCGCGTTCACCGCAAGAGCCGCGAAGTGCGGCTGGGGCCGACGGAATTCCGCCTGCTGGAGTTCCTGATGTCCTCGCCGGGCCGCGTCTTCTCGCGTTCGCAGCTGCTCGACGGCGTATGGGGTCACGATATCTACGTCGACGAACGCACGGTCGACGTCCATGTCGGCCGCCTGCGCAAGGCGCTCAACTTCTCCAATATGCAGGATGTCATTCGCACCGTTCGCGGCGCGGGCTACTCCATGGAGGCCTGAGCGGGGATACCCGATCAGGCATCAACATAGCGGCGGAAACAGAAAACGGGCCTCAAGGGCCCGTTTCTTTATCTCAGTCATCAAGCTTCTCAGCCACGCGGCTGGGCCGGCCTACGCCGTTCATGCACCGGCTGGTAGGCCAGGCGCTGATGGTAGGTGCAGTAAGGCGATGAATCTGGGCTCTCATTGCCGCAGAAATGGAAATCGTCCTTCAGCGGATCGCCGACCGGCCACTTGCAGGTGCGCTCCGTCAGTTCCGTCAGGCCGAGGCGGCGGGAGATCGGAACGACGACGTTCGATGCCGGGCGATACTGGATTTCGTTGACGGAATCGATCTCGATCTCTTCCTTCAGCATGGTTGCGCCCTGCTGGCGGGCAACCACCGTGCGGGTAGCAACGCGCGATCCGTAGGTCGCAGCGCGAGGTGCCGCTGCGCTGCGCTTCGGCGTGCGCGCTGCGGTTGTCGCGCCGCCCGCCTTCGCTCGGCCGGGGAGGTTCAGGCGATGCACCTTGCCGATGACGGCATTACGGCTCACGCCACCGAGCTGCGCAGCGATCTGGCTGGCGCTCAATCCTTCGGACCATAGCTTTTTCAGCTTCTCGACGCGTTCGTCTGTCCAATTCATGCCCTGTCTCCGCTGTCGCGTTTCCGATGGCAGAATCCCTCACCATTGCCTCGCATGGTATCGAGGCGCGAAACGCTCTAAAATTGTGGTGACTAGTTCCGCCGCATGCAGTCTAGCAATTGGTTTTTAACCTAGTGTGAGGCTGACTCCGTGACAAGAGTCGCGGGAATCTTGAGGAATCGATTTCGAGGTTTTCCCCAACTTGCTGTCCGGGCGTGGCATTTCTGCCATAGGCGCCGCCCGACGCATCTCTTTTGCCGGCAAGCGTTTTCTCGCACCTGCTAAAACGGCAGTTTTGTTGACATCGCGGTGCAAAACATCAATAGTGCCCAAGCCGCCGCAAGGCGGCATTTTTGATTTTTTCGGACCCGTTTCATCAAATGGAAGCGATCGGTCCTTAAAGTTGTGATCAGGAGATATGGCCATGGCCGAGACCACGCCGCTTTACGACACCTACTTGCGCGCTCCGCTGCGGTTCGAGCGAGGTGAGGGCGTCTGGCTGGTCACTGAGAATGGCGAACGCTACCTCGATTTCGCAGCCGGCGTCGCGGTCAATTCGCTCGGTCATGCTCATCCCCATCTTGTCGCCGAGCTGAAGGCGCAGGCCGACAAGGTCTGGCACCTGTCCAACCTCTATGAGGTGCCCGGCCAGGAGAAGCTGTCGAAGCGGCTGACGGAAGTGACCTTCGCCGACAAGGTGTTCTTCACCAATTCGGGCGCGGAGGCGCTGGAGTGCGCCATTAAGACTGCGAGGCGCTATCAATTCGCCAAGGGGCATCCCGAGAAGTTCCATATCATCACCTTCGAAGGCGCCTTCCACGGCCGCACCATCGCAACGATCGCCGCCGGTGGCCAGGAAAAATATATCGAAGGATTCGGCCCGAAGGCACCGGGCTTCGACCAGGTGCCCTTCGGTGATCTCGACGCCGTCCGCGCCGCCATTACCGATGCGACGGGCGCTATCCTGATAGAGCCGGTGCAGGGCGAGGGCGGTATCCGCCCGGCGACCAACGAATTCCTGCGCGGGCTGCGGGAGATCTGCGATGAGCACGGCCTGCTTTTGATCCTCGACGAAGTACAGTGTGGTGTCGGCCGTACCGGCAAGCTCTTTGCCCATGAATGGTCCGGTATCAAGCCTGACATCATGGCGGTCGCCAAGGGTATCGGCGGCGGTTTCCCGCTCGGTGCGTGCCTTGCGACGGCGGAAGCCGCTTCCGGCATGAAGGCCGGCACGCATGGCTCGACCTATGGCGGCAATCCGCTTGCCATGGCAGTCGGCAATGCGGTTCTCGATATCGTGCTTGCCGAAGGCTTCCTGCAGCATGTGCGCGATGTCTCGCTGGTCTTCCGCCAGGGGCTCGCCTCGCTCAAGGATCGTTTTCCTGACATCATCGAGGACGTTCGCGGTGAAGGCCTGATGCTCGGCATCAAAGCGGCCATTCCGCAGGCGGAATTGCTGCAGGCGATCCGTGCCGAGCATCTGCTCGGCGTTCCGGCCGGCGACAACGTCATCCGCCTGCTGCCGCCGCTGGTCGTCACTCCCGAGGAAGCACGCGAAGGTCTCGCCCGCCTGGAGCGCGCCGCCGAGCGCGCGCGCGCTGCCCGCACCAAGAAATCGGCTTGAATTTAACGCCCGCTGTCGGGGCGTTCCTGCCCCACACGGGCGTTATTGTTTTTTCTGGAGCACAGGTAAGGACATGGCTTCTCCGAAACACTTTCTCGATCTCTCTGCCGTTCCGGCTGCCGATTTGCGCAACATCATCGATGACGCGATCGTCCGAAAGAGCGCGCAGAAGGCCGGCACGGCCGACAGGCCGCTTGCCGGCAAGATGCTGGCGATGATCTTCGAGAAGCCGTCCACCCGAACCCGTGTCTCCTTCGACGTCGGCATGCGGCAGCTCGGCGGCGAGACGCTGTTCCTCTCCGGCACCGAAATGCAGCTTGGCCGCGCCGAGACGATCGGCGATACGGCGAAAGTGCTATCGCGCTATGTCGATGCGATCATGATCCGCACCACCGATCATTCCCGCCTGTTGGAGCTGGCGGAACATGCGACCGTCCCGGTCATCAATGCGCTGACCGACGATACGCACCCCTGCCAGATCATGGCCGATATCATGACCTTCGAAGAGCATCGCGGCCCGATCAAGGGCAAGACGCTTGCCTGGACGGGCGACGGCAATAACGTGCTGCATTCGCTGATCGAAGGGGCCGCCCGTTTCGGCTATCGCATGAATATGGCGGTACCCCTTGGTTCCGAGCCGAAGGATCACTATCTGAACTGGGCCCGCAACGAGGGCGCCGAAATCATGCTCTCGCATGATGCAGACCGTGCGGTCGCCGGCGCCGATTGTGTGGTAACCGATACCTGGGTTTCCATGAATCAGGAACACCGGGCACGCGGTCACAACGTCTTCCAGCCCTATCAGGTCAACAAGGCTTTGATGGCACAGGCCGGCAAAGACGCGTTGTTCATGCATTGCCTTCCAGCCCATCGCGGCGAAGAGGTGACGGACGAGGTGATCGACGGTCCGCAATCCGTTGTCTTCGATGAGGCGGAAAACCGCCTTCATGCGCAAAAGTCGATTCTTGCTTGGTGCCTGGGCGCGATCTGAGGATATGAAGCCGCGTTTTAAGGGCGCGGGCGCAGTAGGAGTAAAGCAATGGCCGAAAATGCAGCCTCGCTGGGTCAGTTTGATTTCGCCGGTGACGATCACGTCGTTCCCTTCCAGGTGGAAGGTCTGGACGTGCGCGGCCGTGCCGTGCAGCTCGGTCCGCTGCTGGACGCGATCCTTGCCCGGCACGATTATCCGACGCCGGTCGCGCGGCTGCTCGCCGAAGCCATCGTCCTGACCGTCCTGCTCGGTACGTCGCTGAAATTCGAAGGCAAGTTCACCGTGCAGACCAAGGGCGACGGTCCCGTCGACCTTCTGGTCGCCGATTTCTCGACGCCGGAAAACGTTCGGGCCTATGCGCGTTTCAATGAAGAAGCGCTGGCAAAGGCAGTTGCGGAAGGCAGAACCGAGCCGGAACAGCTGCTCGGCAAGGGCGTGCTCGCCTTCACCATCGATCAGGGCCGTTTCAGCCAACCTTATCAGGGTATCGTCGCGCTTGATGGTGCCTCGCTCGAAGAGATCGCCGGCACCTATTTCCGCCAGTCGGAACAGATCCCGACGCGCGTGCGTCTGGGCGCGGCAGAGCTCTTCGATCGCGATGAGAACGGCAAGCCGCGTCACCGCTGGCGTGCCGGCGGCCTGATCGCGCAGTTCTTGCCGGAAGCGCCCGAGCGCATGCGCCAGCCGGACCTGCATGGCGGCGATGGCGATACCGGTGGGCGCGATCATGCCGAGGATGATGCCTGGGCGGAAGCGCGCAGCCTGGTGGAAACCATCGATGCAGATGAGCTGACGGATCCGCAGGTCGGCACCGAGCGGCTTCTCTATCGCCTCTTCCACGAGCGCGGCGTCCGCGTCTATGAACCGAAGGCCGTCTATGACCGCTGTTCGTGCTCGCGCGACAAGCTGAAGGGCGTCTTGAAAGGTTTCTCAGCCGAGGAGATCGAGGCCAGCCAGGAGAATGGCGAGATCGCCGTCACCTGCGAGTTCTGCTCGACGACCTATCGCTTCGAAGTGTCGGAAATAGAGGTGGCCTGAGGTCGCTCAGTTCAGCGTGCGCAGCAGGTTAGGCGTATCCAGTGAAAAGGCGGGGATCTTGACATGGAATTGCTCCCCGCCGTCCGTTTCCATCTGGTAATGACCGAACATCATGCCTGATGGTGTATCAAGTGGACAGCCCGAGGAATATTCATAGGTATCGCCGGGCTTTAGGTGCGGCTGCTCGCCGACCACGCCGGGGCCTGTCACTTCATCCACGATGCCATTCATGTCGGTGATGTGCCAATAGCGCGTTACCAGCTTCACGGCTTCCTTCGAGTGGTTGGAAATGACGATGCGGTATCCCCAGACATAACGGTCATCATCCGGATCGGATTGCTCCTCCAGATAAAACGGCTCTACAACCACCTCGATGTCGCGTGTTAGGGCGCGATACATGCCTGACACCTTGCCACTGCCCTGAAACGTAGAGCGCTCCTTGAAGCCGCATCGCCGTTTCAGCATTTTCAAGTTTGCGGCATATTATCCGCTTTCCACCATTCCCGCAAAGTGCAGGATATTTAGCGGTATCCTATAACCGATGGTTTCCGTCAAGGAACGACGTAATGAAATCTTGCGTGAACGGTTGGGACGGTTTCGATGCCAGCTATTACGGTTCATGTGGAAGGTTAACCAAGTCGTCTCCAAGTATCCTAGATCACCGTGATTTGATCTTATCTGCCGGAGTAGAGGTAGGCGCATCCTCCGCACTCAGGAAACGCTTGCCACGATTGTCCGTGGACTTCTGTGATCGATGGTCAACCTGATCGCCCGGCATCAAAACCTCCAGGCCATATAACCCCCATTCCTTTTATATGTTCCTCCGACAGGACTTGCATGAGATTCCCCTGCAGCAGGATTTCGGCTATCATCTGATTCTGGCATCGCCCATGCCTCCCCCCTCCATTCGGGAAAGTATATTTCATGCAGGGCCGTCGATATCCAAACCGACTGTTTGAGCGCCTGGCATAAGGAGGGGTTGCGGTCATTGCTCGCAATAGGAGGTTTATATGAGGCTTTCTGCCCCTGTTTATCATTTGAAACGTAAGGCGAGGCTCCTGTCCCGCCAGCAGAACATCCCCTTGCACGCCGCGCTGGATCGCGTCGCGGCCGTCGAGGGTTTCGGAGGCTGGAGTTTGCTTGCGAGCAAAACGAACTCAGCCGTGCCCGTCGGCGAGCTGTATTCGCGTTTAAGCCCGGGCGATCTGGTGCTGATCGGCGCACGGCGCGGTCACGGCAAGACCCTGATGAGCCTGAGGCTCGCCGTCGACGCCATGAAGGCTGGCAACCGTGGCATCTTCTTCACGTTGGAAGACACCGAAAAGGTCGTTCTGGACCGTTTCCCGGTCATCGGTGCCGATCATGCGGAATTTGCTGATCTATTCGAGTTCGATAATTCGGATGCCATCAGCGCCGATTATATCGTGGAGAGGCTGGCTCAGGCATCGCCTGGCACGCTGGCCGTGGTCGATTTTCTGCAACTACTGGATCAGAAGCGGGAGAATCCGGAATTAATGATCCAGGTTCAGATATTGAAGACGTTTGCACGCGCCAGAGGCGTTATCGTCGTCTTCATCTCGCAGATCGACCGTTCCTACGATCCGGCGTTGAAGCCCGTGCCCGATCTTGCGGATATTCGCCTGCCGAATCCCCTGGATCTCAAGCTGTTCGACAAGATGGTCTTCCTGAACAACGGCCTGGTCGAATTCAAGGTCGCCAGCTGACGGGCTGCCAATTGTCTAAAGGCAATCGAGCCGCCTGGAGAAAATCCGGGCGGCTCGACTGATATCAGGCGGAAACCTGCTCGAGCGCGCGAGCGAAATCTTCGACCAGATCGGCGCTGTCCTCGATGCCGGCGGAGAAGCGCACGGTGCCCGGCGAAATGCCGAGCTCGGCGCGGGCCTCGTCGGTGAGGTTCTTGTGCGTCGTCGTGGCAGGATGCGTGATCAGGCTCTTCGAGTCGCCGAGATTGTTGGAGATCTTCACGATCTCCAGCGCGTTCTGCAGCTTGAAGGCCGCTTCCTTGCCGCCCTTCAGCTCGAAGGCAACCAGCGTCGAGCCGCCGCTCATCTGCTTGGCGATGATATCGGCCTGCGGGTGATCCTTTCGGCCGGGATAGATCACGCGGGCGACCTTGCCCGTCTGCTCGGCGAGGAAATCGGCAACCTTGGAGGCATTCGCCGTCTGCTGCGCAACGCGCAGCGGCAGCGTCTCGATGCCCTTCAGCAGCGTCCAGGCGGTAAAGGGCGACATGGCCGGGCCGGTATGGCGGAAATAGTCCTGCAGGTTCTCGTCGATCCACTGCTTGTCGGAGAGGATGACGCCGCCGAGCGAACGGCCCTGGCCGTCGATATGCTTGGTGGCGGAATAGACGACGATATGAGCGCCGAGTTCCAGCGGCTTCTGGAAGAGCGGCGTTGCAAAGACGTTGTCGACCACGACCTTGGCGCCGATCTGGTTGGCGAGGTTGGCGACAGCGGCGATATCGACCACTTCCAGCGTCGGATTGGTCGGGCTTTCGAGGAAGAAGACCTTGGTGTTCGGCCGGATGGCCTTTTCCCAGTTCTCGGTGAAACGGCCATCAACCAGCGTGCATTCGATGCCGTATTTCGGCGCGAGCGTCTCGACCACCCAGCGGCACGAGCCGAAGAGCGCACGGGCGGCAACGATATGATCGCCGGCCTTCAGCTGGCAGAGGATGGCGGCAGAAACGGCGGCCATGCCGGACGCGGTGGCGCGGGCGTCTTCAGCGCCTTCGAGAGCGCACATGCGCTTTTCGAACATGTCGTTGGTCGGGCTGCCGTAGCGCGCGTAGATGAACCCATCCGTTTCGCCCTTGAAGCGGGCTTCCGCCGCTTCCGAGGTGTCATAGACGAAGCCCTGGGTCAGATAGATTGCTTCGGAGGTCTCGCCGAATTGCGAACGGAGTGTTCCGCCGTGAACGAGCTGGGTTGCGGGGCGCCAAGTCTTGCTCATGCCATCACCACTTTCAAAACAAAAAAACCGGTCGCAAAAGCAGACCGGTTCAACCCCGGTCTTTTTAGCCATTTGTTTAACGTGGCTGCAAGCCGACCGGCCAAATCACCACGGGATAAGTTGCAATACTGCCGTTGACGGCTTGCGTCAATTCCCTGAGTTTGGTTTTGTCTGCGGCAAATTATGAGAGAAGCATGATGGCTCGCAATACTGGAATTCTGGCCGACCGGGCCATTGCAGCGCTATTTGAAACAGGGCGGCTGACGAGCGAGAGAGAACTGGACGTCGATCAGATCCAGCCGGCAAGCCTTGACCTCAGGCTCGGCTCGCATGCTTTCCGCGTCCGTGCCAGCTTCATGCCCGGCCCCTCGCATCTGGTCGCCGACAAGCTTGACCGGCTAAAGCTGCATGTCGTCGATCTCTCGGAAGGCGCGGTGCTGGAGACCGGCTGCGTCTATATCGTACCGTTGATGGAGCGCCTGGACCTGCCCGAAGATATGTCGGCATCGGCCAATCCGAAGAGCTCGACCGGCCGTCTCGACATCTTCACCCGCGTCATCACCGATCGTGCGCAGGAGTTCGATAAGATCCCGGCAGGCTATTCCGGCCCGCTCTATCTCGAAATCAGCCCACGTACCTTCCCGATCGTCGTACGTCGCGGCTCGCGCCTGTCGCAGATCCGCTTCCGCGTCGGCCAGGCCCTGCTCACCGAGCCGGAGCTACTGGCGCTGCACGAGAGCGAGACGCTGGTTGCCAGCAAGAAGCCGAATATCACCGGCGGCGGCATCGCATTGTCGATCGATCTTGCCGGCGACAAGGAAGGGCTGATCGGCTATCGCGGCAAGCACCACACGGCCGTCGTCGACGTCGACAAGAAGGCCCAGCACGATATTTTCGATTTTTGGGAGCCGCTCTACAGCCGGGGGCGCACCGAGCTGATCCTCGATCCCGATGAGTTCTATATACTCGTCTCGCGCGAGGCGGTGCATGTTCCCCCGCATTTCGCCGCCGAAATGACGCCGTTCGATCCGCTGGTCGGCGAATTCCGCGTCCACTATGCCGGCTTCTTCGATCCGGGCTTCGGCCATGCACCGGCCGGAGGCCGCGGCAGCCGCGCCGTGCTGGAAGTGCGCAGCCATGAAGTGCCCTTCATCCTCGAGGACGGCCAGATCGTTGGCCGCCTGATCTACGAACACATGCTGGAACAGCCAAGCAGCCTCTACGGCTCCGGCCTCGGCTCGAACTATCAGGCACAGGGCCTGAAGCTTTCGAAGCATTTCCGGCTGTGATCCGTCGCTGACCGGCCTTGACAGAGGCCGCCAACTGTTGGACATCTCAGGGTGTCAGGCGGGTGTAGCTCAATGGTAGAGCAGCAGCTTCCCAAGCTGAATACGAGGGTTCGATTCCCTTCACCCGCTCCATAATCTTCACGCAAGAAGCGGTCTCTTCGATTTCAGCGCTTCCTTTAGCGCATCTCCAAAGATTGCGATCGGCCGCGCCAGCCGCCCGGCTGGCGGACGATGCACCAGCCAGTTGACGACTTTCGGGCTGAAATCCGGTGCCTCGACGATTTCGACCAAATCGCGCCAGCGGCTGTGCGCCAATGCCGCCGGCGTCAAGACGCCGATGCCGAGCCCGCGCGCGACCAGCGACATGCGCAGATCGGCGCTCATGGCCTCGACCCCGACGTCGAAGGGCAGGCGCTCGGCTTCGAAGCGATGCTGAATGAAGGCGCGGAAGCCGCAGCCGCTCTGGTTCATGATCCAGGGAAAACGGGAAAGATCCTCAAGCCTCGGTTGCTTGGGGACGCCAAGCGAAGGCGCCGCGACGAGAATGACGGCATGGACTCCGAGCATCTCGCCGACGACATTATCCGGCGGCTGCACCCCCTCCGGCAGGCAGACGGTTGCCGCATCGAGCTGGCTGTGAGCGACCTGCTCGATCAGTTGCGGCGACCAGCCAGTGACGATGCGCAGCGTCAATTGCGGAAACTGACTGCGCAACTCATCAAGCGGAGCGGATAAAGCCGCTTCGGAAAGATAGGGCATGATCCCGAGACGGAATTCGCCGCCGATCGCACCGCCGGGCGAAACCCCGGCCTTGAGATCGTCGAGCGAGCGCAACACGCGGCGCCCATGCTCGTAGGCCTCGCGGCCTGCCGCGGTCGGCCGCAGGGGCTTTGACTGCCGGTCGAGCAAGGCGATGCCGAGGCTGTCTTCCAGGTTCTGTATGCGTCGGGTGATGCCGGGCTGGGTCAGATTGATGCGCGCCGAGGCGGCAACAATCGAACCCGTTTCCACCACGGCGACGAAGGCTTCCAGATCATGAATGTTCATGCCGAACTCGCATAATCATTATTAGTTCATTTCAATTGCCGCATTATGCGACAAGGCGATACACATGGCTATCATTATTATCAAAGATTATTGGAGAGCTTATGTCGCAAGTCCCCGAACACATGACGAGCGAGCCGGAGGAAGAGGTTTCCACAACGGCTGCTCCTTCGACCTTGTTGTTCGCCATCGCCACCGGCGTTATCATCCTCAATCTCTTTGCGCCTCAGACGCTGGTCGGCATCATCGGCCCGTCGCTCGGCTTTTCCGAAAGCGGTGCCGGCCTGGTGGCCATGGCTTCGCTGCTCGGCTATGCCGCCGGCCTGTTCTTTCTGGTGCCGCTGGCAGATCTCATGGAAAACCGGCAGCTGGTGCTGCGCATGCTTCTCTCGGCTCTGGTCATGGCTATTGCCGCCGCCTTCGCACCGACGGGCTGGAGCCTTCTGATCTTCCTCTTCCTGCTGGGAGCAGCTTGTTCCGCCATCCAGATCCTCGTGCCGATCGCGGCAGCGATGGCGCCGCCTGAACATCGTGGCCAGGTTATCGGCAATGTCATGAGCGGCGTCATGGTCGGCATTCTTGTCTCGCGCCCGTTGGCGAGCCTGATTGCCGACTTTTGGGGCTGGAGAAGTTTCTATGCCTTGAGTGCCGCAACGCTTGCACTGCTCGCCGCTGTGCTTGCCTTACGCCTGCCGGAGCGACGCCCTCTGATCAACGCGAGTTACGGGGCCTTGATCGGTTCGCTCTTCGGGCTCCTGCGGGAGGAGCCGGTGCTGCGGCTGCGTGCCTTCACGGCAGCCTTGATGATGGCGAGCTTCAGCCTGTTCTGGACATCCGTTGCCCTGCGTCTCGCGCAGCCACCATTCTCACTCGGCCAGTCCGGCATCGCACTGTTTGCCCTCGTGGGCGCCGGCGGGGCTGCCGCGACTTCCGTCTTCGGCCGCATGGGCGACAGCGGCTGGACGCGGACGGCGACATTGGCGTCGCATCTGATCGTACTTGCCGCCATGGCGCTGGCTGCCTGGGTGGGTGGAATACGGTCTGGCGACTCTGTGGCGCTATTGATCCTTCTGGGCGTCAGCGCGGTCTTGCTCGATGTCGGCGTCACAGGCGATCAGACCCTGGGTCGTCGCGCCGTCAATCTCCTGAAGCCGGAAGCCCGCGGCCGCATCAACGGTCTCTTCGTCGGCATATTCTTTCTCGGCGGCGCGCTGGGATCGGCTCTTGCCGGAACCGCCTGGGATTTCGGCGGCTGGGTTGCCGTCTGTGCAGGGGCCGCGGGCTTCGGCGTGATTGCTTTGATCACAGGCCTTGCCGCGCGCATCTAAACAGCGCAGGCAACGCGACCGCACTTGCGAATGCACTGCCGCATCGCCATCTGTAGCGCATTCAAGCGGGCGTCAGACAAGCGTGTAAGAACGGGCGCTCCTTGTCAGGAGCGTCGAAATGCGTGGCATTGCATGGTTTTACAGGTTGAGAGCGCTCTTTCGAAGCGGTGCGCTGAAGATTGCCCGCAGCACCAAAGTACCTCTCGGCACTAAAATCATCTGGAAGCGAGGCGATGTCCGCATCGGGGAAAGAGTGCATTTCCGCAAGGGCGTCATCATCGATGCGCAAGAAGGCAACATCGAAATCGGCGACCATGTCTCCTTCAACGACTACAGCATTCTGCTCGGCCGCGGCGGGATTGTGATCGGCAATGATGTGCGCATCGCCGCCCATGCAATGATCGTATCCTTCGATCACAATTTCGATGATATCTCGCAGCCGATCCGCCTTCAGGGCGTGACGAAGAAGCCGATCGTCATTGAGGACGATGTCTGGATAGGGGCGGGCGCCAAGATCCTCGGTGGTTCCCATATCGCCAAGGGATGCGTTATCGGCGCCAACGCCGTCGTCAAGGGCCGGACCAAGCCTTACGGCATCTATGTCGGCGCTCCTGCAAGGCTGTTGAAACGGCGCGGAGAGGCGGAAGACAGCCAATCGGGAAAGATTGAACGGCTCGTTCTGCCGAAAAAATAAAAGGCTCCAACGCCACCCATCCCGGCGCTGCTTCGGTCATCATTAACAGCGCGATATTCCCCCTGCGGCCTGTCTCTGCTACATCGGATTCGTGAATCAGAATGTGCATCCACGACCGGAGGCCGTATCGAGACCATGCGTGTTTGCCTTTCGTCGATCATGTCAGTCGCCCGGCATCTGGCGCTTGCGGCCTTGATCTCTCTATCCTGCACCGTGCCGCTTGCCGCTCAGGAGACGAAGCCGCAGAGCCTGCCGATCCTGTTCGATGCGCGTGAGCGCCTGCCGAAGCCGGATCTGTCCTCACTGGTCAGGCTGCGCTTCCTGACATCGATCGACTTTCCGCCCTTCAACTTCCTCGATCAGAACGGCAAGCTCACCGGCTTCCATGTCGAGCTGGCGCGCAAGATCTGCGATGAGCTGGCAATATCGGACAAATGCCAGATCCAGGCCTTGCCCTTCGGCGAATTGCAGGGCGCACTTGCCGCTTCGCAGGGCGATGCCATCATCGCCGGCGTGGCGGTTACGCCCGAGCTGCGCAAGACTTTCGCCTTTTCACGGCCTTTCCTGATGTTGCCGGCCCGCTTCGTGCGCAATCTCAAGGCATCCATCAGCGGCACGACCGCCGCCTCGCTCTCGGGACATCCGGTCGGCGTCGTCAAGGGAACGGTGCACGCCGCGATGCTGGCGGCCTTCTTCCCGGCGATCAAGCCGGTGCCCTTCGATGACAAGGATGGGCTTCTGGCCGCCGTCAAGGACGGCAAGGTCGATGCGGCATTTGCCGATGGCCTGCAGCTTTCCTTCTGGGTCTCGTCGCCGGCGGCGGAAAAATGCTGCTCTCTGTTTGACGGCCCCTACCTGTCGCAGCAATTTCTCGGCGAAGGCATGACCATCATGCTGCGCCAGCAGGATGCCGATCTGACGGCGGCGATCAATCATGCGCTTGCCACCCTGTCGCGGGATGGCAGGCTCCAGGAAATCTATCTGCGCTATTTTCCTTACGGGCTTTACTGATTCAGCAGTTTCAGGAAACCGCGCAGCGGTTTTCCGTCCGGAATGCGTAATGCCTCAGGCCTTGCGATAGCGGGCGATCGCGCTGCGCTCGATGGCCGCACAGGTCAGCTTATCGAGGCCCAGGCGGTCGCGGAGCAGGCTGAGCAGGCGCAATTCCTCGGCCTTGACCGACAGGTCGGCCGAAGCGACTTCGACGGCGAGCGCATAGGCCGTGTCGTACAGACGTGCAGGAAGCGTATCGCGCACGGTTTCGAGCACGATGTCCAATCCCTCATTGTTCGAAAGCAGCTTGGCGCAATCGCGGGATACGGAAATCAGCTTCTCGTCGTCGAACCCCTTGAAGACCGGCAGGGCGTGAATGAGCTCTCCGATGCGGCTGAGTTCCCGGTCGTTCATCGTGCGGTCGACGGCCGAGGCCAGTACCATAACGTAGATCAGGGCCTCGTGAGCAGAAAGCGGCTTGTTCATGACAGGCGAAGTCCTTTGAATTTGGCAGACTGAAAAGTCGCGCATCTCATGGCAAAAGCTGGTGGCGGAAGCAAGGCGTCAGATGGGATTGAGCGGGTCTTCCTTGACCGGAGGCGGTGCAAGCGTCGATTTTCCGCTCTTGCGTGGGTCGTCGCCGTAGATGCCGCGCTTCTTTTCCTTGGCTTCATCGACGAGAGCCGTGAGCGGCGAACCCGGTTCCGGATCGGCCCAGCCGAAGCGGACCAGCCAGGCGCTGAGATCGACCCGGACATAGCGGCAGGTGCCCTTGGCCGTGCCTTTCCAATTGGCATCGGGCACGTCGCAATCGATGGAGCGTCCGCGCAGATACATGCGGAATGCCGTGCGTGCTGCCTGGCCGCAGGGCCAGTCCTTTCCGCTCGGGCCGGTACACATCCGGTCGACATCGGTCGGAATGATACCGGTGAGCTGCACGCTTCTACCACCGATAGTCAATATACCAGCCTGATCAGAGAATGGACGGACGAGTTCGATCGTCGTCGTCTGCTCCTGCAGCTTGGATGCGGGATCAATCGCTGCTTGTTCGGATTGAGGCTGAGGTTCAGACTGAGGCATGGGCTGAGCCTGCTGCTGCGGCGATACCGGCGATAGGGTTCGATGTTCGGCCGCCGCCGTTTGCCTGTCGATCTGATCGGCAGGTATCCGGTTGTCCGGAGCAGGATCGGCCTTGGCCTCACCGGAAGATGCTGTGTCCGATGAAGTAACAGCCGTCTTGTCCGGCTTGGCCTCATTTGGCTGCGATGCAGGCGCGGCAGCGCCCTTGCCGTTGACGGTATCTGCTGCGGGCGGCGATGCTTGTGCTTCCTCTGGCTTCGTCGACATGTCGTTGGAGCGCGCGGGATCAGTTGGAACCTTGGTGTCCTGTTGCTTCACCGGCTCCGCCGCCGTCTTGTTTTCCTCGACCTTCGTATCGTCGCCGGCACTCGCCGCGGCAGCCGCCGCCATGACAGTCGCAGACAGCTCGGGGCTGCTGTCGGAGCTGCTTGTCGAAGGGGACGCCGTCGCCAGGACTGTTGCTTTATCCTTCGTCGCTTCGGCAGGCTTGGGTGCCTCGATAGCCTTTGGCAGCGTGGTTTCGGCCTTGGCGGTGTCGCTCTGCGTCGTCGCAGCTGGTTTATTGTCTGCAGTCGAGTTGCCACGGCCGTGCAAATCGAAGCCATGTCCCGCGAACTGTACCGCGACCAGGGTCAACCAAGAACCCACGACCGCGCCTGCCACACCTGCGTGCCAAATATCACGACGCATAACGAGAAAACTTTCCTATTGACTGGCCCATATGATCCGGGCAATCCATTCCACATCCGCAAGATCGAAGCTGCGGTTGGGGTGTTCCGGATTGAGCGACAAAAGCTCGATCGACTTGGCGCTCTGCCGCAACAGGACCTTGGCCATGACTTCGCCCTCTCGGGTCTTCACGACGACGCGGTCGTTCTTTCTGATCTGGGCTCCCGGCTCGACGATCAGAATATCCCCGTCGCGATAAAGCGGCAACATGCTTTCGCCCTGCACCTCCAGCGCATAGACGCCGGCCCTCTGTGCCGCGGCAACCGGAAACTCCACCATGTCCCAGCCCTGGCCGGCGGGAAAGCCGCCATCATCGAAGAAGCCGCCAGCCCCCGCCTGGGCGAAGCCGATCAGCGGGATGGAGGTGCCGGAGGGCAGGATTCCGTTCACGACTGTTGTGGTCAGTGGCTCGGCCGGGCGGATAAAGCTCAGGAATTGTTCCAGGCTTGCTCCGGTCGCATCCAGGATCTTGGCGATCGATTCCGTCGATGGCCAGCGGAGACGTCCGTCCTGGCTCAGCCGCTTCGATTTGTTGAAGGAGGTAGCGTCAAGCCCGGCGCGGCGGGCAAGCCCGGAAGGGGTCAAGGCATGCCGCTCCGCAAGCCGGTCGATCGCACCCCATATCTGTTCGTGTGACAGCATCACCGCTCGGTATCCGCGCGCCGGCTCCCCGGCGCTGTGCTCCTTAGAAAACGTTAACCGAGGCATTTTGGCGAGTAAAGACCGGCATAGGAATAGGGTCCTTTATCCCCGTGCTTTCGCGGCGGCGCCTTTTTCGGCGTCAGGTCTTCTGTGGCTGCGGCTTGACATCCGGCTGCTCGTTCTGGAATTCCTTCGCCATGCCCATGAAGCCGCGCATGAATTTCTGCATGATGCCGAGCGTGCGGTCGATCTCGGCATCGTCGGGCAGGCTTGAGCCCTTGTTTGCGGCAACGTTTTTTTCCAGCTTCGTTACGCGGTCGGAAAGCCGGTCCAGCTCATCGTCATAGGCTGTGCGCTCGTCGGCGGCCATGCGGCAGACGAGATTGCCGCCCTGATCCTGGCAGATCGACATCGCGCCGGTCTGCTTGTCGAGCCGGATGAAGTGATCGCCGCTGCGCTCCAGCTGGAAGCGTTCCGCATCCGGTTCGGCCGACAAAGTCGGTGTGGAGAGAAGAAAAGCAGCGGGCAGAAGCATGGCCGCAAGGCCGATTTTCAGTTCCTTCGTCATGTCATCCTCCGGATTTTCTGCGTTAAACCCCAAATCCATCACGGAAACCGTGGACATCGGCTGATGTTTTCGTGCAAAGCCCTATCAGCACAGCTTTACAGAGGGATGATGATCGCCATGCCAGTGGTTTACAAGATCGTGCCGGACACGCTCTGGCAGCAAGCCAGACAAACCGGCGTTTTTCATGGCGCGGCGATCGATCTGACCGACGGCTACATTCATCTCTCCACCGCGAAGCAGGCAAAGAAAACCGCCGAGCTCTATTTCGCAGGTCAGACCGGGCTGCTGCTCGTCGCGATCGATGGCGATGCGCTTGGCGAGAAGTTGGTTTTCGAACCCTCGCGCGGCGGCGATCTCTTCCCGCATCTCTATGCGCCTTTGCCGCTTTCGGCCGTGCTCTGGGAAAGGCCGCTGCCGATCGGTGATGATGGCGCTCACATCTTTCCGGAGATGTCGGAATGATCGGCGCCTTTCGCGATCTCGGCCGGCGCGGCCTGTTCCTGTTCGATCCGGAAACCGCTCACGGCATGTCGATAGCGGCGTTGAAATCGGGGCTGGTTCCGACCTGCCGTATCAACGCCGATCCTCGCCTGCGCCAGACCGTGGCCGGGCTCGATTTTGCCAACCCCATCGGCATGGCCGCCGGCTACGACAAGAATGCGGAAGTGCCGGAGGCATTGCTGAAACTCGGATTCGGCTTTACCGAAATCGGCACTGTCACGCCGAAGGCGCAGTCGGGCAACCCACGTCCGCGCATCTTCCGCCTGATTGAAGACGAAGGCGTCATCAACCGCCTCGGCTTCAACAATGAGGGCCATGAAGCGGCTTTCCAGCGCCTCAAAACTATTCGCGGCAATGGCATCATTGGTGTCAACATCGGCGCCAACAAGGACAGTGCCGATCGTATTGCCGATTATGTCGCCGGCATCCGCCGCTTCTACTCCGTGGCGCGCTATTTCACCGCTAATATCTCCTCGCCGAATACGCCGGGCCTGCGCGATCTGCAGGCGCGCGAAAGCCTGTCGGCCCTGCTGTCGGCCGTGCTTGCCGCCCGCGACGAGGAAGCGGCAAAGGCCGGCAAGCGCATTCCCGTCTTTCTCAAGATCGCTCCGGATCTGACCGAGGAAGGCATGGACGATATCGCCGCCGAAGCTTTGTCTCACGTGCTTGACGGTCTGATCGTCTCCAACACCACGCTATCGCGCGATGGGTTAAAGGATCAGCGCCAGGCCAAGGAGGTAGGCGGCCTTTCCGGCAAGCCGGTCTTTGAAAAATCGACCGTGGTGCTCGCCAAAATGCGCCGCCGCGTGGGTGCCGCATTGCCGATTATCGGCGTCGGTGGCGTATCATCGGCAGAGACGGCGCTGGAGAAGATCAAGGCCGGAGCCGATCTGGTGCAGCTCTATTCCTGCATGGTTTACGAAGGCCCCGGCCTGCCGGGACAGATCGTCCTTGGCCTGTCGAAGCTGCTTGACCGCGAGCGTGCCGGCTCGATCCGCGACCTGCGCGACGCCAAGCTGGATTACTGGGCGAACCGGAACGTCTGATCCGCCCGCTTCTTCAGGCCCATGGCCAGGAAGATGCCACGAAACAGCAGGAAGGCATTCATGGCCATCCATAGGCCGTGATTGCCGAGCGTTGGCACGAGGATGGCCAGCGCTATGAGATAGCCGCCGAAGGAGAGTAGCATCTTGTTGCGCATCTCGCGTGACCATGTGGCGCCGATGAAGACCCCGTCCATCAGGAAGGCGAGCGCGCCGGTCAGGCCCGTGATCGCTGCCCAGGGCAGATAGGTCTCCGCAGCGAGGCGCACCTCTTCGGATGTTGTCAGTAGGCGGATCAGCGCCGGCCCGACCATGAAGAAGAAAATTGCGGCGGCAAGCGCCAGCCCGAAGGACCAGAGTGCGGTCAGCTTCAACCCGCGCTCGAAGGCCGGCCTATAATTGGCGCCGATCGAGCGGCCGGTGATCTGCTCGGCGGCATTGGCGAGACCGTCGAGATAGTAGCCGGATAACAAAAAGAAGTTCATCAATACGGCATTGGCGGCGAGCATGACCGCACCAAAACTGTTGCCGATGCGCGTCATCAGCGTGAAGGCGCCGATCAGAACGAAGGTGCGGATGAGGATATCGCGATTGAGCGCGAAGAGCTGTGTGAGCTTGGCGCGCGAGAACAATTCTGTGCGCGCCGGCCGCTCCTCGCCGGCAAAGCTGCGCAGCACGATGAAAAGACCGAGCAGCATGCCGCTCGCCTCGCCGATCAGGGTACCCCAGGCAACGCCGGCCACACCCCAGGCAAGATGGAGCCCGAGCAGGATGGCGAGCACGATGTTGACGCCGTTGATGACGGTCTGCAGCAAGAGCCCGATGCGGCCTTGGCCGCGGCCGAGCACGAAGCCGAGCAGCGCGTAATTGGCAAGCGCCGCCGGGCCGGAGAGCATACGGATAGAGAAATAGGTGCGCGTTGCATCGGCAATGCCGCCTTCCGGCCCCATCAGCTTGATACCGATCCAGAGCAGCAGCGGCGAAAGAATGACGATCAGGATACCGCAGCCGAGCGCCGATATCAGTGCCCGCCAGAACACGGCTTGCTGTTCGCGTCGATCATGGCGGCCATAGGCCTGAGCTGTCAGGCCGGTCGTCGAGGCACGCAGGAAGTTGAAGCTTGCAAAAAGAAGGTCGAAGAGCACGGCGCCGATCGCAAGCCCCGCCAGGGCGTCCGGCTGGCCCATATGTCCGACGACGGCGGTATCGACAAGGCCGAGCAGTGGCGTGGTCATGAAGCCGAGCGTCATCGGAATCGCGATCGACAGCACCAGCCGATGCGTCACGTCGAAGGGTAGGACCCTTACGCTCCTCTGCTGAATATCCATGCTGCGTTACGCCTCCTCAGTTCGAGGACAGCACCATGGACCAATAGGGCCTGTCGCCGGAAGAGGGGTTGTAGGCCAGAGCAACGCCAAGCCCATCATATTTGCCGAGCATGTTGTGCAAATGCTTCGGCGAATTGATCCAGGCCGTCACCGCCGCGCTCACGTCGCGCTGGCCCTCGGCAATGTTTTCTGCCGCCGGCAGCTTGACGCCGCTTGTCTTGACCCGTTTGCCGAAATCGTCGCCGAGACCGATCAGATGCTCCATCTTGCCAGCATCCGCCATCCGCCTGGCTTGATAGACTGCGGCGGCACTGGCGGCCGCGTCGACCTTCAGCGGTGGCAGGCCACTCTTGGCGCGCAGTGCATTGACGAGCGGCAGTGCGGAGGCGGTCTGGTCGCTCGCGGGGATATTGGAAACGCGGGCGGGCGGCGTCGCGCAGCTCGCAACGGATGCGGTAAGCGCAAGAGCGGTGAGGCGCAACGCATCGCGGCGCGTTAAGGTCAGGGTCGGGGAGGTCATGTCAGCTGCGGTAATTGAACAAACGAAGTATGATGAAGATCGGAATGACGATGGATGCGCCGAGCAGCACATAATCGCCGAACTCGCCGAGCGCGGCAAAGCCGCTGTGCCAGAGATCGAGCAGGAAGCGGCGGACGCCATAGAGGAAATCGAGAGGTCGCCAGCCGAAGAACTTCATCACGGCGCCGACGATGAGCGACACGATGACGAGCTTCACCAGCGTTCTACCTGGCGAGTCGCCAAGGAATCTGTTCACCTGATCGGACATGCTGACGTCTCCATAATGGCAGTCGGTCGGTGTTGAGATAGGGACAGCACTTGCGACTCGCAAGCACTTTTGCCCCAGCTTACACCGTAAACCAGCGTCTGCCTGAAATAGGACTTGAGTTTTTTTATGGCCGCATTCAAAGGCAAGCGTCAAACAGGATGAAACCCATGCTGCCGAGCCAGCTTTCCTCCGGCGATGTCATTGCCGACCGCCGCGCCGACTATGCGAAGATGCTTGCCGAGAGCGGCGAACCCGCGAGTGCTGCCGAGCTGATGGAGCAGGCGTTGGAGCTGGCGCCGGGCTGGGCGGCGGGCTGGTTCACGCTCGCAACCTATCGCGAAAAGGCCGGCGATGTATCAGGCGCGATCGCAGCGTTGAACGAGGTGCTGACGCTCGATGCGGGGGATGTCTTCGGCGCCCGCCTGAAGCTTGCGGTGCTTGGCGGTGCCGAAGTGCCGGACCGGCCGCCGAGCCTCTATGTCGAGCGGCTGTTCGATGACTATGCCGACCGCTTCGAAAGCTCGCTTGTCGAGAAGCTCGGCTATAGCGTGCCCGGCAAGCTTGCGGCCCTGATCGCCGAAACGGCCGGTGCCACCAAACATTTCCGCCTCGCGGTCGATCTCGGCTGTGGCACGGGCCTGCTCGGGCCGGAAATCCGTGCTCGCGTCGATCGGCTGGAGGGCTACGACCTGTCAAAGGGCATGCTCGCCAAGGCGGCGGAAAAGCACGTCTACGATCATCTCGGCCAGGCCGACCTCTCGCTGGAGCCGGATCTGTCAGGCGTTTTCGATGCCGAGCCTGCCGCCAGCCGGGCGGATCTGGTCACTGCGGCCGACGTGCTGATGTATCTCGGCGATCTGCAAGGTGTGATGGCGATCATCCGCAAGCTTTCGGTCGATGGAGCGATCTTCGCCTTTTCAGTCGAGGACGCGCAGCAACCGGATGGTTATGTGCTGCGCGATTCCCTCCGATTTGCGCACTCCGAAGCCTATGTTCGGGAGATATTGGCCGGTCACGGCTTTACGGTACTGGATCTCACCCGCAGCATCATTCGCATGGATGGCGGAAAACCGGTCCACGGCATTCTGTTCATTACCCGGAAATCGGCTTGATGATTTCGAATCTTGCGAATTTAAAATAGGTCAGTATTGCTTACGTATTTTTGCTTGATTGTCGCCGGAGCTTCCAGCAAAAAGCCTGGAAACCCAGGGGAAAGCACATGGCAAACGCAAAGAGCGCATTTGGTGTCTGGAAGACGTCCGCGACCCGGCATTCGTGGATTGAGGATGTTCAGGGTATCGTCTCCGGCAGCCTGATTTCGTCGCTGGGGCTGTTCTGCCTTTCGAGCGCCGGCCTTTTGACCGGCAGTACTGCCGGCATCGCTTTCCTGCTGCATTACGCAATCGGCGTGAATTTCGGCCTGGCTTTCTTTGTGGTCAATCTGCCGTTCTTCTATCTATCGCTGAAACAGCTCGGCGCGGCCTTCACCATCAAGACCTTCATCGCCATCGCGCTGACCTCACTGCTGACCAATCTGCAGCCGGTGCTGTTCAATGTCGCACATATCAATGCACTTTGGTCGGCGCTCCTCGGCGGCATTCTTCTCGGCTTCGGGCTGCTCGCACTCTATCGCCATCGGGCAAGCCTCGGCGGCGTCGGCATTCTGGGGATTTATCTGCAGGAGCGTTTCGGCATCAGGGCAGGGCTGGTGCAGCTTGCAATCGACCTATGCGTGCTCGCGGTCGCTTTTGCCGTGACCACGCCGCCAGTGGTCATCTGCTCCGTCATCGGCGCAATTGTCCTCAACCTTTTCGTTGCGATCAATCATCGCTCAGACCGCTATATAGCGCTGTAAAGCTTATATCTATTGCTTGCGGGTCTCGTCGGATTCGACGATCGCGGCTTCGTGATACCAGCTGTCGAATGCGGCCGTCGCAATAGACGGGCCGATATCCGGGGTGAGGTTCACCTTCGGACGCTGGCTGAGCGCCGTGGGGCGGGCCGTGACGGGAAACTGATAGATCTTTGCGGTTTCGTACCGAGTACCGATTGCCATTCGCTGTCTCTCCCTTTTTGGTGTTCAAGCGGGCGCGCTTCAAGAGACAACTCATATATAGCAAAGCCCAAGGTAAATATCACCATTCCGCTTAAAAAAAATGCTAAATGATGAAATTATAGGCAATTTGATGATAGTGCAGCGGATGCCGCTTCTTTGATCTGCCGATTTTCCAATCTATTTTAGGGCCGGTGGAGCCTGCGACACTTTGGCAGCTCGATTGGGGCCATGGCGGCGATTTGAAAAGAATCTGATGCTTGGCACCGGGAAATCTTGCCCGAACGCGGCTGAATCATAAAAATCTCGCCTGACGGGTCAGATGTCGATGCGATCTGGCACGGCACATGCATCTCTCTTGCCAGCCGATCGTAGAGAGGATTTCCCGGCGGGCGCGCCGGCCAAGTTTTTCCTACTTCGCCTGATTAACTGTTATGAGGTGCGTAATGACGAAGTTTAAGCTCGAGTACATCTGGCTCGACGGGTACACCCCGGTACCGAACCTGCGCGGTAAAACGCAGATCAAGGAATTCGACGCATTTCCGACGCTCGAGCAGCTTCCGCTTTGGGGCTTCGACGGTTCGTCAACGATGCAGGCCGAAGGCCGCAGCTCCGATTGCGTGCTGAAGCCCGTCGCCATCTATCCGGACCCGGCCCGTACCAACGGCGCTCTCGTCATGTGCGAAGTCATGATGCCCGACGGCGTCACCCCGCACGAATCCAACAGCCGCGCGACCATCCTTGACGATGAAGACGCATGGTTCGGCTTCGAGCAGGAATACTTCTTCTACAAGGACGGCCGTCCGCTCGGCTTCCCGGAAGCGGGCTATCCGGCTCCGCAGGGTCCGTACTACACCGGCGTCGGTTACAAGAATGTCGGCGATGTCGCTCGCGAAATCGTTGAAGAGCACCTCGACCTTTGCCTCGAAGCAGGCATCAACCACGAAGGCATCAACGCCGAGGTGGCCAAGGGCCAGTGGGAATTCCAGATTTTCGGCAAGGGCTCCAAGAAGGCCGCCGACCAGATCTGGATGGCTCGCTACCTGCTGCTGCGTCTTTGCGAAAAGTATGGCATCGACATCGAGTTCCACTGCAAGCCGCTCGGCGATACCGACTGGAACGGCTCGGGCATGCACTGCAACTTCTCGACCAAGTTCATGCGCGAAGTCGGCGGAAAGGCCTATTTCGAAGCGCTCATGGCTCAATTCGACAAGAACCTCGAAGCCCATATCGCTGTCTACGGCCCGGACAACCACATGCGCCTGACCGGCAAGCATGAAACGGCTCCGTGGAACAAGTTCAGCTACGGCGTTGCCGACCGTGGCGCCTCGATCCGTGTTCCGCACTCGTTCATCAAGAACGACTACAAGGGCTACCTCGAAGATCGTCGTCCGAACTCGCAAGGCGACCCCTACCAGATCGCTTCCCAGGTTCTGAAGACCATCTCGGAAGTTCCGACGGCTGGTTTCGGCTCGGTTGCTGCCTGATAGCTTTCACGCTTGCCTGCCAAGCATAGGAAGCCAATAAATGACGCGGGGCCTTCGCCCCGCGTTTCTCGTTTTGGAATTTTATCAGGCCGCGGCTGTCGCTCAGACCCTCTTGGGCCCTCGCTGCTAACCCCCACGGTCCGTCATCCTCGGGCTTGATCCGAGGATGACGGCGTTCAAGGGAGAGCTCCGGCCATAACACGCTCAGAGAAAGCAGGCTCAAGCAGCCTTGCTTGCCGCATCCACCGGGTGCTGCGAGCGGAAGCCGACGGCAAGGCGGTTCCAGATGTTGATCGTGCCGATCGCGACCGTGATCTTCACAATCTCTTCTTCGCTGAAATGCTGCTTCAACGGCTCGAAATCGGCATCTGGAATACCGGTCTGGGCGATCTTGGTGACGGAATCGACCCAGCGGAGCAAAGCACGCTCGCGGTCGTCATAGACAGGCGATTCCCACCAGACGCACATCAGGTTGATCCACTGTTCGCTGAGGCCATCATGGCGGGCTTCCTTCACATGCATGTCGACGCAATAGGCGCAACCATTGATCTGCGAGGCGCGGAGCTTGATCAGGTGGATGAAGCGCCGTTCGAGGCCGCTGCTCTGGACGAAGTTTTCCAGCGCGACGACGGCCTTGTAGGAGTCCGGGGAGGCTTTAGCGAAGTTGAAACGCGGATGCATGGGTCTTCTCCTTGGGTTTAAATTGAGGTTCAGTTTCTGGTCTTGCGTTCATGCAGCTCGAGAAAGGTGCAGCCTCTCGCGGCTATGCCACCGTCCGTGTCCGTCTGCCTGAGGTCGGTCAGCACGTCGGCGATCGTTGTCTTTGCCAGTTCGGCCCGATAGACGCGCTCGGCCGCCAGCATGGCGGCATTGATGCCGCAGGGCTTGGCGAAGTAGCGCCCTTCAAGCGGGTTCGGACCGCGCTGGCGGATTTCAGCGCAGCGAAACGCGGGGGCGGGGCCTTCGGCGGCCAGCACGATATCGAGCAGGGTGATCTCCTCCGGCTTGCGCGCCAGCCGGTATCCGCCCTTCGGTCCCGGCACGGTATCGAGGATGCCGGCACCCGAAAGCGCCTGAAGATGCTTCAGAAGATAGCTGACAGAGACACCGTGAAATTCGGCAAGCGCTGCTGCTGACAGCACGCCGCCATCGGAAAGGCCAGCCAGCATGCCGACGCAATGAATGGATTGTTCGACGCCGTCTCCGAGCTTCATTTTCGTGCCTTTCTAATCATGGATATTTTTTATCTATGATTATAGTGGGAGTCAAGCGAGGAATGCGAGAGAATTGTTGTTGGGCGAATGAGCGAGAAATGCCCGGTTATAGCTGCTACTAGAAGAAGGGTTCGTCATCCTCGGGCTTGATCCGAGGATGACGGTGCGTGTGGAAGCCAATGCGCCTAAGCGGCCTTGGTGAAAGAACGCGCGGCCCATCTTGCTCTTCTCCGGCCACCCCGCTTCCTATCCTCCACATTTCAACTACATTCAGCCCGTGGACCAGATCGACGCCGACCGCCTCCTTACCTTGCCCGCCCCCTTCACCCGCTGGTTTGCGGAAAAGGGCTGGCAGCCGCGCGCCCATCAGCTGGAACTGCTGGCCCGCGCTGAGGCCGGCGAAAGCACGCTGCTGATTGCTCCCACAGGCGCCGGCAAGACGCTCGCCGGCTTCCTGCCGTCGCTGACGGACCTCACCCGGCGCGGCAAGATTCCGCCCGGCTCGGCCTTCACCGGCATCCACACGCTCTACATCTCGCCGCTGAAGGCGCTCGCAGTCGATATCGAGCGCAACCTGATGAAGCCCGTTTCGGAAATGGGCCTGCCTGTCACGGTCGAGAACCGCACGGGGGATACACCTGCTGGCAAGCGCCAGCGGCAAAAGCTCAACCCGCCCGATATTCTGCTGACGACGCCCGAGCAGGTGGCGCTGTTGCTCGCCAATCGCGAGGCCGAACGCTTCTTCAAGGATCTGAAATATATCGTCTTTGACGAACTGCATTCGCTCGTCACCTCCAAGCGCGGCCATATGCTGTCGCTCGGCCTTGCCCGCATCCGCAAGCTGGCGCCGCGCGTGCAGACCATCGGCCTTTCGGCGACGGTCGCCGATCCTATGGACCTGCAGAAATGGCTGGTGGCGCAGCGGCCGGGAGAAGAGCGCCATGCGGGCCTCGTCATCGTCGAGGGTGGCGCCAAGCCCGATATCTCGATCCTGTCGACGGAAGAGCGCATCCCCTGGTCAGGCCACTCCGCCAAATATGCCATCCCCGATATCTATCGCGAGCTGAAGGCGCATCGCACGACGCTGCTCTTCGTCAACACGCGCTCTCAGGCCGAAATGCTGTTTCAAGAGCTGTGGTCGGCCAATGACGACAATCTGCCGATCGCCCTGCATCACGGCTCGCTCGATGTCGGCCAGCGCCGGAAAGTGGAAGCGGCCATGGCGGAAAACCGGCTGCGCGCTGTCGTCGCCACCTCCACACTCGATCTCGGCATAGACTGGGGCGACGTCGATCTCGTTATCCATGTCGGTGCGCCGAAAGGCGCAAGCCGCCTTGCCCAGCGCATCGGCCGCGCCAACCACCGCATGGACGAGCCGTCGAAGGCGATCCTGGTGCCGGCCAACCGCTTCGAGGTCATGGAATGCCAGGGAGCACTTGATGCCAACTATATGGGCGCCCAAGACACGCCGCCCATCGGCGCAGGAGCGCTCGACGTTCTCGCCCAGCATGTGCTCGGCATGGCCTGCGCCGAACCCTTCGACATGCTCGAACTCTATGACGAGGTGCAGAGCGCGGCTCCCTATGCCGAGCTTTCCTGGGAGACCTTCGAGCGCATCGTCGATTTCGTCGCCACTGGCGGCTATGCGCTCAGAACCTATGAGCGCTATGCCCGCATCCGCAAGATGGCGGATGGCCGCTGGCGCGTCTCCAATCCGCAGGTCGCGCAGCAGTATCGCTTGAATCTCGGCACGATCGTCGAAGAGGCGATGCTCAATATCCGGCTGGTGAAGCGCAATGCACTGGGCTCGCTTGGAAGAGGCGGCGCGCCGCTGGGCAAGGTCGAGGAATATTTCGTCGAGCAGCTCTCGCCCGGCGATACCTTCCTCTTTTCCGGTAAGGTGCTGCGCTTCGAGGGCATCCGCGAAAGCGAATGCCTGGCCTCGCAGGCTTTCTCGCTGGACCCAAAAATCCCCTCCTATGCCGGCGGCAAGTTTCCGCTCTCGACCTACCTCGCCGATCAGGTGCGGGCGATGATTGCCGATCCCGACCGGAGGCATCGGCTACCGGATCAGGTGCGCGACTGGCTGGAAATCCAGAAAGAGAAGTCTTTGCTGCCGAAGCGCGACGAGTTTCTCATCGAGACTTTCCCACGCGGCAGCCGCGCCTACATGGTCGCCTATCCCTTTGAAGGGCGTTTGGCGCACCAGACGCTCGGCATGTTGTTGACCCGCCGCTTGGAGCGGGCAGGGGCCAAGCCCATGGGCTTTGTCGCCACCGATTATTCGCTCGGCATCTGGGGATTGGAGGATATGGGGCTGATGATCGCTAGCCGCCGGCTCAGCCTCTCCGATCTCTTCGATGAGGATATGCTCGGTGACGATCTTGAGGCCTGGCTCGACGAATCCTTCCTGCTGAAACGCACCTTCCGCAATTGTGCCGTGATTGCCGGCTTGATCGAGCGCCGGCATCCGGGCAAGGAAAAGACCGGCCGGCAGGTAACGGTTTCTGCGGATCTGATCTATGATGTGCTTCGCAGCCATGAGCCCGATCATATCCTGCTGCAGGCCACAAGGCAGGACGCCGCGACCGGACTTTTGGATATTGGCCGACTTGCGGATATGCTGAAGCGAATCAAGGGCCATATAACTCATCGCGCGCTGGACCATATTTCCCCGCTCGCCGTGCCGGTGATGCTGGAAATCGGCAAGGTGCCGGTGCCGGGCGAGGCGCACGATTCCCTGCTCGCGGAAGCGGCCGATGACCTGATCCGCGAGGCAATGGAATAGGGATGCTGCAAAGCAGACGACGAAGGTAGATTGTTAAAGTGATGAATCGCCTGGCGCTAGCGCGAGATATGAATGCTCAAGGCAACGGCACAGCCAACGGGCTGGGTGTGGAGGCCGTCATTCATGGTGTCGCCGCCGTCTGTGATCCGCTCGGCGCGCTCTATCTGCCAGATGCCGGCATTCTCGTCGTCTCCGACCTGCATTTGGAAAAGGGCGCGGCCTTCGCCCGCCGCGGCATGATGCTGCCGCCATACGATACGCTGGCGACGCTGACCGTTCTTTCCGCCGTCATCTCGCGCTACGATCCGAAACTCGTCGTTTCACTGGGCGACAATTTTCATGATCGCATCGGTTCGCAGCACTTGCCGGACGAGTTTCGCAGCCTGATCGTCAACATGGCCCGCGGTCGCGAATGGATCTGGATCAATGGCAATCATGATCCGGACGGCACGGTCGACCTGCCGGGGCACTCGGTCGACGAGATGCATTGTGGTGGTTTGACCTTCCGTCATGAGCCAAAGGCCGGATTGCAGGCCGGCGAGATCGCTGGCCACCTGCATCCCTCTGCCACCGTTCGGCGTCGGGAGAAATCAGTGCGCCGCCCGTGCTTTGCAACGGATGGCGGCCGCCTGCTGATGCCGGCCTTCGGCGTGATGACCGGCGGTCTCGACCTGCGCCACAAGGCCATGGCTGGCCTCTTCGCGCGGGAAAGCCTGATTGCGCACCTGCTCGGCCGCGACCGCATCTATTCCGTGCGGTTCGGCAATCTCTCGGCCTAGGCCGCGTTCGCCGGCTCATAGCGTAGGATCACCGCGCCGGTCTTCAACGGGCGTGAATCGATGAGCTTCATCGGCCGTTGTTCGGCCGCCGGTTTGAAGTGCGGATTGCCGCTGCCAAGCACGACGGGAACGAGGCAGATCCTGAGCTCATCCACCAGCCCCGCCTTGAGCAATACATCGGCCACTTCAGCACTGCCGAAGACGAACATGGTCTTGCCTGGTTCTTCCTTCAGCTTCTTCACTTCAGCGACAATGTCGCCGACGACGCGGGTATTATTCCAGTCCGCTTTGTCGAGCGTCCGCGAGGCGGCGATCTTGGCGATGCCGTTCATATAGGCGGTGATGTCAGACGTTTCCGTCGCGGTCGGCCAATAGGCGGCCATGCCTTCATAGGTCTTGCGGCCAAAGATCAGCAGATCGCCTTCCTTGCCGAGCTCGGTCGCATAGTGCTCCAGCTCATCGCCCCAGGCGAGCATATGAAAATCGAGGTCCCAGGGCTTGGTTCCCTCGAAATAGCCGTCGAGCGTCATAAGATTCCAGATAACGAGCTTTCTCATCACTTTCTCCGTTGTGATAACTGCCTCATAATCAAAACTGGTTGTTAAAAGCAAGTAGTTGCAAGCTAGCTAGACTGATGGCAAAATGCAAGTAGTTTTTTGGAGATCATTATGGACGCGCTGCATCGTTCTGGCTGCCCGATCAATCTGACGCTGGAAATTCTCGGCGACCGCTGGAGCCTGATCGTCATCCGCGACATCATGTTCGGCAATCGCCGGCATTTTCGTGAACTGCTGCAGAAGTCGCAGGAGGGGATTGCTTCCAACATCCTTGCGGACCGGCTGAAGCGGCTGGTGGAGCGCGGCTTGTTGACCCGCGAAGATGATCCGACGCATAAGCAGAAGGCTATCTACAGCCTGACGGAAATGGCGATAGACCTCGTGCCGCTCTTTGCCCATATGGGTGCCTGGGGCCGCAAGCATCTTCCGGTGTCCGAAGAGCTGTCGATCCGGGCGGAGCTCCTGGAGGATGGTGGCCAGAAGCTCTGGGATGATTTCATGGACGAGCTGCGTGCCAAGCATCTCGGCAAGGTGCTGCCTCCGGGCACGCCCTCGGTGCTCGGCCGGTTGACCGAAGCCTATCTCGAAGTCGCCAATCGCCGAAAAACCGGCTGATCAGTTCTTCCGGAAGATGAAACTTGCGCTCCAGCCGGTGACGAGGGCCAGCAGCACGGAAAGAATGCCATAGGTGATCGGCCGCTGATGCGCTGCATCCGTGATCGTCTGCTCTATTCCTGTCTTGATGACCCGCAACGGCAGCGATTTCTCACTCAGGAACTTGCCGCTCTTGAAGAGATAGGCGCGCACCATGTGTACACCGTTCGGCACGTCGGCGGGAACCCTGAGCGTTGCCTTGAAGAGCGAGGAGCTGACGAAGCGCACGCCGGCGGGATCGCTTTCATAGAGCCCACCTGTCTTTTGCAGGCGCCGGAAGGCATTACGGAATTCCGGAACATCGCCGACATTGCCGACGAAGCCGACCGGCGTCAGCGGAATATGATCGACGCCAATACCGCGGTCGCTGAGTTCGAGCGGTGTGGTGATGTTGTCGACCGCGCGCGTGCTGGAGAGCGAATAGGCTTCTGGCACATGCTCGAACGTCATCGAGCGGGTATTGACCCATATGCCGAAGACGCGCTCTTTCCGGCGAACCGTTGCATTCTCGCGCGGCCCCTCCAGCACGACGACGATGTCGTATTGGCCGATGGCCAAAAGCAGCTGATCGGTATTGGAGAGCGCGCCGAAAATCGTCAGATCGGCGCCGGTGAAGTCCGAGGTAATGGCAATCTCGCTCGTCGACGTGCCGATCTCCATCGTCTCGCGCGCCGTGGTCGAGGTCGTCGGCTGATCGAGCAGCACCTGCGCCTGCGTGGTGAACGGAGCGAGCAGCAATGCGGTAGCAAGAAGCAGTCCGAATCCCCTCATCGGCTCACTCCTTCCATGACGACGGAGTAAACGTCCGCCGGCGTCACCAGGAGAGTAACGACGAGGCGAAGGCCGACGGCCAGGACGAGCAGGCCAAGGAGCGCGCGCAGTTGCTCGCCGCGCAGTTTCTGGCCGACGCGAACGCCGTATTGCGCGCCGATGACGCCCGCCACCATCAAGAGGAAGGCCAGAATGATATCGACGGAATAGTTCGTCGCGGCCTGGACGATTGTCGTGAAGGCCGTCACGAAAATGACCTGGAACAGCGAGGTGCCGACGACGACGTTTGTGGGCACGCGCAGCAGATAGATCATGGCGGGCACGAGGATGAAGCCGCCGCCGATACCCATCGGCGTCAGCATACCGACGAAGAAGCCGAGGCCGATGACCGGAATGGCGCTGAGATAGAGCTTGGATTTCTTGAATCGCAGTTTCAACGGCAGCCGCTGCACCCAGTTGTGATGGCGCGGCTTGCCGGTTGTTGGCGGCAGCTTGCCGGCGGCGCGACGCATGGCCCGCACGCTTTCCCACAGCATCAGCGAGCCCACCGTGCCGAGGAGGATCACGTAGATCAGCGAGATGATCAGGTCGATCTGGCCGAGCCTACGCAACAGCACGAATAGCCAGAGACCGAAGGTCGCCCCCGCCAGACCGCCGGCCAGCAGGATCGAGCCAAGTTTCAGGTCGAGCGAGCCGCGGCGAAAATGACTGAGTGCGCCCGAGACGGAGGAGGCGACGACCTGATTGGAACCGGTGGCGACGGCAACAACAGGCGGGATATTGTAGAAAATCAGAAGAGGCGTGATGAGAAAACCACCGCCGACACCGAACATGCCGGAAAGAAACCCTACGGCTGCTCCCATGCCGAGAATAATGAAAATATTCACCGACAATTCTGCGATCGGCAGATAGATCGTCACGCCTTGTTCCCATTTGCAGGCTTTTCGGCGCGGTGACCGAAGCCTATTTCCCCTTAAACGGCGGATTCTAATCCGAAATCATTGCCAGAGCCTTAGGAAAGGCCGGGCTGCCACAGTTTTCGAATTGCCGCTTTCACCCTAACCCGGTTTTTTCCACTTTTCTGTGACGCTGTATAGCGGAATGGCCAGCCGCTGCAGAGGATGCGGCGGCGTTTAGCGCCTAAACAAAATGCCGGCGTGCTGGCGCCGGCATTTTGTTTGATCGCTTTCGCACGAAATCCCTGACTACTTATTGCGGGCGAGCAGTTCCTTGACCACCTGATCGGTGACCCGTCCATCCGCCGGCAGGCCGACGGATTTCTGGAAGCTCTTCAGGGCGGCTACCGTCTTGT
Source organism: Rhizobium sp. BK098 (assembly GCF_014193155.1). Taxonomy (NCBI): domain Bacteria; kingdom Pseudomonadati; phylum Pseudomonadota; class Alphaproteobacteria; order Hyphomicrobiales; family Rhizobiaceae; genus Rhizobium; species Rhizobium sp. BK098. The sequence continues at coordinate 89,761 of NZ_JACHYY010000006.1, read as the reverse complement.
CACCCATGGCGCCGTCGGGCGAACCGGCATCGAAGCCATTCTTGTTGAGAATGGCCTGAATGTTGCGGATTGCCTTCTTCATATCGATCGAGGCCGTGTTCACACCCTTGCCGGTAGTCCATTCGTCAGGAATGTTTGTGCCATTGGCCTTCGGATCGGCCGGCTGCACTTTCCAGAGGTCGACCTTGGCGCGGGCGCTTTCCAGATCGGCCGGCTTCATGGCGTTGGCGACTTCATCGCGCTTCTGGGCGGCGTCCTTGTCGCCGCTCTTTGCGGCGATAGCAAACCACTTGTAGGATTCCTGCAGGTCCTGTTTCACGCCGTTGCCGCGTGCATAGAGGATCGCAAGGTTGAACTGGCTGTCGGAGACGCCGAGATCGGCGGCGCGGATAAACCAGTTCGCCGCGCTGTTATAATCCTGCGGGCCGGCAGTACCGGAAGCATAGAGAACCGCGAGATTGTGCATGGCGCTGGCGTTGCCCTGATTGGCGGCCTGCTCATAATATTGCTTGGCCTTGACGAGATCTCGATCGACGCCATTGCCCTTCTCATACATGCTGGCGAGGCGGTACTGTGCCGGGGCATAACCTTTGTCGGCCGAAAGCTGATACCAGCTCGCAGCCTGCTTCATATCGGCAGCAACGCCGCGGCCATCCGTGTAGCGCGCGCCGATTTCGAAGAGCGCGACCGGATCGGCCGATTTTGCGGCAGCGACGAGCGATGGCGGCTGGATGCCGTCGGGCACAGCGATATCAGGCGCTGCCGGCGTGGCGGCGGGAGTTGCGGCCGCCGTATTCTCGGTCTGAACGAAGGCAGCGGCCTGCTGTGCAGGTGCGCTGGCGGCAGGTGCCAACTCTTCGCTTGCTGTCTGGTTGCCGTCGAGCGGGGTCGCTGCCGTCAGGTGATCATTTGCAGGTGCGGCGACGGGATCGCTGGCCGTGGGTGCGGGCTGGACTTCCGCCGTCTGCGTCGTGGATACCGAGGATGCGGCAGCCTGATTTGCGGCAGGCTGCTGATTGTTGGCGACCGGGTTCGTATTGGCAGCGACGGTATTGGTCGCGGCGCTATCGGCAGGCGCGACCATCGTCGATACTTGGGCTGGTGTCGGCGCCTTCTGGCCGCGGGTCAGCGTGTTCGCCAGCGGATAGGCCATGATGGCAAGCATGACGGCGCCCAATGCAAGCAGGATCGGCCGGCGGAAGCGCGAGAACGCGCCGCCCTTCTTGACGTCTTTCCTGGAAGCAGGAGCCGAGCGTTGCGTCTGGTCGACTTCCATGGCAGCGGCCTGCGCGGCGCGGCGGGCGGCTGCGATATAGTCGGCCCGCTCGTTTTCGGTCGGCTGACGCGCGTTTCCGCTGCGCGACGTATTTTGGCTGGCGCGCACGCGCTCAAGGATCTTCTTGATATCGGGTGCGCCGGAACCCGGCTCCAGCAGTTCATTGGCCTCTTCGCCGGGCATTACGTCGGCGGGATCGATCGATGGCGCCTGTTCGATGACCGGACGGTCCGGCGGAAAGATCGGCTCGGCCTTTTCCGGTGTAAAGAAACGCTTGCCGAGGCTCGCGAATAGGCTGGACTTGCCGCTCTTCTTCACGGCTGCCTTGATTTCGGCCTTCGTATTGGCGTCGATCGCCTGTGCGACGGCGACTTCGCCGGAGACTAAGGATTCTGCTGGCGCAACCGTGCGGATGATCGGACCTGCCTTCTGCTGCGCCGCCATGGGCGGCTTCAGGCCTGGAGCATCCTCTTCGGCGAAAACGTCGCTTTCGAACGTTGCGGCCGGCATGGCGGGCGCAGGCTTGCGCTGCTCCATATGATCGAGACGGTCGGCGATCTGCAGCAGCGTGTCATGCAGGGCCTCAAAGGTGCGATGCGTCCGCTCGTCGGTGGCGCGGCTGAGGTCCTCGAGATGACGAAGATCGTCCGCAAGAGCCGCCAAAGCCGACATGTCGGCTGCTTGCGACCCGTTCACCATTCCGCCTTCGCGGGAATAGGCCTCGACGACGGTTTCCGCCGCATGGCGGGCCGCTTCGATGATATATTCGTCATTCGTCGCCATATAGTCTTCGAGCGCGCTCATGCGGCGATCGAAATCCGGGGGCAGATGATCCGCAACGGCCCGTGGTTCGGCAGTCAGCAATGTCGAGAGATGGGCGATCTGCTCTTCGAGACTGCGCAGTGCCTGCATATCCGTCGGCGGTGCTGCGGTGCTTGCTTCCAGCCGGGCTGCAATATCGGCGAGGCGGCCCTCGAGCCGGCGCGCCATGCTGTCGTCGAGGCTTGCTGCCGGAGCGGGCGGATGGAAATCGATCTCGTCGATGCGGCGGGCGAGATAATCCAGCCGGTCGGCCAATACGTTGCCGACGGACCCATGTTCCAGCGCATCAATCTTGTGGGAGATGTCGGCGAGATAGGTGACGAGTTCAGGCTGCGGCGCGGCCTTCTGCGCACGTTCCATTAAGTGCGAAAGCTGGTCCAGCCGCTCCTCGAGGCGGGCGACGGCCTTGGCGCTGCCGAGCTCGTCGATGCGCATGGCGAGCGCTTCGAGGCGGCCGGAAAGATCGTCGGCAGGCTGACGCCGGCCGGCAGCATCGCGGCTCATCAGGTCGATCTGGTCGGCAAGACCGCTGAGGCGGCCTTCCAGCCGTTGCATGGCCTGGTCCTGCGGCTGCATCATGGAGCCGAGGCTCTCCATCGCGGTTGCGATCGTCAGCAGCTTGTTTTCCAGCGCATGCACGGCCGGGCTGTCGTTCATGCCGCCGAGATGCTGTTTGATGTCATCGAGGCGGTAGGCAAGGGAGACGAGCTCGTCCTGCAGGCCGGATGTGTCGATCGCCTTCACCTGGCGCTCGACGTGATGCAGGGATTCCTCGCGGGCAAGGCCGTCCATTAGCGAACGCAGCTCGTCGAATTCGGCTTTCAGCCCGGCTGTTTCCGGTTGACCGGCGAGCTGGTTGATGCTGTCGGCAAGCCTGGCCATGTCCTGGCGGACATCGGCTACAAAATGCTTGTCCTCGGCGTTTTCGCGGATATCGCGGATTTCGGCGCGCAGAGCGGTGACTTCGCGGCTCACGCTGTCGGCGATGTCGCGCTTCAGATCCTGGCGGAGGTTGACGAGCGCCTGGGCGATATCGACCGGTGCGTCGGCGGCTGCGGCCCGTATCGGCTGGCGCTGCGCATGGCTGTCGATCGGCCGCCGGGCCGGCTGCGGTTCTGCGTGCGAGATTTCCTCGCGCCGTGGCTGCAGACGTTCGCGGTTTGCCTCCAGCGTGCGCTGGCGTTGACGGATCTCGGCAAGCGGATCGGATCGGAGATCGCTCTCATGGCGTTCGTTGCGCAACGGGCGCTCGTAAGCGCGGCTGGCATATTGCTCGCGTTCGGGGCGGGGCGGTATCCGCTCCGAGGCGGCTCGTTCGGGGGCCGGCGCATAGCCCGCGGCGACGCGCTGGCGCGTATCGCGCGCGGCGGCGGTTCCCATCAGCCCTTCGATGCGTGCTTCCAGCCCCTCGATCGTGCGGCTCAGAGCATCCAGCGACGTCCAGTCGCCCGTACCGGTAGGATTTGATCGCGATCCGCTCATATCTTTGCTCGCCTTGAACTATGGACCACCCCGGGCCGTCATGCTGATGGAAGAAGACGTTGCTATATCGCCGCGCTGTCTGCATCCGTCGTTCGGAAAGGGATAAATGTATTGGCTTTCCTCAAACAGAGCGGCAAAGACAGCGCGATTTCCAAGCTAAGTTGAAGAAACCCGAAGCACTGCTGCTCAACTCGTACAATTTACGAAACGTGGTAAACAACTCGTTAAGTTTGTCTGATGTCTTAACCTTTTATTTCGGTTCTGCTGTCCCACGGCCTGATATTCTTGCACGCAGGCGGTGCCCGGTTGCTGAGGGGGAGGGGCGTATCGGCGATATGCGGAATGCTCTTCCTCACCGGCTTCACCAAAATTTCCCCGCGAGACACGAATTTGACGTTTACGCAAACGTCAATATTTTGTAAGAGTATGACAGTGGCCGGAATCTCAAGGTCCGGCGGCGAATTGGAGGAATTCGAGAAATGCCAGTCTACAAGGCCCCGGTGAACGATACGCTCTTCGTCCTGAACGATGTGCTCGGGCTGGAGCGCTACAACAATCTTCCCGGTTATGCCGATGCCACGCCCGACATGATCGAGGCGATCGTCGGCGAGGCGGCCAAGCTGTCGGAAGAGGTGCTTTTCCCGCTCAACTATTCCGGCGATCAGGAAGGCTGCGTGCGCCATGACGATGGCACGGTCTCGACTCCGAAGGGTTTCAAGGAGGCCTATCGTGCCTATCGCGAAGGTGGCTGGCTGGGTCTCGCCGTGCCGGAGGAGTTCGGCGGGCAGGGCCTTCCCTACGTGCTGCACTGCGCCGTCGGCGAGTATACCTCGGCCGCCAACATGTCGCTGATGATGTATCCGGGCCTGACCCAGGGCGCGATCGCAGCGATCCTCGTCCATGGCACCGATGCGCAGAAGCAGACTTACTTGCCGAAATTGGTCGAGGGCAGCTGGTCTGGCACCATGAACCTCACCGAACCGCATTGCGGCACCGATCTCGGCCTCTTGCGCACCAAGGCGGTGCCTCAGGCTGATGGCAGCTACAAGATCTCAGGCCAGAAGATCTTCATCTCGGCCGGCGAGCACGACATGACGGACAATATCGTCCATCTCGTCCTTGCTCGCATCGAAGGTGCGCCTGAGGGAACCAAGGGCATCTCGCTCTTCATCGTGCCGAAATTCCTCGTCAAGGAAGACGGTTCGCTTGGCGCGCGAAACCCGGTGTCCTGCGGCGCGATCGAGCACAAGATGGGCATCCACGGCAACGCCACCTGCGTCATGAATTACGACGAGGCCACGGGTTTCCTGATTGGCGCCGAGAACAAGGGCCTCAACGCCATGTTCGTCATGATGAACGAGGCGCGCCTCGGCGTCGGCCTGCAGGGTCTCTCCATCGCCGAGATCGCCTATCAGAATGCCGCCAACTATGCGCGTGAACGCATCCAGGGCCGCTCGCTCTCCGGCCCGAAGGCGCCGGACAAGAAGGCTGACCCGATCATCGTCCATCCGGATATCCGCCGCTCGCTGATGACGATCCGTGCCTTCAACGAGGCCGGCCGCGCCTTCCTGCTCTGGACGGCGCTAAAGTCCGATATCGCCCATCGTTCTCCCGATGAGAAGGAGCGTCAGGCAGCCGACGATATCCTCGGTCTGTCGACGCCGATCCTCAAGGGCGTCATGACTGACAAGGGCTTCGAGCATGCCGTCATGGCGCAGCAGGTCTTCGGCGGCCATGGCTATATCGAAGAGCACGGCATGAGCCAGTATGTCCGCGATGCCCGCATCACCATGATCTATGAGGGTGCCAACGGCATACAGGCGCTCGATCTCGTCGGCCGCAAGCTGGCGCTGAACGGCGGCCGCGCCGTCATGGCGCTGTTCAAGGAAATCGGCGATTTCTGCGAGGAAAACCGCAACGACGAGCAGATGGCCTTCTTCACCAAGCATCTGAAGAAGGGCTTGAATGACGTGCAGGCCGCGACCATGTGGTTCATGCAGAACGCTATGGCAAAGCCCGACAATGCCGGCGCCGGCTCGACTGATTACATGCACCTCTTCGGCCTCGTCGTCCTCGGCTATATGTGGGCGAAGATGGCGAAAGCGGCTCAAGTAGGCCTTGCGGCTGGCGACAGCGCGCGCGAGGATTATCTGAAGAACAAGCTTGTCACGGCACGGTTCTACATGGAGCGCATCATGCCGGAAACGGCATTGCGCAAGGCCCGCATCGAAACCGGCGCCGATACGATGATGGAACTGGCGGCGGAAGCCTTTTGAGCAAGGCGGCGTTAGCTGCTGCAGGGAGATGAGACATGACCGAGGTTTTCATTTACGACCACGTGCGCACGCCGCGCGGGCGCGGCAAGAAGGATGGTGCGCTGCACGAAGTGCCGTCCGTGCGCCTTGCCGCCAAGACGCTGGAGGCGATCCGCGATCGCAACGGTCTCGATACCGCAACGGTTGACGACATCATTATGGGCTGCGTCGATCCGGTCATGGAAGCCGGTGCGGTTATCCCGAGGGGTGCCGCCTTCGAGGCCGGCTATTCCACCAAGGCGCCTGGCATGCAGATTTCGCGTTTCTGCGCCTCCGGCCTCGATGCCGTCAATTTTGGTGCGGCGAAGATCGCTCAAGGGGCTGACGATATCGTCATTGCCGGCGGTGTCGAAAGCATGTCGCGTGTCGGCTTGGGCATGTCCGGCGGCGCCTGGTTCATGGACCCCTCGGTCAACTTCCCGGCCTACTTCATGCCACAGGGTGTGTCGGCCGATCTCATCGCCACCAAATACGGCTTCTCGCGCGATGACGTCGATGCCTATGCCGTGGAAAGCCAGAAGCGTGCCGCCCACGCCTGGGAGAAGGGCTATTTCAAGAATTCCGTCATTCCGGTGAAGGATATCAACGGCCTGACAATTCTCGACCGCGACGAGCACATGCGTCCCGGCACCGACATGCAGGCGCTCGCCTCGCTCAATCCGTCCTTCCAGCTGCCGGGCGAAATGGGCGGCTTCGAGGCCGTCGGTATTCAGGCGCATCCGGAAGTCGAGCGCATCAATTACGTGCATCACGCCGGCAATTCCTCCGGCATCGTCGATGGCGCGGCTGCCGTGCTGCTCGGCTCCAAGGCGGGCGGTGAGAGCATGGGCTTGAAGCCGCGCGGCCGCATCAAGGCCTTCGCCAATATCGGCTCCGACCCGGCGCTGATGCTGACCGGCCCGGTCGACGTCACCGAAAAGCTTTTGAAGCGCAGCGGCCTGACGCTTGCGGATATCGATCTCTTCGAACTCAACGAAGCCTTCGCCGCCGTCGTGTTGCGCTACATGCAGGCTTTCGCCATTCCGCACGACAAGATCAACGTCAATGGCGGAGCCATCGCCATGGGGCATCCGCTGGGGGCTACCGGCGCGATGATCCTCGGCACCGTACTCGACGAGCTGGAACGCCGCGATCTCAACACAGCGCTCGTAACGCTCTGCATTGGCGCCGGCATGGGCACCGCCACGATCATCGAACGCGTCTGAGGAGGGGAAACCAATGGCTTACACAAATTTCACCGTTGAGACCGCCGCAGACGGCATCGCGCTTGTCACCTGGGACATGCCCGGCAAGTCCATGAACGTCTTCACCGCCGAGATCCTCGAAGAGCTGAACGCCATCATCGATGCAACGGTTGCCGATGCCGCCGTCAAGGGCGTGGTCTTCACCTCGGGCAAGTCTTCCTTCTCCGGCGGCGCCGATCTCTCGATGATCAAGTCCATGTTCTCCTTCTATCAGGAGGAGAAGGCCAAGGACCCGGCAGCAGCCGCGAAGAAGCTCTTCGATCTCGTCGGCCGCATGACGGGTCTTTTCCGTAAGCTCGAAACCTGCGGCAAGCCCTGGGTTTCGGCCATCAACGGCACCTGCATGGGCGGCGCTTTCGAGCTGTCGCTCGCCTGCCACGGCCGCGTCGCGTCGAGCGCCAAGAGCGTCAAGATCGCACTGCCGGAGGTCAAGGTCGGCATCTTCCCCGGCGCCGGCGGCACCCAGCGCATCGCGCGCCTGACGGATGCGCAATCCGCCCTGCAGATGATGACGACGGGCCAGTCGCTGACGGCAGCACGCGCCAAGGCGATGAACCTCGTGCATCAGGTGGTCGAGCCGGATCAACTTATCCCGGCTGCCAAGCAGATGATCAAGGACGGCCTCAAGCCTGTGGCACCCTGGGATGAAAAGGGCTTCAAGGCACCCGGTGGCGGCATCTGGACGCCTGCCGCAGCTCAGCTCTGGCCGGCAGCGCCCGCCATCCTGCGCCGCGAAACCTCGGGCAATTATCCGGCAGCACTCGCCATCCTCAAATGCGTTTATGAAGGCTTGCAGGTTCCCTTCGATACCGGCCTGAAGATCGAGCAGCGCTACTTCACGCATGTGCTGCAGACCACCGAAGCCTATTCGATGATCCGCTCGCTGTTCATCTCCATGCAGGAACTCGGCAAGGGCGCCCGCCGCCCGGCAGGCCAGCCGAAGACAGAGCTGAAGAAGGTCGGTGTCGTCGGCGCCGGCTTCATGGGTGCGTCCATCGCCTATGTCACGGCCGCCGCGGGCATTCCCGTCACCCTCATCGACCGCGACATCGAGGCTGCGGCTAAGGGCAAGGGCCTCGGCGAAGGGCTGGTCAAGGACTCGATCGGTAAGGGAAGGATGACGCAGGATGAGGGCGCGGCCCTTCTATCCCGCATCACACCTTCGGCCGATTACGCCGACCTGAAGGATGCCGATCTCGTCATCGAGGCGGTGTTCGAGGATCGCGAAGTCAAGAAGGCCGTCATCGAGGCCGTCGAAGCCGTGCTACCGGCCGGCGCCGTCTTCGCCTCCAACACCTCGACGCTGCCGATCACGGGCCTTGCCAAGAATTCCAAGCGCCCGGCCGATTTCATCGGCGTCCACTTCTTCTCGCCTGTCGAGAAGATGATGCTGACCGAAGTCATCCTCGGCAAGGAAACGGGCGACCGTGCCATTGCCGTCGCGCTCGACTACGTCGCGGCGATAAAAAAGACGCCGATCGTCGTCAACGACACGCGCGGCTTCTTCGTCAATCGCTGCGTCTTCCGCTACATCCATGAAGCCTATGACATGCTGATTGAGGGCGTACCCGCTGCCATGATCGAGAATGCCGCCAAGATGGCCGGCATGCCCGTCGGGCCTTTGGCGCTCAACGATGAAGTCGCCATCGATCTCTCCTACAAGATCCTGAAGGCGACTGTCGCCGATCTCGGCGAGAAGGCGGTCGACCCGCGTCACATGCAGCTCGTCGCCGGCCTGGTGGAGCGCGAGGGGCGTCTGGGCCGAAAGAACTCCAAGGGGTTTTACGACTATCCGCCGAAGCCGGCGAAGAAGTCGCTATGGCCGGGTCTCAAGGATCTCTATCCGCAAAAGAAGGCCGACAAAGTTGATGTCAACGTGTTGAAGCAGCGCTTCCTCGTGACCATCGCACTGGAAGCTGCCCGCACCATTGAAGAAGGCATCGTCACCGATCCGCGCGAGGCCGATGTCGGCTCCATCCTCGGCTTCGGCTTTGCGCCCTATACCGGCGGCGCGCTGTCCTACATCGACGGCATGGGCGTCAAAGCTTTCGTCGAACTCTGCGAAAAGCTGGCCACCGCCTACGGCCCGCATTTCCAGCCGACGGCGCTACTGAAGGACATGGCCGCGAAGGGCGAGACTTTCTACGGGCGCTTCGATCCTTATGGTGCCAAGCAGGCGGCTTGAGGCAACAAGCCATTGCCGGCGACAAATAAAGGGCCGCTCTTGCCGGGAGCGGCCCTTTTACTGATTGGTTCAGCGTCAGATCAGAGAGATTGCGTAAGATTATGCTTACGCATGGCGTAATGGCTTCTCTTGCCCCGCCCTTAACGCAACGACGCCCCAGCCGATAAGCAGAAGGATCGCCGCCGCATAGATATCGGCGGCTTCGGGAAATCCAAGCGCTTTCGACAGGAAGCCTGCCAGGATGGCGGGGACGCTGAAGGCGAGATAGCTCTGGATGTAGAAGGCCGAAAGCAGCCCGGCGCGTTCGTCGGGCTTGGCCAGCGGCATGATGCTTCTGACCGTGCCGAGAAAAGCTGCCCCGAAGCCCGAGCCGGCAATCAGAGTTCCGAGCGCGAGGATCGACACCTCAGCCGCATGCATGCCGGCGATGATGGTCAGTATGCCGAGGCTCATGGTCGGTATGCCGAACTTCATGATCATGGTGGCGGATCTCCGGCGCAGCAGGAAGACGGCGGCAGCGCCGCTGATCGTCAAGGCTGCGACCACGGAGCCGCCGACCAGTGGCGCTGTGCTGCCGGTCGTCGCGCTGACCAGCGAAGGCACCAGCGACAGATAGAAGCCGGCAAGCGCCCAGACGGCAATATTGATCGGCGTCAGCGCCAGCAGCGTCCGGCGTGCCTGCTTGGGAACGGCGACTTCCGGCTTCAGCGATGCGAATACGCCGGGCCGTCGGCTCGTTGTTTCCGGCACCATCCATAGCAGCGCGGCTTGCAGCGTCAGCAGGGCAAGTGTCACGACATAGACAAGCACGGTCGGAGCCGGCGCGAACTGGATCAGCAGGCTCGTGCCGATCGCGCCGATCGCCATGCCGGCAAGCGGGGCAAGACTGTTGGTGATCGATCCCCTGATCGGATCGAGATCGACAAGGGCGGCGCCGATCGAACTGATGGCAGTGCCCGTCGCAAAGCCCTGCACGATGCGGGCGGCAATCAACCAATCCGGACCTCGAGCCATTAAAAACAGCACTGTGGCCACCATATTGAGGAGGATCGATGTGAAGATCACCGGTCGGCGCCCGAGATGGTCCGAAATCGAGCCAACGATGAGCAGTGCGGCGAGAAGGGAGAAGGCATAAACGGCAAAGATCACCGTAAGCAATACCGGCGAGAAGGCGAAGGCCTGCTGATAAAGGCGGTAGAGGGGCGTCGGTGCGGATGAGGCGGCCAAAAACAAGGCGCTGGTTGCGGCATAATAGAACGGCGCTAGGCGTCTGGCGGCTGAAATCGGAGCGCTGGCGGTGGAATCGAGTTCGGTCATCGACTATATCCTACCTAAAGCTAAAAGATTGCGTTAGGCGGATATAGGATGCCTGGCGTATAAAAGCAAATAATTTGCGTTAGTGGATGCCCTTAGTCATTCGCGATCCGCAAAACGGGAAAAATTGGCAAGGGCTTATGGGCTATCGAGAAAATCCCCGCCCCGGCGGGCGCAGCGCCAGAGTGCAGGCGGCCGTGCATCATTCCGTCCGCGATATGCTGGCAACCATGGATCGCGCCGATGTAACGATCCCCCTGATCGCGCAGCGTGCCAACGTCACGCCGTCGACGATCTACCGCCGCTGGGGCGACCTTCAGGCGCTTTTGGCCGACGTTGCCGCGTCGCACCTGCGGCCGGAGGGCGAGCCGGCGAGGATCGGTAGCGCGCGTGAAGATTTGGCGGCATGGGTCGAACAATATGCCGATGAGATGGCCTCCGGGCTTGGCCGGCAAATGCTGCGCGACGTTCTTGCGGCAGCCGACAGTGCAAACGCGGAGAAATGCGGCACCTATATGCGCTGTCAATTGAGCGTCTTCATCGCACGGGCAGAGGCGTGCGGCGAGCCCTTTCCCACCTTGACGGAACTGATGGATCACGTCATTTCGCCGATCATTTATCGCATCCTCTTCGACCAGGCGCCCGACTCCGACTACGTTCGCGGGCTCGTCACGAAGGTAATGCCGGAGAGTACAGCCAGGACTTGATGCGCGATCGGCGATTGCGAACGACTCACTCGAACTCCCCAAGCACATTCTGTCGCTTCGGCTTGGTTGCTCGCAACTGACGAATAAGTAGTCGAACATATGCGCGGTAAAGTTGCTTTTGTTGTGGAATTATCATGGGATATGCATGCTTGAGCAAGGCTCGTTGTCGATTTGCTGTTGAAAAATAAGGAAAAAGATGGTGCTAATTATCATCAGTGAATTCAACGGCAACGCGAAGGGGACTGCTCAATGCTTAATGAATTCAAGGCCTTTATCGCTAAAGGCAACGTCATGGACCTTGCAGTCGGCGTGATCATCGGCGGCGCTTTCGGCGGCATCGTTAAATCGCTGGTTGACGATATCATCATGCCGATCGTCGGCGCGATTTTCGGCGGCTTCGATTTTTCGAACTACTTCATCGGCCTCGCCTCGGGTGTCAACGCACCGACGCTCGCTGCGGCCCGTGCCCAGGGCGCGGTTCTTGCCTACGGCAGCTTCATCACTGTCCTCATCAATTTCCTCATTCTCGCCTGGATCATCTTCCTGATGGTCAAGGGCGTGAACGCGCTGCGCTCGCAAGTCGAGCGTAAGGATGACAAGGTCGCCGAAGCGGCACCGCCGCCGGCTGATGTCCAGTTGCTGACGGAAATCCGCGACCTTCTCGCCAAGCGCTGACTCGCTTTGCTCGACTCTTTTTGCAAGCCCCGGTCCATGCGAGGACTGGGGCTTTATTCATCACCAAAATCGATTGGTCACTAAGGCAAAGTCATGGGATTTGTCCGCCGCTCTGCTTTATGAAGGCGGAAACCGGAGACTTTGCATGTCGATACTAGATAGCCTCAGCCCGCGCGCGCTTGCAGCACCTGAAAGCGGGATCGTCGAAGTGGTCAATTATGCCCGTGGCCGTGAGGGCCTGCTGCCGCTCTGGGTCGGCGAGGGCGATCTGCCGACGCCGGATTTCATCAATCGCGCCGCCATGGCCTCGCTCAACGCCGGCGAGACCTTCTACACTTGGCAGCGCGGCATTCCGGAACTGCGCCAGGCGCTTGCCGATTATTATGGCCGGCATTTCGGCACCTCGCTGCCGATGGAGAACTTCTATGTCGTCGGCTCCGGCATGCAGGCGATCCAGCTGTCCGTGCAGGCCATCACCGCTCCCGGCGACGAGATGGTTTATCTCTCCCCCGCCTGGCCGAACATCGCTGCCGCGCTCGAGATCGCAGGCGCCCGCTCCGTCGCCGTACCCTTACAATTCGAGCACGGCAAATGGTCGCTCGATCTCGATCGGTTGGAAGCGGCGATCACGCCCAAGACAAAGGGCCTGTTCATCAATACCCCGTCCAACCCGACGGGCTGGACGGCGACCCATCAGGATCTCAGCGATATTCTCGCCTTAGCGCGCAAGCACGATCTCTGGATCATGGCCGACGAAATCTATGCGCTCTACTACTATGCCGGCGGCCGCGCGCCGAGCTTCCTCGACGTCAAGGAAGCGGACGACAAGATCCTCTTCGTCAATTCCTTCTCGAAGAACTGGTCGATGACCGGTTGGCGCGTCGGCTGGATCGTCGCACCTGCAGAGCTCGGGCAGGTGATCGAAAACCTCGTGCAATATTCGACCTCGGGCGTCGCGCAGTTCATGCAGAGAGGCGCGGTTGCGGCCTTGAACGAGGGCGATGATTTCGTCCGCTCCAATATCGAGAAGGCCACTCGCTCGCGCGATATCCTCTGCGATGCGCTGATTGCTACCAATCGCGTGCAGACGCTGAAGCCGGATGGCGCGCTCTATTCCTTCCTGAAGATCGATGGCGTGACCGACAGTCGCAAGGCCGCTATCGACATCGTCGACAAGACCGGTGTCGGCCTCGCGCCTGGGACGGCTTTCGGTCTAGGCGGCGAGCTGTTCATGCGTGCCTGCTTCCTGCGCGATCCGGTACAGGTCGCGGATGCGGCGGAGCGGTTGAGTCGGTATATTTTGGGTCTGTGAGGGCTTTGCTTCGATCGGCTCCACGATCGAAAAGTATTCTCTCGATTGCTTCACCTCTGAGCCCCCTCTATCGCTATCGCGACATCTCCCCCACGAGGAGGGAGATCGTTGGGAGTTTGCCGCGCTCAGCAAGAGCGATGAAGCTTTGGCGTCAACAGATATGACGTTCATTGGGCGCGAGAGGCTGCAACAAGTTTCCAATCTCCCCCCTTGTGGGGGAGATGTCACGAAGTGACAAAGGGGGGGTGCGTACTCTCCAAGCATGCAATAGCGTCAATCCATAAAATCCAATCGATCCTCGAAAGCCCACCCTAACCATCCCCGCAATCTTTCCCGCCACGCCGCCCGCTTTTAATCAATTTCGCAGGGGAAGCGGCCTCATATGGAGCCGGTAGACTTGGCGGGGACGCGAAGAATGACTGTCTTGGTGACGGGCGGGGCCGGCTATATCGGCAGCCACATGGTCTGGAGATTGCTGGACGCGGGAGAGGACGTGGTTGTCCTCGATCGTCTCTCCACGGGCTTTCGCTGGGCCGTTCCGCCGGCTGCCCGCTTCTATCTCGGCGATATCGCCGATGAAGCGCTCCTGCATCAGATTTTCGCTGAAAACCATATAGAGGCCATCATTCATTTTGCCGGTTCGGCGGTCGTCCCGGTGTCGATCGAGGATCCACTTGCCTATTATGAGAACAACACCGGCAAGACCCGCATCCTCATGAGTGCCGCCATCAGGGCTGGCATCCGTCATTTCGTCTTTTCGTCCACCGCCGCTGTTTATGGCCAGCAGCCGGCGGATAGGCCGGTCGGCGAAGATGCGCCGCTGCGGCCTGAATCCCCCTATGGTCAATCCAAGCTGATGTCCGAGCTGATGCTGCGCGATGCCGCTGTTGCTTATGACTTCCGCTATGTGGCGCTGCGTTATTTCAACGTGGCCGGCGCCGATCCCGAGGGGCGGGCTGGGCAATCGACCAACGGCGCCACCCACCTCATCAAGGTCGCCTGCGAGGCGGCCCTCGGCCGCCGCGGTCAGGTCGATATCTACGGCACCGATTATGCGACGCATGACGGCACCGGTGTTCGCGACTATATCCACGTCAGCGATCTCGTCGAGGCGCATCTGATGGCATTGCGGCATCTGCGCGAAGACGGCCGCTCACTGGTTGCCAATTGCGGCTACGGCCAGGGCTATTCGGTTCTGGACGTGCTCAACATGGTCATGCGCGTCTATGGCCGCGCCTTCCGCATCCACATCGCTCCCCGGCGCGTCGGCGATATGGCCAGTATCGTCGCCGATGCGACGCTTGCTCGTCGCGAATTGGGATGGACGCCGAAATACAACGATCTGGAAATGATCGTGCGCTCGTCGCTGGATTGGGAGCTCCGCCTCGCCGAACGCGCGGGCTTTGATGCCGCCGGCGTCAGCAGGGTCTACGCCGCTCCAAGCATGCTGTAACGCGACTGACGATCTCAGCTTTCCGGACGTCTCCAGGGACCAAGAAAGGCCGGCGCATTCTTGCGCACGGCGTCCGCGAGAAAATCGATGACGGTGCGCACCCGCGGCGATTGGCGCAGGTCGCGATGGCATGTGATCCAGTAGTGGCGCCTAAGATCCACCTCGTGCGGCAGGACCACCTGCAGATCGGGGTGCTTGCCGGCGATGAAGAACGGCAGCACGCACAGCCCCTGGCCGTTCTTCGTCGCTGTCAGCTGCGCAAAGATGCTTGAGCTCTGGAATTGCGGCCTGATGCGCGGATGGACGTCATCGAGATAATCCAGGCCTGGCGCAAAAATCATATCCTCGATATAGCCGATAAAGGAGAAGTCAGGCAGGTCATCGCGGCTTTCGATCGGTGGATGGCGGGCGAGGTAGTCGCGCGATCCGTAGACCTGGAGATGATAGTCGGTAAGCTTCTCGGTGAAGTAGGGTCCGGCCTTCGGCGGGTCGAGCACCACGACGATATCGGCCTCCTTGCGCGAGAGCGACATGATCTGCTGGATGGTGATCAGCTCGAGTGAAATGTTTGGGTGCTTCGCAGTGAATTCCGGCAGGACGCCGGTGAAGAAGAAGTTGGAAAACCCCTCTGGCGCACTGATGCGCACGACACCCCGTTGTGCTGCCGATCCCGCAGATAGATCGGCGCGAAGACGTTCCGTCTCCTGCTCCATGTGCTCGGCCGTATCGACGAAGCGCTGCCCCATGCTGGTCAGCATGTAACCGCGTGGATTGCGTTCGAAGAGCTTGACCTTCAAGGCGAATTCCAGCCGGTCGATGCGCCGCGAGACCGTGGCATGGCTGCTGCGCAATTGTCGCGCCGCGGTAGAAAGCTGCCCGGTTCGCGCAACGGCGAGGAAAAATTGCAAATCGTCCCAGGTAAAGTGCGGCGTACGCTTCATGCATCCTCCTCTGTTCAAAAATGAACAGACCTTGTTTGGAATTAATTGCAATCGCGACTTGCGTCAACGCGCGAATTCCGTGATCTTGGCGGTCGGGAAAAGCCGTTTTGAGGAAAGCGGCTAGCCAATTTTGAACAGATTCATTTTTGCCAAATCTCTGGGAGGAGAGGATATGCGAAAGAGTCTTATTGCGTCCCTTGCATTTCTGCTTGCAGCCAGCACTGCGGCTTTCGCCGCCGGCCCGTCCGATGGTGTCGTCAAGATCGGCATCCTCAACGACCAGTCCGGCGTCTATGCGGATTTCGGCGGGAAATCATCGGTAGCGGCCGCCAAGATGGCCGCGGAGGATTTCGGCGGCAAGGTTCTCGGCGTGCCGATCGAAATCGTCGATGCCGACCACCAGAACAAGCCTGATATCGCCTCCAACATCGCCCGCCAATGGTACGACCAGGACAAGGTCGATGCCATCATGGAGCTGACGACCTCCTCGGTCGCGCTCGCCGTTCAGGCGGTCGGCAAGGAAAAGAAGAAGATCGACATCGTCACCGGCGCTGCCACGACCGATCTCACCGGCAAGCAATGCTCGCCCTATGGCTTCCATTGGGCCTATGACACGCATGCTCTCGCCGTCGGCACCGGCGGCGCGCTCGTCAAGCAGGGCGGCGACACCTGGTTCTTCCTGACTGCGGACTATGCCTTTGGCTATTCGCTCGAGCAGCAGACCAGCGATTTCGTCAAGGCCAGCGGCGGCAAGGTGCTGGGCTCCGTCCGTCATCCACTGTCAACGAATGATTTCTCATCCTTCCTGCTGCAGGCCCAGTCGTCTGGCGCCAAGGTCATCGGTCTGGCCAATGCCGGCCTCGATACCTCCAACGCCATCAAGCAGGCCTCCGAATTCGGCATCACCCAGGGTGGCCAGCACCTGGCGGCATTGCTCTTCACGCTCGCCGAAGTGCACGGCCTCGGCCTTCAGGCAGCGCAGGGCCTGACGCTGACGGAAGGCTATTACTGGAACCTCGACGACAAGAGCCGCGAATTCGGCAAGCGCTTCTTTGCCCGCACCGGCAAAATGCCGAACATGATCCATGCCGGCACTTATTCCGCCGTGATGCAGTATCTGAAGGCCGTGCAGAAGGCCGGCACTGACGATACCGACGCCGTTGCCAAGCAGCTGCATGAGATGCCTGTTGATGATTTCTTCGGCCGCGGCGGCACGGTCGGCGCCAACGGCCGAATGATCCACGACATGTATCTGCTTCAGGTGAAGAAGCCCGCTGACAGCAAGGAGCCGTGGGATTACTTCAACGTGTTGGCGACGATCCCTGGCAAGGAAGCCTATATCGATCCCGCCAAGAGCGGCTGCGACCTCGTCAAGCAATAGGGCCTGGACCAGCTCATGGCGATGTCCGCGACATATCCGCATGAAGAGCCCCGGGTGGTTTTGTCCGCCCGGGGACTGCGCCGCGATTTCGGCGGCTTCACCGCCGTCAAGAATGTCGATCTCGACGTACATCATGCCCAGGTCCACGCGCTGATCGGCCCGAATGGCGCCGGCAAGACGACGGTGTTCAACCTGCTCACCAAGTTCCTGCAGCCGACGCATGGGACCATCACACTGCTCGGCACCGATATTACCAAGACGAGACCTGACAAGGTCGCGCGCATGGGCCTGGTGCGCTCCTTCCAGATTTCCGCCGTTTTCCCGCATCTGACGGTGCTGGACAATGTGCGGGTCGCCTTACAGCGGCCAAGCAATCTCGCCCACCAGTTCTGGCGGCCGCTATCGGCCCTCGACAGCCTCAATGCCCGCGCCGAACAGCTCATTGCCTCCGTCGGCCTTTCGAAAGAGCGCAATGCCGTCGCCGCAGATCTTTCCTATGGTCGCAAGCGCGTGCTGGAGATTGCCACCACGCTTGCGCTCGATCCGAAGGTGCTGCTGCTCGATGAGCCGATGGCCGGCATGGGGCTGGAGGACGTAAACACGGTCTCCGCGATCATCCGCGATGTCGCGCGCGACAGGGCCGTGCTCATGGTGGAGCACAATCTCTCGGTCGTTGCCGATATCTGCCATCATGTCACGGTGCTGCAGCGCGGCGAGATCCTGGCCCAGGGCGATTACGCGACAGTCAGCCGCGATCCGCGCGTCCGCGAAGCCTATATGGGCACGGAGGAGGCTTGACGATGGCGACGCTTCTCGACGTTCAGGGTCTCAATGCCTGGTATGGCGAAAGCCATATTCTGCACGGTGTCGATATGCGTGTGGGCGAGGGGGAGACCATCACCATCCTCGGCCGCAACGGCGTCGGCAAGACGACGACGCTGCGCACGATCGTTGGCATCGTCCGCGCCCGCAAGGGCAGAATTACATTCGCCGGCAAGGACATGATGCAGGTGCCGCTGCACAAGACGGCGCATCAGGGCATCGGCTTCGTTCCGGAGGAGCGCGGCATCTTCTCGACGCTCAGCGTCTATGAAAACCTGATGCTGCCGCCAGTCGTCGCAGCGGGCGGCATGACGCTCGACGAGATCTTCGAGCTGTTTCCCAATCTGCATGAGCGGCGCAACAGCGTCGGCACCAGGCTTTCGGGCGGCGAGCAGCAGATGCTCGCCATGGCTCGCATCCTGCGCACCGGCGTCCGTATGCTGCTGCTCGACGAACCCACCGAGGGCCTTGCGCCCGTCATCGTCCAGCGTATCGGCGAAGTCCTGCAGAAGCTCAAAGGTCGCGGCATGACCATATTGCTCGTCGAGCAGAATTTCCGCTTTGCGAGCCGCATCGCCGATCGCTTCTATGTGATGGATCACGGCCAGATGGTCTCGGAATTTCCGGTCGGCGAACTCTCCGAACGCATGGGTATGCTCCACAAGGTCCTGGGGGTCTGAGCCATGACGACGATATTCGGCATTCCCGCGCAGGCCCTTCTCGGTCAATTGCTGATCGGGCTCATCAACGGTTCCTTCTACGCGCTCTTGAGCCTTGGGCTCGCGATCATCTTCGGCATGCTGCGGGTCATCAATTTCGCCCATGGCGCCCTCTATATGCTCGGCGCGTTCACCGCCTATCTGCTGCTCGCCTATGCCGGCATCGGCTATTGGCCGGCCCTCGTTCTAGCGCCTCTGATCGTCGGCCTGTTCGGTGCGCTGGTCGAGCTGCTCTGCCTGCGCCGGCTTTACAAGATCGATCCGCTCTACGGATTGCTCTTCACCTTCGGCATGGCCCTGACCATCGAGGGGACCTTTCGCTATCTCTACGGTTCCTCCGGTCAGCCCTACGCCGTCCCGACGGAACTGGCGGGTGCGAAAAATATCGGCTTCATGTTCCTGCCCGTCTATCGCGGTTGGGTGGTCATTGCGTCGCTGATCGTCTGCATCGGCACCTGGCTGCTGATCGAGAAGACCAAGCTCGGCGCCTATCTGCGTGCCGCGACCGAGAATTCCACCCTTGTGCAGGTTTTCGGCGTCAACGTGCCGGTGCTTCTGACGCTCACCTATGGTTTCGGCGTGGCGCTTGCTGCGTTTGCCGGCGTGCTGGCCGCGCCGATCTATCAGGTCTCGCCGCTGATGGGATCGAACATGATCATCATCGTCTTCGCCGTTGTGGTCGTCGGCGGCATGGGCTCAATCATGGGCGCGATCGTCACAGGCTATATGCTTGGGATTGCCGAGGGCCTCACCAAGGTTTTCTATCCTGAAGCCTCGAATATCGTCATCTTCGTGATCATGG
Organism: Rhizobium sp. BK098; assembly: GCF_014193155.1. Taxonomy (NCBI): domain Bacteria; kingdom Pseudomonadati; phylum Pseudomonadota; class Alphaproteobacteria; order Hyphomicrobiales; family Rhizobiaceae; genus Rhizobium; species Rhizobium sp. BK098. The sequence goes on along the minus strand of NZ_JACHYY010000006.1, from coordinate 70,311 downwards.
CGATCGTACTGCTTCTGAGGCCAGCCGGCCTCTTCGGTCGGGAGGCGTGATATGGCTGGGTTGATCAGCTTGAACTCCAAGGAGCGTCCGAAGCTTTCCGTACAAAAGCTGCTTCTGGTCGTCGGCCTCGTCGGATTGATCTGGGCGCCGTTCCTCATCTACCCGATCTTCGTCATGAAGGTGCTCTGCTTCGCGCTGTTCGCCTGCGCCTTCAATCTGCTACTCGGTTATGCCGGCCTGCTCTCCTTCGGCCATGCCACCTTCTTCGGAGGCGCGGCCTATTTTACCGCCCACGCCGTGAAGGAATGGGGGCTCCCGCCCGAACTCGGCATCCTGATCGGCGTCGCCGGCGCGTCCTTGCTTGGCTTGGTCATGGGCTTCGTCGCCATCCGCCGGCAGGGTATCTATTTCGCGATGATCACGCTGGCGCTGTCCTACATGTTCTATTTCTTCTGCCTGCAAGCGGCTTTCACCCATGGCGAGGATGGCATTCAGTCGGTGCCGCGCGGCTATCTCTTCGGCGTCCTCGATCTCAGCAACTCTTTCAACATGTATTATTTCGTCCTTGCGGTTTTTCTGATCGGCGTGCTGATCATCTGGCGTTTCATCAATTCGCCCTTCGGGATGATCCTGAAATCGATCCGCGAGAACGAGCAGCGGGCGATCTCGCTCGGCTATTCCGTCGCTCACTACAAGCTCGGCGCATTCGTCATGTCGGCGGCGCTGGCGGGGCTTGCCGGTGCGGTCAAGGCGCTGGTCTTCCAGTTCGCGACGCTCACCGATGTCGCCTGGCAGATGTCCGGCGAAGTCATTCTCATGACGCTCCTCGGCGGCATCGGCACGCTGATCGGCCCGATTTTCGGTGCGGGCTTCGTGGCGACGCTGGAAAACTATCTCGCCACTTCGGAATTCCCGGTCACCATCATCACCGGCATCGTCTTCATGGTCTGCGTTTTACTCTTCCGCCGCGGTGTGGTGGGCGAGTTCTATGCCTCAAGGCTGGGACGGAAGCTGGGATTTGAATATCGCCGCTGACTGCTTGATTTCCTTCTCCCCGTTTTGACGGGGAGAAGGTGCCCGGAGGGGGGATGAGGGGCTATTCCGAGGGTAGTTTGAAAACCGAGTTCTGCCGAACCTTCCGGCCCCTCACCCTAACCCTCTCCCCGCTGGCAGGGAGAGGGGATCACTGAGTTTGAACATGGATCGCTTCGATTATATCATCATCGGTGCCGGCAGTGCCGGATGCGTGCTGGCCAACCGGCTTTCGGCCGACCGCAACAATAGGGTGCTGCTTCTGGAAGCCGGCGGCAACGACAATTACCACTGGATCCATATCCCGGTCGGCTACCTTTATTGCATCAACAACCCGCGCACGGACTGGTGCTTCACCACATCGCCGGAAGCAGGGCTGAACGGCCGGTCGCTGAACTATCCGCGCGGCAAGGTACTCGGCGGCTGCTCCTCCATCAACGGCATGATCTACATGCGCGGCCAGGCGCGCGACTATGATCTCTGGCGTCAGCTCGGCTGTGCCGGCTGGGGCTGGGACGATGTGCTGCCCTATTTCGTCAAGTCCGAGGATCACTATCGCGGCAAGGACGAGATGCATGGCGCCGGCGGCGAATGGCGGGTCGAGAAGGCGCGCGTGCGCTGGGCAGTGCTCGATGCCTTCCAGGCCGCGGCCAAGGAGGCCGGCATCCCGGAGACAGCGGATTTCAATCGCGGCAACAACGAAGGTTCCGGCTATTTCGACGTCAACCAGCGCTCCGGCATCCGCTGGAACACGACGAAAGCCTTCCTGCGCCCGGCGATGAAGCGCGGCAATCTCATCGTCTATACCAAGGCGCACGTCCGCCGGCTGATCGTCGAGGGGGATGCCGTCACCGGCGTCGAATTCCAGCACGATGGTGTGACGAAGCGCGCTTATGCGAACAAGGAGACAGTACTCTCAGCCGGCTCCATCGGCTCGCCGCACATTCTCGAGCTCTCAGGCATCGGCCATGGCGAGGTGTTGAGCAAAGCCGGCATCGACGTCGTGCGCGAGGTTCGGTCCGTCGGCGAAAACCTGCAGGATCATCTGCAGCTTCGCCTCGCCTACAAGGTGACCGGCGTGCCCACGCTGAACGAGAAGGCGACGAAACTGATCGGAAAGGCGGCGATTGGCCTCGAATATCTGGTGCGCCGTTCAGGCCCCATGGCGATGGCGCCGAGCCAGCTCGGCATATTTACCCGCTCCGGGCCGGACAAGGAAACACCGGACCTGCAATATCATGTGCAGCCGGTCTCGCTCGACAGGTTCGGTGATCCCGTTCATCCCTTTCCGGCGATCACCGCGAGTGTCTGCAATCTCCGTCCCGAAAGCCGCGGTTCCGTGCATGTACGCAGCCCCGATTTCGCGATGCAGCCGGCCATCAGTCCGAACTATCTCTCTGCCGCACGCGACCGGGAAATTGCCGTGCGCTCCATTCGCCTGACGCGGCGCATCGTCGCCCAGCCCTCCTTTTCCCGGTTCCGGCCGGAGGAATTTAAGCCGGGGCCGGCCTATGAGACGGATGCCGATCTGGAGCGCGCCGCCGGCGATATCGGCACGACGATTTTCCATCCGGTCGGCACGTGCCGCATGGGCGGTGATGCGCAAAGCGTCGTCGATCCCCGCTTGCGGCTCAGAGCATTGGCAAGGCTGCGTATCGCCGACGCCTCCGTCATGCCATCGATCACCTCGGGAAACACCAATTCGCCAACCATCATGATCGCCGAGAAGGCAGCCGAAATGATCCTTGCCGACAACAGATGAAGCCCTATTCATGGATGACAGCAGGGATAGGAGATTTGCATGGATAGCACGGACGAAGTCATCATTGAGCGGCGCGGATCGGCCGGCATTATCAAGCTTAACCGCCCGAAGGCGCTGAATAGCCTGACATTGCCGATGGTGCGGGTCATTGCGCCGGCCCTGGAGGATTTCGCCGCGGATCCGAAGGTCGCAAGCGTCATCGTCCTGGGCGAGGGGGAACGTGGCTTCTGCGCAGGCGGTGATATCCGCGTGCTGCATCGGAGCGGCAAGGAGGGCACTGATGAAGCGGAAACCTTCTGGCGCGAGGAGTTTCTGCTCAACCATGCCATCTCGCGCTATCCCAAACCCTATGTCGTGTTGATGGACGGCATCACCATGGGCGGCGGCGTCGGCCTCTCGGCCCACGGCAGCCATCGCGTCGTCACCGAACGCACGTGCCTTGCCATGCCCGAAACCGGCATTGGCTACTTCCCGGATGTCGGTGCCACTTGGCTGCTGCCGCGCGCGCCGGGCGAAGCCGGCACTTGGATGGGTCTGACCGGGCAGACCGTCGGTGCAGCCGATGTTATCCACGCCGGTTTTGCCGATCATTGTGTCGCGTCTTCCGCATTGCCAGCCCTCATCGATGCGATAGCCGCGCTGCCCGCTGCGGCCTCTACCGCAGACGTGCACGCTCTCATAAGGACGATGGCTGTAGATGCCGGCGAAAGCCGGCTTGCGGCAAACCGCGATGTGATCGATCGGACGTTTTCGGCAGACACGGTGGAGGAAATTCTGAAGTCCTTGGCCGGAGAACCGGGAGAGTTTGCCGCAGAAGCTGCAAGCGTGATCGCCAGCCGCTCGCCGACGAGCCTGAAGCTGACCTTGCGGCTGCTCAGGGCAGGGCGAACGAGCGCTAATCTGGCCGAATGCCTTGATCGTGAACTCGGCGCCTGTAAGGGCATATTGTATAATCACGATTTCTACGAGGGCGTGCGCGCCGCCGTCATCGACAAGGACCGCAATCCGAAATGGTCTCCGGCGAGCCTTTCCGAAGTGACGGCGGATGCCATCGACCGTTTCTTCATACCGGCGCAGCCGCCGCTTTTCGCAAGATAACCGATCATGGGAGGAAAACATCATGACGCGGATCGCATTCATCGGCCTCGGCAATATGGGAGGCCCGATGGCCGCCAATCTCGTCAAGGCCGGCCACGCCGTCACAGGATTCGACCTCTCGCATGATGTGCTGAAGGCGGCCGAGGCGGCGGGCGTGAAAGCCGCCAGCGTGCTGACCGAGGCCCTGGCCGATGCAGAAGTGGTCGTGACCATGCTGCCGAAGGGCCAGCATGTCCTGACCGTCTGGACCGACGTGCTACGCTCCGTGCCCAAGGGAACCTTACTGATCGACAGCTCGACCATCGACGTCGACAGCGCCCGCAAGGCGCATGCCATGGCAGGCGATGCCGGCTGCCTCTCACTCGACGCGCCGGTGTCCGGCGGCACCGGAGGGGCCGCGGCCGGGACGCTGACCTTCATGGCCGGCGGCTCGGCGGAAAGCTTCGCCGCTGCCAAACCGCTGCTCGAGGTGATGGGCAAGAAGATCGTCCATTGCGGCGATCCCGGCGCCGGCCAGGCCGCGAAGATCTGCAACAACATGATCCTCGGTATCTCGATGATCGGCGTCTGCGAGGCCTTCGTGCTCGGCGAAAAGCTTGGCCTTTCGCACCAGGCTCTCTTTGACGTCGCTTCGACCTCCTCCGGCCAATGCTGGTCGATCAATACCTATTGCCCGGTGCCCGGCCCTGTGCCGACGTCGCCCGCCAACAACGACTACAAGCCCGGTTTTGCCGCCGCCTTGATGCTGAAGGATCTGCGCCTGTCACAGGAAGCGGCGCTCTCCAGCGGCGCGTCGACGCCTCTGGGTGCTGAAGCCGCGCAGCTTTACGCGCTCTTCGAAAAGCTCGGCAACGGCGGCCGCGATTTTTCGGCGATCATCGAGATGTTTCGCGAGGCGAAGCGGGTATAACGCGCGGCGATCGAGTGAATTGAAAGCTCGGATTGCCCCTCACCCCAACCCTCTCCCCGCTCGCGGGGAGAGGGGGAATTGTGCCCCAAACAAGTTCCGTTCAAGAGGAGGCCTGCTGCCTTGTGAGGTCGTCCCCTCTCCCCGCTCGCGGGGAGAGGGCTAGGGTGAGGGGCCACGCACGATGATGCGGCACCAATAAACATGCCTGACCTGCCGCCTCAATAACCCCAACTCACCGCCACATGCCCCGCATGCGCGCACCCACATCGACGCGCACCTCGCGCGCCCGAATGGCGGCAGCGCTTTCAGCCCGTGCCTGCGGCCAGCCGCAGACCTCGAAAAATTGCAGCAATGTTGCCGGAATGAAGCGGGTGCGCGAGGCGAAGACATGCTTGTCGCCCTGCGCATGCTGGCCGTGCACGAAGAACCGCTGCGGAATGACGAGATCGAGATTGTCCTTAGCCCGCGTCATCGCGACATAGAGCAGCCGTCGTTCCTCCTCGATTTCGGCGGATGATCCGACGGCGAGATCGGCGGGGATGCAGCCATCGACGGCGTTGAGGATGAAGACCTTCGTCCACTCCTGGCCCTTGGCGGAATGGATAGTGGAGAGGATCAGATAGTCCTCATCGAGTAGCGGCACACCCGCCTGGTCGCTGGTGGCGTCGGGCGGATCGAGCGTCAGCTCGGTGAGGAAGCGCTCACGCGAGCCGTAGCCCGCGGCAATCTGTTCGAGCTGGACGAGATCCGCCTGGCGGGTCGATGCATCCTCATATACGCGTTCCAGATGCGGTTCGTACCATTGGCGAACGAGGCCGATTTCCGATGGCCAGCCGGCCTTCCCGCTTTTGACCTCCCGCATCGTCTCGACAAAGGCGGTCCAATCGTCTCCCGTGCGCGGTGGCGGCGGGAGTTCTGTGAGTGCCGTGATCGGGCTTGCATCTTCGCCGATCTGGTCGAGTACGCGCTGTGCTGTCGCAGGGCCGACGCCGGGCAGGAGCTGCATCAGGCGGAAGCCGGCCACGCGGTCGCGCGGATTCTGGGCGAAACGCAGCGCCGCCAGCATGTCCTTGACATGGGCGCTGTCAAGGAATTTCAGCCCGCCGAATTTGACGAAAGGGATGTTGCGGCGGGTGAGCTCCACTTCCAGCGGGCCGCTATGGCTCGAAGTGCGAAAAAGCACCGCCTGCTGCTTGAGCCTTGCGCCACCCTCGCGATTTTCCAGCACCTGATCGGCGATGTAGCGCGCCTGATCGGCCTCGTCGCGCACGGTCACCAGCCGCGGCCGCTCTACGCTTTGCCGCTCCGTGCGCAGGTTCTTGGTGAAGCGCTCGGACGCAAGATCGATCACGGCGTTAGCTGCAGCTAGGATCGGCTGTGTCGAGCGATAGTTGCGGTCGAGCGTGACAATATCGGCCGATGGCGTAAAAGCCTTGGGGAAATCGAGAATGTTGCGTACGGTGGCGGCACGGAAGGAATAGATCGATTGCGCGTCGTCGCCGACGACGGTCAATCCCCGGCCATCCGGCTTCAGGGCGAGCAGGATGGAGGATTGCAGCCGGTTGGTGTCCTGATATTCGTCGACGAGTACATGGTCGAAGCGGCTGCCGATATCCTCGGCGATCAGAGGCTCCTGCAGCATATGCGCCCAATAGAGCAGCAGGTCGTCGTAATCGAGCACGTTCTGCACCTGCTTTGCCTCGACATAACAGGCGAAAAGATCGCGCAGCTGCTGCTCCCACATGGCGCACCAAGGGAAGAAGTCGCGCAGCACGCCGTCGAGCGGCGCTTCGGCGTTGACGGAGCGCGAATAGATGGCAAGGCAGGTCGCCTTGGTCGGGAAGCGGTTCTCCGTCTTCGAAAAGCCGAGGTCGTGGCGCGCCAGATTCATCAGGTCGGCACTGTCTTCGCGGTCGTGGATCGTGAAGGCCGGGTCGATGCCGATCTGTTCTGCATAATCCCGCAGCAGGCGCGCGCCGATGCCGTGGAACGTACCTGTCCAGGCAAGTGCATCGGCGGTGATGCCGGAATTCGCACCCAGCACCTCGCGGCAGATGCGCTCGACGCGGCGGCCCATTTCGGCGGCGGCGCGGCGCGAAAAGGTCATCAGCAGGATGCGGCGCGGGTCTGCGCCTTTGACGATCAGATGCGCGACGCGATGCGCAAGCGTATTCGTCTTGCCGGAGCCGGCTCCGGCGATGACCAGCAGAGGCCCGGCAATATGACCGTCGCCTACAGTCGTGCCGTGTTCCACCGCCAGCCGTTGCTCCGGGTTCAGCTTTTCCAGATAGGCGGCGGTCATCAACTCTCCTGACTACCTCCGGCGGCCGGCGCGGAGCGCGATATGCGGCGAATCGCAAACGCGAAGATATAGGAACGTTCTATGGATGTTCCGAATCGCTAAAGCCTGTCAAGATTAACAGGGCTCGCACGCGGATGTGACCTCTGGCGCAAGAATCTTATCGGGATTTGCATTCGCCCGGCTCGAAAAGGATCTTCTTCGTGCTTATGTATCATTTCGGCGCAGCATTTTGAGTTTTTGGGGCTTCGTAATGCGTAGAATGAAGGTTTCAAAACATGAACGAAACGATTGCCACCGGGCTGCGTCTGCCTAGCGGCCTCGTGGCCTTGCCGGACGGTCGCCTCGCGGTCGTAGAAATGGATGCCAGTCGCCGCTGTCTGAAACTTTTCGACGCAAGCGGCGTACCGCAGGAACTTTGCCGGGTCGGCGGCTGGCCGATGGGGATTGCGGCGGATGGTGACGGATGTTTCTGGGTAGCCAATGGCCCGGAGAATTCCCTTGTCAGATTGTCGGCGCAAGGCCGCGTCCTGCAGGTCATTGAAGGCAGCGCCGATGGTCCGTTTCTCCATCCGAATGCACTCGCTTTCGGACCTGACGGCCTGCTTTATATGATCGATTCCGGTATCCGCCTTGCCAATCTTCTCGAAGGCGGCCACATCCATCCCGATTTCTTCAAGGCGGCTTATAATGGCTGCGTCTATCAGATCGATCCGTCGGAGGGCCGGGTCATCCGGGTCCTGGCAGCCGGCTTGCTCTTTGCGAGCGGTATTGCCTTCGGTACCGACGGATTGCTCTACTATAGCGAAACGCTGACCGGAAAAATCTATCGGCAGGTCGTGGGCGGCAGGCAGGAAATGTTTGTCCAGTCGATGACATCCCCTGCCGTCAATGCGCTGCGCGGACCGGCAGGCCTCGCTTTTGATCGCAGTGGCATGCTGTATTGTGCCATGTACGGCCTAGGTGAAATTTCCATGGTGGACACCGAGGGAAAAATGGCCGGCCATATCCGCACCGACGGCACAAGGCCGGCCAATATCGCCTTCACCGTGGACGGCAAGCATCTGCTCGTCAGCGAGCAGGAAAACGGAGTTGTAGAAAAGATTACGGCCCCGCGTCCGGGCTTGCCTTTGCATATGCCGCCGATTTCGTAAGCGGCTGGAGGACATGCCCGGACGCCGGGCATGTCCTCTTTTCATGTGTTAAGCAGCAGGAATCTGCTTGTTGTCCTTACCGGACTTGCCGTCTGCCGACGCCGTGTCATTGGCGACCGGCTTGGCATGACGGCGACGCCAGTCGCCGAGGAACAGCAGGATCGGCGCCGCGATGAAGACCGATGAGGCGCCGGCGACGAGGATGCCGAACACCATGGGGATCGCGAAGCTGGAGACGGCGCTGCCGCCCCAGATCGCCATCGGCACCAGCGCCAGGAAGGCGGTGGCATTGGTATAGAGGCTTCGCGCCAGGGTCTCGTTGATCGACTTGTCGATGATGTCGCGCAGCGGCATCGACTTGTAGAGCCGCATGTTTTCACGCATGCGGTCATAGACCACGACCTTGTCGTTCACCGAGTATCCCACAAGCGTCAGGATCGCGGCGATGGCCGTCAGGTTGAAATCGAGGCCGGTGATCGCGAAGAAGCCGATCGCCTTGGTCACATCGAGCACCAGCGTGACGATGGCGCCGACCGCGAACGGCCATTCGAACCGCACCCAGATATAGACGAGCATCGCCAGGCTGGCGATTACGACCGACAGGATGCCGGCCCAGGCAAGCTCGCCCGAGACCTTCGGACCGATGACATCGGTGCCTTCGATGGTCGCGCTTGGGTCGATCTTGACGATTTCGGCCTTGAGCTTGGTCACTGCCGCCGTCTGCGCCTCTTCGCCGCCGTCCTGGCGCTGGGCGCGGACAAGAAGGCTGTTGTTGTCGCCGAAGGACTGCAATGCGATTTCGCCGAGGCCGAGCGTGTTCAAGCCCTCGCGGAACGTGGACAGATCGGCTGCGTCCTTGGTCTTGACCGACATCTGGATGCCGCCGCGGAAATCAACGCCGTAGTTGAGGCCCGGATGGATGAACAGAACCACCGAGGCGATCGACAGGATCGCCGAGACGGTGACGCCGAAGAAGCGGGCCTTCATGAACTGGATGTGCTTGTCGTAGGGGCTGAAGGGGATCAGCGGTCTGATGTTGATCACCTTCAGCTTGCGGCGACGGGTGATGGCGATCATCACGACGCGTACGAAGGCGACGGAGGTGAACATCGAGATAATGAGACCGAGACCCATGGTCACGGCAAAGCCGCGAACGGGGCCGGAGCCGAAGTAGAACAGGATCGCGGCGGCGATGAGGGCTGTCATGTTGCCGTCGATGATCGTCGAATAGGCCTTCTTGAAACCATTGTCGATAGCGGCGAAGGCGCCGCGGCCCTTGCGGGTTTCTTCGCGGATGCGCTCGTTGATGAGAACGTTGGCATCAACCGCAAGGCCGATACCAAGGACGATACCGGCGATGCCGGGCAGCGTCAGCGTGGCGCCGACAAGCGTCAGGGCCGAGAAGGTCAGGACCGTGTGGATGAGCAGCGCGACATTGGCGAGAATGCCCCAGGCGCCATAGAGCACGAAGATGAAGGCGGCAACCAGGACGAAGCCGACGAGGCCGCTATAGATGCCCTTCTGGATCGCGTCGCTACCGAGATCGGCGCCGACGGTGCGTTCTTCGATGACGGTGAGCTTGGCGGGCAGAGCGCCGGCGCGCAGCAGGGCTGCAAGCGTGGTGGCGCTTTCTGCGGTGAAGTTGCCGGAGATCTGGCCTGAACCGCCGGTGATCGGCTCGCGGATATTCGGTGCGCTCAGCACCTTGTTGTCGAGAACGATTGCGAAGGGCTTGCCGACATTTTCGCGGGTGATTTCGGCAAAGCGGTTGGCGCCGGCGCTGTCGAAGCGGAAGGTGACGAGCGGCTCGTGCGTGTTCGGATCGAAGCTGACGCGGGCGTCCGTCAGACGGTCGCCGGATAGTTCGATGCGGTCGAGAACCGGATAGCTGGTGCCCCGCTCGTCCTTCATGATGGTGACGCCGGGAGGCGGATTGTTTGGATCGGCATTGTCGGCGAGCAGGTGGAAGGACATCTTCGCGGTCGAACCGAGAAGCTCGCGCAGATGCGAGGGATCCTGCGCACCCGGAAGCTGGACGAGAACGCGGTTCGGTCCGACGCGCTGAATGGTCGGCTCGGCAACGCCCACCTGGTCGACGCGCTTGCGGATGACTTCAAGGCTCTGCTGGACGGCGGAATCGACGTTGGCCGAAATGCCGGCTTGCGAGAAGGACATCGCGATCGTCGCGCCATTCGGCGTGATGTTGAGATCGGACTGACCGGCTGAGAGGCCGGATGTGATCGTATTGGCAAGCGTGCGCAGTTGCGTCACTGCATCGCTGCTCTGCGAGGGATCAGTGAGCGTCACGACGATCTGATCGCCGTTGCGGATGATCGAGCGGGTCTGGATGTTCTTGTCGCGCAGCACGCGCCGGGCGTCCTGCTGCAGCGATTGCAGCCGGCCGTTCGTCAGATCCTTCTCGTCGACTTCAAGAACGAGATAGGAACCGCCGCGAAGGTCGAGGCCGAGCGAAACCTGGCTATGAGGCAGCCAGGATGGGATCTTGCTGAGAACCGACTGCGGCAGCACGTTCGGCATTGCAATCAGAAAGCCGATGACGATGACCACTGTATAGAGTGCCACGAGCCATGGTGAGGTACGCATGGGTATTATCCTTGAAAATAGGCTTATGCCGACGGCCTGGCCGCAGGCGGACTTGAGGTCTTATCGGAAATGCGGCGCGTAGGCGCCAACGCTTAGGTGAGCGCGCCTGGAGGCGCGCGCGCTAGATAGGCGCGAAACGCCAGGGATTCGAGCCGTGCGGCATCTTTCGGGCGGCTCAGCAGCCAGGAGGTCGCCGGATATCCGAGGGTGGGCAGGGCGGCAAGTGTTGCAGGGCCGAGGTCTTGCCATGCGGCCTTCGGCGTCACCAGCCGGTCGGCGACGGTAATGCCGCGCACCGGATCGCGCAGGGAAAGGTAGAGGGGCTGACTGTCCTTGCCTGAGGAGAGGGCTTCGGCATCGGCGCGCGTGGCAAGATTGATGCCGCCGCCGAGCGCCAGTCCGATATAGGCGAAAAATGCGACGAACAGCGAGGCGATCACGCGCGCTCCGGCGCGATGCGTCCTCTCGTCTCCATCTTCGCTGTCGGCGGCGCCGAATTCGAGCGGGCTCAACGGTCCAAAATGCCTTCATTCCTTTGCCGGAGCGAACTCCGGCGGTTCGGTCATGATAACAGGACGCCTAGCGTCTTCCTAGTAGCGGCCTGTCATGATGCAGTTGCACGAGCCGGTCAACAGTCCCGGCTCGATTTCTTAATTTTCCGCCGCACCCGTTACTGACGGTTTGGGCGCCAGACAGGATGCCGGCACGCGATAGGCGTAGAGCGTCTTGCCCTTCATTGCGCCATAGGGCGGCGACCAGCTCTTCAGGGGCTCGGCCCGGCCTTCCGGGCACTCGATCGGATCGTTGTCGACGAACAATACCGGACCGGTCACACTGGCCGGCAGGGAAAAATCCTGCTCATAATAGTTGTGGGGGAAGCCGCCGAAAGGGCGGGCATAGATACGGAACGGCTTGCCCTTCAGCGTATAGTAGAGATCGGCAAGGATATCGCGATCCTGCGCGACGATTTCGGTCATCTTCGCCTGCGTGGCGATATCGGCGATTTCTTGACTGATGACGCTACGGCCGACATAGCGCTTCATAACGAGATTGCCGTTCGGCAGTTTGATGTCATAGGCGAAGACCGTCAGTACCGGGATCACGACGGCGACGACGGCCCCTATGATCAGCGAGGTGCTCAGCCCCTTTTTCGTCAGCCGATAGAGCAGCCATACGGCAAGAATGGTACCGGCGGCATAGGCCGAGACTGCCCAGTTGGCATAGGCCTTGGCGAGAAGTGCCTGCAGCGTGATCAGCGCTACGACAGGCACTGACAGCCAGAACAGCAGCTTTTCGCGGTCGTCGCTCTGTCCACGGATCAGGCGCCACGTTGCCCACAAGAGCGCAAAGAAGACGACCGGGCCAACTACGCCGAACTGCGCGCCGAAGAAGCTGAGCCCGTTGAGTATGTGCTTCGCCAGAGTGTTGCCGCTGCCGCTCTTGCTCCATTGGGCGATGTTTTCCGTGTGCTTTATGGTCGCCGCATCATGGGTAAGGTTCCACCAGAGATTAGGGGAAACGACGATGGCGCCGACGATGGCGGCAATCACCATATCCCGCCAGGCGATCCGCGCCGAACGCATCGTCAGCATGGCAATCCCGACGCCCGGTAGAAGGAAGAGCACCGAATATTTCGTCAGGAAAGCGCAACCGAGGCTGGCGCCGAGAATGACGGCTTCCAGTACCGAGGAGCGCCTGGTCAGACCGATAAAGGCCCAGATGGCGATCGTCACGAACAGGATCTGGATCGTATCGGTCGATACCAGCACGGCGGAAAGCGAGGCAGCCGGCAGGGTGATGAAGATGACGCCGACCCATGGCGCAATCTCGCGTCCGGTCTCGTCGTCGATCAGCCGCCGCGTGGTGCACATCAGCATCAGGGCGGTGGCAAGATGGAAGAGCGGCGCCGATATGCGGATCCAGAAGGTCGAATCCGAGCCGGAGATCGCATTGAAGAAGCGGATGACCCAGGCAATCATCGGCGGCTTGGAATAATAGCCGAAATCCAGATTCTGGCCCCAGAACCAATATTGCGCCTCATCGACGAAGAGGTCCGTCTTGTTGAGGAGCAACATGAGCACGCGCCAGAGCGTCACTCCGAAGATGATCGCGAGGGCGAGCCCCAGCGAAAGTTTCTGGGCGTTTGTTCGGGAATGGGTCGTGTCGAGCATTAAAAGATGGGTCTCGGTGCCTGATCGTGAGGCTTAATACGGAACTATTGAGGCCAAAGCTAGCTCCCTGCCGTCCGTAAGAACAGCAGCGCTCGCCGTCTTGGCCACGAGCTGCCATATGTCCGATCTTGGATCTGAGATGTCCGTTACAGCTTTGTCTAGAGAATGCGGCTAGTGGCTTTGCCGCGCGCCTCTTCGAGACGATATAGAAGCATGAAGGCCGTAAGCGTCAGGCTGGCCATCAGCGAGGCTGTCAAACCAAGAACAATCATTGCTCTCTCCGTAACGACATCGAAACTGTCTATCCCTTGGGTAGTAAGGGATGAAGCTTGCTCGTGACTTACGATCGATGTTCTTTTCCGGCAACAAAGTAGTCGCTAATTTAGTAGGGATAACTACGAGCCGCGTCTCGTCCGTCATTAACCTTCGGGCAAGGAATTAACCATAAATATTGAACTTGAACGTCGGAATGGGAAAATTGTGACTCGTTCTCACCAGGCATGAAGCCGCCCCGTCGTACCGGGTCCGATCCGGTATCCATGTCATCAAACAGGTCCGCAACAGACTTTGATGAACGAGCGAGCTTCGGTGCCTCGATCAGTCGATCGACGGCGACGGCTGCCTTTTCTCGCCTCCTCATTGCGCCTGGCACGGATCATCAGCGGTTTCGCCGGCGCTTCAATGCGCGGCAGTTCGGCAGGGGCGACTTTGGCGCAGGATACGCCTTCAGATCAGGCAGGCAGGGCGCAGGCTGGCAGCCTTCGCGATCGCTTGCGCTTTGCTGGTCTCGATGCGGGACAATGCGAAACGCTGCGCCGTCACCGGCCGATGCTCGAGGCACATCTGAAAGCCGGCCTGCGCGATCTTTTCCTCCGTTTCCAGACCTATCCCGACGCTGCGCGCAATTTTTCGAGCGAAAGCCAGCTCGTACGGCTCCAGGATTTGCACTCCTCGCACTGGGATGTGCTGACGGATGCTCGCTTCGACAGCCTCTATGCCGAGCGCGTCAAGGTTCTGTCCGACAGCGAAAGCAAGATGGGGCTCGATCCGCGCTGGCATGTTGCGGGCCATGGTGTGATGCTGGAGCATCTTCTTTCCGGCCTTCTCGAAGATATGGGCGGCCGCGCCATTCTGCCGGGAGCCAAGCGCCGCGCCCGCGAGCTCAGCGAACTCGTGACATCGGTCGTGCGCTTGGTGATGGTCGATGCCGAGATTGCCGTATCGTTGCGGTTCAACGAATTGCGGGTCGGTCACCAGCGGGCGCTGGCCGAACAGCGGGCTGCCGACCGCGCCGAGGCAGCGGCCTTGATTGCCGATCTCGCCAACGGCCTTACCGCTCGCGATCTGACGACCCGTATGCCGATGGATTGTCCCGAGGCCTATACCGAAGTGGCGGAAGCCTTGAACGTGGCGCTTACTGATATTCAGCAGCAGTTTTCGGCGCTGTCCGGTGGTGTGCAGGCGGCCGAAGCGACGAGCGACGCCATTTCTCGCGCCTCGAAATCCCTGGCGGAAAAATCGTTCGAACAGTCGCAAGGACTTGCGGCCTCTGCAAAGCAGCTAGCGGAACTGGCCGAACAGGTGCGCGGCAATGCAGCCAATACCCGCTCGGCCGAGCGCGTCACCGCATCGACCCGAGTGGCGGCCGAAGACAGCGGCAAGATCGTCGGGCAGGCGATATCGGCCATGGCCGATATCGAAACGTCAGCTGAAAAGATCGGCCAGATCATCGGCGTCATCGATGAGATCGCTTTCCAGACCAATCTTCTTGCGCTGAATGCCGGCATCGAGGCCGCCCGCGCCGGTGATAGCGGCCGCGGCTTTGCCGTCGTTGCGCAGGAAGTCCGCGCGCTTGCCCAGCGTTCCGCCGATGCCGCACGCGAGATCAAGGTTCTGGTAACGGGCACCAAGGCGCAGGTGGATGCCGGCGTGCAGATGGTCGGCCGCACCCAGGAAGCGATCGGCAGCATTGTCCGCCAGGTGACGGATATCAATGAAGCCATTTCCGGAATTGTCGCGGCGAGCGACGAACAAGTCGCCGGCCTCAAGGCACTGACATCAGATATCGGCGGCCATAGCGAGCGTGCGGCCGCTGCCGGCAGCGAGGCCAGCCGCTCCGAGGAAGGTGCCGATCACCTTCATTCCGTCGTCGTCGAACTCGGCCGGACCATCCGCGAATTCCGCATCGAGCGCGAGCGGCGGCATGTGGCCCCTGCCGTCCCGGTCAGGGCCGCGCAGCAACCGCAGCTCCCAGCCCGCGAGGAGCTCGGCATCACGCAGAACGAAGAGGATATGGCTGATTTCGGCTTCCCGCTTCGCAGGGCCGCAGCAGGAGGCGATCGCAATGCCTATTGATCTTTCAGTTTCATGCACATGCGGGCCGACGGGCCTGATTTCAGACAACGAGGAATGACGCGATGCCGAGCAGGAAAGGCGAAAAGACAATCAGTCTGGCCGCAGTGCTGGATCTCAACGAGGCCTCGAGCCTTCGCGGTACGCTGATGGGGTTGCGCGGCAGCAATGTCGCGATCGATGCGTCCGGTGTCGAAAGGATCGGGACTTTGTGCGTGCAGGTCATCATGGCTGCCGCCAAGACCTGGGATGAGGACAAACTCTCCTTCACCTTCTCCAAGGTGTCGGATGCATTTCAAAAAACGATGCAGGTGATCGGGGTGGATATCTCCCATCTGCTTGCCAAGGAGATCCGGCAATGAAGAAAAAAGTGCTGACGGTGGATGATTCTCGAACCATCCGAAACATGCTTCTCGTGACCCTCAACAATGCAGGCTTCGAGACCATTCAGGCCGAAGACGGTGTCGAGGGCCTGGAAATTCTGGAAGAAGCCAATCCTGACGTCATCGTCACCGATATCAATATGCCGCGTCTTGACGGCTTCGGTTTTATCGAGGGCGTTCGCCGCAACGACAGATACCGCGCCGTTCCGATCCTCGTGCTGACGACGGAAAGCGACGCGGAAAAGAAGAACCGTGCCCGCCAGGCCGGTGCGACCGGCTGGATCGTCAAGCCGTTCGATCCCGCCAAGCTGATCGATGCCATCGAGCGCGTAACCGCCTAGACAGGATCCATCCCTCATGGACATGAACGAAATCAAAGAGATTTTCTTCCAAGAGTGCGAAGAGCAGCTCGCCGAACTGGAATCCGGTCTCCTGAAAATGAATGATGGCGACCGTGACCCGGAAACCGTCAATGCCGTCTTCCGCGCCGTTCATTCCATCAAGGGTGGGGCGGGTGCCTTCGGTCTGGACGATCTTGTCGCCTTCGCTCATGTCTTCGAGACGACGCTCGATTGCGTTCGATCCAACAAGCTGGAGCCGACCCAGGATGTCCTGAAGGTCATGCTCAAGGCCGCCGACGTTCTGGCGGATCTCACCAATGCTGCTCGCGATGGCGGCAGCGTCGATCCGGCGCGTAGCCGCGGCCTTGTCAAGGAACTGGAAGCGCTGGCAAATGGCGATGTTCCCGCGCCGTCGGCAGCGGTGGTTGCCGAAGTTGCTCCGAAGTCCGTTGCGGCCGCGCCGACCGACGAAAGTGGTTTCCAGCCGATCCCCTTCAGCTTCGACGATGATTTCGGCAGCGACGAGCTGGCCGTTGATGCCAGGCCGGAATATGAAGTCAGCTTCAAGCCGCGGTCCGATCTCTACGCCAAGGGCAACGACGCGACGCTGCTGCTGCGCGACCTCTCGCGACTCGGCGAGATGAATATCTTCTGCGATATGGATGCATTGCCGGGCCTTCCCGACATCGATCCAGAAGGCGCCTATTTCAAATGGGCAATCTCGATCAAGACGGACAAGGGCGAAGACGCCATTCGTACCGTCTTTGAATTTGCCGAATGGGATTGCGATCTCGATGTCCAGCCGGTCGCAGGCGGCGGGTCTTCGACCAGCGAAGAGTTGCCAATGGTACCGGTGCCCTTCGATCTTTCGATCCTTGACAATGACGGCGCCGCCGCGGCTGCAGAGGCCGGAAAGGAAACACCGGCGCCCGGAAACGATGTCGCTGCCGCCGTTGCAGCTGCGGAAACCGCAAGCAATGTTACGCAGCTCGCCTCGGCCGCTGCACGCGTCGAGAAGAAAGAAGCCGCCCTCGCCGCAGCTGCCGCTTCTAATGCTGCCGCAGCGCAGAACAATGCCGCCGCAGCCGCCGGCCAGACCATCCGTGTCGATCTCGACCGCGTCGATCGTCTGATCAATCTCGTCGGCGAGCTTGTCATCAACCAGGCGATGCTCTCCCAGAGTGTCATCGAGAATGACAATAACGGCGTGTCCTCGATCAATATGGGTCTCGAGGAGCTGCAGCAGCTCACCCGCGAGATCCAGGACAGCGTCATGGCGATCCGCGCACAGCCGGTAAAGCCCGTCTTCCAGCGCATGTCGCGCATCGTCCGCGAAATCGCCGATATGACCGGCAAGTCGATACGCCTGATCACCGAGGGCGAAAACACCGAGGTCGATAAGACGGTGATCGACAAGCTTGCCGAACCGCTAACGCACATGATCCGCAATGCCGTCGATCATGGCATCGAAACGCCGGAAAAGCGCTCGACGCTTGGCAAGAACCCGGAAGGCACCGTCCGGCTGACGGCAAAGCATCGTTCCGGCCGCATCCTGATCGAGCTTGCCGACGACGGCGCCGGCATCAACCGCGAGAGGGTGCGCCAGAAGGCCATCGACAACGACCTGATCGCGGCAGACGCCAATCTGTCGGATGAGGAAATCGACAACTTGATCTTCCTGCCGGGCTTCTCGACCGCCGACAAGATTTCGGACATTTCCGGCCGCGGCGTCGGCATGGACGTGGTCAAGCGCTCTATCCAGGCGCTCGGTGGCCGCATCAACATCACCTCCAGGCCGGGGCAGGGCTCGGTCTTCACCATGAGCCTGCCGCTGACGCTGGCCGTTCTCGACGGCATGGTGGTCACGGTTGCCGGCCAGACCCTGGTCGTGCCGCTGACGGCGATCGTCGAGACGCTGCAGCCCGAGGCTTCCGCGATCCACTCCTTCGGCGCCAACCACCGCCTGATCTCGATCCGCAACAGCTTCTGCCCGCTGGTTGACGTCGGCCGCATCCTGAACTTCCGCGCCACACAGGCCAATCCGGTCGACGGCGTCGCGCTGTTGGTGGAATCGGAAGGCGGTGGTCAGCGTGCTCTCATGGTCGATGCCATCCAGGGCCAGCGCCAGGTCGTCATCAAGAGCCTCGAAGCCAACTACACGCATGTCCCGGGCATTGCTGCAGCGACCATCCTCGGCGATGGCCGCGTGGCGCTGATCCTGGATGTCGATGCGGTGGTCGGCGCTTCGCGCGGCCAGGCGCTGAAGCCCGAAATGTCTTACGCGGCGGCGGGGTGACTTGATGTCTTATGCCGTCAAGAACCTGAACCAGGGCAATCGCGAGCTGATCGCCTTTCGCATCGGCGACCAGGAATTCTGCGTTAACATCATGTCGGTTCGGGAAATCCGCGGCTGGACGCCCGCAACGGCCATGCCGCATGCGCCGGGATATGTGCTCGGGATCGTCAACCTGCGCGGCGCGGTGCTGCCAATCATCGATCTCTCCGCCCGGCTCGGGATGAAGCGGGCGGAACCGACAGTTCGGCATGTGATCATCGTGGCCCAGGTCAAGCGCAAGGCGGTCGGTCTTCTGGTCGATGCGGTTTCGGATATCCTGACCATTACCGACGACAGCATACAGCCGACGCCGGAGGTTTCCTCCGATCACGAGCGGCAGTTTGCCCGCGGCATCGTGGCGATCGATCGCCGCATGATCTGCCTGATCGAACTGGAAGCCCTGTTCCCTGAAAGCGAAAGCGAGGCTGCATGAGCATGATGGGAGCAATGGATTTTAAGGCGTCTCCGGACGAGGTGCTGGCGAGCGGCGAATACCCGCTGACGCGCCGCGACCTCTCGGAAATCGCCGCAATGATCTATGCGGATGCCGGCATTTCTCTCAACGAGAGCAAGGCGTCGCTGGTCTATTCCAGGCTGTCGAAGCATATCCGCGCGCTGGGCCTCGCCGGCTTCAGCGACTACTGCCAGCTGGTGTCTTCGCCGGCGGGAAGTGCGGCGCGTCGCGAGATGCTGTCGCATCTGACGACGAACTTCACCCGGTTCTTCCGCGAAAACCATCATTTCGATCATTTGCGCGACGAGGTTCTGCCTGGTCTCCTGGCGCGCGCCAAGGCCGGCGGCCGGGTGCGCATCTGGTCTGCCGCCTGCTCCGACGGGCAGGAGCCTTACTCGATTGCGCTGACGGTGCTTGCCTTGATGCCGAATGTGGCCGATTTCGATTTCAGGATCCTGGCGACGGATATCGATCCCAAGATCCTCGGGCTTGCCCGCGCCGGTGCCTATGATGAATCTTCGCTCGAAACGGTTTCTCCTGCCATGCGCAAGCAGTGGTTCCAGGAAGTCAATGTCCAGGGTCGCCGCAAATTCCAGATCGACGATCGCGTCAAGCGGCTCATCACCTTCAACGAACTGAACCTCCTCGGGCAGTGGCCCTTCAAGGGCCTGTTCGACGTCATCTTCTGCCGCAACGTCGTCATCTATTTCGATGAGCCGACCCAGACGAAAATCTGGACGCGCTTTGCCGGCCAGCTGCAGGATGCCGGCCATCTCTATATCGGCCACTCCGAGCGCGTAGCCGGGGAGGCCAAACACGTCTTCGACAATATCGGTATCACCACCTATCGCTATCTCGGCAAGACCGCAGGGAGGAAGCCATGAATTCTCCCGCTCGTGTTCTTGTCGTCGATGACTCCCCGACCATGCGGGGTCTCATCACCGCCGTCCTGCGTACCGATCCGGAGGTCGACGTCATCGGCCAGGCCGGCGACGCCTTGGAAGCGCGCGCCGCCATCAAGGCGCTCAATCCGGATGTCGTCACCCTCGATATCGAGATGCCGAACATGAACGGCCTCGAATTCCTGGAAAAGATCATGACGCTTAGGCCCATGCCGGTCATCATGGTCTCCACCATGACCCATCGCGGTGCCGACGCGACGCTTGCCGCCCTCGAAATCGGCGCATTCGACTGCGTCGGAAAGCCCTCGCCGGGCGAGCCGCATCCTTTCGGCGATCTGGCGGATAAGGTGAAGGCGGCTGCCCGCTCGCAGCGTCAGTATGTGAAGCCCACCGCTCAGCGCGTGCCGCCGCCGGCCGTCGCGGACTTCCGCGTGGGGCGTAAGATCGTCGCCATCGGTTCTTCCACGGGCGGCGTCGAGGCCCTGATCAATGTACTGCAGAAATTCCCAGCCAACTGCCCGCCGACCGTCATCACGCAGCATATGCCGCCGACCTTTACGCGCAGCTTCGCGGAGCGGCTGAACCGTCTCTGCGCCCCTGTTGTCCAGGAAGCGACGGATGGCGCAAGGCTGGAAATCGGCAAGATCTATCTGGCGCCGGGCGGCGAAAGGCACCTGCGGGTCGCCAATACCTCCGCGCCCCATTGCCGTCTGGTGGACGGCGGGCCGGTGAACGGCCATCGCCCCTCTGTCGACGTGCTCTTTGATTCGGTTGCCGAGCTGGCAGGCCGCAATGCCGTCGGCGTGATCCTGACCGGTATGGGGCGCGACGGCGCCGCCGGTCTTCTTAAGATGCGCCACGCCGGGGCGCGTACCATCGGCCAGAACGAGAAGACCTGCGTGGTCTACGGCATGCCGAGGGTCGCCTATGAGCTTGGCGCCGTCGAACAACAGTTTCCGCTGAACGCCATTGGCGAGGAAATTTTGAAAATAACAGCCGCCCGAAAGGAAGGGAGCGAATAATGTCTCTAGCGGAGAAAATCAAAGTTCTGATCGTTGACGATCAGGTCACCAGCCGTCTTCTGCTCAGCGATGCGCTGACGCAGCTCGGCTTCAAGCAGATCACGGCTGCCGGCGACGGCGAACAGGGGATGAAAATCATGGAGCAGCAGCCCCATCATCTGGTCATCTCCGACTTCAACATGCCGAAGATGGATGGGCTTGGCCTCCTGCAGGCCGTCCGCACGAATCCGACGACGAAGAAGGCGGCCTTCATCATTCTGACGGCGCAGGGCGACCGGGCGCTGGTGCAGAAGGCAGCGCAGCTCGGGGCAAACAACGTGCTTGCCAAGCCCTTCACCATCGAAAAGATGAAAGCTGCCATTGAGGCTGTCTTCGGAGCTCTGAAATGATCGTCGAGGGTGCTGCCCGTCGCGTGCATATCATTCAGGGCGAGTACACGGTCATCAGTGATCCGGAAGTGGTGCTGACGACCATCCTCGGCTCCTGCGTGGCGGCCTGTCTGCGCGATCCCATCGCCGGCGTCGGCGGCATGAACCATTTCCTTCTCCCTGGAATGGCGAACTCGCCGATGAGCGGTGGCGATGCGACGCGTTACGGCGTGCACCTGATGGAACTTCTGATCAACGGTCTGCTGAAGAAGGGCGCAAGGCGCGACCGGCTGGAGGCGAAAGTCTTCGGTGGCGCCAAGACGATCGCGACCTTCTCCAATGTCGGCGAGCAGAACGCGATCTTTGCCATGCAGTTTCTGAAAGACGAGGGTATCCCGGTCGTCAGTTCCAGCACGGGCGGCGAGCACGGGCGCAAGATCGAATATTGGCCGATTTCCGGAAGAGCCAGGCAATATCCGCTGACCGGCGCCGAGACACAGAAGACCGTAGCGCTGGAGCAGCGTCCGGTCGTGGCTCCCAAGCCAGTCGACAACACGATCGAATTTTTCTGATCAGCGAGGCAAGTGCATGACCCCCTTTCAGCACGTTGAGACGGCTGCCATCGAGGAGACGCTTCCGGCTATCCTTCTGCGCATCGTTTCCGAATTGCATGACATCGCCTATCTGATCGAACGCGTCGAACCTCAGCTGCTTGACATCAGCGATGCCAATATACTGGCCTCGCCGGAGGCCATGAAGGTCGTCCAGGGCATCGATCTTGCGGTGCAGAAGACGCGCGGCATCGCCGAATTCATCGATACCATTGCCGGAGCGATGCCCGAGGCCTGGACGGTGGATCTGGCAACGGCGCTGAGCCTCGTCAAGCTCACAGAAATGCAAAGGGCGCTTGGCGGCAGCAGTTTTCACGCACATTCCCCGTCCATGGCCCAGCCCCTGGTCCAACCCATGGCAAAGGCTGCGGGCGATTTCGACTTCTTCTAGCTGCCGCCGACGATAGATACTGTTTTTCTTATATAATCTTCCGATTCTTTCCGGCTTTTTCCTGGGCTCTTCTGGCCGGACGAAACGCTCGCACAAGTTTCGATTTCTATTTTCGCAGCAGGTTACAAAGCCATCAGGTATTTGACGAATCGTGCGAGAACAGAATGAATCTGTTAAATCAATTAGTTCCCCTGTTTCGGAATCTGCAGAATCTCGGGAGAACGCGGCTGATGATCATGGGAGGCGTAGGCGCCGCCTCCGTGCTGCTGATCCTTTTGGCGGCCCTCTACGTCAATAAGCCCGCTCAGGAGACGCTGTATGTCGGCCTGGACGCGACGGATCTCAATCAGATCAGCATCGCGCTCGCTGAAGCCAAGATCAATTTCCAGGTCGGCACGGACGGTTCCAGCCTGACCGTTCCGGCAGGCATGACCGGCAAGGCCCGCGCGCTTCTCGCCGAGCGCGGCCTGCCGACGAGCGGCAAGGCCGGCTATGAGCTCTTCGACAATGTCGGTTCGCTCGGTCTGACTTCCTTCATGCAGGAAGTTACCCGCGTGCGTGCTCTCGAGGGTGAAATCAGCCGCACCATCACTTCTATCGCCGGTATCAGCGCTGCCCGCGTCCACATCGTCATGCAGGATGTCGGCAACTTCCGGAAGGCGGATCAGAAGCCGACGGCATCGGTCATGATCCGCGCGAGTGCGGAGGCTGCCCGCAAATCGGCTTCGGCTATCCGCCATCTTGTCGCCTCTGCCGTTCCCGGCCTGGAGGTCGACGACGTCACCATCCTCGATTCCACCGGCCAGCTCCTCGCATCGGGAGATGATCCTGGCAACGGAGCGCTGAGCCGCAATCTCGGCATCGTGCAGAACGTCCAGAGCGAAGTCGAATCCAACATCGACAAGGCCTTGGCGCCCTTCCTCGGCATGGACAATTTCCGTTCCAGTGTGACGGCGCAGTTGAATACTGACAGTCAGCAGGTGCAGGAAACCACCTTCGATCCCGACTCGAAGGTTGAGCGCTCCGTCCGCACAGTTAAGGAAGCGCAGAAGTCGCAGCAAAGCCAGCCGGACACCGCAGCCACCGTGGAGCAGAATATCCCGCAGGCGGCTCCGAAATCCGGTGGCAACTCGCCGACGTCGAACGACCAGTCCGACAAGCGCGAGGAGCAGACCAACTACGAAATCAACAGCAAGACGACGGCCACGACCCGCAACAGCTACAAGATCGAAAAGCTCTCCGTTGCCGTAGTGGTCAACAAGGGCCGCATCGCGCAAATGGTCGGCGAAGGTGCCGACCAGGCGAAGGTCGATGCCTATATCGCCGAGATGCAGAAGATCGTCGCAACGGCAGCGGGCGTCGATCCGGCCCGCGGCGACATCGTCACTGTCAATGCCATGAATTTCCTCGACAGTCAGCTGCTTGAAGATACGTCCTCCAGCTTCAGCATCACCGACATGCTGAGCCGCAACATGGCTGGCATCATCAACTCGCTTGCCTTCGTCGCCGTCGCTGTCCTGATCATCTGGATGGGCTTCCGTCCGCTGATCCGCTCGCTTGGTGGTGCAAATGGCAGCGCAGCGCTGCCGGAAGCGGCTGGCCTCGAGCTGCCAGACTTCGCACCGGCTGTGGGTGGCCCTGGCGCGGCTCTCATGGACGGCTTCGGCTCGGACTTCGGTTTCGACAGCACCGACGATCTGCTGACCATGGGCGACGATGCCGGCACCTTCAACCGCCGCGTCAAGGAAGGGCCGGAGCGCCGCCTGTCCCGTATGGTGGAAATCAGCGAAGAGCGCGCAGCAAAGATCCTCAGAAAATGGGCCGTCGACCAGGCAGCCTGATGAAAGGACCGGGAAATCTCCCGGTCTTTTTTGTCTAGGCAGGTGGCATTGGAGCCTGCAGCGCCGTCGATTTGAACCTGTGATTAATTAGTCGCTATAAGCCGAATTGACGTGTTCGTAAGATGGAATTCAAAGGACATACAGTTGTTGGGTATGGAGAATCGACTTACAAATACTGTGCTTATTGCGTAATACATGAATAAACGGAACGATTCGGCCCGCTTTTCGGCGTTTCGCATGTCTAGGTTCGTAGAGTTCAAAGCGGAAAGATTTAGTCCATGGTTCGCGGTTTGTGTTTGCGGCGATGTATGCCGACACGATTGCGGATGTCGAATTCAGAGGCGAGCTATGCTCACCTTCCCGAACCCGCCGGGATGTATCTGTGCCGCGGTCGAGAAAGACCCGGCTTCGATGTTTCATCGAGATACATCGCCGGTTCTCTGAGGTGAAGGGATTGGGTTCTGACGAAACAATGCTCTCGTTGACGGCCGATCGTCCAACAGCGGCAGGAAATGCAAGTATGGACATGCAGATATCGCAGGTAAGCAAAGGCGATAGGGATGCGCGATCGAGCGTGCCCGCCAGAGCCATCTCGCGCGAGCAGCTCGTTCTGCAGCTGAGTGCCGTTTCCGGCCCTGCCTATCTGCAAGCCGGCCTTCATGCCTTGGCGAGCTATGCCGGTGCCTCCCATTATCTTCTGGTTCGATCCGATCTCATTCAGGAAAGCGGCCTCGACTTCGTGATTGCCTCCGATTGGCCCTTCGATCTCGTCCGGCGTCTGGCGACGGAACTGACGAGCGGTTATGGCCGTATCGGCGAGTTGGAAAAATGCATGGCGCTGTTTCAGCCGAGCCTGGCGGCCCTGCCGGATGATATCGCGCTGCCTGACGGTATAGGCCGTCAGTATCACGCCTTGACGTTCAATGTTGGCCGAACACGCTTCTCGTTGCTGCTGCTGGCGAATGAAGCGGCAGTACTGTCGCCCGAGCGGCTGAGGGACGTCGGCCTCCTCGCCGGCTATCTCGCCAGCTCGACGCGTTGCTTCGAGGGTAAGCTTGAGCGCGATTTCGAGCTGACCGAGCGCGAACTGGAATGCCTGTTCTGGATCGCCGAAGGCAAGACAAGCGACGAGATCGCCATGATTCTTGGGATCTCGCGCAATACCATCAATAACTACATCACCAGTGTCATGCGCAAGACCGCGACCAAGACCCGCTCGGAAGCGATCGCCTTCGCCGTGCGCAACAATCTCGTTTAAGGGCCGACCGGATGCGCTATCAGCCAGACAGGACAATGGGTATGCCGACCGAATCACGGCTTACCCGTTCCGGGCGGATTTCCGGCCGCTCCGATCTGTTCCCGAAGCTCGTGTCGATGCAGAGGCTGATCGATGCACAGCATTTTGCCGTTTATCGGCTGCACGGCTCAGGCCTCCCGCATAAGCAGCGCCTGGTATGCGAGCTCGATAATTGGGGCTCGGCCAACTCGGTCGCCGGCAAATCCTTCGTTGAGGCCTATGGCGAAGCGCTGATCGAGCATGTCGACAAATCGCTGCTGCCGCTGATGTGGAACGGGCGCGATAGCGACAGCACGGCCGAGACGCCGGATTTTGCCGCCTTCACGCAGCGCCTGAAGCCGCATCTCCTGCCCTTTGCCGGCGTTGCCTTTCCCGTACGGCTCGGTGCCGTCGGCAATGGCTACACCATCTTCACGGCCAAGTTCATGGACCTTTCGAGCGATATGATCGTCGAGCTGCACGGCCGCAGCTGCCAGCTCATGATGGAGCTCCTATCACTGGATGAACGCCGGTCACAGGCTGCCGAAGCGCTGAGCGAGCGCGAAATCGCCTGTCTGCAGCTTGCCGGCGATGGACGCATCAGCGAGGAGATCGCCGAGAAACTGGGATTGTCGGTACATACGGTCAATGCCTATCTCGGATCGGCGACGATCAAGCTCGATAGCGTCAACCGCATCCAGGCAATCGCAAAGGCGATCCGCTTCGGTTACATAAGCTGACGCTGCACCGAAACGGATCATCCTCGCACGTCTTGCAACGCTGGATTTTTCAGACTGCGTGTGCCGCTTCGCCGCGGACGAGATAACGTGCGTCTCTCAGGCTGCGTGCAAGCAGCGCCGTATTTTCGTCCGGGTCGGACGAGGCCTTGTCGAAGGCGATGTGGCTGATTTCGATGCCCGCATAATGTTCCGTCAGCGCGAGCTTGGCATAGATGGTGATGCCCCGCGGCTTGATCTCCAGATCGAGCGTCACTTCCGCCGGCCCGCCCCACTCGAGCTTGTAGTCGCCGCCGAGCCCGAAGTTGACCGTCCCGGGAAGAAAATAAAGCTCAGCCGCCGAGGCCACGAGATCACCGAGATTGCCATATCGTTCGAAGCGCAGCAGCGAGATCAGGTCGGCGGCATCGAGAAGGCGCAGTTCGCTTGCGACCGGGCTGATGGCTTCGGCTAATATTTCTTCGCGTTGGGCAGAGTAGGGGCATTTTTTCATTTGGTTTATCGTACCCGTTTTTTCGTCTGCGCCGCATAGACCCGATGGATGAGCTCTGCGACAGCTTTGTAAAATGCTGATGGTATGACGCTATCAACCGAGACTTGCGCAAACATGGAGCGTGCGAGTGGCGGATCTTCGAAAACGGGAATATTGTTAGCCTCAGCTATCTCCCTGATTTTCAAGGCAATGAGGTCCTGGCCCTTGGCAACGACGACGGGCGCGTCGTTTTCCTCGCGCACATATCGCAGTGCGACGGCAAAGTGGGTCGGGTTGGCGATGACGAGCGTGGCGCGCGGCACCTGTTTCATCATGCGGCGGCGGGCGCGGTCGCGCGCGATCGAGCGCTGGCGCGACTTGACGATTGGGTCACCCTGCGATTGCTTGTGTTCGTCCTTGATTTCCTGTTTCGTCATCTTCAATTGGTCGAACCAGTGGTGTCGGCTCCACAGCAGGTCGGCGATGCCAACGACGATGGTCGCCAGCAGCACGATAATCAGGATGCGCTGAACGATCGTCGAGAGCCGCACGAAGATGGTCTGCGGGTCGGACACCATCGAATCGATCGCGTGGAAATACTGGCTGCGCAGCACAAAAAACATGACGATGCTGACAAGCACGATTTTTGCGAGGGATTTGCCGAATTCCACCAGGCCGGTGGCGCTGAAGAT
Organism: Rhizobium sp. BK098; assembly: GCF_014193155.1. Lineage (NCBI taxonomy): Bacteria > Pseudomonadati > Pseudomonadota > Alphaproteobacteria > Hyphomicrobiales > Rhizobiaceae > Rhizobium > Rhizobium sp. BK098. Next base: position 43,104 of record NZ_JACHYY010000006.1, on the reverse strand, counting down.
GCGCGTGAACCCTTTGGCCGGCGATATGCGCGAAAACTGTGGCCTGATTCGTTCGAGAACGGGGGTCGGCAGGTTCTGGAAGATCGAGGCGCCGATCCCGAAGACGAAGAAGAGCACCACGGCCGGCAGCACCATATTGCCGACTTCCCAGCCTATGCGCGTAAACAGCGATATGGCGTCCGGGCCTGTTTCCAGCTGCCATTGATCCGGCTTTTCGAAGAGGTCGCGCAGAACCTCGCCCATGCGGCCCATGCGCTCTGGCAGAAAGAAGGTGACGTAGATGACAGTCGCGAGCATGGAAGCAAAGAGCGTCGCTTCCCTGGAGTGAGGAACATTGCCCTTCTCGATCGTATCGCGGAGTTTTTTCTCCGTCGGTTTTTCTGTTTTACTGTCCTTGTCTTCGTCAGCCAAAGCAGCCGCCCTTTGCGAAACGGAAAGAGGCCGCGCATGATACGCGGCCCTCAGATCATCAGTTTACGATGTTTTGGCTGAGTCGCGCCGCGCTTATGCGGCTTCTTCCACAGGCGTATTTTCTTTGGCCTTGAGCTCGATCTGGCCGGAGTTGGCCAGACGAATGGCTTCCTGGGCGATGGCACGCCGGGCAATTGCGATTTCGCGCGGATTGATGCCTGCATTGCCCATCTGCAGGTCGGATTCGATCATGCGGCGCTGACGCGGGCTGATCGAGGACAGCACGATCTCCCGGATCTCGTTGCCGGATCCCCGCAGCGCCATCGTCAGGATGTCGGCGGCGATGTCGTTGAGCAGCAGGACGCGGCTCGGCTGCGGCATGCGCGTGAGATCGTCGAAGAGGAAGATCTTCGGGCGAACCTTCTCGACCGATTCCTTGTTGATCGATTCCAGCGAGCTCAGCAGGGTATCGACCACTGGCTTGTCGAGTTCGTTCATCAGGTCGGCGACCTTCGTGGAACCGGAGGCGTTGCGCTCTGTGTCGATCTCCGCCATCAGCCCGACCACGCGGTTTTCGATGATCTGGGCAGCCTTCGGGCTGACATCCTTGATGTTGACCGTGCGGTTCATGATGTCGGCGCGCTGTGCCTCGGGAAGCTGCAGCAGGATCTTGGCACCGAAGGCCGAAGGCATCATGGAGAGCACATAGGCAATCGTCTGAGGATGCTCGCGCAGGAAGAACTTGGCAACGAAGACCGGATCGGCCTCGCCCAGGCGATCCCAGATGGAGGTCTCGTAAGCCTGGAAGGCGGTACGGCGGCCGAGCAGACTGTCGACCTCGTCGGGCGTCAGGCCTTCTTCGAGGATGCTCTCGATGGCCTTGGCGTTGTCCATGAGGCCGGCGCCCTCGGTGAAGAGGTCCTCGAATTCCGCCACGAGCTGCGCCAGCTCGTCCGGCGGAATAACTCGCAGTGACTGTGCCGAGGCGATGATCATCTGCAGCTCGTTCTGCGTGAAGTATTTCAGCAGCCGTCCAGCCACTTGCTTGCCCATGGCGAGAAGGACGGCGGCTGCCTTTTCAGTCTGAGATAACGGTTTCTCGGCGATCGCGCCGCTGAAATCGTCAAAGTCCATCATGGTCTTCGTCTCCGTCCCGCAAGGGGGAGTGGGCTCGTCATGAGCAGGGTTCAGCTTTTCTTCGCGTTATAAATTTCAGTGAGCTTGATGCCGAATCTGGTGTCGTCATGTTCCAGAACGGTAATCTCGCCCCGGCCGATTTTGCGGCCGTTAACAGTAATCTCGACCGGCTCGCCGATCTTCTTGTCGAGCGCGATGATTGCGCCTTCAGTCAGGTTCATCAGGCCGGATACCGGCATGCGGCTGCTGCCGAGCATGATCTGGACGTCGATCGGGATGTCCATGATCAGGTCCATATTGGCGGTCAGCGCGCTGCCGGGAGCAACCGATGCGGCCGCCGCCGAAGCGACGCCGAATTCGCCGTCATCGAAGGCCGGAGTGGAATTGTCGTCGCCGAAATCGCCGAAGGTGGAAAGGTCCGTGCCCGTTTCGGCGCCGAATGCGTCGGCCTCGAAGTCGGGCAGGCTGCCGTCATTGTCTTTCTTCAGGACGCCCCGCAGACCATCGATGGCCTCGTCCAAGGCGGCATCGCTGTTCGAAATGTCGAGCGATTCCTCGCTGCTTTGCTGTGTCGTCTTCGTAGCCATGAAATCACTATTCCAGTTGAAACTTGCCTCAAGCTGCCGTGAGTGGGCTCACACGCCAGCAGATCAATTCATCAAGTGTCGAAGAAGCTCGTCGTCGGAGTTGACGTTGTCCTTGACGCGCACGGTATAATTTTCGCCAGAGCGGCCGAATTCGCAGATGTAGAGGTCTTTGCTGTTGGCGCTGACCTCGACCCGGACGTCGCCGCTATGATCCATGAAGGGAATGACATCGCCGACCGCGAGCTTGGAAATGGTATCGAGCGTCAGCGATTCGAGCCGAACTCGCGCTTCGAGCGTTACCTGCGAGCGACGCACCTGCTCGCTGAGCTGCTCCGACCATGTCTGGGAAGCGGTCGTCGGGTTCTTGGCGCGAGGCGTGCTGACGACGGTGCGCAGCAGGTCGCGTTGCGGTGCGATGATAACGATCTGCGAAATCGACTTGCCGAGCGAGATCGTCATCGTGATCGCAGCGGCAAAATCGTTACCGTTGTCACCGATGGCCGCCGGGCGGTCCTCGATATTGTAGGGCGGATCGAGGTAGGGCTCGAAACCGCCGGCTGCATTCACCGCCGAGCGAAGCACTTTGGCGATCTTTTCGAACACCATGACGGAAAGATCGAGTTCGATCACTGAAAGTGGCCGCGCGACCGGCGCTTCCATATCTTCCGCGCGCGCACCCAGCATATGCTCCATCAGCGTCATGATAAAGCCGGCGCCGCAGCCGAGGATAAAGTTAGGCGCCCAGTTGCGCAGCGAACCGTTGACCAGCGCATGATGGCCACCGAGCCCGGCGATCAGCTCGTTCATCGAGCCGGACTGATGGCCGGCATAGGCGATGTTGATGTCCAGGCCCGTCTCGGTCTTGATGATGTCGGGCAGGAATTCGGCATAGACCTGGGCGAAGGCGGTGCCGAGTTTCGCAAGCGTCGCCTGATCGCCGAGATTGCCCGTAAGCTTGGCAAAAAGGGTGCGGTCCATCGTCTGTGCTCTGTGCGCGGATTGCTGGCTCATATTCGTCAGGCTGCCTTGCTCTCACCGCCGGGGTTCATCATTTCCTGCTCGACGGCATCGATCGATGGACGTTCGTAGGAAGAGATGGTCTTGCGGCCGTATTCGAGGGCGACCTGCGGGACTGATCCGTTCATGTAGGCAAGCAGCGTCTGCTTCACGATGACGTAGAGGCGATGCTGCTTGTTGCGCACGACCTTGATCTGAGAGACCAGCGGTGCGCAGACGGAATAGGACAGGATAATGCCGAGGAAGGTGCCGACCAGCGCCGAACCGATGAGATGGCCGAGCACTTCGGGTGATTCGTTGATGTGGCTCATGGCCTTGATGACGCCGAGAACGGCAGCGACGATACCGATCGCCGGGAAGGAATCGCCCATGATCGTGATCGAATGATAGGGCTTCATCTTGTCGTGCTGCATCGTTTCGAGCTCTTCGTCCATCAGTGCCTCGATCTCGTGCGAGCGGGCATTGCCGATGATGATGAGCCGGACGTAGTCGCAGATGAAAGCCGTCAGATCCTTGTTCTTCAATACAGTCGGAGCAGCCTTGAAGATCGCCGATTCATCGGGATTGTCGATATGGGCTTCGATCTCGTTGCGCGACTTGGTGCGCAGGTCGCGCATCAGGGCATAGAGTACGCCGAGCGTGTCGAGATAGTCACGCTCCTTGGGAACCGCGTGGCGGAAGGCCTCTCCGAGCGCTTTGCCGGAATCCTTCACCACCTTCATCGGATTGGCCATGATGAAGCCGCCGAGACCGGCGCCTGCGATAATGACGAATTCGAAAGGCTGGAACAGCGCGCCTACATCTCCGCCCATAGCCATGAAGCTGCCTATGATGCAGCCGCAGGTCACTACAAATCCGATAATAATATTCATCGTCGGTCCACACCTGAACGTTGCTTCATATGATGAACTAGGGGACCTGCCTTGCGTGAGGCTGTTCGATGGGTCTCCGAACATCCTTTTTGCCTTGTCAGCTTCGCACAAGCCAAGCCCTGCAGGATTGCGGGTAAGGGCATCCATGCCCCGCTAACGAAATGTAGGAGCGCCTGCGGCGTTTCCTTTCCCGTTATTCTCCAATGTCCGGAGGGCGTTGAAAATGCAGTCTGGTATTTATGTCGCGCTGTCATCCCAGATGGCGCTCGAGCGGCGTCTGACGACGATCGCCGACAATCTGGCGAACGTGAACACGACGGGCTTCCGTGGCACCGAGGTCAAGTTCGATCAGGTCCTCAGCAATACGGAAAACAAGCTCAATGCCAAGGTCGCCTTCGTCTCTCAGGGCAATGATTATCTCTCCACCGACAATGGCGAACTTCAAAACACCGGCAATCTCTTCGATTTTGCCGTCAAGGGGGATGCCTATTTCGGCATGAATACGCCGGCCGGCCTGGTGCTGACGCGCGACGGCCGCTTCACCATGACCGAAAGCGGCGCGCTGGTTTCCACCCGCGGCTTCCCGGTCCTCGATCCGGGCGGTGCGCCGATCCAGCTCGACCCCGCCGGCGGTCCGCCGAGCGTCGCGTCGAACGGCACGATCACGCAGAATGGCCGGAGCATGGGCCAGATCGGCCTCTATAGCGCCGATGTCAGCAAGGGCTTCCTGCGCTACGAAAACAGCGGCATCCTGCCGACCGATACGCCGCAGCCGGTGATCGATCGCTCGAGCATCGGGATTGCACAGGGCTACCTCGAAAACTCCAACGTCAACGGCATGCGGGAAATGACCAATCTTATCGAGGTCAGCCGTGCCTTCGACAATATCAGCACGCTCACCAGCAGCAGCGAAGGCACGCTTACCGACGCCATCAAAACCCTCGGCGGCAGCCAGTAAAGAGGGCTTGTCATGGTCGAGGATCGGTTGCCGGAGGGCGCGCTGTCGCCGAAGCTTTCGCATATGGCCGTCCTGGCGGGCCAATATGCGCTGGCGGAGAATGCCGTGGCCCATGGCGGTCATGTGCGCACCATCGCCGCTGGACACTATACGGTTGCCGGTCTTTCCAGGCAGGTGCGCCTCGGCGATTTCGTCGCGCATCGGTCGTCGACCGGTGTCCATCTCGGCGAAGTCGTTCGCGTCGAACCCGAACTCACCTATGTCTGTCCGATCGAGCCGGGCGAGCCGATCGGCATCCAGGACACCATCATCCGCAAGGGTGCTTTCCGTATCGCGCCCGATGACAGCTGGTGCGGCCGCACGATCAACTCGCTCGGCGAGCCGATCGATGGCCTTGGTCCCCTGACATCGGGTCTGGAAGCGCGCTCGATCGCAAATACGGCACCGCCGTCGATGATGCGAAAGCGCGTCGAAACCGGCTTCAAAACCGGCGTTCGCGCCATCGATATCTTCTCGCCGCTCTGCCTTGGCCAGCGCCTCGGCATCTTCGCCGGCTCCGGCGTCGGCAAGTCGACGCTGCTGTCGATGCTGGCGAGAGCCGATGCTTTCGACAAGGTGGTGATCGCGCTCGTCGGCGAACGCGGCCGCGAAGTGCGCGAATTCATCGAGGATACGCTGGGTTCCCACATGCAGAAGTCGGTCGCCGTCGTTGCGACCAGCGACGAGAGCCCGATGCTGCGCAAGATGGCGCCGCTTTCGGCCATCACCATAGCCGAGCATTTCCGCGACAGGGGCGATAACGTTCTCCTGATCGTCGATAGCGTCACCCGTTTTGCTCATGCCATCCGCGAAGTGGCGACTGCCTCCGGCGAGCCGCCGATCGCACGCGGATATCCGGCGTCCGTCTTTACCGAGTTGCCACGCCTTCTCGAGCGGGCAGGCCCGGGACCGGAGGGAACCGGCACCATCACCGCCATCATCTCCATCCTGGTCGATGGCGACAATCATAACGACCCGATCGCCGATTCCACCCGTGGCATTCTCGACGGTCACATCGTGCTGCAGCGTAGCCTGGCCGAAGAGGGACGCTATCCGCCGATCGACCCGCTGGCATCCGTGTCGCGTCTGGCGCGCAAGGCCTGGACCTCGGATCAGGAGAAGCTGGTTTCGCGCCTGAAGGCATTGGTGCATCGCTACGAAGAAACGCGCGATTTGCGCCTGATCGGCGGTTATCGCCAGGGCGCCGACGCCGATCTCGATATCGCGGTGCGCCAGGTCCCGATCATCTACGACATACTGAAGCAGACGCCGGGCGAAGAGCCGTCGGCGGATGCTTTTACCGATCTCGCGACGGCGCTCAGGAATGCTTCGGGCGGCGTCCCCGCCAGGGCCAAGTGATGGCCGTCCGTCGCACGATCTCGTTTTTTCCTGTCCGCAAGCCTGTCGAAGATTGCTGAACGTCATGCTGAGAAAGAGGCCGCAAGTGAGAGAATCCGAAGCAGACGAACCGGTCGCCCCGCCGAAATCGGCGAGAAGGCGGACTGTTGCGGACAAGGCTCTGGCCTTTACCGGGCTGGCGCTGGCCAGTGCCTCGGCCTTCTTTCCCTGGTATGTCTTTCTGAACCCGGAGAAGTTCGGCATCCAGGTGGCCGAAGGCGATCGCACCCGCGATCTGCCCAACTGGCCTGGCCGCGCCGTTGTCAGCGTGTCGCCGCTTGCCATGGTCAACAAGAATCCCTCGCAACCGAAGGATATCATCCCCGATCCGCTGACGACGGCAACGGTCAGCAATACCGGCCGCGAGGATGACAAAGGGCCGCCGGCCGATCAGCAGCCGTTCCCGGGCAAGTCTGCCTTCCAGCTGCTGCATGTCGCCAATGGCCGCGCTCTGATTGAGGACGACACCGGCATGTATGTCGTCCGTGTCGGATCGCTTCTGCCTGATAGCAGCCGGCTGGCTTCGATCGAGCAACGGGAAGGAAAATGGGTCATCGTCACCTCGACGGGCGATGTCTACGGCAGCAATTGAGGCAAGCACGGAATCGCCTGGATTTCAGGCACTCGAAGACTTTACAGGAACGCATTTCCCGCAAGTCCCACGCAAGATTATCCCGCTAGATTCACAGTGTAAGAACGGAGAGAAGCCCATGCAACCCATTCAGCTCTTTGACCTGGCCTCGCGGCAAGCGGAGTGGCTCCAGGTGCGTCAGCAGGTTGTTGCCGGCAATATCGCCAATGCCAATACCCCGAAGTTTCACGCCAAGGATGTCACGCCGTTCCAGGCGGTTCTGGACAACCAGAACGTCAACATGGTCCGGACCAGTCCTGCGCATCTTTCGGGCAACGAATTCAGCACGAGCGGCAACGTCAACGTCGAAGAGGCGCCGCTCAACCAGGAAATTGGTGTCCAGGAGTCGGGTAACACCGTCGGCCTGGAGGACGAGCTCGCCAAGGCCGGTGACATCAAGCGCCAGTACAGCTTGAACACTGCCCTCGTCGGCTCCTTTCATCGCATGATGTTGATGGCCGTAAAACAATAGATGAAGTGAAGATGTCATGGACCCCTTATCAGCCGCATTGAAGATTGCAGGCTCCGGCCTGGAGGCTCAATCGACTCGCCTGCGTATCGTCTCCGAAAATATCGCCAATGCCCGCTCGACGGGCGACACGCCGGGTGCCGATCCTTATCGGCGCAAGACCGTGACGTTCGGTGCCGAGATGGATCGTGCCAATGGCCTGACCACGGTCGGCGTCAAGAAGCTCGGCGAGGACACCGGCAAGTTCGTCGAAGAATACGATCCCAGTAATCCTGCCGCCGACCAGAAGGGCTACGTCAAGATGCCCAACGTCAACGTTCTGGTCGAGATGGCCGACATGCGGGAGGCCAATCGTTCATACGAGGCCAATCTGCAGACGGTCAGACAGGCCCGTGATCTCATCTCCTCCACTATTGATTTGCTGAAGAACCAATGATTGACGCGATTAAGAATGTAGCCTCCCTCTCGGCGACACGCGGCCTTGGCAGCATCGCCACGGATATGACCTCCGCCGCTTCCGGCGCGCTGAACGCCTCGCCGGCCGTTGCCGCGGGCGTAGATGCCGGAATGAGCTTCGCGTCCGTCATGTCGAATGTCGCGAAGGATTCCATCAATTCGCTCAAGGATGCTGAAAACGCCTCCTTTGCCGGTATCAAGGGCACGATGAGCACCCGCGAGGTGGTCGATAAGGTCATGCAGGCCGATCAGACCCTGCAGACCGCGATCGCACTGCGCGACAAGGTGGTCTCGGCGTTTCTCGATATTACGAAGATGCAGATCTAGTGCGGGGTTTTCCGCTCTAATTATTTGATTTGGCGTGAGTTGTTCGCAGGCCGCTTCGCGGTTTCGGAGATCCCGCCCTGGCTCGAAGGACGAAAGCATGAGAGCGCTCGCAATTGCCGCGACGGGCATGGACGCCCAGCAGACCAATCTCGAAGTGATCGCGAATAACATCGCGAATATCAACACGACGGGTTACAAGCGCTCGCGCGCCGAGTTTTCCGACCTTCTTTATCAAACGGAACGCGCCAAGGGCATTGCCAACAGGCCGAACCAGGCGGTGGTGCCGGAAGGCGCCAATATCGGCCTCGGCGTGCAGACCGTGGCCGTACGCAACATCCAGGTCCAGGGCCAACTCTCGCAGACGCAAAACGATCTCGATATCGCTCTGGTCGGTCGCGGCTGGTTCCAGATCCAGATGCCCGACCGCACGATCGCTTACACCCGCGCCGGCTCTTTCAACAGAAGTGATACCGGCCAGATCGTCACGCCCGATGGCAACACATTGGCGCCGGGCATTACCGTTCCGAACAATGCCACCAGCCTCACCGTCAGCCAGTCCGGCCAGGTTTCTGCAATCATCGGCACGGCGACCACGCCGACGGTACTCGGCCAGTTGCAGATTGCCAATTTCGTCAACGAAGCCGGCCTGCAGCCGATGGGCAGCAACCTCTTCACGCAGACGCCGGCCTCCGGCGATCCGGTTGTCTCAGATCCCAACCAGAACGGCTTCGGCTACATGAAGCAATTCTATCTCGAATCGTCGAACGTCGATCCGGTCAAGGAAATTACCGATCTGATCACCGCACAGCGCGCCTATGAGATGAATTCGAAGGTCATTACCACGGCCGACGAAATGGCGCAGGTCGTCAGCAAGAACCTGAAGTAACGAGAGGGACGGGCCAAACATGAGGTTTCGCCGGATGAAAAGCTTGGCAATGGCATGGTTCGCCGCAGCGAGCCTCTCCGTCGTATTTGCGTCGCCTACACCCGCCGGTGCGCAGAGCACCGATGGAGGAAGTTTCGGAACTGCCGTAGTGCCGACCGAGACGATCTATCCGGGCGATATCATCACCAGCGGTCAGCTCGAAGAGGTTGATGTTACCAACCCCAATCTGAGCGGTGACTATGCCAAGCGGCTCCGCGAAGTGACCGGCTTGGTCTCGAAGCGCACGCTACTTCCCGGACGCACCATTTCCATTTCCGCGCTGCGCCAGCCATATGCGGTAACGCGCGGCTCCAATGTTCGTCTGGTGATGAGCATGGGCAGCATGACGATCACCGCCGCGGGCACGCCGCTGGATGACGGCGCCGTCGGCGACAATATCCGCGCCCGCAACATGGACTCCGGCATCATCGTCAACGGCACGGTCCTCCAAAACGGCACGATACGCGTGGTCGCGAAATGAAACGGCTTCGTCAATTACTCGCAGTCCTATTCGCATTGCCGAGCCTGATCGTCGCCGATCCAGCGCTCGCGATGCAATCGCGCATCAAGGATATCGCATCGCTGCAATCCGGCCGTGACAACCAGCTGATCGGCTACGGTCTGATCGTCGGTCTCCAGGGGACCGGCGACGGGCTGCGTTCCTCGCCTTTCACCGAGCAGTCCATGCGCGCGATGCTGCAGAACCTCGGCATCTCGACGCAAGGCGGCCAGTCCGCCGCCAAGAATACGGCAGCCGTCATGGTGACGGCGAACTTGCCGCCCTTTGCAAGCCCGGGCAGCCGCATCGACGTGACGGTCAGCTCGCTCGGCGATGCGACGTCGCTGCGCGGCGGCACGCTGATCATGACCTCGCTGAGCGGCGCCGATGGACAGATCTATGCCGTGGCGCAGGGCTCCGTCATCGTATCCGGCTTCCAGGCGCAGGGTGCCGCCGCCACGGTGACCGAGGGTGTTACCACGGCTGGCCGCGTGCCCGGCGGTGCCATCATCGAGCGTGAGCTGCCGTCTCGTTTCAAGGATTCCGTCAATCTGGTCCTGCAGCTGCGCAATCCGGATTTCTCGACATCGATCCGCATTTCCGACACGGTCAACACCTGGGCGACCTCGCGGTTTGGTGCGCCGATCGCAGAAGCCAAGGATTCGCAGGAAGTGACGATTGCCAAGCCGAAGATGGCCGATCTGGCGCGGCTGATGGCCGATATCGAAAATCTCAATGTTCAGACCGACACGCCGGCCAAGGTCGTCATCAATGAGCGCACGGGTACGATCGTCATTGGGGCCGACGTCCGCGTCTCGCCGGTCGCCGTCAGCTACGGAACGCTGACCGTGCAGGTCAGCGAGAACCCGCAGGTGATCCAGCCAGAACCCTTCTCCGATGGCCAGACGGCGATCCAGGACCAGACCGATATCACTGCCACCAAGAGCGGCGGCCGTGTGGCGGTGCTGGAAGGGCCTGACCTGAAGACGCTGGTCGCAGGCCTCAACAATATCGGCGTCAAGCCGGACGGTATCATCGCCATCCTGCAAGGCATCAAGTCGGCCGGCGCCCTGCAAGCGGAGCTCGTGCTGCAATGATCCCGAACGCCATTGCCAGAAATATGCTGATCGGCTGCAGCCTCGCAACGGCAGCCCTGCTCTTGTCACTCGGTGCGGCTCTGGCGCAGGAAGCGCCGAAGCCGGTCGCGGCCGATCCGGCTTCCAGCCAGGATGAGATCCGCCAGTTCTGCACCAATATCGCCGATCCGGCACGAGACCAACGCTATTTGCTGCAGAAGCAGGAACTGGAAAAACTCCAGGCGGACGTCGATCAGCGTATCGCCACCATGGACAAGCGCAAAGCCGAATACGAAGACTGGCTGAAAAAGCGCGATGACTTCCTCAAGACCGCGGATCTAGGCCTGGTCGATATCTACAAGAACATGAAGCCGGATGCGGCCGCAGCCAGCCTCAATGATGTCAGAACCGTCGTGGCGGCTGCAATCATCATGAAGCTCTCCGCGCGCCAGTCGAGCCTCATTCTTGCAGAGATGGATGCGAAAAAGGCGGCGGTCATCACCAACATCATCGCCAGCGCATCCGACCCGAATACATCGAAGTCGAAGGACCCCTCATGAACACGCGTCTTACGGCCGCCTGCGCAATCGTCGTCTTTCTCGCCGGTTGCCAGTCGCAGGCCCTCAGGGAAATCGGCAGGGCGCCTGCCATGAGTCCGATCGGCAGCGGCCTGCAATATGCGCAGACGCCGCAGATGTCTCAATATCCAAAGCGGCCTCATCAGGTCGCACAGGGCTATTCGCTCTGGAACGATTCGCAGGCCGCCTTGTTTAAGGATTCGCGCGCGCTCAATGTCGGCGACATCCTGACGGTCACGATCAAGATCGACGATAAGGCGAACTGGGACAACGAGACCAATCGCAATCGCACGAACAAGAGCGATATGAATTGGGATATTTCGGCCAAGATTTTTGGCTGGAGGCCTGCCACCAACGCCGACGCCACCTCGGGCTCCGACACCAGCACCGACAGCAAGGGCAAGATGCAGCGCTCCGAGCAGATCAACCTTCTGGTCGCAGCTGTCGTGACGGGCATTCTCGAAAACGGCAACCTGATGATCAGCGGCTCGCAGGAAGTGCGTATGAACCAGGAAATCCGCATTCTCAATGTCGCCGGCATCGTCCGGCCGCAGGACGTGACGTCCGACAATACCATTTCCTACGACAAGATTGCCGAGGCGCGCATTTCCTATGGCGGCCGCGGCCGCCTGACGGAAATACAGCAGCCGCCGAGAGGGCAGCAGGCGGTCGACCTGCTCTCGCCGCTCTGATTTGATAGCGAACGGATAGGGATATGGCAGCAGTCGCAGACGAATCGGCAAAGGGCAAGGGATCGTCGCTGATCATGATGGTTGCCGGGCTGCTGGTACTCACCGTACTCGGCGGCGGCGGAGGCTGGGTACTGGGAACCATGGTGGCGCCGCGGATCAAGCAGGCCACTGCTGCGGTGCAGGCGACGGCAAAGGCTGGCGGCGACAGCAAGCAGGCTGCAGCCGCCGCCCAGGCAAACGGCATCATCGCGCTCGATCCGATCACCGTCAACCTCGCTTATCCCTCGCAGAACTGGATCAGGCTGGAGCTTGCGCTCGTTTTCAAAGGGCCGCCTGACGCCCAGCTTGCCCAGGCGATCCATCAGGACATCCTCGCCTATATCCGCACGGTCTCCCTGCAGCAGATCGAAGGCGCCCGTGGCCTGCAATATCTTCGGGATGACATCCAGGAGCGTGTTGACCTGCGCTCGGAAGGACGAGTATCGAAAGTTATGTTCAGAACTTTCGTGATCGAATGAGTCGGCCAGCACTTGCTCTATTTATATTCGTGATTGCTGCCTTGTCGCCTGAACTGGCGGGGGCGCAGCAATTGTCGCAGCAGCTTCCCACCGATCTTCTGAACGCGCCGGTCAACGGCTCGGTTGCTGCCTGGATCATCCGTACCTTCGGGCTGCTGACGATCCTGTCGATCGCGCCGGGTATCCTGATCATGGTGACGAGCTTTCCGCGCTTCATCATCGCCTTTTCGATCCTGCGCACCGGCATGGGCCTCGCAACGACGCCGTCGAACATGATCCTGCTGAGTCTTTCACTGTTCATGACGTTTTATGTCATGTCGCCGACCTTCGATCAGGCCTGGAAGGATGGCGTGCAGCCGCTACTTGCCAACCAGGTTTCGGAAGCCGACGCGGTGCAGCGCATTGCCGAGCCTTTCCGCACCTTCATGTCGAACAATACGCGCGACAAGGACCTGAAGCTTTTCGTCGATCTGGCGAAGGAACGCGGCCAGTCGACGGTCGTCGACAACAAGATCGATTACCGCGTTCTGATCCCGGCCTTCATGATCTCGGAGATCCGCCGCGGCTTCGAAATCGGCTTCCTGGTGGTACTGCCGTTTCTCGTCATCGACCTGATCGTGTCGACCATCGTCATGGCGATGGGCATGATGATGCTGCCACCCACCTCGATCTCTCTGCCGTTCAAGATTCTCTTCTTCGTGCTGATCGACGGCTGGAACCTCTTGGTTGGCAGCCTGGTCCGCTCTTTCCACTGATATGAAAAGCACAAGGCGATCATCAGAGCCGCAGCCCCGATGATCGCTGAAGCTTACTCGGCCGCGATCGCAGCCGAGTTCCGGTCATCTTCCATGAAAGGTTCCGAGCGCTCCGGCAGCGCCGGCACGTCGATGTGATCGGGTGCCAGTCCCTGCTTGGCCCGGGTCGCCATCATTTCGAAAGCCGTCTCCAGATGGTGCGTGAAGCGTTCAGCATCGAAGAGCGGCTTGATGGAGCGATTGGCGGCCAGAATTTGCTTGAACTCAGCGATACGCTCCGGCTGCTCGGCGAGCTGCACGGCCATGTCCTCGTAGGTCTGGATGTCTCCGGCCACCAATTCGGGCAGGCCGATCGCATTCAGCAGGCTTTCGCTGACGCGTGAGGCGAAGTTGGTGCCCTTCACCGTGAGGACCGGCAGACCGCCCCACAGCTGCTCCGATGTGGTCGTATGGCCGTTGACGGGGAAGGTGTCGAGGCCGAGATCGGCCAGCTGCTGGCGGTCGATGTGATCCTCGTAGCGAATGCGAGTGGTGAAGATGACCCGCTTGCGGCTGATGCCACGCGCTTCCAGACGTGCCCAGAGATTGGCCTCTGCGCGGGGACCGTTGCAGAGCAGCCAAAGCACACTGTTCTTGCTGCGCTTCAGAATGTTGCACCACACGTCGACCATCTGTGAGGTGATCTTGCGATTGCCGTTGAAGGAGGCGAAGACGAAGGCGTCTTCGGGAAGCTTGTGCTGCGCGCGGGTCGTCGGTCGCGGCTTCGGACGGTTGAGCGGATCGTTCGGCTGGTAGCATTCGGGTAGGCGGCAGAATTTCTCGTGGAAATGTGGCTTTGAATGATCCGGAAGCACATAATGATCGCCGATGATGTAGTCGAGGTCGATGTTGACGACGGAGCCGGGAAAACCGAGCCAGGAAACATGGATCGGAGCTGCCATATGGTTGAGGATAGCTGCGCGGCTTGCTTTGGTGTGCCCCTTGAGATCGACAAGAATGTCGATATTTCGAGTTCGGATCTCCTCTGCCGCGCCCTGGTCGGACAGACCGCGAACGTCGACCATCGTCCCCCATTTCTGATCATCGAACCCTTGTTCCTTCTGGGAAGCGAGATCGGAATGGTCGAAGAGGGTGATCTCGAACCGATCCCTGTCGTGCAGCTCCAGGGTCCGCTGCATCAGCTTCATCGTCGCGTGGCCAGGCCAGAAATCGGACGAGAGATAGCCGACGCGGATCTTGTTGCTCCACGTGTGTGGCAATTTGCGACGAGCCTCAGCAAGGCCGGCGGGCAGGGGTTTTGTGTCGTGGATAGCATGCTTGTTAATTGCTTCATCGCCACACCAATGCAGGTGGAAGAAGGGGTTGTCCGGGATCACGTAAGCGAGATTGCCCTCTGCCAGTGCCGCTGTGATCGGCGGCATGTACCTGTCGACAACCGCGAGATCGGATATTTCTCGGGCGAAGATCAGATGAAGTATGCGAGCGATGCTGCTGTCGGGATGTTTCTTGAATAGCGTCGCAACCAGGTGCCGGTTACTTTCGTCGTAGAGATCGTCGGTGAGGAGTTTCGATGCCATGAGCCGATGCTCGGCCTTCGGTCCCTCGACCAGTACCGTCTTGAAGCCGCTCAGGAGTTCTTTCTGCTCTCGGCTCAGGAAAATGCGGGCGAGAATAAAGGCAAGATCCGGGTCCTTGAACGCCATTGGAAGGATCAGGTTGCCGACCGCGAGAGCCTGATCGTCATTGCCGCATTCGCTATGAAGCAGCAGCGCCTCGCGAAGATAGTCGTCGCGCTGCGGCTTTTGCCGGCCCGCCAGCTCATAGGCGCTCGCCGCATCCGATCTGAACCCAAGTTTGAGCAGTGTTTTTGCCAGCAACGCATAGGTTTTGGGCGATCTGTCGACATTAAGCAGCTCGTTCAGTGTCTCGAGCGCGCGCGTATACTGTCCCTTCTGATAGAAACCGGACGCTGTCGAAAAGGCATTTTTCGTAGTCACGAGCGAGAACTCCAAGCGGAATGTTGAACTGGCACTCGCCAACAGCCGAGTGCCGGAATCATGGATTCCGCCCGATCTTCGCGCACGTAGCTTGCCTGAAACCGAAGCAGCGGCCGAAAATGCCTTTACGCATTTTTAGCTACGTTCCGGAGAGCTGCTTACCGGCGGATCGAATTTAAGAAATTGGCAAGCAATGGATGCGACTTTCCTTGCGACATGACGGGTTTGGTCCTCTAGGAAAACGGATCGAGGGGCATGAAGCTGCTCCGTCATCGCCGGTATCTCCAGTCCGGTATGTCCTCCTTTTGTATCCAGTTTCCAGGGGACACTCCTATGACCAGCATTATTACCAACAATTCCGCAATGGCCGCTCTCCAGACGCTGCGCGGCATCAGCAGCAATCTGCAGGACACTCAGGCTGCTGTTTCTTCGGGCCTGCGTATCTCCAAGGCTTCCGACAACGCCGCTTACTGGTCGATCGCCACCAGCATGAAGTCCGACAACGGTGCCATCGGCGCGGTTTCCGACGCTCTCGGCCTCGGCGCCGCAAAGGTTGACACCGCTTCGACGGCCGTCGGCAGCGCCATCGATATCGTCGGCCAGATCAAGAGCAAGCTTGCCACCGCCATGGAAGGTTCGGTTGACAAGAAGGCTGTTCAGGAAGAAATCGGCCAGCTGCAGCAGCAGCTGCAGAGCGTTGCCCAGTCGGCTTCGTTCAACGGCGAAAACTGGGTCATGGCTTCGAGCGGCGGCTCCGCTTCGGTCGTCTCGTCCTTCATCCGCGGCACCAACGGCACCGTTTCGGTCAGCACGACCTCCTACGCCTTCGACGCCAGCGCAACCGGCAACGTTCTGTTCGGCTCGAGCGGTGGCACGATCGACACGACTTCGGGCATCCTCGGTACGTCGGATGCGTCGGTTGGCGCTTCGGTCTTCAGCCTCGACATCTCCAGCATGACGACCGGCCAGATCTCCAGTGCCCTCAACATGGTTCAGACTGCTCTGAACTCCATGACCAGCCTCGGCTCCAAGCTGGGCTCCGTCTCCAGCCGTATCGATCTGCAGACGAGCTTCGCTTCCTCGCTTTCCGACTCGATCCAGTCGGGTGTGGGCAAGCTGGTTGATGCCAACATGGAACAGGAATCGAGCAAGCTGTCCGCTCTGCAGACGCAGCAGCAGCTCGCTATCCAGTCTCTGTCGATCGCCAACTCCTCGAACCAGTCGATCTTGTCGCTCTTCCGTTAATAGGAAGAACCAACGCAGCGCGTTGGTCGAAAATCCTAAACAACAAGTTAACCGCACCTACCTAAGGTGCGGTTTTTTTTATATTTTCTGC
Source organism: Rhizobium sp. BK098 (assembly GCF_014193155.1). Classification (NCBI taxonomy): domain Bacteria; kingdom Pseudomonadati; phylum Pseudomonadota; class Alphaproteobacteria; order Hyphomicrobiales; family Rhizobiaceae; genus Rhizobium; species Rhizobium sp. BK098. Next base: position 26,426 of record NZ_JACHYY010000006.1, on the reverse strand, counting down.
CTCAAGCCAGTTCAGCTTTTCTTAACTATATTGCTGTTTCTTAGGACCATCGAAGCGGCGAGTTAACCTTAACGATTTTGGTTAACAGGCATGATGCTGAATGCCGTTACCGGTTTAGGTCCGGAATGTCCCTTATTTAACCACTGCCAAAGGGGCAAATATCATGACGAGCATTCTTACCAACAACGCCGCAATGGCCGCTCTCCAGACGCTGCGCAGCATCGGCTCCAACCTGCAGCAGACGCAGAGCGCCGTTTCTTCGGGCCTGCGTATCTCCAAGGCTTCCGACAACGCCGCTTACTGGTCGATCGCCACCAGCATGAAGTCCGACAACGGTGCCATCGGCGCGGTTTCCGACGCTCTCGGCCTCGGCGCCGCAAAGGTTGACACTGCAACCACCGCCGTCACCAGCGCCATCGACATCGTCGGCCAGATCAAGAACAAGCTTGCCACCGCCATGGAAGCTTCGGTCGACAAGAAGTCCATCCAGGAAGAAATCGGCCAGCTGCAGCAGCAGCTGCAGAGCGTTGCCCAGTCGGCTTCGTTCAACGGCGAAAACTGGGTCATGGCTTCGAGCGGCGGCTCCGCTTCGGTCGTCTCGTCCTTTATCCGCGGCACCAACGGCACCGTTTCGATCAGCACGACCTCCTACGCCTTCGACGCCAGCGCAACCGGCAACGTTCTGTTCGGCTCGAGCGGTGGCACGATCGACACGACTTCGGGCATCCTCGGTACGTCGGATGCGTCGGTTGGCGCTTCGGTCTTCAGCCTCGACATCACCAACATGACGGGCGGCCAGATCTCCAGCGCCCTGAACATGGTTCAGACCGCTATGAACTCCATGACCAGCCTCGGCTCCAAGCTGGGCTCTGTCTCCGCTCGCATCGATCTGCAGTCGAGCTTCGCTTCCTCGCTCTCCGACTCGATCCAGTCGGGCGTCGGCAAGCTGGTTGACGCCAACATGGAACAGGAATCGAGCAAGCTGTCCGCTCTGCAGACGCAGCAGCAGCTGGCCGTCCAGTCTCTGTCGATCGCCAACTCTTCGAGCCAGTCGATCCTGTCGCTCTTCCGTTAATAGGAAGAACCAACGCAGCGCGTTGGTCGATGGTAGCAGACAAGCCTTCGCCGCGCCTTCTCCGGAAGGCGCGGTTTTCGTTTTTGGCTCGGCGCATCGGCGCCGACCGGCTTAGGACGCCTTTCCGAGGGCCACGGCAGCCTTTTGCCTAGCGGCATTGACGAAGCCATCGAACAGTTTCTGCATGGCCGCCTGCTTGTAGGGATAGACGCTCGGATCATCCATGTCGTGGACCACCATGGCGACATCGAGCTCGAACACCAGCAGGCGTCCGTCGGGAAGTTCGGCGCAATCGATGCCGAAATAATCGAGCGGGATATGACGGCAAAGGGCGAGGAAGCTTTCCTTGTGGCGCAGGGCGAAATCCTGATCGAAATTTTCCATCCATGCCTGTTCGGCGGCACGTTTTGCCGCGCTCTGCTCCATGCCGGCACTTAGATAATGCACGATCCAATGGTCCGAGAGCGCCATGTGGCTCGCGAACGCCTTGCCGTTGATGAACACGATGCGCTGCTTGTTATAGAAGCCGTCGGAACCGCGAAAATCGATGAAGGGTGCGACGTAAAGTTCCGGAGCGGGCTGAGCCTTCAGAAAGGTGACAAGCTCGACGGAGTCGGTGATGCGTTCCATGCCGTTGCCGGCATGCGTGCTGATCGGGCGCACGACCAAAGGGTAGTCAAGGCCCGGAGCGCAATCGTCCAGTCGTTTCACGCCCATGGCGACGGCCATAAGATCGGCGTGCGATACGCGGTAAGTAAAGGGCGAAAGAATGGTGAGCTCATTCGCCAGCATGGCGCTGACGCCGTCGCGCGTCAGTCTCGCGATCAGTCCCGGATTGCGGTTCATCACCGGACCGTCGAATTTGGCAAGCAATGTCTGCATATGGGCGAGAAGAGGGGCGTTTTCGGTCGATTCCCCGATCGCCATGAAAGCGATGTCGTGCTCCGGCAGATCGACGAGCGCCAAGGTTTGCAGGTCAACGTAATGCAGCCACAGCACGCAGTCGCTGCCGGCCAGCAGAAAATCGATAGGCGTATTGGCCATGAAATCGCCTTCGGTCACGAAAGCGAGTATCCGCGGACCAGTCCCGTTGCCATGGACGACGCAATAGTCGCGGCGCATCTGCACGGCATTCTTTAAAATCTGGCGAGCCTCATTACTGCGGCCGAGCGTCTGCAGGATGATGGCCATGTCCAGAAATGCAGCGGCGGCGGTCGGATCCGCCGTTACGCGCTGCATGAGTTCGTTCCAGAGCGGGGTCACGTCGTGACCGGCGTAGACGAGGGAGACTATTCTCCGCATGCCGAGAATTCGGGCGCCAACCGGTATGTTCAATAGTGCCGGATGGGCGATGGGGGCTTTGGTCATCAGCATTGCGGAAGATCCTGTTGGGAGCCGATTGTCAAAACGCTCCGAACGAGCGCGTCGATGTCAGTCTGTCGGGTACGGTGGTTTACGATCGCCGCGCGAATTGCGGGCTGACCGTCCAGATGGGTCAGGGACGGGGCGACGCGGCCTTCGGCGTGGAGACGCTCGACAATGTGGGAATTGACCGATGCCGGCATCGATCCGTCGGCACCAACATAGGCGAAGCAGACGATGTTGAGGGCGACGGGCGCGAGTAGTTTCAGGGTAGGTTCCTGTTCGATCCGCCGTGCAAGCTCGCGTGCCAGCAGGCAATTGGCGTTCATTGTCTGCCCCAAGGCTTTAACGCCATAGGTTTTCAGCGTGAACCAGGTTTTCAGCGCCCTGAAGCCACGGGAAAGATCCGGACCGTAGTCGCAGGGCCACCAGTCCCCACCGGCAAGTCCGGTCGCTGCGCGGCTCAGATAGGCGGCATCCGAAGCAAAGGTTTGCCGTTGCCACTCGCTATCCCGCACCAAGAGGAAGCCGGCATCATAGGGTACCTGACCCCACTTGTGAAAATCGAAAGCGAGCGAATCGCAGGCTTCGATCCCCGCAAACAAAGGCGCGAGCTCCTGGCTGAGAACGCCAAGAGCGCCGAGTGCGCCGTCGACATGAAAATGAAGATCATGGGCGTCGGCGATGCCGCGCAGGGCCACGAGGTCATCGACCGCGCCGGTGTTGACCGTTCCAGCACTGCCGATGAGGAGGAACGGCGTGAAGCCTTCCTGTTGGTCGCGGAGGATTGCTTGTTCCACCGCATCGATATCGATCTGGCCGAGTTCGTTGACGGCAATGCGCCGGAGCTGATTGCTGCCGATGCCGGACATTTCGAAGGCCCGGGGAACGCAGCCATGTACTTCGCTCGAGGCATAGGCGACGAGCCGGGATTCGTCGGACAGACCGGTTGCACGAACATCGCGGCCGAGCTTGCGGCATCTGGCGATCTGCACCGCGACGAAATTGGCCTGCGACGCACCGGTCAGGAATATACCGCCTGCCGTTTCCGGAAACGAGAAGATCTCGCGCGTCCAGCGGACGATCTGGCGCTCGACCTCGATCGGCATATGGTCGCGTCCGCCGAGATTGGCATTCAGCCCGCCGGCGAGCATTTCGGCGAGCATGCCGGTAACGGTGCCACCGCCCTGGACCCAGCCCATGAAGCCCGGGTGAATGTTGCCGCTGCCATAGGGGAGGATGTGGTCCCGAAAAATGGCGTGGACGTCAGCCAGATCGCTGCCTTCTATGGGCAGTGGTCCATTGAATTTGGCGCGAGCGGGAGAGGGAGCGCGCTGCCAGACTGGCTTCGTTGCGAGTGTCTGGAGATGATCGAACATGTCGTCGAGCATCTGGTGGCCTTGCTTGCGCAGGGCCTGCCAGTCGTCGGGGTCGAGACTTGTTCGCTCGTGGCGATCGACCGCCGCCCCTCCGGTCTCTTGCAAACTGAACATCTGAACCTCGCATGCGGCCGCCGGTATCGCCACCGTCATCGGAGCGCTACCGATAAAATGCCGGCCTCTTTGCCCGGCACCGAGCTGGCCTATCTACGACGCCGAAGATGGCGCGAGGCTGACGTGTGGCTTCCTATGCTCCTTCAGACGGCCATACGGATGGAAATGGCTGTCGGCGCCTGCCGGGCGGATCAGCTCCTTTCCTGTTCAAGGAATGGCAAAGCAAGCACTGCCGGATGGTCATCGGCGGAATAGCTACTTCCGTTAACTTTTGCGGGCGGCATTAACCTTTTATTAACTCTATTGCTGTCAGTTGCAGCTAACGCAACGGTTGGTTAACCTCTCCTAAGAGCCGGTTAACAAGCATGAGGCTGATTGCCGTTCCCGGCCGCAGACCGGAATGTCCCTTCCAAAGTCAGCCATAAGGGGCACTTTTCGATGACCAGCATCCTCACCAACGACGCGGCGATGTCCGCTCTCCAGACTCTGCGCGGCATCAACACGAATCTGCAGGATACGCAGAGCCGCGTTTCCTCGGGCTACAAGGTTGCGAAGGCAGCCGACAATGCCGCTTATTGGTCGATCGCGACAACCATGCGTTCCGACAATGGTGCGCTTTCCGCCGTGTCCGATGCATTGGGCCTGGGTGCGGCCAAGGTCGATACGGCATATGCCGCAATGGACAACGCCATCACAGTTGTTCAACAGATCAAGGACAAACTGGTCGCGGCAACCGAAAGCAGTGTTTCGAAGGCTGATATCCAGGAGGAGGTTACTCAGCTCCAGCAGCAGCTGGAAAGCATTGCACAGTCCGCATCCTTCTCCGGGCAAAACTGGATGTATGCGGCGAATGGCGCCTCGGCTTCCGTCGTTTCCTCCTTCGTGCGCAATAATAACGGCACGGTTTCCGTCAACAGCACCAGTTACGCCTTCGACACCGGTTCGCAAGGCAACGTGCTGTTCGGCGCAAGCGGCGGTACGATCGATACCAGTTCCGGTATTCTGGGCACTCAGCAGAATATCAGCGGTACATCCTATTCCGTCTTCAGTCTCGATATCACCAACATGACGGGCGGGGACATCGGCAAGGCCATGAATCTCATTCAGGGCGCTCTCGATGCTATGACGAGCACGGCCTCGCAACTCGGTTCGCTTTCGACGCGCATCGACCTGCAGACGAGCTTCGTTTCCACCCTGCACGACACCATTGATTCCGGTGTCGGCAAGCTCGTCGATGCGAACATGGAAGAGGAGTCGAGCAAGCTCTCCGCGTTGCAGACCCAGCAACAACTGGCAATCCAATCGTTGCAGATTGCCAATTCGAGCGCACAAAACGTTCTCGCTCTCTTCAAGTGAGCCTTGACCGGAGCTTGCGTTGCGATCGCGCGGTGGCATTTCCCTCTTGTCGCCGCGTATAAGCTTTTGTTAACGTTGCCGCTAATTGATTTGCAGTTTATGCGCAGGTCCGGCGTTCGTTCTCCTACCAAGCGGTTGCCGGGCCGCGCTTCAGCGACGGGCCGTGCTGGGATGTTTCCCGCTGGTGGGCATGAGGCCAATCGTTGCTGCCGGATCGGTCCGGCTTGCCAGTTCCAATGGAATTACGGATTTTCAGATGAGCAATGTGACGACGAATCCTTCCACGTCGGCGGCGCTGACCGTGCTGCGCGGTATCAACAAAGATCTCGATGTCGTGCAGCAGCAGGTCTCGTCCGGTTACCGCATTCAAACGGCGAGCGACGATCCCACCTATTGGTCGATGGCGACCACCATGCGCTCGGACCGAAGCAGCCTTTCCACGATCACGGACGCGCTTGGTCTCGGCGCCTCGAAGGTCGATACCGCATCCACCGCCATGGATACGGTCGTCAGCCTGCTGACCCAGATCCAGTCCAAACTGGTTTCGGCCAAGGAATCGGGCACAAACAAGAATGCGATCAACGCCGATATTCAGCAGCTCAAGAGCCAGCTGCAATCCGTTGCCCAATCAGCATCCTTCTCCGGTGAGAACTGGCTCTACAACACCGAGCAGCAAGCCAATACGCAGCAATCGGTGATCAGCAACTTCACGCGGGGCACAGGCGGACAGATCAATTTTACGACGATCGATTATGACAGCTCCCAAACCCTGATGATCGATACCGCGCAACCGGCGCGAGGTTTGTTGACGAAGAATGTCGACGCAAGCACACTCGGCGTTCCGGGAACCAGCGGCGGGACGGCTCGCAACTACTATCTCCTTGCCGCCAGCGGCGGTTCGACGCCATCAGGTGGAACGGAGATCTCGATCTCCAGCAGCACGACGGACGACGAATTGACCGACATGATCAACGTCACCAATTCGCTCCTGAAATCGGCAACGTCTGCCGATTCGACCTTGGGTCTGATGTCGTCCAACATCACCGACCAGTCGGATTATATTTCCAAGCTTGGCGACGCCATCAAGAGCAGCGTCGGCGACCTGGTCGACACCAACATGGAAGAGGCGTCGGTGCGGCAGAGTGCCCTGCAGACAGCGCAGCAGATGGGTGTTCAGACATTGTCGATCGCCAACAGCATGGCGAGCAAGATTCTGATCATCCTTCAATCGAAATGACCGTCGGGCGGAACTCGGATCGGCTATGCCGCATTGCATTCATCCTCGCACAAGTTTGACTGCCTACGGTCCTTTGCAATGGCTTGGTTGCGTAAGGTGTCGGTGACATTGGTCCCGGACGCTGCTGCCTGATGACGGAAACCGGAAGCGTGATGATCGACGTTTTGAGAATGGAAATGGATCGGCCGGCTGCCGGCATCGACTTGCAGCGCCTCTGCGGCGCGAATGGGGAGATGCGCGCGTGAGCTTGGCACTATCTCGATATCTCAAGGATTTCAGCGCCGAACAGGTTCCTCCGTCGCATGTCGAGGATATGGCCTTTCCGGAGCCGATCGAGTTTGCTGAAATTCCAGGCGAGCCGCCCGTCGATGTCGAGGCCGAGCGTCGCGCTGCCTATGCGGAGGGGCATGAGGCGGCGACGCAGGAACTGACGCAGAAGCATCAGGCCGAACTCGATGCCATGGCCCAGTCGTTCCGCGCGGAAATGGATGCGCTGCGGCTACATTACGAAGAGCAGGCGGCGGAAAAGATCGCGGCAGACATGAACCGCGTCGCCATAATGCTCGGGCAGGCGATCAGCACAGAAGCCGCCGGCATCCTTGCGCCGATCATGACAGAGACGCTGACGACCAGGGCGGTCGGCGATCTTGCCGAACTGGTCAAAGCTTCGATCCTCGACGGCAGCGTCGGGCCGATCTCGGTCACTGGGCCGCGCCATCTCTTCGAGGTTCTCCGTAGCCGCCTCGGCGACGACGGCGCACTGCTGCGGCATATCGAGGCCAATGATGTCGATCTCACCGTCACCATCGGCGAGAGCGTTCTCGTGACCCGTATGTCCGCCTGGGCCGCTAGTCTGAAAGAGATCCTGAAATGAGCGACGGCGATCAAAATCACGGCAAGCACGAGATTATCATCGTCAAGCGCCGCGGCGGCGATCACGAAGGCGGCCATGGTGGGGCCTGGAAGATCGCCTATGCCGACTTCATGACCGCGATGATGGCCTTCTTCCTCGTCATGTGGCTGGTGAACGCCGCCAACGAAGAAACGAAGGCCTCGGTCGCCTCCTATTTCAATCCCATCAAGCTTGCCGACGAGAAGCCCACGGAAAAGGGCCTCAAGAAGCCCGTCGATCAGGCCCAGGGCGAAAAGAACCAGCAGAAGTCCGACAAGCCGCAGGAAAAGCCGAATGACGGCAAATCAGCCAAGACCGGTGAGGACCTCACATCGACATCGGGTGACCAGACGAATTACTCCGAGGCGGATTTCTTCGAGAATCCCTATTCGGTCCTAGCCGAGATCGCACAGGAAGTCGGTCAGCAGGCGAATGTCAGCGCCAAGGGCGAGGGCGGTGCCGCCCAATCGGGTCCGGCGACAGGTGCGGATGGCGGCCAGGCCTATCGAGATCCGTTCGATCCGGATTTCTGGACCAAGCAGGTGCAGGTTTCCAGCGCTTCGAAGAAGGCGAACGAGGAACAGTCCGCCAAGTCGGATCAATCGCCCAAGGGTGAAGTCGTCGCCTTGTCGAAGGCAACGGCTGCGGACAACGGCCAGCCGGCCGATCAGCCGCAAACGCCCGAACAACAGCCGACGGTGAGCGAGCAGCAGGCGGCCGGCAAGGCGCAGGAAAAACAGACGCAGGCTCAGCAGGTTGCCAAGGCCGGCACGCAAAGCGGCGCATCCACCCCTGAAGACAATGCCGCTTTGCCTGCAAACAGGGATGCTCAGTCGACGAAAGCGCAGCAGCAGGAAGCCAAGGATCTGCAGCAGGCAATTCAGGCTGAGATCAAGGGTGTTGCCGGCCAACTGGCCGAAGGGTTGCAGGTGACTGCTGCTGAAGGCGGGGTGTTGGTCACGATTTCCGACCAGACCAACGATCCGATGTTCAATATCGGTTCCGCGGTTCCCCGGCGCGAGATGGTGCTGGCGATGGAGAAGATCGGCCAGCTTCTCGCGGAGCGTAAGGGATCGATCCTGATCCGCGGCCACACCGATGGGCGCCCCTATCTGGTCGGCGGCCGCAACGACAATTGGCGTCTGTCGCTCGATCGCGCCCAGAGCGCCTATTACATGCTGACCAGCGGCGGGCTGGATGAGAAGCGGGTTGTGCAGGTGTCCGGCTTCGCGGACCGGCGTTTGAAGTTGCCCGACGATCCATTCAACGATGCGAACCGCCGTATCGAGATCCTGATTGCGAGTCCCTCTACTCAGGCGGCGACGGACCCCGCAGCCTCGGGAACGCAAGCTCCCGTCAAGCCGGCTTCGGGCAAGGGCAAGTCCGGTCAAGGCAAGCAGGGATAGTTCATGGCGCGCAAACAGCATCGTCATCGCCTTGCGCTCACGCTCACCCTCGGCATGCTGATGTCTGGGGTTGCGAGTGCTGAGGGACAGGACGGTCTGCCGCTCTACAAGATGCTGCGCTCGCTCGAATTCGTACAGGATTCCGTTGTCGCGGGCGACAGTTCTGCCGCAGAGATGCAGCGCTTTCTGCTCGGAACCATAGATGAGCGGCTGCGCAGCGCGGACAAATCCGTCTTCGAGGACAGTCGTAACGTCGATGCGGCTCTCATCTACGCCATGAGCGGCGGCAACCCCGAAACGCTCGAATATCTGATGTCACGCGACGTCAACGGCAATTTCGACAATCGTGTTGCGGATGTGCTCAGGAAATATCTGAACGGCAAGGGTCTGCTTGTCGTCAACACGCTTGTCGACATCTCCAAGGAGTATCGCGGCAAGCCGATCGGCCCCTACCTCTCGCTAGTTGCGGGCAATGTCATGTCGGGCAAGAATGCCAAGGCAGCCTTGCCTCTCTACGACTGGGCGCGATTGATGGCACCCGGCACGATCGTGGAGGAATCGGCATTGCGCCGCTCGCTGGCTTTGTGCGCCGACGCGGGCATGGTGCCGCAAGGATTAGATTATGCGCGGCGTTATACGCGGCGCTTTCTGCATTCGCCTTACGCCAGCCAGTTTGCCGATCTTTTCGTGCAGCTGGTGGTGGACCACGATTCCGGCGTGAAGCAGCAGGACATCGTCGACATCCTGTCCTTCATGGACCCGCCGAGACAGCGGGAGATCTATCTGCGCATGGCGCGCCGGGCCGCGATCGCCGGCAAGGCCGATCTTGCCGCGCTGGCGGCCAATCGTGCCCAGGCGATCTCCAATGACGGCGGCGATGCCTTTGGTGCGCTGGCTAATTTCTATGGCGGCGTGGCGGGCATATCCACGCCCGAACTGAAGGCGGCGATCGACGATGTGAACCAGATGCCGGCGGGCGAGCTGAATGCGCGCGACCGCGCATTGCGCGACGCCGCAAAGGCCGTCGCGGCGGAGATATTGCGAACACCCGATGCTGCAAGCCTCGGGCAAGGCAGTTTTCCTAACCTGCCCAACCAACAGAAGACTGAACACGATGCTGCTGTGACGAATCAAGCGGGAAGCCAATCTCCCGGCACGGCGGGTGTTGAGCAGGGAGCCTCGGCAAACGCGGCTCCCGCCCCGGAGGGAGGGCGGCAGGAGGCCGACTCTTCGTTCAACGCATTCGTCACGACGAGCCGCTCGAAGCTGGATGCCATCGACGGCCTGTTGAAGCAGGAAAGTCATTGATATGAACGACATTGGTGTGTCCGGCGCCCCATCGGGGGCGGATATTCGTGCGGTTGCCAAAGGCGGCCGCTCGGCGAAGCAGGATGACGGCAAGGGTTTTATTGATGCGCTGACGAGCTCGCTCGGCAATGGCGGCAAATCTTCAAGCTCCGATGCCGGTGCCGATACCTCCGCCAATGCGGACACGACTGCCGATAAGGATGCAAGTGCGGCACAGACGGTCGTGGGAAATTCCTCCGCGGCAGCTCTCTCCTTCGACGACAGCACCAAGGCCGGAGTTGGGATGATCGATACCTCCGGAGCCAACCTTTCCAATCTCGCCGGCCTGGCCAAGGGCGCGAAAGCTTCGCAGCCTGCCGGCGCCGCGTCGCTCTCGAAATCGCTGATCGCGCTGCAGAATGCAGCCGCAGCGGCGGGTGGGACTGGCGCAACATCCACCGGAGCCGATCAACCTACGGCAGCCACAGACCCGGCCATGCCCACGACCGATACCACCAAAGTGCCGGCGCAGTCTGCCGCACTCGACCAGCTTGCCGAGATCGCGCAGCAATTGGCCGATGTCGCGACTGCGAACAGTCAGACCGCACCGGTCAAGGGCGACGGCAAGACGTCTGGCGCGAAGGATGGAAAGGATGTCCAGGCGGCGGATGATGGTAAGTCTGCGTCGACGCAAGGCAGCCTGCCGGCCAATACGATTTCCGATGCCCTGTCGCTGCTGAACGTTGCGCAGCCCGTCGTTGCGACGCAGGTTAGCACGGCGCAGGGCAGCGCGGTTCAGGCAGGCAAGACGGCAGACGATGCCAAGGTCCAGACATTGTCATCAGGCAAGGCGGCATTTGCGAATGATGCCGCAGACACGGCTGTGACGTTGCCGGATGACGGCAAGGGAACGGATGGCGCACAGACGTTCCGCCTGACGCGGGCGGATGGCCGCGGCGGCGCGCTCGACCTGTCGATCAGCAAGAGCGGTGATGACGTTGCCGATGTCAAAGTCGGCGCTGCTGCGGGCGGCGATGCCGTGGCAGTGACCGTACTGGATTCGCGTCGTTATCTCGGGCTTGCCACCAACTCGGCGTTGGTCGCCGGAAGCCTGACGGGCGACCGCGAATGGTCGGCTGCGATGCAGCCGGGCTCGGCGCTTTCCAATGCCGCAAACCTGACGAGCACCGGCAAGGTTGTCAACACGCTGAAGATCCAGCTGCGTCCGGACAATCTCGGCGACGTTACGGCAACCATGCGGCTTTCCGGAGACCAGCTGAGCGTCGATCTGAAGGTGCAGACCGGCGAAGCCTACAGGCAGCTTCATGCCGATCAGAGCCGCATGGTCGATGCGCTACGCGCGCAAGGCTATCAGGTCGATAGCATCACCGTCACCCTGGCGTCCAATGCCGACCAGCAGTCGGATGGCGGCCGTAATTCCGGATCGAACCAGCCGCAGCAGCAGTCCCTGTTGAACCAGGGGCAGGGGGGCGACGCGCGCTCCAGGGGCCAGAATTATTCAGGGCAGCAGGCAAATGGAAACGATGGCAATCGCAGTTCGGTTGAGCGCAGCGTTGAGGACGGCGCTGGTGGTGGCTTGCAGCGTTCTCACTCTGGTGCGGTTTACCTCTGAGGTCCGGGCATCAGGCAATCCGACGCCGCCGGACAACGGTGCCGCAGGTCTTTGCGAACGCGAAATCCAGTCCGCTGCCGCAAAATACGGAATACCGGAAGGGATCCTTTATTCCGTCGGTCTGACGGAAACGGGTCGCAAGGGGTCGCTTTATCCCTATGCGCTCAATGTCGAGGGACGGCCGATCTTCCCGCCGTCGGAAGGGGCCGCTCTGCAGGTATTTGCCGCTGCACGGCAGAGTGGGGCAAAGCTCATCGATGTCGGCTGCATGCAGATCAATCAGTATTTTCATGGCGAAAACTTTACTTCCGTCGACGCCATGTTCGATCCGCGCAGCAATGTTGAATATGCCGCAAAGTTTCTCCGCAATCTGCATGACAGGCATGAGACCTGGACTATGGCGGTAGCAAGATACCATGCCGGCCCGAACAATGACCCCGCCCAGAAGGTCTATGTCTGCCGCGTGATCGCCAATCTGGTCGCCACCGGTTATGGAAAATGGACGCCAAACGCGGCGACCTTTTGTCGGGATTAAGCACCCATAGGTTGAGTACGGTATCCGGTTAGTCGGCACTAACCCAATCGAAGCGGTTGACTGCCGTGGTTTTGCCTAAAATGGAAGTGTTAATCATACGCTTGCTAACAGGTTTTTTATCGGTGTAAAACTCCAGGCGCATACTACATATAGTGCAAATCGCACCCTTATGGTTAATCAATTATTAATTTCCGTCACTCATTTCCGACAGTTGTTCGTGATTCGCCCGATTCGTACCCATAGGTCATCGAAACACCACACTGATTCGGAGGCGGACGAATGATCGTAGTGGTTGATGAGCGAGAGCTCGTTAAAGACGGATACACATCACTCTTTGGGCGCGAGGGCATCCCTTCGACGGGATTTGATCCGCGTGAGTTTAGCGAATGGGTCTCGACCGCGGCAGAGGGCGACATTGCTGCGGTCGAAGCCTTCCTGATCGGACAGGGGCAGCAAGTGCTCGAGCTTCCGAGGGCGATTCGCGACCGGACGGCGGCACCTGTCATCGCGGTCAGCGACCAGCCTTCGCTGGAAGCCACGCTTGCACTCTTTGATTGCGGCGTGGACGATGTCGTGCGCAAGCCGGTCCATCCTCGTGAAATCCTGGCCAGGGCGGCGGCGATCCGCCGCCGGTTGAAGGCGATCAACAACTACACCGATATCGGCCCCATCCGCGTCTTCGCCGATGGCCGCGATCCGGAAATAAACGGTTCCGTATTTGCCCTGCCGCGCCGCGAGCGCCGCATCCTCGAATATTTGATCGCCAATCGCGGTCGCCGCGTGACGAAGACCCAGATCTTCAACGCCATTTACGGCATCTTCGACGAGGATGTCGAAGAGAACGTCGTCGAAAGCCATATTTCCAAGCTGCGCAAGAAGCTGCGCAAGAAGCTCGGTTTCGATCCGGTCGATTCCAAACGCTTCCTTGGTTACTGCATCGACTGGAGCTGATACTGCCAGTCGTGCATTCCAGATGTTAAAGCCTGCTGATAAGCCCGGAAATCCCTTGATTTCCGGGCTTATTCTTTTGCAGTGCGCGGGACAATCACAGCAAGAATAAGTGCGCCTTCCCTTACCATCCACGGCGTAATAACGAGCGGTGATATCTCTCGCACGAGACTTGCGACGACGCTTTTCGCGATGATCGTTTTTTCGTTTTCTCAGACAGCTTCACGCAAGGCCCGCCACCTACTCTCAGTCGTATGAAGGATAACGAGGATTCCAGATGAGGAATTTCGGCAGCAGAGAGACCGCGTTTGCGGAAGTGAGTGCAGAGGCAGCCCGCCTCAGCGCCGCTTCTGACCGCCGTATCAATGTGCGCGGATTCTCTGGGGGAGCCGTCCGTCCGTTGCCAACGACAATCTGGTCTATTTCGCCGGCCTCGCTCCGACAGGCTATTCCGACATTTCCAGCGTCCTCGGCCGATCTGCCGCGCTAAACGAATAGGGTATCGAGTCAGTCATGTCGCTTACAACAGCTCTCAACAACGCGCAGGCAATATTCAATAATACCGGCACGCAGAGCAGCGTGGTGTCGAACAACATCGCCAACGCCAACAATACGAATTATTCGCGGCGCCAGGCAATGTTGACCACCGACATGGCCGGCGCACAGGTGGTGCAGATCTCGCGCAGCAGTGAACCTGCACTGCAGAAGGCCTATCTCAGCTCGGCGTCGTCGGATTCGGCGCAGCAACTGCTCCTGAACGCCTACAGCAATCTTCAGTCGGCAACGATTGGCGGCAACGACAACGAAATTGCGCCGGCGACCTATCTGTCTGCATTTCAGGATGCGATGCAAAATTACGCCGGATCGCCGTCCAATGCCACGGCGGCCCAATCCGCGATCAATGCAGCCCAGAGCCTGGCCACATCTCTCAACAATGCCACGACGGCGGTACAGGGCGCCCGCGCCGACGCCGACAAGCAGATCAAGTCCGACGTCGATACGCTGAATAGCCTTCTCAAGCAGTTCCAGACGGCCAACGAGGCGGTAAAATCGGCCACGGCGGCTGCCAATCCCACGTCGAGCGCGCTTGCCGACGCGATGGATCAGCGCGATTCGATACTGAACCAGATCTCGAAGATCGTTGGCGTGACGACGGTGACGCGCGGCAACAACGACATGGCGCTCTATACCAGCAGCGGAACGACTCTGTTCGAGACCATTCCGCGCACGGTGACGTTCAAGTCGACGGATACGTATACGGCGGCCACTCCGGTCCCCGGCAACAGCGTCTATATCGACGGCGTTGCTCTGACCCCGGGCCAGAGTGCGAATACGACGGCGCAGGGCACTCTGCAGGCGGCGCTTCAGATCCGTGACGACGTTGCGCCGACCTACCAGAAGCAGCTCGATGAGATCGCCAGAGGGTTGGTTACGGTCTTTGCGGAAACGAACAGCAATCCTTCCAAGCCTACATTGCCGGGTCTTTTTACCTGGAGTGGCGGCACTATTCCTGCCAGCGGGACCGCGGTCACTGGCTTGGCCGGCTCGATCACCGTTAATTCGAAATTAATCACATCCCAAGGTGGCGACCCCACGTTGCTGCGGGATGGTGGTATCAATAATAGCGCGACTGAGACCGGTTATACGAAGAATACCAGCGGCGGCAGCGGCTATTCCACACAGCTTGATGCCTTCATTACGGCAATGAATGCGAAGATGGCGTTCGATCCTACCGCAGGCTCCAGCACCAATGCCAGCCTGATGGATTATTCAGCCAGCTCCATTGGCTGGTTGGAAGGCCAGCGCAGCACGGCGACGACCGCGGCGGAAAATACGTCCGCCGCTCTTTCGCGCTCTTCGGGCGCCTATTCGAATGCGACCGGTGTCAGTCTCGATGAAGAGCTGACACTGATGATGGATATTGAGCAGTCCTACAAGGCTGGAACAAAGATACTGAACACCGTCAACCAGATGCTTCAAGCTGTATTGGACCTTGCGAGCTAAGCCATGAAACTCTCTTTCATTTCGAGCACAGCCATTCAGAATGCCATGCGGCAGACCGTCCGCCAGGCGCAAAATGAGATGACGAGCGCCTCTACGGAGGCGACCACTGGCGTTTACGCCGATATCGGTGTTTCGCTCGGCGGCAGCACGTCGCTCAATGTGAACCTGACGCGGGAAGTGTCCCGTATCGACTCGATCCTCAGCAGCAATTCCATTGCCAACCAGCGGATGACAACCTCGCAGACCGCCCTGACCGGCATGGGCACGCAGGCGCAGAAGCTGATGGATCAACTGGTGGCGCTGAGCGGCAACACCGACGGCAGCAGCGTCGCCCTGGCGCAGCAGGCGGCGTCATCGACCCTGTCGAACGTCATCGCTTCCGCCAATACGATGGTGAACGGCGAATATCTCTTTGCCGGAACCAACACCGACGTTCAGCCGATGACGGATCAATCCGCTACAACGAACGCGGCTATTCAATCGGCACTGACGACCTACATGGCCGCCCAGTCGCCGGCGGTAACCGCAGCGACCATATCCGCAGACCAGATAACGGATTTCATCAAGACCAAGGTCGAGCCGATGTTCACGTCCGACCCCAGCTGGTCGAGCTGGTCGAGTGCGTCCGATCAGAATATGACCAGTCGTATCAGCAATTCGGAAGTCATCGAAAGCTCGACGAATGCGAATTCGTCCGGCATTCGGTATCTGGCGCTGGCGACCAGCGTGACCAACGCGCTCATGGGCACGCCTCCCGGTCTCAATCAGAGCGCCGTGAACGCGGTCACGAAGCAGGCCATCAGCTATACGCGTCAGTCGGTTGACGGGCTGAACAGCCAGGCAAGCCAGCTCGGCCTGTCGCAGTCGCGCCTTTCGGATGCGAATACGACGCTCAACGCTCAGAAGACCATTCTCACCACGAGCATTGGCGACCTGACCGGGGTCGACCCCTACGAGGCGTCGACCAAGGTCAACAGTCTCCAGACGCAACTCCAAACGGCTTACACTATTGTTTCCAAGATCCAGCAGTTAAGCCTTGTAAATTACCTTTGATGATCAAAGGGACGTAATGACCAGGAAGGATGCATGAATGTATCAGTTCTCATATGCGGAAGTCATGCAGGACGCTGTGGCCGACGCCAAGGAACGAGAACGGCAAGTTCTGGACCGGTCGATAGCTCTTCTCTCCGCGGCCCGCGATGCGGAAAAATACGGTCGTGAAGCGATCGAGGCTCTCTTCTATACGCGTCGCGTATGGGTGAGCTTCGTCGACGACCTTAAAAGCCCGGAGAACCAGCTCAATGTCGAACTGCGTGCCAACCTTATCTCGATTGCCATCTGGATTTTGAAGGAATGCGATCGAATTCGGCTGCGCCAGTCGGAAAATTATCAAGGCATCATAGATGTCACCACCATCATCAGGGATGGACTTAAATGAAAAGTACGCTTCGCATATCGCTCAAAGCCGGGGAAAAGATCTTTATCAACGGGGCCGTCCTGCGTGTCGATCGCAAGGTTGCTCTGGAGTTCCTGAATGATGTGACATTCCTGCTCGAAAACCACGTGCTTCAGCCCGAGGAGGCGACAACGCCTCTGCGCCAGCTCTATTTCATCGCGCAGATGATCCTTATCAATCCTGAGGGCAAGGAGCAGTCGACGGCGATGTTCCGCAAATCGATCGTCATGCTGCTGTCGTGCTTCCACAATGAGGAAGTGCTGGCCGAACTCAAGCGCATCGACGGGCTTGTCTCCACCGGCCGCGCCTTTGACGCGCTGAAGGCGATCCGCAGCCTGTACGCGATAGAGGATCAGATTCTGAACAGCCAGGAAATGCCGGCGGCAACGATCGAGCACATCCGCCGGGAGATCGCTCCATGGCAGCGGTAGATAGCGTCGCCAGCAGCACCAACTCTCCGAACACTGCCAGCAATGCTGCCGCCGCATCCTCAAAGGCTACTTTGAACTACAACGATTTCCTGCAGCTCCTCATCGCGCAGATGAAGAACCAGGATCCGACCAGTCCGATGGATGCCAGCCAGCAGATTTCCCAGCTGGCGAGCTTCTCCCAGGTGGAGCAGCAGATCCAGACGAACTCGCATCTGGAAACCGTGCTGCAGAACCAGTGGATCTCGCAGGCCTCGGATTACATCGGCAAGCAGATCATGAGCGCCGACGGCAAGACCACCGGCACGATCAAGCAGGTAAGCGTCTATACGGACGGTATCATTGCCGAAACCAATGCCGGCGACAAGATTCTGATCCAGGCCGGCGTGACGATCGCTCCGGCGGGCACGACCATTGATACCTCGCCCACGTCGAGCGATAGTAGCAACAGTGATTCGTCGTCGAATACGGATCAGACCAGCGGCACATGACGTGCCGCTGAACCGGGAGCGGACAGATTATGAATGAAGCCGATGCATTGGATATTTTCCAGGCGGCAATCTGGACAGTGCTTGTGGCTTCCGGTCCGGCTGTCATCGCCGCCATGGTCGTCGGTCTGGTCATCGCGCTGATTCAGGCGCTCACCCAGGTGCAGGAGGCGACCTTGACCTTCGTTCCGAAGATCGTCGCCGTCATGGTCACGATCGGCATCTCGGCGCCATTCGTCGGTGCGCAGATTTCAATCTTCACCAATCTCGTCTTCTCCCGCATTCAATCGGGTTTCTAGGATAAATCTGAAGGCCATTTCGGCCTCCGGATCACGCGCATCGATGGCATCGGCCATGCTCGCGCAAGCTTCGGCCTTTAGAGGTCGGTTCCAATAGGGCAGGCGGTTCAGCCGCTTGCCTCCTCTCATGAAGAGACGGAACCGGTCGATGGCACAACCACCCGCAATAGCACTCCCCAAAGCCAATCCTAGCGTCCGCGATATCGGGTTTGCCCTCGGCATCATGGTCATCCTGTGCGTGCTGTTCCTACCGATTCCGCCGTTTCTGATCGACCTTGGATTGGCCTTCTCGATCGCCTTTTCCGTGCTGATCCTCATGGTGGCGCTCTGGATCAAGAAGCCGCTGGAATTCTCGTCCTTTCCAACGATCTTGCTGATCGCCACGATGACGCGCCTGGCGCTGAACATCGCCACGACCCGCGTCATCCTTTCGCACGGTTATGAAGGGCATGATGCCGCCGGCGGCGTCATTGCCGGTTTTTCCAGCCTTGTCATGTCGGGCGATTTCGTCATCGGCCTGATCGTCTTCCTCATCCTCATCACCATCAACTTCATCGTTATCACCAAGGGTGCGACGCGTATCGCCGAAGTCGGCGCCCGCTTTACCCTGGATGCCATCCCCGGCAAGCAGATGGCGATCGACGCCGACCTTTCGGCCGGTCTCATCGACGAGAAGGAAGCGCAGCGTCGCCGCCGCGAACTGGAAGAGGAAAGCTCCTTCTTCGGTGCGATGGACGGTGCGTCCAAGTTCGTACGTGGTGACGCGGTTGCCGGTCTTCTGATTACCTGCATCAACGTCTTCGGCGGCATCATCATCGGCTATTTCCGTCATGGCATGCAGATCGGCCAGGCTGCGGACGTTTTCGTGAAGCTTTCCGTCGGCGACGGTCTGGTGTCGCAGATGCCGGCCCTCATCGTCTCGCTCGCTGCCGGCCTCCTCGTTTCGCGCGGTGGTACCTCTGGCTCGACCGACCAGGCCGTCGTCAATCAGCTGAGCGGCTATCCGCGCGCGCTCGCCGTCTCTGCGGTCCTCATGGGCATCCTGGCCATCATGCCCGGCATGCCCTTCCTTCCCTTCGTTTTCCTCGGCGGTCTGATGGCCGCCGGCGCCTGGTTCATTCCGCGCCAGATCGAAGCTGAGAACAAGCTTCGCCGCGACGCCGAAGAGCAGAAGGTGATGCAGACGAAGGAAATGGAAAAGGATTCGGTCAAATCGGTGCTGAAGACCGCAGAGATCGAACTGGCGCTCGGCAAGATCGTCTCCACCCGTCTGCTCGGCGCCCATCAGGAACTGGCTTTCCGCGTCGGCAAGATGCGCAAGAAGTTCGCGACGCAATACGGCTTCGTCGTGCCGGAGATCAAGGTGATCGACGACATGGCGATTGCCGACAAGTCGTACCAGATCCGCATCCATGGCACGACGATCGCCTCCAACATGCTGCGCGTCGGCGAAGTGCTCGTCGTCACCGGTTCCGGCCGCAAGCCGACCGTCCCGGGCGACGAGATCCGCGAGCCCGCTTTCGGCATGCCGGCCTTCTCTGTCCTCGAAGCCTTTGCCGAGGATCTGAAGCGCGAGGGCTTCCAGCCAATCGACAATGTCTCCGTCGTGCTCACCCATATGAGCGAAGTCATCCGCAACAACCTGCCGGCGCTGCTGTCCTATAAGGACGTGAAGGTCCTGATCGACCGTCTCGATCCGGAATACAAGAAGCTCGCCGACGAAATCTGCTCGTCGCATATGTCCTATTCCGGCTTGCAGGCCGTGTTGAAGCTGCTGCTTGCCGAGCGTGTCTCGATCCGCAACCTGCATCTCATCCTCGAAGCCGTTGCGGAACTGGCGCCGCATGTGCGCAAGACCGAGCAGATTGTTGAGCATGTGCGTGTCCGCATGGCGCAGCAGCTCTGCGGCGATCTGGCCGATAACGGCGTGCTGCGCGTCCTGCGCCTTGGCAGCAAATGGGACCTCATCTTCCATCAGGCGTTGAAGCGCGACCAGAAGGGCGAAGTCGTCGAATTCGATATCGATCCGCGCAGCCTGGAAGAGTTCAGCGAGCAGGCGGGCAAAGTTATCCGTGAATACATGGACCGGGGCATGCCCTTCGTTCTTGTCACGTCGCCGGAAACGCGCTCCTATGTGCGCATGATCATCGAACGCCTGTTCGCGACGCTTCCGGTCCTGTCGCATGTGGAATTGGCCAAGGGGATCGAGATCAAGATTCTAGGTTCGATTTCATGATATCAGATCCCCAGGGGACCATTCTGGCGCTGTTCGTCGCCTTCTGTCGCATCGGCGGCTGCATGATGGTCCTCCCGGGATTTTCCTCTGGCCGCGTTCCCCCGCAGATCAGGCTGTTGCTTTCCGCGGCCCTGACGATGGCGATCCTGCCGTTGCTCTGGAACACGATCTATCCTGAGGTGTCGAAGGGCGATGCGAACTATATCGGCCTCATCTTCACCGAAACCGTCATCGGATTGATGTATGGGATGATGGCTCGCATCTACACGCTGGGCCTGCAGTTTACCGGCACGGTCATATCAATGCTGATCGGCTTCAATGCGCCCGGCGGTGCCGACCTCGTCGAGGAATCGAATGAGACATCGCTCACCAGCCTCATTAGTTTTTGCGGGCTGATGATCCTCTTCATTCTCGACTTTCACCATTATGTTTTGCAGGCGCTGGTCGATTCCTATTCGGTCATTCCCTTCGGAGGGCATATCGAGCCGCGCGCGGCACTGATTTCCATCACCGACACGCTTGCGACGACCTTCTTCATCATGCTGCGGCTGGCAAGCCCTTTCCTTCTTTACGGCCTGATGTTTCAGATTTCGATCGGTTTCATCAACAAGCTGGCGCCGCAGATCCCGATCTATTTCATTTCCACGCCCTATCTGCTGATGGGAGGGCTGTTTATGCTCTATGTCAGTATTGCGGCGTTGGTCAGTCAGTTTTCCAATGCGTTCCTGACTGTCTTCAACGGGCATTAGCCGTAATGACACAAGGGCGAACACCGATTCGAGTGCAGCCGGAACAAGGCGACCGGCGGGTAGGTAGCGATGGCTGAGAAAAACCGGTCCGAAAAACTGAAGCGCCTCGTCGCGGTACAGCGCCATCTGGAACGGATGGCGGAAAGCGAGCTGGCCGATACCACCCGACAGCGGTCGGAAGTCACCGAATCGATGGAGCGGGTCATGGTCGCCATCGGCTCCGTTGATCCCGTTCACATGGCATTCTCGATCCATTACGCCGAGCGCTATGGCCGCCTGATGATCCGGGACCAGCAGCTGGAAAGCATCCAGACGCTCATTCAGATGAAGGTGCAGCAGGAGCGCACCAAGGGCGACAGGCTGGAAGAGCACATGAAGGATGCCCGCGAGCTGGAAACGCGGGAGGCGGACGACAATGCCGTCTACGACATCATCGACCAGCGCTTCGCCGGTGCAACGCCAGCCTCCAGCAAGGTTCAAAAACCATAATCATCGCGATCATGGAACAGGATTCGCAGCGTTGGGTTGCCGATCCGTTTTGACAGTTTGATTCGACATGCCCTGACACGAGCGCTGAGCCGCTCGTGTCAGGGCATGCGAGAGCAGAAGGAGACGTGACATGGCTATTTCGCCTCCGAGTGATTTGGTCCTTGATGTCGTCAAGGCCGCCAATCCCGCCGATGTCGAGGTTGCACAGGCCAAGCTTGCCGCCAACCGCGCCGCTTTTGCCGCCACCAGCCTTGCCGAAAACGGCAACGGCTTCGGTGCGACGGTGGATGCGATGAACAGCGCCGCCACCCAGGCGGGCCTTGCCAATGCCAATACCCATGTCGCCGGGACCAAGGTCCCGCAGGCCTATCGCAAGTTCGAGTCCATGGTGCTGCAGAACTTCGTGAAGAACATGTTGCCGAGCAGCGAAACGCTCTACGGCAAAGGTTCTGCCGGCGAGATCTGGAAGGGCATGATGGCCGAGCAGCTGGGCGATACGATCTCCAAGAATGGAGGCGTGGGCATCGCCGAAAAAATGTACAAGGAACAGGTCGACAAGATGCGCAATACCGGCGCCATCCATGCGGCGACCGACGAGAACGACAAGAAAATGGCGCTCAGCGCGATTACCGATTTTCAGCGCAAGACGCTGGCCGCTGCCAATGCCGATAACGACGGCAACACCAGCATCACCAACCAGAATTCGTTGACGTCCCAGAAAGCATGAGCGAGGTAACAAACATGGAAATGATGTCGCAGGACTATCGGATCAAGTCTGTCCTTGGTCGCCTGGAGATGATTATCGACAATGAGAACAACCGGATCGGCAGCGACCCGGAATTCGATCTCAAGGTATCGAACGCACACAAGAGCCGCTGCCTCTACGAATTGTCGATGCTCTTTCGCGATACCGATCCGGCTGATCTCGCCGCCGCCCACATCGAACAGCTGCATGATCTAAAGAAGAAGCTGGTTCTGAACGCTCGTCGGGTCGAGGCGCATCTCGAGGCGGTTCGTGCTGTCGCCGACATCTTGAAGAATGCCGTGCAGAATGCCGATGGGGACGGCACCTATTCGCAGGAACAATTCCGCGTCCGTGAGGCCGGATGATCAAGCTCGTTATCACCGGCCTGTGGGTCTGCGCCGTAACATTGGCCTCGGTCTATTTTTCGGTGCAGGTGGCGACGGCGCCCGCGATCAGCCCTGACGATGCCAAAAAGGCGCAGCAGGAGCTCGTCAAGGGCGAATCGATCAACGTTCCCGTTATCGCCAACGGCCAGGTGACCGGCTATTTCCTGACGCGCATCTCCTTCATGATGGAGAAGGGCAAGGCAAATGCTCTGCAGATCCCCCTGCCGGAGCTGACGACGGACGAACTTTTTTCGCTGTTGATCGGCAACAAGACGATCGACATCGCTCATGCGCAGAATTTCGATATTGCCGCCTTTCGCGCTGATTTGAAAAAGCGGATGAACGAGCGACTTGGTGGCGACTATGTCGCCGATGTGCTGATAGAGCAGCTCGACTATCTTTCCAAAGAAGAAACCCACGGCGGGGAAACCGTGGGCAAGAGGACGGTCAAACCCGTCAAGATCGTGCAGGACGCGGCAAAGGACAAAGTGCCGGTCGAGTGAGATCTCTGGACGGCAAAGCGATAAACGTAAGCAATTTCTTACATTCTATCGGTATGCCTAACAAACTCCTGATAGCTTCCAGCAAATCCAACCTTCCTTCCTAACGGAAAGTTGGATTTGTCTTGCTATAAACTCCTCCGAGCCATGTCTCCCAGTCGCCGCATCGATGAACGGTGAGGGGCATGCGCTTTATGCGTACTGGCATCATGTGCGTCAGCGATGCCGGGCAGGAGGGTGTTGGATTGAACCAGGTAGCCGATTTTGCCGTCGCCGCGTCACGCCGCATGATCTTCGATCTGCCGGTATGCGATCTCGACTGGGATGACGCGCTGACCTTCGTCAACGAACTCGCTTCCCTGCCGGTCGGACAGACGTCGATCTCTTTCGTCAATGCGCATAACATGCTTATCATGCTGCGCGATGAAACCTACCGTAGTGTTCTCGAGCGCAATCTGGTGCTTCCCGACGGCGTCGGCCTCGACATCGCCTCACGCGTTGCTCATGGCGAACCTTTCCCGGCCAATCTGAACGGTACGGATTTCGTGCCCGCGCTGCTGACATTCATGGAGCGGCCAAAACGGATCGGCCTCTTGGGCGGCAAGCGCTCTGTTGTTGAGAAGGCAGCCGAGAGATTTCGCCGGCATGCTCCCTGGCACCAGTTCGTCGTCGTATCGGACGGCTTCTTCGATCCGGCCCGGAGTAGCGCAGTCACGGCGGAAATCAGCCGCCAGAAGATCGATGTCCTGATCGTCGGCATGGGCACGCCCTTGCAGGAAAAATGGGTCGCCGAGCATGTCGGCCCGCAGCACGCCCGTCTTGTCCTGACCGTCGGCGCCCTGTTCGATTTCATTTCGGAGACTGTGCCGCGGGCGCCAAGCCTCGTGCGCGCGATGCGCAGCGAGTGGCTGTTCCGTCTCGTGTTGGAGCCGGGCAGGCTCTGGCGGCGCTATATGCTGGGCATACCGCTGTTCTTCTATCAGGTTGTCAGGCATCAGTTCGGCCGCAAGGAACGCGTCCTTCGCGCAGAGCCGCATCCATTGCCGCAGCGGCGCATTGCTCCGCCGGACAAATTGGCAAGTTAGAGCATTTCCAGGAAAAGTGAGTAGCGGCTTTCCGTCCGGAATGCGCAAAGAAACAAGAGCTTAAAACGTTTTCGCGATTCGAAGAAAAGCGGAAATGCTTTGGTATTTGCGGGCTTGGCGTTAACTCTTTCTTTGGTATGAAAGTTTAGAGTGGGTTAACCATTTGCATTGGTCTCCGACCATGTGCGCGAGATAGCCCGCCATGTTTGAAAGCAAAGCCAGGACCGGATTTTATCCCTACGACGCGCAAACCTCTGAGGTTTCGCAGCGCGCTGGAACACGTGCCTCTCCTTATGGCGAAGACGATGATTTGGGTAGTGCGATCGGTCTGCGCGCTGCCAACACCGACGATCCGCGTGATGCGGAACTGCGTGCCATCCTGCGCAGACGTTTGAATGGCGACCCCTATCCGGTGTCCGGCCATAGAAGATCGCAGGAGCGCGCGCTAGCAGCCGCACAGGCCGGAAATATCTCCGACGTCTACTATGCGGAACGCCGCCGGTTGCCGGAACGGGTATCGGAACCGGCGCCCGATTTGCTGGAATTCGTGCCCGATCTGCTTGAGGGCATGCCGGAGCTTCCGCCGCAAATCGGCTCCGCTCCCGTTGCCGTTGAACACATGTCGTGGACTGGGCGCCGGTCTCTCAGCCTCCGTGCGCTCAGTTTCGTCGCCGCAACCGCGCTGATGGGGGCGGTCGTTCCCATCTTGCTTGCGCCGCCGCCGCGTTATGTCTCGCAGGCAGTGCTCCATGCGGAAGGCGATGGCCGCGCGCGTCAGGCCCTGTTGGATGTTGCGGCAAAGCGGGTCGTCGCTCCGTCCGTATTGTCCGACGTCGTTGCCAGGATGAAGCTTGATCGCGATCCGGAATTTACCGGCAGCCGGGCGGGTGCCCTCGGCGTTGCCGTCGAGTTGCTTTCCGGCAGCGGCAACGCATCCGATGCGCCGTCGCGCGCGCAGGCCACGCTGCGCAAAGACGTTGCCGTCGAGATCGATAGTCAGACGGGTCTGCTGCGCCTGATCGTTACGTCGGGCGATCCCGCCAGATCGGCCGATATTGCCAACCGGCTGGTTATCGCAACCCTCTATGATCCGAGTGTTGCGAAGGCAGCCGGTACGTCGCTCGGGATTGAAATGGCGATCGATCGCAGCCGCAAGGAACTCGATCGCGCCTCTGCCGCCCTTGCCGAATTCAAGACGCGCTATGGCGAAGACAGGATTACCGCGGCCGAGACACTCCGGCGGCAGCGTCAGCAGCTGGATGTGCAGATAAAGGCAGCCGATCTGGCGTTACGCACCGCCAAGGCCCGTCTCGCAGCTGTCAAATCGGCGACGCCGGCATCGGTGCTGAGTGGCGCATTGTCGGGCGATCTTTCGTCGCCAGGTCTTGATGACCTGCGCAGCCGCTACAACGCCGCAAAGTCACAATTGACACAGCTTTCTGTGCAGCTCGGCCCGCGCCATCCCCGCCTGCTGGCGCAACAGGCAACGGTCGATGATCTCGCGGCCAATATGCGCAGTCAGTTGCAGCGGCTCGCCGTCAGCAGCGAGGCGGACGTGAAAGCGGCTCTGGAAAAGCAGACCGCTCTCTCGGCGCAAATGACGGCTTTCAGTCAGACGGGGAGTGATGTGGACCTCGCTCGCCTCGGGCAACTGCAGGATGCCGTGACGACAGCGCAGACCCGCTACGAGGCCGATCAGCAGAATGCTGGCATGACGATTTCCGAAGTCAGGCCGCCGCTGACGGTATTGTCCCAGGCCGTCGCGGCCGCCGCCCCGTTGGATAACCGGCTCGTGAGCAATCAGGCTGTCGGTTTCCTCATAGGTTTTGGTCTGGCACTCTGCGCCGTATTCCTGCGCAAATGGCTGGCTGGTGCCGCGCCGACAGAAGATCAGGCAGCTGACGAAAGCACCATGCCGGAAGCCTACGCTTTTCGCCATGAGGATGATCTGGAGCCTCAGTTATTGCCGGCGATCGCACCTGAACCACCGGCTGCTCTCGTCCATGATGCGGATCGGCTCGATATTGCGGACGAGTGGGGCCTCATCCGCCAAGAGCTTGCATCGCTGCGTGCCAAGGTCGAAACCTACGCTGTACGCAGACATCCGGACCGCGCCTGATCGTCTCATCGTTTTCCCTTGCAATTACCGCTTTCAGACACCATAGGGCGTTTGCAGGCCATTCCATGGAGTGGATGGCTTGTAGATTGCCAGCGAATTCATGATCGGGAGACGAGCGTGACGACAGTGATCGACGGGAAGAAGGCAGCCGCTTCGGTGATCGAGGCCGTGAAGGCTGCGGCGGCGGGACTTGAGCAGGAGGCCGATGCGAAGACCGG
>NZ_JACHYY010000005.1:0-430169 GCF_014193155.1 Rhizobium sp. BK098 | reverse complement strand
CAGCATCGCAGCCAATCCAGGAAACACTAGAGCGAAGGTCTTCGTCGCCAGCAGCGCCGCCGCCCTCGTCAGTGATCGGGCTTATAGACCCTACCTCCGAACCAAGTCAACACTCAGACTGTAAAAATTCTGACATTTTTGTAAGAGCTTGATTTTAAACGTGGATTTGTAAGTGTCGTTGAAATCCTGGAGATTTTTTCGCGATTGGCGGCGATTTCAGGATTCATTTTACGTCGCCTGCCGGAATCGTCCAGATAGCCACTCCCAAAGGGCTGCTTGCGCCCTGTTGCAAGCAATGGATCCGCTCTCATTGCCAGCCGAACACCCAGGACCTAATAGACATCGAGAGATTGAAGGGAGCAGATATGGTGCCTCTCGATAAAAGGCGGCGCGCGCCGCGTCGAACCCGCAAACTCCCGCTTTCGCCCATAAACATATGTGGAGCCAGCCGGCGTGACATATAGAGTGCCTTTATTGCCGGAGCTGCCGGTCTCGC
Source organism: Rhizobium sp. BK098 (assembly GCF_014193155.1). Lineage (NCBI taxonomy): Bacteria > Pseudomonadati > Pseudomonadota > Alphaproteobacteria > Hyphomicrobiales > Rhizobiaceae > Rhizobium > Rhizobium sp. BK098. The sequence goes on along the minus strand of NZ_JACHYY010000005.1, from coordinate 429,673 downwards.
ATGTGCTTGCCGATATTGGCGCCGCGCTCAGTAGAGAGCGGCGCGCGGTACTCTCCGCGCCGCCCGGCGCCGGCAAGACGACGCTGGTGCCGCTTTATCTCTTAGGGCAGGCCTGGCGCGGCGATGGCAGGATCATTCTTCTGGAACCACGGCGGCTGGCGGCAAGGGCCGCTGCTGCCCGCATGGCCTCGCTACTTGGCGAACAGGTCGGCGATACAGTCGGCTATCGCATGCGCCTCGACAACCGCATTTCTTCCAAGACCCGTATTGAGGTGGTGACGGAGGGTGTCTTCGCGCGGATGATCCTCGACGATCCCGAACTGTCAGGCATCTCCACCGTCATCTTCGACGAATTCCACGAGCGCTCGCTGGATGCGGATTTCGGCCTGGCGCTGGCGCTCGACGTGCAATCGGCATTGCGCGACGATCTGCGCATCCTTGTTATGTCTGCAACGCTCGATGTGGAGCGCGTCGCAGCACTCCTCGACCATCCGCCTGTGATTGAAAGCATGGGCCGCAGCTTTCCGATCGATATCCGCCATCAGGATCGGCCAGCGGGAGAGCGGATCGAGGATACGGTGATGCGGGCGATCCTTAACGCGCATGCGAGCGAACAGGGTTCCATCCTCGCCTTCCTGCCCGGTCAGGCGGAAATCACCCGCACAGTGGAGCGGCTTGAAGGCCGCTTCGGGTCGGAGACGATGATCGCGCCGCTCTATGGCAACCTCAGCCAGAAGGAACAGGATGCGGCGATAAGGCCAGCCGCGCAGGGCACACGCAAGATCGTGCTGGCAACCTCGATCGCCGAGACATCGATCACTATCGACGGTGTGCGCATCGTCATCGACAGCGGATTGCAGCGGCTGCCCGTCTTTGAGGCTTCGACCGGCATCACGCGGCTGGAAACGGTGCGCGTGTCGCGTGCTTCGGCCGATCAGCGCGCCGGCCGTGCCGGGCGAACCAAGCCCGGCATTGCCATCCGGCTCTGGCATCCGGGGCAGACCGCGGCGCTTCCGGCCTTTACGCCGCCGCAAATCCTTTCCAGCGACCTTTCAGGCCTGGCGCTCGATCTCGCCCATTGGGGCGTGCAGGATCCGGCAACGCTTGCCTTCGTCGACCAACCGCCGGCAACGACGCTCGCCGAGGCGCGGACCCTGCTGCGGCAGCTGGGAGCGCTTGATGCGGAAAACGGGCTGACGGCGCGCGGCCGGCTGATGCGCGAGCTCGCCCTACCTCCGCGACTGGCGGCCATGGTGATTTCCGCTGGCGAATTCGGCCAGGCGCGGGAGGCGGCGCTGCTTGCTGTGCTGCTGACGGAACAAGGGCTTGGCGGCCAGAGCATCGATCTTGAGGAAAGGCTGCGTCGCTTCAAGACGGAAAAGGGTGAACGGGCCGAAGCCGCACGCCGGCTGGCGGGGCGGTTTGCGTCCGCAGCCGGCGGCAGGGGCGTTGCTGTATCCACGGCCCCTTCCCTTGCGGGTTCGCTGCTGCTGCATGCCTTTCCCGATCGCATCGCGCTGCAGCGCGGGGGGCGGGGGCGATTCGTCATGGCCAATGGGCGCGGCGCGGAGCTGCCGGAGACCGAGCGGCTGGCAGGATCGCAGATGCTTGTCATTGCCGACTTGACCGGACGTGCGGCGCAGGCGCGCATTCTGGCGGCGGCGGAGATTTCCCGCGCCGATGTCGAAGAGCATTTGCCGGGCGAGATCCGCACCGAAGATCAAAGCTTTTTCGATAAAGCGAGCCGACAGGTGCGGGCGCGGCGGGCGACAAGGCTCGGCGCCATCATCTTCGAGGAAACGCCCCTGCCCCGCCCCTTCGGTGAACAGGCGGCGAAAGCGCTGGCCGAAGGTATTCGCGAACTCGGCATTGACGTCCTTCCTTTTTCCAAGGAAGCGATGCAGCTGCGGGACAGGATCGGCTTCTTATACAGGACGATCGGCGAGCCCTGGCCCGACATGAGCGATGAAGCACTGCTTGCCCGACTCGACGAATGGTTCACGCCGTTTCAAAGCGATGTGCGCGGCCTCTCCGATATCTCGGCCGGCGGACTCTCCAATGGACTGATGTCGCTGGTGCCGCACGAGCTGCAGCGCGATCTCGCCCGGATGGCGCCGACGCATTTCGAGGCGCCCACCGGTCAGCGCCATCCCATACAATATGACGGCGAGGAGCCGCAGCTGACCATCCGCGTGCAGGAGCTGTTCGGGCTGAAGCAGCATCCGGCCATCGGCGGCGGTAGATTGCCGCTGGTGCTGGAATTGACATCGCCGGCACATCGCCCGATCCAGACGACGCGCGACCTGCCGGGCTTCTGGGCCGGATCCTGGAAGGATGTCCGCGCCGACATGCGCGGCCGCTATCCCAGGCATCCATGGCCGGAAGATCCGGCCGAGGCCTTGCCGACGACACGCGCCAAGCCGAGGGGGACCTGACGATGGCACGCTTCTTCTGGGGACTGGAAAAACTCTCCGAAGCCGAAATGAAGGCACAGGAGGGCCACCATACCAGCCGGCGGCTAAGGCTGCAGACACTAGTGCGCCTGCGCTGGCTGGCAGTCGGCGGCCAGACGGTGACGGTGATGATCGTTGCCTTCTGGCTGAAATTTCCGATGCCGCTCCTGCCGTCCTGCGTGCTGATCGCCTGCCTTGCCTGGATCAACTTCTTCCTGACGCTGCGCTATCCGCCGACGCACCGGCTGGAACCGCCGGCGGCTTTCGCGCTGCTCAGTCTCGATCTTCTGCAGCTCTGCGGGCTGGTGCTGATCACCGGTGGGCTTGCCAACCCTTTCTCGGTGCTGGTCTGCGTGCCTGTCATCATCTCCTTCGCCTCGCAGCCGATCCGCTACAGCATGCCGTTGATCGGACTTGCGATGATCTGCATTAGCGGCCTCGCCTTCTCGCCCTTCCCGCTCCCCTGGTACGAGGGTGTTGCCGTTAACGTGCACAGCGTGATGCAGCTCGGCGTCTGGTGTTCCATCGCCTCCACCATGGCCTTTGCCGCCTTCTATGCCTATCGCGTCTCCATGGAGGCATCGCAGCTCGCGGATGCACTTTCTGCGACGGAGCTGGTGCTGCAGCGGGAAAAGCATCTGTCGCAGCTCGACGGGCTAGCGGCAGCGGCCGCACACGAACTCGGCACGCCGCTTGCGACGATCAGCGTCGTCGCCAAGGAGATGGAACGGGAGCTCAGCGAAGACGACCGGTTCCGTGAGGACGTGGCTCTGCTACGCAGCCAGAGCGAACGCTGCCGCGACATCTTGCGGCGGCTGACGACACTCTCCTCCGAGGACGAGGCGCATATGCGGCGGCTGACGCTCTCCTCGATGATGGAAGAGGTGATCGCGCCGCACCGCGAATTCGGAATCAACCTGGAATTCATCGAGAAGAGCCCGCGAGCGGGCGAGCCTGTTCTGTCACGCAATGCCGGCATCATGTACGGCCTCGGCAACCTCATCGAAAATGCGGTCGACTATGCCCGCAAGACTGTGATCGTTACGGTGGAATACACCGCGGAAACTCTGACTATTATCATCGAGGACGATGGCGGCGGGTACTCGCCGGAAATTCTGGCGCGGATCGGCGAACCCTATGTCACCTCCCGCCAGCGCGACGACACGGCAGGCGGGCTCGGGCTCGGGCTCTTCATCGCCAAGACCTTGCTGGAACGCTCTGGCGCTACACTTTCCTTTAGCAATCGCGATGCGGAGACGCCGGGAGCGCGCGTCCGCGTCGAATGGCCGCGCGTGTTAATCGACAGTAATTCGACAAAATGATTTTCGCGGCCTAAAACTGCCATCGTCAAAATTGGTTGAATATGCAGGCGGATGGTCGCCGGGATAGAAGATAAAATGACGGATAAGGAAAGCGTGGCCCCGCAAGCAGGGGCCGGGGATGCCGAGACCTATATCGGCCCGGATGCTACATTGCTGATTGTCGATGACGACGGTCCCTTTCTGCGCCGGCTGGCGCGGGCAATGGAGACACGCGGCTTTGCAGTCGAGACGGCGGAATCCGTGGCGGAAGGCGTTGCCAAATCCAAGGCGACCCCGCCGAAATATGCCGTGGTCGACCTTCGCCTCGGCGACGGCAACGGGCTCGACGTGATCGAAGCCATCCGCCAGCGGCGTGACGACACCCATATTGTGGTGCTGACGGGCTATGGCAACATCGCGACGGCAGTGACCGCCGTCAAGCTCGGCGCGCTCGATTATCTCGCCAAGCCGGCCGATGCAGACGACGTCTATGCCGCGCTGACGCAGCGCCCCGGTGAAAAGGCTGAAGTGCCTGAAAACCCGATGTCGGCGGACCGCGTGCGCTGGGAGCATATCCAGCGCGTTTATGAAATGTGCGAGCGCAATGTTTCGGAGACGGCCCGGCGCCTCAACATGCATCGCCGCACTTTGCAGCGCATCCTTGCCAAGCGGGCGCCGAAATAGAGCATACGTTGCGTCGGGAGAAGGACGCTGTAAGCGCGAGTTGCTAAAAAACGCTCGAAGCTAAAGCTCCTCGCCCCCCTCATCGGCGTCCTGAGCTACCGAAGGGCGGGCACTAACCAGGGTCGAGCCATCGGTCTCGACCCGTCCTTCGGACCCCCGTGGGGAGAAGGCAAAATCTTTACCCGTTGCCCACTCGGCCAGCATTAGGCGCTGGGCGGCAGCGCGGGAGAAGTTGAGCGTTACCGACTTGCGCGTCGCCGGCGGCAGGCGATGCTCCGGCGCCTCGCGGATCATATGGGCGCCATAACCATCTGACAGAAACAGCCCGCAATCTTCCGGGAAGATATCCAGGGGCACGTCCTTGTGCGTCGCGAAGAACATCCGGTCGCAATGCTGCCGGTATTCGGGCCATTTGCGGTCGACGCGGAAATCCTCGATCGAGGTCTTGATCTCGATGATCCAGATCTCGCCCTTTTCCGAAAGGCTGATGAGATCGGCGCGGCGACCGCTGGCGAGCGGCAGCTCGGGTAGCACGGCGTGACGCATGTCGTGCAGTAATAGTTGCACGCCCTTGCGTACAAGCATGGCCCGTTCCGACTGCCGGCCATCTATTAACGGATTGTTATTGTAAACGTTCAAAATCGTCATGAATTGTCTCGGGGACAGGCCTGGCGTTGTTGCAAAAAAACCATGTCCTTCTAATTTGCGCGCCGGCGCTATTTTTGTAGGGCCAGAGCAGCTTGCAAAGCTAAGTTTAATGGAAAATAAACTTTAGACAAAGATGGTTGATAGCCATCCGTTTCCCGCCACGAAAATTCAAGAGACTTCCATGCGTATCCGTAATGCTATGACCGCACTCGGCCTTGTCGCAATGCTCGCATCGGCTGGCTATGCCACCACCGCCGCAGCAGCGCCGGCCGCTACCGCAAATTCGGCTACCGAGACCATCAAGACGTTCGATGGCGATTATGGTGTGACGACCGACAATGGCTTTCAGCTGCCGGCGATCCCGATCCAGAAGGTGAAGCCGCAGTTCCGCCGTCAGATCGTCGAATACAAGACGGATGAGGCCGAAGGCACGATCATCGTCAACACGCGCGAGCGTCACCTCTATTACATCCTCGGCAATGGCGAAGCGATGCGCTACGGCATCGGCGTCGGCAAGCAGGGCTTCTCCTGGTCCGGCACCGCCTATGTTGCCTGGAAGCAGGAATGGCCGAATTGGCATCCGCCGAAGGAAATGGCTGTTCGCCGTCCGGAAATCGCCAAGTACGTCGATGGCGGCATGAACCCGGGCCTGTCGAACCCGCTCGGCGCGCGCGCCATGTATCTCTACAATGAAAAGGGCCAGGACACGCTGTTCCGCCTGCACGGCACGCCGGAATGGGCTTCGATCGGCACCGCCGCCTCCTCCGGCTGCATCCGCCTGATTAATCAGGACGTGATCGATCTCTACAGCCGCGTTCTTCCGGGCCGCAGCACCAAGGTTGTCGTGGTCCAGTAATCACTGGGAATTCGGATTGAAAAAGCCGCCGGATATCGTCCGGCGGCTTTTTTGTTTGCGTTTTTCAGCTGCCCTCCGGCAGGCCTATCCGGCCTGCTTTGCCTTCAGCTCGATGCGGCGGCGATGCAGGACCGGTTCGGTATAGCCGTTTGGCTGCTCGCGTCCCTTGAGGACGAGATCGAGCGCTGCCTGGAAGGCGACGGAGTCGTCGAAATTGCCGGCCATGGGAATATAATTGGGATCGTCGGCATTCTGCTGATCGACGACGGCGGCCATACGCTTCATCGTTTCGACAATCTGCGCTTCGCTGATGACCTTGTGGTGCAGCCAGTTCGCCATATGCTGCGCCGAGATGCGCAGGGTAGCTCTGTCTTCCATCAAGCCGACATTGTTGATGTCAGGCACCTTGGAGCAGCCGACGCCCTGATCGACCCAGCGCACGACATAGCCGAGAATGCCCTGGCTGTTGTTGTCAATCTCGCGCTGGATTTCCTCCGGCGTCCAGTTCGGCCGCGAGGCGACCGGCACGGAGAGGATATCTGACAGCTTGGCGCGGGCGCGGCTCTTCAGGCTCTTCTGGACATCGGCGACATTGACGCGGTGGTAATGGGTGGCGTGCAGCGTGGCGGCGGTCGGGGACGGCACCCAGGCGGTGTTGGCGCCGGCCTTGGGATGGGCGATCTTCTGCTCGAGCATGGCGGCCATCAGGTCCGGCATGGCCCACATGCCCTTGCCGATCTGGGCATGGCCGGAAAGGCCGCATTCAAGGCCGATATCGACGTTCCAGTTCTCGTAGGCGCCGATCCAGGCCGCCTGCTTCATATCGCCCTTGCGGATCATCGGGCCGGCTTCCATCGAGCTATGGATCTCGTCGCCGGTGCGATCGAGGAAGCCGGTATTGATGAAGACGACGCGTTCGCGGGCGGCGCGGATGGCTTCCTTGAGGTTCACCGTCGTGCGGCGCTCCTCGTCCATGATGCCCATCTTCATGGTGTTCCTGGGCATGCCGAGCAGGTCTTCGACGCGCGTAAAGATATCGACCGCGAAGGCGACCTCTTCGGGGCCGTGCATCTTCGGCTTGACGACATACATCGAGCCGGTGCGGGAATTCTTGCGGCTGCCGTTCGGGCCGATGTCGTAGAGCGCGATCAGGCCGGTGATGGCGGCGTCCATGATGCCCTCAGGCACCTCATTGCCATCGCGGTCGAGGATGGCTGGATTGGTCATCAGGTGGCCGACATTGCGGACCAGCATCAGAGAGCGGCAATGCAGGTCGAAGGTGCTGCCATCCGGCGCGGTATAAGCGACATCGGGATTGAGCCGGCGCGTAAACGTCTTGCCGCCCTTGGCGACTTCCTCTGTGAGATCGCCCTTCATCAGGCCGAGCCAGTTGCGATAAACCTCCGCCTTGTCCTCGGCATCGACGGCTGCGATCGAATCCTCGCAGTCCATGATCGTCGTAATTGCCGATTCCAGGCGGACATCGGAAATGCCGGCCGGATCGGACTTGCCGATGGCCGTGCCCGTGTCGATGACGATTTCGATATGGATGCCGTTCTGCTTCAGCAGGATATGGGTGGGGGCAGCGGCATCACCGAGATAGCCGGCGAAATGGCTGCCATCGGCGAGCTTCACCGCGCCGCCGTTGGTCGCGATCGCCAAAGCGCCATCTTTGACCGCAAGACCGGTGACATCCTTCCAGCTGGTACCGTCAAGCGGCACGGTGGAATCCAGGAAATCGCGAACCCAAGCGATGACCTTCTCGCCGCGCTTGGGATTGTAACCCCTACCCTTTTCGGCGCCATCCGTCTCGGGAATGGCATCGGTGCCATAGAGCGCGTCGTAAAGCGATCCCCAGCGGGCATTGGCCGCGTTCAGGGCATAGCGGGCATTCATGACGGGAACGACGAGCTGCGGACCGGCGATCTCTGAGATTTCCGGGTCGATATTGGAGGTCGAGATCGTGAAGGCCGGGCCTTCGGGCACGATGTAGCCGATCTCGCGCAGGAAGGCTTCGTAAGCGGCGAGATCGACCGGGGCGCCGTTCTTGCGATACCAGTCGTCGAGTGTTGCCTGCATGCGGTCGCGCTTGGCGAGAAGCTCACGGTTCCTTGGCGCGAGATCGTGGACGATCTTGGAAAAGCCGGCGAAGAAGGCCTCCGCATCCACGCCGGAACCGGGCAGCGCCTCCTTGACGAGGAAATCGTAGAGGACCTGTTCGATCTGAAGCCCGTGTTTTTCAATGCGGCTCATGCCATATACTCCTCAAGGCCGTTCCACGGCTCAATTTTTACATGTTGCCACTTTGCTCACGGTTTCACTTCTGTCAATTTGGCAATGGTTCGAAAGATTTATGCCACTCGGGAAATAATTAGTCCGCGGCGATACGGGGACGGCCCGTGGCGGTCGCCACGAACCGGGCCTCGATCAGCTTGCGACTACCTTCCACCTCGGGCGCATCCACCTGCTCGGCCACCGCAACCACCAGATCCACGGCACCATTCAGCCTTGCCTGCGCCATTGCCGCCTCGATGGCGCGCGAGCGGGCATCGGCGAAGCTCCGATCCTCATTGGTGAAGCGTAGACTTTCGCCGGCGCCGTTCAGCACATAGATGCCATCCTCCGGCATGGTGACGAAAACGGTGACGCTGGTGCGGACCTGACCGACGACGGCACCGACGGCATTCGCCACATCCGAATCGCCGGGAATGGCGTTCTCGGTCGCCAGCATCTCGGCAATGGCGGGATAATAGACCGGAGCGGAAGCACCGAGGCCGACGAGCGGCCGATCGAGCGAAATGGCAAAGCGGGCGATCCCCGGCGCGCGGCGAAGGGCGCGGTCGATGGAAATGGATTTCGCGGGATCCAGATCGGCCACGCCATCTTCAGCAAGGCAGGCGGCGAGAATGACATCGGCCGACTGGCGGGTGAGGCGATCAACGATCTTCTGCGCCAATTCCTCGACAGATTCGGCGATGAGACGTCCCGAACCATCCTTCAGCCGCATCGCCAGAGCGAGCCCAAGGCGGGCAGCCTCTGCATTCCACTGGTTTTGCCCGCCGAGCACGTGCATGGCGTCGGAAGGCGTCAGGCCGCTCAGATGCACAAGGCCTCGCGCGACAAGCCGATCCAAAGTCGCCTTCTGCGACGTCATCGTCAGGAGCTTGTCGAGCGCCACGGGAACGGCGCCGATTCGATCGAACAACGCCTGCTCCGCGCTGCTGAGGCCGCTTGCCAGATGATCCGGCACGCCGGTGCGCAGCGCAAAGCGGCCGGCATTGCGGGCGAGATGCGTCGCCCGCAGCTGCTGCTCCAGGACATTCAAGACGGCATCGCCATGCATGTGAGCGGCGAGGCTCAGCGGCAACAAGCGGCGCGGGCCGAGTTCGAAGGCGGCGACGAGGCCGCGGTCGTTGATCTTCACTTCGGAATCGCCGCCAAGGCCATAAGTGCGCATGGCAACCGCCTCCACCATGGTGCGATAGCCTCCGACCACGGCACCATCGGCATCCAGACGCGGCCTGCCATCCTCCATGACGGCGACATCGGTGGTAGTGCCGCCGATGTCGGAAACGACGGCATTGTCGAGGCCGGTGAGATAGCGCGCGCCGACGAGGCTTGCCGCCGGACCCGAGAGGATCGTCTCGATCGGGCGGAGCTTGGCTTCATCGGCCGAAATCAAGGCGCCATCGCCGCGCACCACCATCATCGGCGCGGCAATGCCGCGCGTCGCCAGAAACCCTTCGCAGGCGCCGACGAGGCGGTCGATCATCGAGACGAGGCGCGCATTGAGCAGCGTCGTCAGGGCGCGGCGCGGGCCACCCAATTTGGAAGAGAGTTCATGGCTGCAGGTGACCGGCAGATGCGAGATCTCGCGGATGCAATCGCGCACCCTGATTTCATGAGCCGGATTCCGTACGGCGAAATAGCCGGCGACGGCAAAGGACGACACCGACTTCGCCAATTCGGGTAACGCATCGCGCAGCGCCGTCAGATCGAGTGGGTTTTCGTTGCCGTGAACATTGTGGCCGCCGGGGAGGAACAGCACAGGATCGGAGCCCAACGCTTCCGCAAGGCCATCACGCTTGAGATCCTCGGGGCCGAAACCGATCATGACCAGGCCGGCCCGACCGCCCTGCCCTTCGACAAGTGCGTTGGTGGCGAGTGTCGTCGACAGCGACACGAGCCCGATCGCCGAAACGGGAATGCCGGCCTTGGCGATGACGGCATCGACGGCGCCGGCAATGCCGACGGCCAGATCATGCCGCGTCGTCAGCGATTTCGCCTTGGCGACCACGCCCTCGGTTTCATGGAAGAGAACGGCATCGGTGTAGGTTCCACCCGTATCGATGCCGAGCAGGAAGTGAGATGTCACGACAATATCCAGCCTTGAATGCACTGCGATATCGTTATTGCACCCTTCCGGGCCGGGCCGCTAGCTGGCAAGCGGCAAAAACAGTCCTATCGTCTCGTCACCCGCATCGGCAATCCGCCGCGCGGCTGCGTCGTGAGCTTCTGCACCGGCCAGGGATCGGTCTCATCAGTCAGGTCGAAGCGGAAGCGACGCATCATGACGGCAAGTGCAATGACGGCCTCCTGAAGCGCGAAGGTCGCGCCGATGCAGACGCGCGGACCGGCGCCGAAAGGCAGATACTGGAAGCGATTGATCTTGGCCCGGTTTTCCGGAAGAAAGCGCTCCGGCATGAAGGCGCGCGGCTTTTCCCAGTAGAGCTCGTGGCGATGCAGCGTCCAGGGCATGATGAGGACGGTGATTCCCTTCTCCATCGTCACGCGCTCGCCCTTGTCGCTCACCCATTCGTCATCGGCGATGGCGGCGCGATTGATCGACGGGGCCGGCGGATAGAGGCGCATCGCCTCCTCGAAGGCGGCGCGGACGTTCGGCATCAGGTCGAGCCAGGCGACCGGCTCGGCATCAGTTGCCAGCACGCGGTCGATTTCCTCTTCCATGGCATCGCGAATATGCGGGCTATTGGCGACGCAATAGAGCGTCCAGGCAAGGGCACGGGCTGTTGTCTCGTGGCCTGCGCCGATGAAAGTGAGGATATTGTCCTCGATCTCCTCCATGGTCAGCCCATCCGGACCGGCCTTTTCGAGAAGCAGCGTCAGAAAATCATCCGGCGCGCTGGCGCGATCCCGGCGCATCTTGTCCAGCCGCTGATCCATGGTGGTGCGGACGATGCCGCGGAACTTGTCGAGCACGCGCTGGCCGCCGATGCGGGTGATGCGCGGTACCCAGGCAGGGGCGCGCAAAAGATCCATCGGATCGACCCGGCCCATGCGATGCAGGAGCTCATTGACCTCATCGGCGAAATGCTCGCCTTCGGTGACGATCTCGCCGGAAAACAAGGTCTCTGCCAGGATGGCGAAGGTCAATTCGGTCATGTCGGTGGCAATATCGAACACGGCGCCCTCCGCGCCGATGTCCTCGTATTTCTGCAGATATTCCAGGCTCTGGCTCAGCATCTGGCCGGCAAAGCCCTGTGCATGACGTGGCGTGAACACCGGTGCCACAGCCTTGCGCGAGCGCTTCCAAACTGGCCCCTCCGCCGTCAGCAGGCCATCGCGCAGGATCGGCCGGAGCACGAGCTGGCGGATATCGGCCATGCGATAATTGGCTGCATTATCGACCAGAACATGCTTGATCAGGCCGGGATCGTTGACGATGAGCGTCCGCTCGTTGAAGAACTTGGTCTTGATCCAGGGCAGCGTATAGGAAGGCTCGCCCCAGAGTTCGAGCGGATTGCGCAGGATGGTTTTGATGATCGTCCATCGCGACGGCGGAATGGTACGCGGGATCGGCGCCGGCGGAGAGAAGGCTTCCGGAATCATATCCATGGATCAACTCTCCTCGAAAACCGGCCATTGCTCGAACTGAAGCAACAGCTGCTGCGCACCCGTACATATGGGGAGCGCCGCCTGCCAAATCCAGACGATAAAACGTCGCGCTGAGTGCTTACAAAAGCGACTTCAGATCGCTCAGCTTATCATTGATGAGCCAGCCATAGTAATTTTCTTCCGGCCAGACCGGCTGCGAGGAGCCGCGGTTCTTGGCGGCAAGGGCTGCGGCGCGCTTGCGGGAGTTGCCGAGATTATAAAGCGTCGCCGTGATGCCGGGATTGCCTGAGATATCCATGCCGGCGATCGAGCGATAGTCATCGATCGACTTGCGGATCGAAGCCGCGACGAAGGCCAGCGACAGGTCCGGGTCCATGATCGCCTTGTAGACGCCGCCCGCATCCTTCTCGCTGAGCTTCGGGATGCCCGAGGTGCGGCTGACGAGATCCGATAGCTCAAGGGCCGTCAGCGGATTGACCTGGCCGAGGCCGAAAGTCTGACCGGCATAGAAGGGCTGGAAGAAGACCGCGCTGAAACGATTGTCGGGATAGGATGTGCCGCCGACGGTCTTGCCGCGGAAGTCATCTTCCCAGACATCCTCACGGCAGGTCCAGAGGCTGTAGGAATCGCTCTTGCCCTTGCAGGCATCGAATTGCGGCCGCGCAACGAAATCATCCACGTTTTCGCCATTATAGGCAAAGCGGAAGCTCTGGCCGGCATAGGAGGCAGCCTTGACGTAATAGGACTGCAGGCCATCATAAGCATCGACATTGTAGGTATGCTCGCCGACGAGCGCGCCGATGATGTGAATGGGCTCGATACCATAGGCCCGCGCTGTCGACTTGATCTTTGCCATCAGCTTCGTATCGGTCGCCAGTAATTCACGGACCTTCTGATACTTGCGGTCGAAAGTGGAATTCGTGCCGCGCGTGCGCCGGACCGAAGCGCCGGGAACCGGCGGCTGCTCGGCGTTGCGGTTGCCCGGGGGCACCGACGTCGCCGCCTCCGCATAGGCTGGTATCCAGGAAAGGCTGACAACTGCCAGAAGAAGAGTGATCAGTATCCGTCGCAAGATGGCTGTCCTGTCGAAGTTTAAACCGATGTTTCCGTGCGGTTGCCTGACGGATAATCTTGGCCGAATAAAGCCACGCGACACAAAGAAACGGGCCCCTAACTAAAAAGTTAACGGCCCGCTGTCGAGTGTTTACTGTCTTAAATCGCTTCTGCCGGCCCGCTTACAGAATGAAGCGGGACAGATCGGTGTTGGTGGCGAGGTCACCGACATGCTCGCGGACATAGGCGGCATCGATGGTTGTCGATACCCCGGCGCGATCCGAGGCGTTGTAGGAGATCTCGTCGAGCACCCGCTCCATGACCGTCTGCAGGCGACGGGCGCCGATATTCTCGACGGTCGAATTCAGATGCACGGCGACATCGGCGAGAGCGTCGATCGCGTCATCCGTGAAGTCGAGCTTCAGGTCTTCCGTTTCCATCAGTGCCTTGTACTGGCGGATGAGGCTAGCCTGCGGCTCGGTGAGGATGCGGCGGAAGTCTTCCTTGGTCAGCGGCCGGAGTTCGACGCGGATCGGCAACCGGCCCTGCAACTCCGGCAGAAGATCCGAAGGCTTCGAGACATGGAAGGCACCGGAGGCGATGAAGAGGATATGGTCGGTCTTCACCGGACCATACTTGGTCGACACCGTCGTGCCTTCGACCAGCGGCAGCAGGTCGCGCTGCACGCCTTCGCGGGAGACGCCGGCACCCATGCCACCATCGCGGGCGGCGATCTTGTCGATCTCGTCGAGGAAGACGATGCCGTCATTTTCGGCGGATTGCACGGCTTCGCGCTGGATCGCCTCATTGTCGATCAGCTTGTCGGACTCGTCGCGGATCAGCTCCTTGTAGGAATCCTTGACCGTCGTGCGCACCTTCTTCGTGCGGCCGCCCATGGCCTTGCCGAACATTTCGGAGAGGTTGAGTACGCCGATATTGGCGCCGGGCATGCCGGGGATCTCGAAGCCGCCGGGCATGCCGGAGCCGGTATCGGCCACCTCGATATCAATTTCCTTGTCGTCAAGCTGGCCGTCGCGCAGCTTCTTGCGGAAGCTGTCGCGCGTTGCCGGCGAGGCGGTGGCGCCAACCAGCGCATCGAGTACGCGCTCTTCGGCGCTCATATGCGCCTTGGCTTGCACCTCGGCGCGCTTCTTTTCGCGCACCAAACCGATGCCGACTTCGACGAGATCGCGGACGATCTGCTCGACATCGCGGCCGACATAGCCGACCTCGGTGAACTTGGTGGCTTCGACCTTGATGAAGGGGGCGCCGGCAAGCTTGGCAAGGCGGCGGGAGATTTCCGTCTTGCCGACGCCGGTCGGGCCGATCATCAAAATGTTCTTGGGCATGACTTCGTCGCGCAGCTCGGGCTCGAGCTGCTGGCGACGCCAGCGGTTGCGCAGCGCAATCGCCACGGCGCGCTTGGCCTCATGCTGGCCGACAATATAGCGATCGAGCTCGGAAACGATCTCGCGGGGGGAAAAAGTGGTCATTTCGTATGTTCCCTATCAGGGCTAGAAACTATCAAGAGAGGAACTTATTGGACTTCGGCATCGAGCGTTTCGACGACCACATTGTGGTTCGTGTAGACGCAAATGTCGGCGGCGATATCGAGGGCGCGGCGGGCGACGTCTTCAGCCGATTTGTCGCTATCCATCAGCGCACGGGCAGCGGCGAGGGCGAAATTGCCGCCGGAACCGATCGCCATGGCGCCGTGTTCGGGCTCAAGCACATCGCCGTTGCCGGTGATGGCGAGCGTTATGTTCTTGTCGGCAACCAGCATCATGGCTTCGAGATTGCGCAGATATTTGTCGGTGCGCCAGTCCTTGGCGAGCTCGACGGCGGCGCGCATCAGTTGGCCGGGATATTGTTCGAGCTTCTTTTCAAGCCGTTCGAGCAGCGTGAAGGCATCGGCAGTCGCGCCGGCGAAACCGGCGATGACATCGCCCTTGCCGATGCGGCGAACCTTGCGCGCATTGCCCTTCATTACGGTCTGGCCAAGGCTGACCTGGCCATCGCCAGCCATCACGACCTTGCCGTCCTTGCGAATAGTCACAATTGTCGTCATTTAACACCTGTTTGCCCCCGTTTCGGCGGGCTTTCTGCCGGGCCGCGTATCGGCCCCGTCAGCACCTATGTAAGAGGGGTTTTGACGATTGCAAATGGCAACCGCGCCCGAATAATGGCGGCAAGCCGGCTAAACGCGTAAGGCCCTTGCGTAACTTCTGGATATTTCCCGATACGCCTGATAAGGAACGGCCGTATTCCGATGGAGCAGCCCATGGCAGAGACCGCAGCGAGCCGCACGGCAAGCGTTTCCCGCAAGACCAACGAGACCTCGGTCTCCGTTTCCGTCAACATCGACGGCAGCGGCAAATCGACGATTTCGACGGGTGTCGGCTTCTTCGACCATATGCTGGAACAGCTGTCGCGACATTCGCTGATCGACATGGAGATCGACACCAAGGGCGACCTGCATGTCGACGATCATCATGCCGTCGAGGATACCGGCATCGCGATCGGCCAGGCGATTGCCAAGGCGCTGGGCGACCGGCGCGGCATCACGCGCTACGCTTCGATTGACCTCGCCATGGACGAGACGATGACGAAAGCCGCCGTCGATCTTTCCGGCCGGCCCTTCCTCGTCTGGAACGTCTCGTTCAGCGCGCCGAAGATCGGCACCTTCGATACCGAACTGGTGCGCGAATTCTTCCAGGCGCTGGCGCAGAATGCCGGCATCACGCTGCATATCCTCAACCATTATGGCGCCAACAATCACCATATAGCCGAGACATGCTTCAAGGCCGTTGCGCGCGCATTGCGCACCGCAACCGAGATCGATCCGCGGCAGGCAGGCCGGGTGCCTTCGACGAAAGGCACGCTCGCCTGAGCCCCGAACTGGGGAATTGAGGAAATGGCAAGCTATCTGATTTTGACTCCGCCTGGAGCGACGAACCGATCCGAAGCATCGGATCGGTATCGCGACGAAACACGATTCATCCGCGACGGCTTTTCATGGACGGCTTTCCTGTTTCCAACGCTCTGGATGCTCTTCCATCGGCTTTGGCTGCACGCGATCGCCGTCGTTCTGCTGCAGGGTATTGCGCTGGAACTGATGCGTCAGCCGGGCTTTTTCGCCGCGGGGGCAACACTTCTGCTTGGCGTGCATGTTCTTGTCGCTCTAGAAGGCCCGCATGCGATCAGCGATCGTCTCATCGGCCGCGGCTGGAAAGTGGAAAATCTCGTCTCGGCGCCTGATCTGGCAACTGCGGAGCAAGTCCACTTTTCCGAACTTGAGCAGCAGCCAAACCGGAATATCCGTTCCGAAAATTGGGATATCCCGGCCAAAAACACTAATACCAGCCGCCCCGGCCCGAGCTTCGGCCTTCCCGGCTATGACGGAGGACGCTGACCATGCGAGTCGCGATTATCGACTATGGTTCCGGCAATCTGCGCTCGGCCACCAAGGCTTTCCAGCGAGCTGCCCGCGAGGCAGGTATCGACGCCGAGATCGACCTGACCGATGACGCTGAGCGCGTTGCCACCGCGGATCGCATCGTGCTTCCCGGCGTCGGCGCCTATGCCGATTGCCGGCATGGCCTCGATGCCGTGCCCGGCATGGCAGAAGCCGTCGCCGACGTCGTGGAACACAAGGCCCGCCCCTTCCTTGGCATCTGCGTCGGCATGCAGCTGATGTCGTCGCGCGGGCTGGAAAAGACGATCACGAAAGGCTTCGGCTGGATCAAGGGTGACGTCAAGGAAATGACGCCGAGCGATCCCAACCTGAAAATCCCGCAGATCGGCTGGAATACGCTGGATCTCCGCCACCCGCATGCGCTGTTCGACGGCATACCCACAGGCCCCGACGGGCTGCACGCCTATTTCGTCCATTCCTATCATCTGGCAGCCGACCACGGCGACGACGTCATCGCGACCACAAGCTATGGCGGCGCGATGACCGCCTTCGTCGGTCGCGACAATATGGCCGGCTCGCAGTTCCATCCGGAAAAGAGCCAGAAGCTCGGCCTTGCCCTGATCGCCAATTTCCTGCGCTGGAAGCCGTAAGGCTCGCGCTTCAAGGACAGACATCATGATTCTTTTTCCTGCTATCGACCTAAAAGACGGCCAATGCGTGCGCCTCAAGCTCGGCGACATGGAGCAGGCGACCGTCTACAACCCCGATCCCGGTGCCCAGGCGAAAGCCTTTGAAGACCAGGGCTTCGAATGGCTACATGTCGTCGATCTCAACGGCGCCTTCGCTGGCGAGACCGTCAACGGCGCCGCCGTCGATGCCATTCTTAAGGCGACGAAGAACCCGGTGCAGCTCGGCGGCGGTATCCGCACGCTCGACCACATCGAAAACTGGCTGTCGCGCGGGCTTGCCCGCGTTATCCTCGGCACCGTGGCAGTGCGCGATCCAGCGCTTGTCGTCGAAGCCTGCCGGCGTTATCCGGGCCATATTGCTGTCGGCATCGATGCCAAGGGCGGCAAGGTGGCGGTTGAGGGCTGGGCCGAAGCCTCCGAACTCGGCGTCATCGAACTCGCCAGGAAATTCGAAGGTGTCGGCGTTGCCGCGATCATCTACACCGACATCGACCGCGACGGCATCTTGACCGGCATCAACTGGGCCTCGACGCTGGAACTGGCCGATGCCGTTTCCATCCCCGTCATCGCTTCCGGTGGGCTTGCCTCGCTCGACGATATCAAGCGCATGATCCAGCCGGACGCCCGCAAACTGGAAGGTGCGATTTCCGGCCGCGCGCTTTATGATGGCCGGATCGATCCGAAAGAAGCACTGGCGCTGATCAAGCAGGCCAAGGAGGCAGCGCAATGACCCTGAAAGCCCGCGTCATCCCCTGCCTCGACGTCAAGGACGGCCGCGTCGTCAAGGGCGTCAACTTCGTCAATCTTATCGATGCCGGCGATCCGGTCGAGGCTGCCAAGGCCTATGACGCCGCCGGTGCTGACGAGCTATGCTTCCTCGACATCACGGCCTCTTCCGACAATCGCGACACCATTTTCGATGTTGTCGCCCGCACCGCCGAGCAGTGCTTTATGCCCGTTACGGTCGGCGGCGGCGTGCGCACCATTGCCGATATCCGCAAGCTGCTGCTCTGCGGCGCCGACAAGGTTTCGATCAACTCGGCGGCGGTCAACAATCCCGATTTCGTGGCTGAAGCGGCCGACAAGTTCGGCAACCAGTGCATCGTGGTATCCATCGATGCCAAGCGGCGGCGGACCGAGGCGCTCGGCGGCGACAATCTGAGCGCCTGGGAAATCTACACCCACGGCGGCCGCATTGCGACCGGCATCGATGCCGTCGATTTTGCCCGCAAGATGGTCGAGCGCGGTGCCGGCGAGCTGCTTGTCACCTCCATGGACCGCGACGGCACCAAGGTCGGCTACGATCTGGAGCTGACACGGGCGATTGCCGATGCGGTGCGCGTGCCGGTTATCGCCTCAGGCGGCGTCGGCGATCTCGACGACCTCGTTGCCGGCGTCAAGGAAGGCCATGCGACGGCGGTGCTTGCCGCTTCGATCTTCCACTTCGGCACCTATTCGGTGGGCGAGGCAAAGCGCTATATGGCCGAGCGCGGCATTCCGATGCGGCTGGATTAGGAGACAGCGGACCAATGAGCGGATTTACCCTTTCCGACCTCGAACGAATCATCGAGGAACGCTCCAAGGCTTCGCCGGACGAATCCTGGACGGCGAAGCTTTTCGCCGCCGGCCAGCCGAAGGCAGCGAAGAAACTGGGCGAAGAAGCGATCGAAGCCGTGATGGCCGCGGTCACCAACGATCGCGACAACCTCGCCTACGAGGCGGCCGATCTGCTATATCATCTTTTAGTCGTATTGAAGATTGCCGGCATTCCGTTAGAGAATGTCATGGGTGAGCTCGAAAGGCGCACCGCCCAATCCGGCCTTCAGGAAAAGGCCAGCCGGTAAGAACGCGATGACAATAGCGACCAAGAGCGAGCCCGCGCCCGAGACACTCGATATTTTCGAGGCGAAGGCCTATTCGCCGTACTACTTCTTTTCCTCGGAAGAATGGGCGAAATTCCGGGCCGACACGCCGCTGACGCTGACATCAGACGAAGTGAAGCGACTGCGCTCCATGGGCGACCCGATCGATCTTGACGAAGTCAGGCGCATCTATCTGTCGCTGTCGCGGCTTTTGTCCTCGCATGTGGAATCCTCGCAGATCCTGTTCGAGCAGCGCAACCGCTTCCTCAGCCTCTCCGATATTGCTAAGACGCCCTTCGTCATCGGCATCGCCGGTTCGGTCGCCGTCGGCAAGTCCACGACAGCTCGTATCCTGAAAGAATTGCTGGGCCGCTGGCCGTCGAGCCCGAAGGTCGATCTGGTCACCACGGACGGCTTTCTCTATCCGAACGCCGAATTGCAGCGCCGCAACCTGATGCAGCGCAAGGGCTTTCCGGAAAGCTACGATACCGCAGCACTGCTGCGTTTCCTCTCGGCGATCAAGGCCGGCCAGCCGAATGTGCAGGCACCTTCTTATTCGCACCTCGTCTACGACGTGCTGCCGAATGAATTCAAGACGGTCGACCGCCCGGATATCCTGATCTTCGAGGGCATCAACGTGCTGCAATCGCGGCATCTGCCGGCCGATGGCAAGATCGTGCCGATGGTCTCCGATTTCTTCGATTTCTCGATCTATATCGATGCCGACGAGGAGCTCATCCACAACTGGTATGTCGCCCGCTTCATGCGACTGCGGGAGACCGCCTTCCGCGATCCCAACTCCTTCTTCCATCGCTATGCCTCGATCAGCGAGGAAGAGGCGCTGGCGATCGCCGAGGGGCTCTGGAAGAACATCAACCTGAAGAACCTGCGCCAGAATATCCTGCCGACGCGCCCGCGTGCCGATCTTATCCTGCAGAAGGGCAAGAATCATCTGATCGAGCAGGTGGCGCTCAGAAAGCTCTGAGGCTCAGGGCTGAACACGCCGTAACGTCAGATTGATACGTCCGCCATTCTTCAGCAATGTCGACGTTGCCGGATAGATGCGATCGACGCCGTGGAAGCACAGCCTGCCCTCGCCACCGAGTACGACGATATCGCCGCTCGCGAGCTTGAAGGATAGCGTGCGATCGTTGCGGTTGAGACCTCCGACTCGAAAGAGGCAGGTATTGCCGAGCGAGACCGATAGCACGGGCGCCTTGAGATCCTGTTCGTCGCGATCCTGATGCAGGCCCATGCGGGCATCGTCGCCATAGAAATTGACGAGGCAGGCTTCCGGCGGCTTTCCATAGCCAGCTATATCGCGCCAGAGATCGAGCAATTGCGGCGGCATGGGCGGCCACGGGCGACCGGTGACCGGATGGGTCGGCTGATAGCGATAGCCGCGCTGCTTGTCCGTCACCCAGCCGAGCGAACCGCAATTGGTCATGCGCACGGACATCTCCTTGCCGGTACCCGGCATGACCGGTGTGTAAAGCGGCGCCTCTGCCACGATGCTGCGAATCGTCTGGACGAGCGCTTCCTGGGTAGGGCGGTCGAGATATCCGGGGAGATGGCGAATTCCGTTGGGGAGCAGCATTTTGGTTTCCTGCAATGGTGCTGATCAGGTGAGCATATCATTGCCGCGCTATTGTGCCTGGCCCCTCACCCCCGCCCTCTCCCCGCAAGCGGGGCGAGGGGGTTTACCCTGCCTCAAGCCAGCCGCCGCAACTGAGAGTCTTGTTGTTTCGCTGTGTCATCCCTTCTCCCCGCATGCGGGGAGAAGGCTAGGATGAGGGGCCGGGCAGACAGCGTCCACAAAACTGAACTCGCCCGACAAGCTACAATTTTACCCAGCCAAGCCAAAACTGCAGCCCGAAAACCAAATCTAGTCGCCGCCGACCTTGCCGCGCATCTTCTTGACCTCGGAGCGTCCGGATTTCTCCTTCAGCCGGCGCTCGATCGATCCCTTTGTCGGCTTGGTCTTTCGCCGCCGCGGCGGCGGCGGGGCGGCTGCTTCGAGGATCAGTTCCTTCAGCCGCTCGCGGGCGTCCTCGCGATTGCGGTCCTGGCTGCGGAAACGGCTGGCCTCGATCATCAGCACGCCATCCTTGGACACACGACGGCCGGCAAGCCTGATCGCATTCGCCTTGACGCGGTCGGTCAGCGAGGGGGAATTCTGGACGTTGAAGAAAAGCTGGACTGCGGTCGCGACCTTGTTGACGTTTT
The DNA here is from genome assembly GCF_014193155.1 of Rhizobium sp. BK098. Lineage (NCBI taxonomy): Bacteria > Pseudomonadati > Pseudomonadota > Alphaproteobacteria > Hyphomicrobiales > Rhizobiaceae > Rhizobium > Rhizobium sp. BK098. Next base: position 408,630 of record NZ_JACHYY010000005.1, on the reverse strand, counting down.
GACCGCCAGGACCGCCCGCCAGAACGAATTGTTCCGTCAGCTCCCAGCCGGCAATGGTGATCCGGTCGTTGATGTAAAGCGCGTCGCTGGCCATGGTTTTCTCCGCGCCTGTCTATCCCACATTGATGCGCGGTTGAAAACTACTGCCGGATAAAATGAAACCCGGCGAACTGGCCGCCGGGTTTCACGTGAGTCATTCCCGTTCTGGATGTTTATTCGGCTGCAACGCGGATTCCCGGTGCCGCATCGCGGACGTTGCCGTCCACATGATCCTCGAACTTGGCGAAGTTGGTGACGAACATCTGCACCAGCTTCTTGGCCTGCGCATCATAGGCTTCGCCGTCGGCCCAGGTGGAGCGTGGGTCTAGAATGGCCGTGTCGACACCTTCGACGGCCACCGGAACCGCAAAGCCGAAATTCGCATCGATGCGGAATTCGACATTGTCGAGATCGCCCTTGAGAGCGGCGGCCAACAGCGCGCGCGTCGCCTTGATCGGCATACGGCGTCCCGTGCCGTAAGCGCCGCCGGTCCAGCCGGTGTTGACCAGCCAGCAACGAGCGCCGTGGCGGGCGATCAGCTCCTTGAGGAGGTTGCCGTATTCGGCCGGATGGCGCGGCATGAAGGGAGCGCCGAAGCAGGTCGAGAAGGTCGCTTCCGGCTCGACGACGCCCTTTTCCGTGCCGGCGACCTTGGCGGTGTAGCCGGACAGGAAGTGGTACATCGCCTGATCCGGTGTCAGCTTGGCAATCGGCGGCATGACGCCGAAAGCGTCCGCCGTCAGCATGATGATCGTCTCAGGATGACCGGTGATACCGGATTCCGAGGCATTCGGGATGAAATGCAGCGGGTAGGCGCTGCGGGTGTTTTCCGTCAGCGAGCCATCGTCGAGATCCGGCCGGCCATGCTCGTCGAGCACGACGTTTTCCAAGACGGTGCCGAAACGGCGCGTCGTGGCATAGATTTCCGGCTCGGCTTCTGCCGAAAGGCGGATGGTCTTGGCATAGCAGCCACCTTCGAAGTTGAAGATGCCGTTTTCGCCCCAGCCGTGCTCGTCGTCGCCAATCAGCGTACGGGTGGGATCAGCCGACAGCGTCGTCTTGCCGGTGCCCGACAGGCCGAAGAAGATCGCGGCATCGCCTTCAGGACCGACATTGGCCGAGCAATGCATCGGCATGACGCCGCGCTCGGGTAGCATGTAGTTCAGCGCCGTGAATACCGATTTCTTCATCTCGCCGGCATAGGAGGTGCCGCCGATCAGGACGATGCCATTGACGAAATCGCAGGCGATCACTGTTTCGGTGCGGCAGCCATGGCGCTCCGGATCGGCGCGGAAGCTTGGCAGGTCGATGATCGTCAGCTGCGGTACGAAGCTTTCCAGCGCCGCGCGATCAGGACGGATCAGCAGGTTGCGGATGAACAGCGAATGCCAGGCGAATTCGGTAATGACGCGCGTCGGCAAGGCGTATTCGACATCGGCGCCGCCGATCAGATCCTGCACGAACAGGTCCTTGCCGCGGGCATGGGCCAGCATTTCCTCGTGCAGCAGCTCGAAATGCTCCGGCGACATCGGCTTGTTGTTGTCCCACCAGATCTGGTCTTCGGTGGTGGCGTTGCGCACCACGAACTTGTCCTTCGGCGAACGGCCGGTGTGCTGGCCGGTCAAGGCCCTAAGCGCACCATCGGCGGTCAGATCGGCCTCGCGACGGCGAATCGCCTCTTCGTAAAGATGGGCCTCCATGAGGTTGTAACGCACACTGGCGGCGGCTCCCAGGCCGATCGATCCCAGTTCAGTCGCGGGATTGCGGACGCCGAATTGCTCCATCACTTTTTCCTCTACAAGGGGCTTGGCCGTTAGAATTATCTAAAGCGTAGAGAGGTCTTTTTAAAAGCACAAGAGCCTGCCGTGAGAAATATTTAATGATATCAGTTATTTAATCGATTTAAATAAATTTCCATAATTTTAAATCGTTTGAATAGCAGGCTACGGGACGTTACGTTACACAACCCTTGCGCAAGGGTTTTTCTCCGCAACAATCCTCCCCTTTATCTTTGCCACAATTTGTTCCACCTTTATCCCCATAAGCGCGCCAGGTTACCGCCGACCGAGCTGGCAGACCGCCTGGGCTGGATTCCAAATCCGGGAGACGCGCACTGATGACGGAGACGAACACCATGTTGACAATCGCGCTCGTTGACGACGACCGCAATATCCTGACTTCCGTTTCGATTGCCTTGGAAGCAGAGGGATATAAGGTAGAGACCTACACGGACGGAGCCTCGGCGCTGGACGGCCTGCTTGCCCGGCCGCCACAACTGGCGATCTTCGATATCAAGATGCCCCGCATGGATGGCATGGAACTTCTGCGCCGCCTGCGCCAGAAATCCGATATACCAGTGATTTTCCTGACCTCGAAGGACGAGGAAATCGACGAACTCTTCGGCTTGAAGATGGGCGCCGACGACTTCATCACCAAGCCGTTCTCCCAGCGTCTGCTGGTAGAACGCGTCAAGGCCGTTCTCCGCCGTGCCTCCGCTCGCGAAGCCGCAAATGCTGCCGGCGGCGCAGCGGCCGCCAAGCCGGGTGCTGCGCAGCAGGCCCGGTCGCTGGAACGCGGACAGCTCGTCATGGACCAGGAACGCCATACCTGCACCTGGAAGGGCGAGCCGGTCACGCTCACCGTCACCGAATTCCTCATCCTGCATTCGCTTGCCCAACGCCCCGGCGTAGTCAAGAGCCGCGACGCGCTGATGGATGCGGCCTACGACGAGCAGGTCTATGTCGACGACCGCACGATCGACAGCCACATCAAGCGGCTGCGCAAGAAATTCAAGATGGTCGACCTCGATTTTGATATGATCGAGACGCTGTATGGCGTCGGCTACCGCTTCCGTGAAGCTGCATAAGAGTTAACTGGACCATGCGGCGGACGATGGAATAAGAGCATGCGGACGGGGTCGCGAATCCCGTTCTTCGAAAGGGCCGTAGGCTTGGCACAGCTGGTGCAGGACAGGGATATAGACGACTCGGAAAGCCCGAGCGGCGCTCGAATCGCGCGCCGGCGCTGGACTCATCCCTTCGTGCTGATCCGCCGTATCTTCGGCAATGCTGTCTTTTCGAGCCTGACGCGGCGCATCCTGTTCTTCAATCTGGCCGCCCTCGTCGTTCTGGTCGGCGGCATTCTCTATCTCAACCAGTTCCGCGAAGGCCTGATTGATGCCCGCGTCGAGAGCCTCTTGACGCAGGGCGAGATCATCGCCGGTGCCGTCTCGGCGTCGGCATCGGTCGATACCAACTCCATCACCATCGATCCGCAGAAGCTGCTGGAGCTGCAGGCCGGCCAGAGCATCACGCCCGTTCCGAACGATGAGGATCTCGAATTCCCGATCGATCCGGAAAAGGTGGCGCCGGTGCTGACGCGGCTGATCTCGCCGACACGCACCCGCGCCCGCATCTTCGATGCCGATGCCAACTTGCTGCTCGACAGCCGCCATCTTTATTCGCGCGGTCAAGTGCTGCGCTACGACCTGCCCCCCGTCGACGACGAGAAGCAGAGCTGGTCCGACTGGTTCAGCGGGTTGCTCAACAAGATGCTGCAGCCGGGCAACCTGCCTGTCTATAAGGAAGCGCCCGGCGGCGACGGTTCGATCTATCCGGAAGTCATGAATGCGCTGACCGGCGTGCGCGGCGCTGTGGTTCGCACCACGGAGAAGGGCGAGCTGATCGTTTCGGTCGCCGTGCCGATCCAGCGCTTCCGCGCCGTGCTCGGCGTCTTGCTGCTCTCGACCCAGGCCGGCGACATCGACAAGATCGTTCATGCCGAGCGTCTCGCGATCATGCGCGTGTTCGGCGTCGCGACGCTGGTCAACGTCGTGCTCTCGCTGCTTTTATCCTCCACCATCGCCAATCCGCTGCGCCGGCTTTCGGCTGCGGCCATCCGCGTGCGCCGCGGTGGGGCGAAGGAACGCGAGGAAATCCCTGACTTTTCCGCCCGCCAGGACGAGATCGGCAACCTGTCGATCGCATTGCGCGACATGACATCGGCACTCTATGATCGCATCGATGCCATCGAGAGTTTTGCAGCCGACGTCAGCCACGAACTGAAAAACCCGTTGACGTCGCTGCGCAGCGCTGTCGAAACGCTGCCGCTCGCCAAGAGCGATGATTCGAAGAAGCGGCTGATGGACGTGATCCAGCACGACGTTCGCCGCCTCGACCGCCTGATCAGCGATATCTCCGATGCATCGCGCCTTGACGCCGAACTTGCGCGCCCGGATGCGAAGTCGCTCGATCTGGAAGTACTGCTGCGCGACATGATCGATATTTCCAGACAAGTCGGACACAGCAAGAAGGCCGTCGAAATCGAATATGTCGTCGACCGCAAGCCGGGCAACAAGACGAATTTCTCCGTCGAGGGTCACGACCTGCGCATCGGTCAGATCGTCACCAATCTCATCGAAAACGCGCGATCCTTCGTCCCGGCGGAAACCGGCAAGATCACCGTGCGGCTGACGCGGACGCGGACGCGTTGCGTCATCTATATCGAAGATAACGGTCCCGGCATTCAGGCCGAAAATATCGACCGCATCTTCGAACGCTTCTATACCGACCGGCCTGAATCCGAAGGTTTCGGGCAGAATTCCGGCCTCGGCCTTTCGATCAGCCGGCAGATCGCCGAAGCGCATGGCGGCTCGCTACGCGCCGAGAATATCGTCGACAGCGATGGCTCGACGCTGCTCGGGGCACGGTTCATCCTGTCGCTTCCCGCCCAGACGCAGGCGTGAGCGCTCGCATGACCGGCGAAGCGACCAATATCCACGCCACGGCGATCGTCATCGGCAGGACCGGGCTCCTGTTTCTCGGTCCTTCGGGCAGCGGCAAATCCGCCCTCGCCTTTTCGTGCCTTGCCGCTGCCAAACCGCTCGGACTGACGGCAAGCCTTGTTGCCGACGACCGGGTGCTGATCAGCGAGCAAAGTGGCTCAGTGATTGCGAAATGCCCGCCCTCCATCGAAGGGCTCATGGAAATCCGCTATACCGGCATCGTCCGGATGCCTTACATTTCCGAAGGCGAAATGCACTTCGCCGTCCGCCCGGTCGATCCGGCCACGGCGGAAAGGATGCCGCCGGAAGACGAGCAGGCCGATATAACCCGCTCCATCCGGTTGCCCGTGATCCGCCTGGCCGCAACCTCCGCGAATCCGCTGGCCGTAATAATAGCGAAAATCGGCGCGAGTTTCGGCTAATCGGCCATTTAGGCCCGAACAGGCATGCAAATCCTATATTTTAAGCTTGCACTTCGCCTTTTCATCGCCAAGATGTCCCCCCACCGGTGGACGACATTGCTGCATTGCGATATTGGCCACCTGTTTGCGTATGCCATGGGAGCAGTAATATCATGATTGGACTTGTGCTTGTCACTCATGGCAAGCTGGCTGAAGAGTTTCGGCATGCCGTCGAGCATGTCGTTGGTCCGCAGAAGTTCATTGAGACGGTATGCATCGGTCCCGAAGACGACATGGACAAGCGGCGGCAGGACATTCTGCAAGCCGTTGCCGGCGCCGATGACGGGCACGGCGTCATCATCCTCACCGACATGTTCGGCGGCACTCCTTCCAATCTCGCAATCTCCGTCATGAATAGCGGCCATACCGAGGTCATCGCCGGCGTCAATTTGCCGATGCTGATCAAGCTCGCGGGCGTACGCGGCGACAACAACATGGAAAGAGCTCTGGTGGAGGCCTCAGAGGCCGGGCGCAAATATATCAACGTGGCCAGCCGTGTGCTCAGTGGCAAATAACGAGGCAAACACCGCTCCCATGACCGAGCTTTCCCGGGAACTCCTGATCATCAACAAGCGGGGCCTGCATGCCCGTGCCTCCGCGAAATTCGTCCAGACTGTCGAAGCCTACGACGCCGTGATCACCGTTTCAAAAGACGGCACCACGGTCGGCGGAACTTCGATCATGGGCCTGATGATGCTGGCAGCCAGCCCGGGCTGCAGCGTGCTTGTCGCAGCAAGCGGCAATCAGGCAGCCGAAGCGCTCGAGGCACTCGACCAACTGGTCGCCAACAAGTTCGGCGAGGAAATGTAGGCTTTTCCGCCTGCTATCGCGGATATAAAGACATAAAGACTTCTTTATATCATTATTGATTTCCACCCTGAAGCCTGCTACACGGCATCATCCACACGCTGTCAGCGTGCAATTCTTGTTGCATTCGGCCGAGGCGTCTGCCCGCGGCGCGACTGCATCGTTCAGGCTGGAGACCTTCATGAGCACTGAAAAGGACTACATCGTCGCGGATATCGGCCTTGCCGACTTCGGCCGCAAGGAAATCACGATCGCCGAAACCGAGATGCCGGGGCTGATGGCCTGCCGCGCCGAATTCGGCGAAGCGCAGCCGCTCAAGGGCGCCCGCATCACCGGCTCCCTGCACATGACGATCCAGACGGCCGTTCTCATCGAGACGCTGGTGGCACTCGGCGCTCAGGTGCGCTGGGCATCCTGCAACATCTTCTCGACGCAGGACCATGCCGCCGCCGCAATCGCCGCATCCGGCGTTCCGGTCTTTGCCGTCAAGGGCGAGAGCCTCGAAGATTATTGGATCTATACCGACAAGATCTTCCAGTGGGCCGATGGCGGTCTTTCCAACATGATCCTCGACGATGGCGGCGATGCCACCATGTACATCCTGCTCGGCGCCCGCGCCGAAGCCGGTGAGGACGTGCTCTCCAACCCGCATTCGGAAGAAGAAGAAATCCTCTTCGCGCAGATCAAGAAGCGCCTTCAGGCAACGCCTGGCTGGTTCACCAAGCAGCGCGATGCCATCAAGGGTGTGACCGAAGAAACCACGACGGGCGTCAACCGCCTCTACCAGCTCAGCCAAAAGGGCCTTCTGCCCTTCCCGGCCATCAACGTCAACGACAGCGTCACCAAGTCGAAGTTCGACAACAAGTACGGCTGCAAGGAATCGCTGGTCGACGGTATCCGCCGTGCCACCGACGTCATGATGGCCGGCAAGGTCGCCGTCGTCTGCGGCTATGGCGATGTCGGCAAGGGTTCTGCCGCTTCGCTCTCCGGGGCCGGTGCTCGCGTCAAGGTCACGGAAGTCGACCCGATCTGCGCACTGCAGGCTGCCATGGACGGCTATGAAGTCGTTCAGCTCGAGGACGTCGTTTCCTCGGCCGACATCTTCATCACCACGACCGGCAACAAGGACGTCATCCGCATCGACCACATGCGTGCGATGAAGGACATGGCGATCGTCGGCAACATCGGCCACTTCGATAACGAAATCCAGGTTGCCGCCCTGCGGAACCAGAAATGGACGAACATCAAGCCGCAGGTCGACATGGTCGAATTCTCCAAGGGCAACCGCATCATCCTGCTCTCGGAAGGCCGTCTCCTGAATCTTGGCAACGCCACCGGTCACCCGTCCTTCGTGATGTCGGCTTCCTTCACCAACCAGACGCTGGCGCAGATCGAGCTCTTCACCAAGCCCGGCCAGTACAAGAACGAAGTCTACGTCCTGCCGAAGCACCTCGACGAGAAGGTTGCCCGCCTGCATCTTGCCAAGCTCGGCGTGAAGCTGACGGAGCTTTCGGAAGAGCAGGCATCGTATATCGGCGTCACGCCGAAGGGCCCGTTCAAGTCCGACCACTACAGATACTGATTATTAAAACAGTATCCACAACATCTTGTGGCCCTGGCATTGACAAATGCCGGGGCTTATTTTTTAGCCAGCTCCCTTCCCCCAGATTCTCCTAGGCAGTATTGTTTTTACACTTGATTCGTGACGAACCGGGCGTGCCCGGAGCCATGAAAATGGGATGTCTTGTCAGGATGCGGCACAGTAGAGCCGGATGATTTTAGGTCTGCTCGACCTAAAATCTGAATCCGCTCCACAATCAGATGAGTAGAGCATGATGTCATCCGAAAACCGCTTACACTTTTCGGCATCATGCTCTGAAGGACGGAGACAGACCTCTTATGTTTGAAGGGGAAGACAACCTGCATCAGCCAGCGTTACGCCGAGCGGCGACGCTGTTGCTGCAGGGCGGTGCACATCGGCTCCCGGCGGGGGCGAAGCAGGTCAAGGGCCGGCTCGCTCGCCTGAGCCGATTGTTGAAGCTCAGCGTTTTCGGCGGCCTGTTGACCGGTTTGACCGGACCCGTTCTTGCGCAGGGCAATGACGCTGCTCAGACGAGCATGCGCCTCTTCACCTCGTCGGAAATGGCCGTCTTCTCCGTTATCATCGGCGTGATTTCCGCCGCACTTCTCTCGACCATGTGGATGGTTCGGCAGCGCGGCAATATGGAAAGCGAAAGCCGCGAGATTCGCACGGCCCTTTCAGATGCCAATCAGCGTATTTCCCAGTATCAGGCTTTGATTGCCGACAAGAACCGCCGGATCGTCATCTGGGATGGCCAGAATGCCCGGCCGGAACTGCTCGGCCAGCTGCCGGTCGAGACGGGCGCGCCGCAGGACAATGAATTCCTCGCCTTCGGGCGCTGGCTGAAATCATGGTCGGCTGGTGAGCTCGACAAGGCAATCGACAAGCTGCGCGGCAGCGGTCAGAGCTTCGATATGGTGGTCGAAACCAATCGCGACGAAATCCTGGAAGCGCAGGGCCGCATTTCCGGCGGGCGAGCTTTCGTCCGCTTCATCGCTCTCAACAATCTGCGTGCCGAACTCGCCGAGCTGAAGATCGAGCGCGATCGGCTGATGACCTCGATCTCCGCATTTCAGAATCTGCTCGATGCCATCGACCTGCCGGTCTGGCAGCGTGATGCGGAAGGCAAGCTCACCTGGGTCAATCAGGCTTATGGCGAGGCCGTGGAAGCGGTTTCGACCGATGAAGCGGTGCGCGAGGGGCGGGAATTCCTGACGACCGTGGCTCGCGAACGCATTCGCGCGGCCGCCACGCCGGAGTCGCCATTCCACGACAAGATTTCGACCGTCGTACACGGCAATCGAACCTTCTTCGACGTTATCGACGTCAAATCGCCAAACGGCTCGGCCGGCATTGCGATCGATGTTTCCGAAGCAGAAGCGGTTCGCGCCGAGCTGGCCCGTACGCTGAAGAGCCACGCCGAGACCCTCGACCATCTGGCGACACCGGTTGCTATTTTCGATGGCGACAGGCGGCTGCAATTCTACAATCAGGCTTTCGTCCAGCTGTGGGAACTCGATATTGCTTTCCTCGAGAAACGACCCGACAATGGCGAGCTCCTGGACAGGCTGCGCGGCGCCAAGAAGCTGCCGGAACAGCTGAACTGGAAGACCTGGAAGGACGACGTCCTTTCGGTCTATCGTGCGCTCGATACGCAAACGGATCTCTGGCATCTGCCAAACGGCCAGATTCTCAAGGTTTTCGCGACCGCGCATCCGCAGGGTGGCGCCACATGGGTCTTCGAGAACCTGACCGAGCAGGTCGATCTCGAGACACGCTACAACACGCTGGTCAAGGTCCAGGGCGAAACCATCGATCACCTCTCGGAAGGCGTCGCCGTTTTCGGCCCCGATGGTCGCATTCGGCTCTCGAACCCCGCCTTTCGCATTCTCTGGAACATTACCGAGGCACAGGCCAAGCCCGGCACGCATATCCAGGCTCTGGCGGAGGCATGCTCGCCTTCCTACGACCGGCCGGATGGCTGGAAACGGTTTGCCGAACAGATCACCAGTTTCGACGACGAGCGGCCCTCGTCGCAGGGCACATTGGAACTTTACTCCAATCTCGTGCTCGACTATGCCGTCATTCCGCTGCCGAATGCGCAGACCATGCTGACCTTCGTCAACAAGACCGACAGCGTTCGCGCCGAGCGCGCCCTAACCGAAAAGAATGAAGCGCTGCTCAAGGCCGACGAGCTAAAGAACGATTTCGTCCAGCACGTCTCCTACGAGCTGCGTTCGCCGCTGACCAACATCATCGGCTTCACCGACCTCCTGAAGACGCCGGGTATCGGCTCGCTGAACGATCGGCAAGCGGAATATATCGACCATATCTCGACCTCCTCTTCGGTGCTGCTGACACTGGTCAACGACATTCTCGACCTTGCGACGGTCGATGCCGGCATCATGCGCCTGAATTATTCCGAAATCGTGCTCAACGATCTGCTCGACGAAGTGTCGATGCAGATCGCAGATCGGCTTCAGGAAAGCGGCGTGATGCTTGAGATCACCGTGCCGGCGCATCTCGGCTCTATTGTCGCCGACCAGCAGCGACTGAAGCAGATCCTGCTGAAACTTCTGACCAATGCCGCCAATTTCGCGCCAGAGGGATCGACGATCTCACTGAAATGCGGCCGCGAAGGCACCGATTTCGTCTTCTCGGTCTCGGACAAAGGTCCAGGCATCCCGGAGGATTTGATCAACACGGTTTTCAACCGCTTCGCCTCCGGCGCCAAGGGTGGCAAGCGCAGCGGCGCCGGCCTCGGCCTTTCCATCGTCGAAAGCTTCGTCAGTCTGCATGAGGGCGAGGTTTCGATCGAAAGCCAAGCGGGTAAAGGAACGACGGTCACCTGCCGGATTCCTTCGGCCGAACTGCCCCACTCCGTCGCAGCAGAATGACAGCCTCAGAGAGCAGCATTTCCCTCTTCCTCGCAGATGACGCAGCCACGGCTCAGCTCGGCGAGGATCTGGCACTGGCCCTGAAGGTCGGCGATTGTCTGGCGCTGTCGGGCGATCTCGGCGCAGGGAAATCATCTCTTGCACGCGCGCTGTTGCGCGCAATGGCCGACGATCCGGAAATGGATGTGCCGAGCCCGACCTTTACTCTTGTGCAATCCTACGATCTGCGCATCCCGGTCTCGCATTTCGATCTCTATCGCCTTGGCGACCCCAGCGAATTGACGGAACTCGGCTTCGACGAAGCCTTGCAGACCGGCATCTGCCTTGTCGAGTGGCCCGAAATGGCGGAAGGCGAGCTGCCGAAGGAACGCATCGATCTCAAACTGACGCATGAGGGCGAAGGACGGCGCGCCGTCCTCACGGCACCGGACAAGCAGATGGCACGCATCGAGCGCGTGCTTGCTATCCGCGCCTTTCTCGATTCGCACGGCTATCGCAGCGCCGCCAGACGTTTCCTCACCGGCGATGCCTCGCTGCGGGCTTACGAGTCTCTTTTTCCTGCCGACGGCAGCGGCCGCGTGATCCTGATGGATTGGCCACGGCTGCCGGAAGGGCCCCCGGTGCTGGACGGCAAGCCCTATCCCAAGGTCGCGCATCTCGCCTGGGATACCTACCCCTTTGTGGCGATCGCCAATATTCTCAGCGAAAACGGCTTTGCCGCCCCCCAAATTTTCGCCGCCGACTACGATCTCGGCATTCTTCTGATCGAGGATCTCGGCACCGACGGCGTGCTCGATGCGGAGGGCAAGCCGATCGCCGAGCGTTATCGGGCTGGCGTCGCCTGCCTTGCGCATCTGCACAGCCTTTCCATTCCTCGCGACATCCCGGTCACGCCGGATCACATCCATCACATTCCGGATTTCGACCGGACTGCGATGAAGATGGAAGCGCGGCTGCTTCTCGACTGGCATCTGCCCTGGAAGCGCGGCACGCCGGCAAGCGACGAGGAACGGGCCGATTATCTGGCGATCTGGGACAGACTGATCGATCAGCTCGACGACGCGGAAAAGAACCTGCTGCTGCGGGACATGCATTCGCCGAACATCATCTGGCGCGCGCATGAACAGGGCATAAAGCGTGTCGGCATCATCGACTTCCAGGATGCGATGATCGGGCCGACCTCGTACGATGTCGCCTCGCTCGTGCAGGATGCGCGCGTGACGATCGAGCGCGATCTGCATGATCAGCTGATGGCTGACTATCTCGCACTTCGTCACGCCCAGGGGGGCTTCGACGAGGCGAAATTCCTGAAGAGCTGGGCGATCATGTCGGCACAGCGCAACTGCAAGCTTGCCGGCCTCTGGGTGCGGCTCTTACAACGCGACGGCAAGCCGGGATATTTGAAGCATATGCCGCGCACGCTCGCCTATCTCGCCATCGCCTTCGAGCACGAAGTCTTGGCACCTCTGCGCGAATGGTGCGAGAAGGCCGGGATCGGCCGGGTTTGAGTTATGGAGACTTTGCAATAGGCGAAATCGGGACATGCTTTTAGGGCGCCGGACGTTGTTTTCGATCGCTTGGCTCTCCGGCTTTATGTTCTTAGTAAAGCGCGGTTTTGGAGACGATTTGGCCACTCCTGACAACCCAGAACCCTTCGGCTACAAGACTGGTTGGTTGGCAATTAGCACCAGTGATACGACTGCGGTCATTGATCAACTTGGACTAACCCAGGTGCAGGCCGCGACATGGCGACGAGGGCTCGAAGAAACCCGTGCCTATCCGCCGAAGGGAGTTCCCGTTTTTGTGTGCCCGTCGATCAATGGCTGGACGCTCGTTGTCACCGGGCTAAACGTTGATGGTGATAGTGAGGCTTTGCGGAAAACTTTGTGCGATCTGTCGAATAGATTTGGTGATGCCCAGTATTTTGCCTCTTATCGAGTGGTCAACGCTCAAGTATGGCAACGCGCACGCCACGGCGCAATGGAGCGGGCGTTTAGCGTAGCCGATGGTACCGTTACTCTGAACTTTGGCGCGATAACGCGCGATGAAATGGATCTCGGCCTGCCGGATATTTCAGCGCTTACGCCAGAGTATCTCACCAAAGCGTCCAATCCTTTGTACGACGGTTGGATTTTTGGCTCAGAGGATAATCCATTACTGCTTGCCGAGAAGTGGAGTATCAATCCATTAAAAATTGGCACCGACTTCGCGACAACACCTTCGACAGGGTACTTAGCTCAGATGCGAGACAGATCGACGGCGAAGTGAAGCGGAAATAATCCGATGAACTAAGACCCCGCGACGGCTTTCCGGCCCTGTGCTATGGAAATCAGATAGCGAATCGAGAGTTCGAGACGAAATGACCATCAAGCAAGCCATGGTACTGGCCGCGGGGCTCGGAACCCGCATGCGGCCGATCACCGACACCATTCCGAAGCCACTGGTGAAGATCGGCGGCAAGCCGATGATCGATTATACGCTGGATGCGTTGGTGCAGGCAGGTGTAGAGCGGGCCGTCGTCAATGTCCATCATCATGCCGACCAGATGGAAGCGCATCTTCGCGGGTATCGCGGCCTTGAAATCCTGATTTCCGACGAGCGGGACGCGCTGATGAACAATGGCGGTGGCATCGTCAAAGGCTTGAAGTTGCTGAGCCGCGATCCGATTTTCGTCATGAATGCCGACCTGTTCTGGATCGGCGAGAAGCCCGGCCATCCGAGCAATCTCGATCATTTAGCCGGATTCTACGACGAACAGCGTATGGATATGGCCATGCTCTGTGTCGAGCTGGAACGGACCACGGGCCACAACGGCAAGAATGACTTCAGCATGGCTGACGATGGTCGGCTGACGCGCTATCGCGACAACCCATATAACGGTGTCGTCTATGCCGGTGCCTTCGCCATGAAGCCATCCTTCCTAGACGATGCGCCTGACGATGCCTTCAACATCAATATCTACTTCGACAAGGCCATCGAGCGCGGCCGGCTCTATGGCACGATGCTCGACGGCCACTGGCTGACTGTCGGCACGCCGGAGGCGGTCGGGGAAGCGGAGGAAACGATCCGGAATTTCCGGGCGTTTGCGTGAGCCGATGGCGGGCGGACACCGGCAACGCATTCTGACTATTCCGGCAGGCCTGCCCTTCCTGAAAACGCTTGCGACCGCGCTCTGCGATGGCCGGCTGACCGAGCATTTCCGTCACGATCCGGCGGACCCGCTGTCACTCGCCAAGGTCAGCATCTTCCTGCCGACGCGACGCGCGGCGCGCGTGCTGCGCTCGGAATTCGTCGACCTGCTCGGCGGCCGCTCCGCCATCCTGCCCGTCATTCGCCCACTCGGCGAAACCGATGACGACAGCGGCTATTTCGAAGAAGCACTGCCCAAAACGGCCGATCTGGCGCAGCCGCTTGCCAATACGGCGCGGCTCTTGGAACTGGCCCGGCTGATCCTTGCCTGGCGCAACAAGCTGCCGCAGATCGTGCGCGACATTCACTCCGATTCGCCGCTGGTGGCGCCGGCAAGCCCGGCGGATGCCATCTGGCTCGCGCGCAATCTCGCCGAGCTCATCGATTCGCTGGAGACCGAGGATCGCGAGTGGAGCGAGCTTGCCACTCTCAGCGCGGAGGATCATGCGCTCTGGTGGCAGCTGACGGCCGAATTCCTGTCGATCGCCAGCGACTTCTGGCCGGCGCGTCTTGAAGAACTCGGAAAGTCCTCGCCCGCCCGCAACCGCAACGCCATCCTGCGCGCCGAGGCGCAGCGCATCTCCAACATGCGGCATCCCGGGCCGGTTATCATAGCAGGCTCGACGGGCTCGGTGCCGGCAACGGCTGAGTTGATTGCAGCGGTCGCTGCCTTGCCGCAAGGCGTGATCGTGCTGCCCGGCCTCGATCTTGCGATGCCGGACGAGGATTGGCAGCTCGTGGCGCCGGAGACATCCATCGGCGAACGAGCTGATCCGACGACGCGCAGCCATCCCCAATATGGTCTCTCGCTGCTGCTGAAACGGTTGCAAGTCACGCGGCGCGATGTCGAACCGATAGCCGATGCGGCTGAAACCATGCAGATGCGGGCGCAGATCCTATCGCGCGCGCTGGCGCCGGCCAAGGCGACGAGCGGCTGGGGAAGCTGGCGCAACACACTCGCTCCCGATGCGATCCTGGGCGCATTTGCCGACGTCGCCCTCATCGAAGCCGCCAACGAACGCGAGGAGGCGACCGCGATTGCCATCGCCTTACGGCTGGCGCTGGAGAAACCGGGGCGCAACGGTGGTGAAAGCCAGGCGGCTTTGATTACCCCCGACCGCAATCTCGCCCGACGGGTAACAGCCGAGCTTGCCCGCTTCGGCATCACCGCGGACGATTCCGCCGGTACGCCGCTGAGCGCCACGCCTCAGGGCACGTTGCTGCAATTGCTGCTGGAAGCATCGCTTCGCCCTGGCGATCCCGTCGCCGTCGTCGCGCTGCTGAAACATCCTCTTGCCTTGTTCGGCCTGCCTGCGGAGACGCACCAGCCAGGCGTCGATGCGCTGGAGATCCTGGCGCTCAGAGGCGGTGTCGACAATATCGACATCGGCAGGCTGGAGGCCCTGCTCGACGACCGCATGGCGGAACAAGCCAATGACCGTTACGCCCCGCAATGGCGCAAAGCGCTGCCGCCTGAGGCGATCGAGCATGCACGCGCGCTTGCCCAGCGAGTGGCTGTGGCATGCGAACCGCTGGTATCGGCGCTTTCCCTACCCGCATCGGAGGGTCTCCTCACACTTTCGGATTGGGCGGAGCGTACCGGCCGCGCCCTTGAAACCGCGGCCGTCGACGAGCGCGGCAGCCTGGCAGGCCTCTGGTCCGGCGAGGCGGGGGACACCCTTGCCGGCCTCCTTCGCGATGTCATCGAGACCGATGGCCAGCTGGAAGCCGACGGTGTGCAGTGGATCGATATCATGGCCGCGCTCTGCGTGGGGCAGGCGGTGAAGCCCCGCGCACTCAGCCATCCCCGCCTCTTCATCTTCGGTACGCTGGAAGCGCGCCTGCAGAGTGTCGATACGCTGATCCTCGGCGGCTTGAACGAAGGGTCCTGGCCGGGGCAGACGGCCAACAACCCCTTCATTTCCCGCAGCATGAAAACCGAAATCGGCCTGGAACCGCCGGAGCGCCGTATCGGCCAGCTCGCGCATGACTTCGAAATGGCGAACGGCACGCGCGACCTGATCTATTCTCGTGCGCTGCGTCAGGGATCAACGCCGACGGTCGCGTCGCGCTGGCTGCAACGGCTGATCGCACTCGGCGGCAAGGAACTGGAAGAGGCCATGAAGGCGCGCGGCGACCAGTATCGCCTCTGGGCCGCGATGATCGACGAGGGCGAAAATCAGGCCCCGGCGCTGCGCCCGGCACCAAAGCCGCCAGCGGAGCTGCAGCCGAAGAGCTATTCCTTCAGCGAGGTGGGGCGGCTGCGCCGCGATCCGTACTCGATCTATGCCCGGCGCGTGCTGCGGCTCGATCCGGTCGATCCGTTCAATCGCGATCCAGGCCCGGCCGAACGCGGCACGCTCTACCACAAGATCATCGACCGCTTCGTCCGAGAAGGGCATGCGGCCGGCACGCCCGATGCGGCGCTGGCGATGAATCAGATCATCGCCGAGCTTTTCGATGCCGAAAGGCTGCCTGTTCATATCGACAGCGTCTGGCGGCCGCGGTTCCGCGAAGTGGCGCGCGCCTTCCTTGCCTGGGAAGCTGAACGGCGGCCGACGGTTCGCAAAACGGCGACGGAAGTGCCCGCCGGCGTCGAGATCGAGCCGATCGGCATTCGGCTCACGGGCGTTGCCGACCGCATCGACATCAAGAGTGACAAGGGTGCCGACCTCATCGACTACAAGACCGGCTACAATCCCTCTCCGCCACAGGCGCGCGCGCTGCTCGATCCACAGCTGGCATTGGAAGCCTATGCGCTGAAGGCCGGCGCGTTCCGCAACATCGGCGCACTAACCCCCGAAAACCTGCTTTATGTCCGGCTGCGGCCCGGCGATCGCTTCAAGGTCGACCAGGTCAACAACGAGCATTCCAGCCGCGGCGGCAAGACGGAAACGAAGTCGGCTATGGATCTGGCGCAAGAGTCGATGGACCAGCTCGTCAAATTCGTCTCGCTGCTGCAATCCGGCGAGAAGGGCTTTTCCTCGCGGCTGATTCCGGCCCAGCAGTTCGAATATGGCGGCGACTACGATCACCTCGCCCGTGTCTCGGAATGGTCGACGGCCGAGACCGAGCAGGAAGGCGGCGGCGATGAGTGATTTTTCCGCCGACGATATCGCCATCCTGCCCGAAAGCGACGATCCCGGCGTCTGGATCAGCTGGACGACCATCCAGCAGTCGATCGCGTCGGATCCCGAACGCTCGGCCTGGGTTTCGGCCAATGCCGGCTCCGGCAAGACGCACGTACTGACGCAACGCGTCATCCGCCTGCTTCTTTCCGGCGCGCGGCCCTCGGCCATCCTCTGCCTCACCTATACCAAGGCGGCAGCGTCCGAAATGTCGAACCGTGTCTTCGATCGGCTTGCCGCCTGGGCGACGATGCCGGACGAGGAGCTGAAGAAACGCATCGCCGATATCGAAGGCAAGGAGCCCGATCTCTTCAAGCTCGCCGAGGCACGCCGTCTCTTTGCCAAGGCGCTGGAAACGCCCGGCGGATTGAAGATCCAGACCATCCATGCCTTCTGCGAAGCCTTGCTGCACCAATTCCCGCTCGAGGCCAATGTTGCCGGCCATTTCTCCGTTCTCGATGATCGAGCCGCCGAAGTTCTGCTCGACGATGCACGCCGCGCGTTGCTGACGGCAACGACGCCGCATGGTGATGCCGAACTGGCGCGAGCTTTCGACTATGTGCTCGATCTCGGCGATGAATCCGGCCTTGAGACCCTACTGGGTGATATCGTCGCCAATCGCAATGCTATCCGCCGCTTCACCGAAGCGGCCGAGCGCAAAGGCGGCATCGAGGCCGCATTGCTCGCCCGGCTTGGCCTTTCGCCCGGCGAGACGGAAAGGAGCATTGCCGAACAATATTGGCCGCTGCCGGGCCTCTCAGGCGCGACGCTGGAGCTTTATCTGACGCTTGCCGACGAGAAGGGCGGCGCCAAGGCGCAGGAAATGGCCTACGCACTGCGCCTTGCCAAGCGCGAGGCAGATCCGATCGCGCGCGCCGAAATCCTCGAAAAGGCCATGCTAACCGCGAAGGGCGAACCGAAGTCGGACAGCCAATTCTTCGTCAAGGCGATGCTTGCGGATGCGCCGGCACTCGCGGATGCCGTCGCTGAAGCACGCGCCCATGTCGTTGCCTGCCGTGACCGGCTGAAGCTGATGCGGATGTATCGCGCCACCCATGCGGCCCTCATTCTCGCCGATCGCTTGAACCGCGACTACGAGGAGCTGAAGAAGCGCCGCAGCCAGCTCGATTTCGAAGACCTCATCACCCGCACGGCCGATCTCTTGACCAAGAAGGATGTCGGCCCCTGGATTCACTACAAGCTGGATCAGGGCATCGACCACATTCTCGTGGACGAGGCGCAGGATACGAGCCCGATCCAATGGAGCGTCATCCAATCGCTGGCCGAGGATTTCTTCTCCGGGGACAGCGCCCGGCCGACGCAGCGCACGATCTTTGCCGTCGGCGACGAGAAGCAATCGATCTATTCGTTCCAGGGCGCTCGTCCCGAACGCTTTTCCGAGGAAAGCGATCGCACGCGGCGGCGCGTGGCGGCGAGCGGCCTGCAATTCTCGTCGATTCGCCTGCCGCTGTCCTTCCGCTCGACTGCTGATGTGCTCGGCGCCGTCGACCATGTCTTTACGAGCCCGGAGAATGCCCGAGGACTCAGCGCCCTCAACGAGCCGGTGGTGCATCGCTCCAGCCGCATCGGCCATCCCGGCGCCGTCGATCTTTGGGAGATGATTGCACCGGAGCCGGCCGCCAAGGAAGAAGACTGGACGGCACCTTTCGATTCGACACCGGAAAGCGCGCCGGCCGCCATCCTGGCGCGACGGATGGCGCATACGATCGGCAATCTTGTCGGTCGGGAAACGATCATCGAGAAGGGTAAAGCCCGTTTCATCGAGGCTGGCGACATTCTCGTGCTGGTGCGCAAGCGCGACAGCTTCGTCAATGCTCTGACCCGCGCCCTCAAACGACGTGGCAATATTCCCGTCGCCGGCGCTGATCGCCTGGTGTTGACGAGCCATATCGCCATTCAGGATCTTCTCGCGCTCGGCCGCTTCCTGTTGCTGCCGGAAGACGATCTTTCGCTCTGTGCGTTACTGAAGAGCCCATTGTTTGATTTAAGCGAAGGGGATGTCTTTGCCGTTGCCGCCTATCGCGACGACGAGGAAAGCGTCTGGAGCCACCTGCAGAAATTTGCCGCGGACGGCCATGACCGCTTCAGCCAGGCGGTCGAGCGGCTGCGAACCTTCCTTGCTCTGTCGAAGAATCTTCCCGTTCATGATTTCTATGCGCGCGTGCTCGGCAGCTTTGGCGGCCGGCGGAAATTTCTGGCGCGGCTTGGCACAGAGGTCAGCGATATCCTCGACGAATTCCTGACCTTTACGCTCGATCACGAGACAAGCGGCCTGCCCGGCCTGCAATCCTTCATCTCGACGCTGGAGCTGGAAGCGCCGACGGTCAAGCGCGAGCAAGACAAGGGCCGCAACGAAGTCCGGATCATGACGGTGCACGCCTCGAAGGGGTTGGAAGCGCCGATCGTCTTTCTCGTCGATGGCGGCGGTAAGGCCTTCACCCATACACATCTGCCGAAGATGCGGCTGATCGAAACCGGAGGGGATGAGATCCCGCTACCGGTCTGGGTGCCGGTCTCGGCACTTGCCAATTCGCTGACGCAGGCCGACACCGCGCGGCTGCAGGCGCTGGCGGAGGAGGAATATCGACGGCTGCTCTACGTCGGCATGACGCGCGCCGCCGACCGCCTGATCATCTGCGGTTACCGCGGCATCCGCGAGAACGCCGATACCTGGCATGCGATGATTTCAGCCGCCCTGCGCGGCGATGAGCTGCACTGCACACAAAAGACCTTCACCGGCCCGGATGGCGACTGGGAGGGGTTAAGCTGGCGCGTCGCCCAGGTTCAGCTCGAATTCGAGGCCGCGAGAGAGCATGAAAGGCGTTCGGAACGGACGGATTTGCCTGCAGGTCTGAGCCGGCCATTGCCGCCGCAGAAAAGCTTGCCGCGGCCGCTGAGCCCCTCCGGCGTCGGCACCGTCATCGATGAGGAAGCCGACGATCTGCTGGTGACTTCGGCGCTTTTCGGCGAGAAAGCCAAATCCGACCGCGCCTTACAGAAGGGTCGCTTCATCCACCGTATGCTGCAGACCTTGCCTGAAATCGCGCCCGAAGAGCGCGCCGATGCCGCCCGGCGCTACGCCGAGCGGGCCGCGCGCTTCTGGCCGCAGGCCGAGCAAGAGGCGCTGGTGAAGTCCGTCATAGCGCTGCTGTCGCATCCGGATCTGCAAGGCACCTTCAGCACCCATGCACAGGCCGAAGTGTCGATCATGGGCACGCTGAAGCTCGCCAACCAGTCCTATGCCGTCTCCGGCCGCATCGACCGGCTGGCTGACCTAGACGATCGTGTCGTCATTCTCGACTATAAGACGAATCGCGTGCCGCCCGGCGAGGAAAGCAGCATTCCCTTCGCGCACAAAGCCCAGCTTGCCATCTATCGGGAAATTCTTTCGCCGCTCTATCCGGGGAAACGCATCGACTGCATGCTGGTCTATACCGAAAATGCCTCGATCTACACGCTGTCAGACAGGGCGCTTGCATTGGCGCTTGCGGAGCTCGAGACAAAGTGAAATACCAGATATTGAAATATGGGCACCGCACCATCACATATCTAGCAACCCGTAAATCCTGGTAAGGAGCAGCCTATGGCTACCGTTAAAGTCGATACCTCCAACTTCGCCACCGAAGTGCTGCAGTCTGCAGAGCCTGTCGTCGTTGATTTCTGGGCCGAATGGTGCGGTCCGTGCAAGATGATCGCCCCGGCTCTGGAAGAGCTTGCCGTGCAGTTCGAAGGCAAGGTCAAGGTTGCCAAGCTCAACATCGACGAAAATCCGGAACTGGCCGCCCAGTTCGGCGTTCGCTCGATCCCGACGCTCGCCATGTTCAAGGCCGGCGAAGTCGCTGACATCAAGGTCGGCGCCGCTCCCAAGACGGCCCTGCAGAACTGGATCTCCAGCGCAGCCTGATCGGTATCGACTGTAGAAACAAGAGCCCCGCTTCGGCGGGGTTTTTTGTTGGTGCGGAGAGAGCGGGTCATCCTTGCTCTTCGAGGCTTCGCACCTCAGGGTGAGGATGGAGCAGGCTCGTCCCCATGGCAACGCAGAGGCAACGAAGAAATGAGCCCGTAGCGGCTGGGCGCGAAGGTCAGCCCTCATGCTGAGGAGGCCCAGGCCGTCTCGAAGCACGAGAGCGGGTGGTTGACCACCCGACCAGAATCACCGCGGCGGCGTGCCGTTGTCGGCAAGGACATCGCCGACCAGGTAGAGCGAACCGCCGATCAGGATGCGTGGGGGAGGCGAATTTGGCACGGCCGCACCCTTGATCGCATCCAGCGCCTCAACGACGCTGGACATGGGTTCGGCGATAAGGCCGGCATCATAGGCTGCATTCGCCAGGATAACTGGATCGATCATGGCTTCGCTGCCTCGGATCGGCACGCAATAAACCTTTTCGGCCAGGCCGACAAAGGCTTTGAAATAGCCGATCGGATCCTTGGTATTGATCATGCCGATGATCAGAAACAGAGGCCGCGGCTGGCGCTCCTCGAAATTCGCCATGGCCTCGGCGATGACTTCGCCGGCGCCGGGATTGTGGCCGCCATCGACCCAGATCTCGGAGCGCTCCGGGACATGCGCAACCAGTTCACCTTCCGTCAGTCGCTGCAGGCGGCCCGGCCATTCGACCGAGGTCATCGCCTTTTCCATCATCGCTTCGGTCACGACGAAGCCAGCGGCCTTGACGGCGCGGATGGCGGCGGCGGCATTGCCGTGTTGGTGACGGCCCGGCAGGCGCGGCAGCGGCAGGTCGGCGAGGCCGAACTCGTCCTGGTAGACCAGCTTGCCGTATTCCTCATGGGCGGAAAAATCCTGACCGAAAACGGCGGTCGGACAACGAAGCCGCTCGGCCGTCGAGATCAGCACGTCGAGTGCTGCATCATAGTCCTGATGGCCGATGACGACAGGGTGGCCCGGCTTCATGATGCCGGCCTTTTCGGCAGCGATCAGTTCGACGCGGTCGCCGAGGTAGGGCTGGTGATCGAGCGAAATCGGCATGATGACCGACACGGCAGGATCGGAAATAACATTCGTGGCGTCGAAACGGCCGCCAAGACCAACCTCGATGACGGCAACATCTGCCGGATGTTCGGCAAAGAGGAGAAAGGTCGCTGCCGTCAGGATTTCGAAGACGGTGATTTTTTTCCCGCCATTGGCCTTGGCGATGCGTTTCAGCGCATCGGCAAACACGGCATCGTCGACGAGCTTGCCGCGGCCGCCCTTGACGCCGATGCGATAGCGTTCATGCCAATTGACGAGATGCGGCGAGGTGTGGACGTGGACGCTGTAGCCGCCGGCTTCGAGTAGCGCGCGGCAGAAGGCCGTGACGGACCCCTTGCCGTTGGTGCCGGCGACATGGATCACCGGCGGCAATTTCTGATGAGGGTTGCCGAGGGCGTCGAGCAGCCGGGTTATTCTCTCCAGAGAAAGATCGAAGCCCTTGGGGTGCAACCCCATGAGCTTCTCGATCTCGCGTGCTGCCTCGCTCATTGCGGACTGATCCATAGACGTCATCCCGCACCTCCGCCCGTCGGCAATCGATGATGTCAGGCGCTCGCTGCTATCGCCAGTGCTGCGCCATTCTTATTCTTGACCGATACGTCGTTTGCCGGCGCCTTGGTCAGGATCTTCAGAAGCGTCGCCAGGGTGTCAGGAATGTCGTGACGCTTGACCACCATATCCACCATGCCGTGCTCCAGCAGGTATTCCGAAGTCTGGAAGCCTTCGGGAAGCTTTTCGCGCAGCGTCTGCTCGATCACGCGTTTGCCGGCAAAGCCGATTTCGGCGCCGGGTTCGGCGAGATGAATGTCGCCCAGCATCGCATAGGAGGCCGTGACGCCGCCGGTCGTCGGGTTGGTCAGAACCACGACGTAGGGCTGGCCAGCTTCCTTCAGCATGTCGACGGCAACCGTCGTGCGCGGCAGCTGCATCAGCGACAAAATGCCTTCCTGCATGCGGGCGCCGCCCGAAGCCGGGAACATCACGACAGGGCATTTTTCGGCGATCGCACGCTCGAAAGCCTTCACGATAGCTTCGCCGGCCGCCATGCCGAGCGAGCCGCCGATGAAGTTGAACTCATGAACGATGGCGACGAGCTTCAGGCCGCGAACTTTGCCGACGCCGGAGAGGATCGTATCCTCCTGCTCGGTCTTCAAGCGGCTGTCCTTCAGGCGGTCGGTATATTTCTTCGAATCCCGGAACTTCAGCGGATCCTGCGCGACCTTCGGCTGCGGCAGGGCTTCGTATTCGCCGTTGTCGAAGAGATCAGCAAGGCGAGCCTTGGCCGGCATCTTCATATGGAAGCCGGATGCGGGGATGACCCACTTGTTGTCTTCCAGATCCTTGTGGAAGACCATCTCGCCCGTTTCCGGGCACTTGATCCAGAGATTCTCCGGAACCTCGCGACGGCCCAGCATGGAATTGATCCGCGGGCGGACGTAGTTCGTGATCCAGTTCAATTCGAAACTCCTAATCGACCGAATTAATCGATATCCTAGTCGTCACCAAATGCCCATAGGGCTTTTCCATCAATCCGCAGGGGATTGATGGGAGGCCTATATGGGAAAACTATTCGGCGGCAACAAGGCGGGCGGAACGCGTTCCTGTCGACAGGCCGCGCACCAGGGTGGCGACAGCCTGGATGGTGTCTGCTGTTGCCTTGCCGTCCTTGGTCAGGCTGGTGGCGATCTGGTTGACGATCGCGGTGCCTACAACGACGCCGTCAGCGGAGGCGCCGATCAGCTTGGCATGTTCGGCCGTCTTGACGCCAAAGCCGACGCAGACCGGCAGCTCGGTATGCTGCTTGATGCGCTCGACGGCACCCGAGACCAGCGACGGATCGGGCAATGCCGAACCGGTGATGCCGTTCATCGAGACGTAGTAGACGAAGCCGGTCGTGTTCTTCAGAACCGTCGGCAGGCGCTTGTCATCGGTGGTGGGCGTTGCCAGGCGAATGAAGTTGATGCCCTTGCGGATCGCCGGGATGCAAAGCTCGTCGTCCATTTCCGGCGGCAGATCGACGACGATCAGGCCGTCGATGCCGGCGGCCAGCGCATCGTCGAGGAACTTTTCGACGCCGTAGATGTAGATCGGATTGTAATAGCCCATCATGACGATCGGCGTATCGGCATCGACTTTACGGAAATCGGCGGCGAGTTGCAGCGTCTTCTTCAGCGTCTGGCCGGCCTTCAGGGCGCGCTGGCCGGCAAGCTGGATCGCCGGGCCGTCGGCCATGGGATCGGAAAAGGGCATGCCGAGCTCGATGACGTCGGCGCCGGCTTCCGGCAGCGCCTTCATGATGCCGAGCGAGGTCTCGTAATCGGGATCGCCGCCCATGAAATAGGTGACGAGTGCCGGGCGGCCTTCAGCCTTCAAAGCGGCGAAGCGTTTGTCCATACGTGCGGTCATGGCGTCTAACTCACATTCCCAGAATCTTGCCGACGGTAAAGATATCCTTGTCACCGCGGCCGGAGAGGTTCATCAGGATGATCTCGTCCTTGCCCATCTTCGGGGCACGCTTGATGACTTCGGCGAGCGCATGGCTCGGCTCCAGCGCCGGAATGATGCCCTCAAGGCGCGTCAGCGTCTGGAAGGCTTCGAGCGCCTCGTGGTCCATAATCGGCACATATTCGGCGCGGCCGATATCGTTCAGCCAGGAATGCTCCGGGCCGATGCCGGGATAGTCGAGGCCGGCCGAGATGGAATGGCCTTCCTTGATCTGGCCGTCGCCATCCTGCAGCAGATAGGTGCGGTTGCCGTGCAGCACGCCGGGCGAACCGGCGGTGATCGAGGCACAATGCTCGTCACCCTGCAGACCCTTGCCGCCGGCTTCCACGCCGACGATCTTGACGCCCTCGTCATCGAGGAAGGGATGGAAGATGCCGATCGCATTCGAGCCGCCGCCGACGGCCGCAATGACGAGATCCGGCAGGCGGCCTTCGGCCTCCAGAATCTGCGCGCGGGCTTCGGTGCCGATCACGGCCTGGAAATCGCGGACCATTTCCGGATAGGGATGCGGGCCGGCGGCCGTGCCGATCAGGTAATAGGTGTCTTCGACATTGGTGACCCAATCACGAAGGGCTTCGTTCATGGCGTCCTTGAGCGTGCCGCTGCCGGCTGTCACCGGAATGACCTCGGCGCCCAAGAGCTTCATGCGGAACACGTTCGGCGCCTGGCGTTCGACATCGGTCGCGCCCATGTAGACGACGCAAGGCAGGCCGAAACGGGCGGCAACGGTCGCCGATGCTACGCCATGCTGGCCGGCGCCGGTTTCGGCGATGATGCGGGTCTTGCCCATGCGCTTGGCGAGCAGGATCTGGCCGATGCAGTTGTTGATCTTGTGCGAGCCGGTATGGTTCAGCTCTTCGCGCTTGAAGTAGATCTTCGCGCCACCAAGCTCAGCCGTCAGGCGCTCGGCAAAGTAAAGCGGGCTCGGACGGCCAATATAATGCGTGCCGAGAGACTTCAGCTCCGCCTGAAAGGCCGGATCGTCCTTCGCCTTCGCCCATTCCTCCTGCAGGTCCAGGATCAGCGGCATGAGCGTTTCGGCAACGAAACGACCGCCGTAAATGCCGAAACGGCCATCCTCATCGGGGCCGGAGCGGAAGGAATTGAGTTTAGGCGTCTGGTTCACTTTCTACTCCCTGCTGCCGGTTCCGGCAGACATGCTTCTGCAAAAGCGTCGAAAAACTGGTCGATCTTGCCTAGATCCTTCACGCCGGGCGCGCTTTCAAGGGCGGAGGAAAGATCGATGCCACTGGCCTTGGTGGAGGCCAGCGCCTCGGCGACATTGTCCTTGTTGACACCGCCGGACAGCATGTAATCCACCCGATCGTCGAGCCAGCTCATCAGGCTCCAATCGAAGGATACGCCGTTTCCGCCCGGCAGCACAGAGCCGGCCGGCGGCTTGGCATCGAAGAGGAAGCGGTCGGCAATGCCGATATAGGATTCCACCCGCTTCAGATCGTCGGCATCGCGCACCGACATGGCCTTCATGACCGGCACGTTATGGACCGCCTTGATGGTCAGCACGCGCTCCGGGCTCTCATTGCCATGGAGCTGCAGCATATCGGGCTTCACAAGCGCCATGATCTCATCGAGATCGTCATTGGTGGGATCGACCGTGACGGCAACGACCTTCGCCTTGCCGCGCGCGCGCTCCGCTAGCTGGCCGGCGAGATCGGGCTCGATATAGCGCGGGCTTTTTTCAAAGAAGATGAAGCCGATATGGGTGGCGCCGCGCTCGAGAGCACGATCCACCGCTTCCGGCGTCTTCAGACCGCAAATTTTGACATCGGGGTTCATGGCAGCGGAGTGACACGAAATTTCGAAAGAGTCGAGCCTAAAGGCGAGGGTCAAGGGTGGTTTTTCGGCTCGTGACCCACGCGATGACCTCTTGAAACAACAGTTTGCGCTTTACTTCACGGCGATTACGACCTTGCCTTTGGCGCGACCGGTGTCGACATAGGCCAGCGCCTCATTCGTGCTCTGGAACGGGAAGACCCGATCGACGACCGCTCTTATGGCTCCTGCCTCTATCAAAGAGGTGATCTTGCGGAGCTGTCCGCCGTTCGCGGTCATGAAGAGGAACGAATAGCTGACGCCACGACGTTTTGATTTTCTGCGAATGCCGAAGCTCAACAGCCCCATGAGCAGCTGAAACAACCATCCGGAACCATTCTGCCTGGCAAACGCCGCGTCCGGCGGACCGGAAATCGAGATGAGCTTCCCGCCCGGCTTCAGGACACGAAGCGATTTCTCCAGCGTATCCTTGCCAAGGCTGTTCAGCACGACGTCGTAGCCCTGCAATACCTTTTCGAAATCATCTTTTTTGTAGTCGACGACGACGTCGGCTCCGAGGCTTTTGACGAGATCGACATTAGCTGTGCTCGTCGTCGTCGCAACATGCGCTCCAAGGTATTTGGCGAGCTGGATGGCGACCGTTCCCACGCCACCCGAGCCCGCGTGAATGAGTACCTTTTGCCCCTTCCTCAGTTTTGCCTGCTCGACGAGCGCCTGCCAGGCGGTCAACGCAACGAGCGGCACCGATGCCGCCTCTTCCATCGTCAGATTCTGCGGCTTGAGCGCCACATCAGCCTCGTTCATCGCGATGAACTCCGCGAACGTGCCGATGCGATCGTGGCCCGGACGCGCATAAACTTCGTCACCCGGCTTGAAGCCACGGACACTGGGGCCGACCCGGACGACGACGCCCGCGACATCGTTGCCGAGGATGAGCGGAAGGCGATAAGGCAGGATGAGCTTGAACTCACCATCTCTGATTTTGGCATCGAGAGGATTCACGCTGGCGGCATGTATCTCCACCATCACATCGTTCTCTCGCAACTCCGGCACCGGGCTTTCACCGAACCGAAGAGCGCCACCTTTCGCATAGCGATCGATCAGAAATGCTTTCATGGGACTGACTTCCGTTTCCAGGGTAGCAAATAGCCGGGCATCGAAGATGTAGCATCGGCAATGGAGGTTATCAGGCGGGAAGCCCGTTGAACTTGCGCAGGTTTTTGTCGACGAACGCTTCCGGCAGAAAACGGCGTATGAAGTGAACCTGCTTTGCTATCTTGCCTGCGGTATAGCGTCTCCTGGGCGATGCGGCGTTGGCGGCTTTGACCACCATGTCGGCGACCACCTCCGGCGCGTCGCCTCTCTCGACGATCTCACGCATCAGCTTTTCCGCATTGGCACGAGCTTTATCGTACGCAGAGAGCGGTCGATCCGGCCGCGTGATGTTCTCTTCGAAGGCAGTGCGGGTAACGCCTGGTTCGACGAGGACGACGCGTATACCTTGCGTGCGGACTTCATGGTCGAGGGATTCGGAATATCCCTCTAGGGCATGTTTGGTCGATGCATAGAGCGCATTGTAGGGCGCGGGAATCAGCCCGAGGATGGAGCTGATATTGATGATTCTGCCTTTTCTCTGCCGTCTCATTACAGGCAGGATCGCGTTCGTCACGCGCAGTACGCCGAAAACATTGACATCGAAAAGCGCCCTCGCCTGTGCCACGGAGGATTCCTCGGCGCCGCCAAGCAATCCAATTCCCGCATTGTTGACGAGCAGATCGATCCTTCCGGCGCGGACCATTATATCATCGACTGCCGCCTGCACGGATTTATCGTCCGTGACATCACAGACCAGCATCGAAACGCCGTCGGGAGCGTCGGCCAACGGTTTCCGGCTGGTTCCAAATACTTTGTATCCCTCGCGCAGTAGCGCCTGCGCGGTCACTCGCCCTATACCGGAAGAGGCGCCCGTGACCAGGGCGACGCCGCGTTCTGTCTTACTCATCGGTCTTCGCTTTCATTTTCACGTGGAATATCGATGAACATTCTGTTACTATCAAATTAGTAGTAAGTCACTATCAAAAAGATATCGACATGAAGAATCTTTCGAACCAGCCATGTCTGATCGCCCGCAGCCTCGCATTGGTGGGCGATGCGTGGAGCATGTTAATCTTGCGGGATGCCCATGCAGGGCTCACGCGCTTTGACGAGTTTCGCAAGAGTCTCGGCATCGCGCCGACGATGCTGACCGCTCGGCTATCCGCCCTCACAGAAGATGGCCTGCTGGAGAAACGCCGCTACTCCGAGCGGCCTCCGCGTGATGAATATGTGCTGACGGCGGCTGGTCAGGATTTTCTGCCGGTCCTATTTGCGATCGGGGCATGGGGGCGCAAGCATCGCCCAAGCGACGGCGTGACCCGTTTCTTTGACGCTGAAACTGGAACAGAGATCGATGCCGTCACGATCGACCGTGCGACGGGGGCTCCCATCGGAACGCGCCGGATCCGCATTGCCGTGCCGGAATGAAATGTCCCGGGCGCGAGGAGCAGAGGTCTTGCTCGTGTAACATGCCGCTATCGGCTCACAGCGGAGTTTGAGCGCCTTCGATCGACCCAAACAGCATGTTCAATCAAAATCGATCGCGTGCAGCTGGCTGCCATGGCGCTTCAACCAGGCCTTGGCCTCGTCCATGTCGGGGCAAAGCTTGCGGCAGAGCGCCCAGAAGCGAGGCCCATGGTTCATCTCGCGCAAGTGCGCGACCTCATGTGCGGCGAGGTAATCGATGACCAACGGCGGCGCCATGACAATGCGCCATGAGAAGCTCAGGTTCCCTTGCGAGGAACAGGAACCCCAGCGGCTGCGAGTATCCTTCATAGCAATTGACGTGACGGTGGCGCGGATGGATTTGGCGTGGACAGCGACAAGCTTTTCCAGATCGGCGCGCGCCTCCTTCTTGAGGAAAGTGGCGATGCGGCGGCCGGCATGTTCCGGCAGGCCGCTGACGCGCAGCACTGGAACGCCTTCAATCACGATCGCTTCGGTGAGGCCGCGCAGGGTTCCGGTATGCTCGATTCGATGGCGGACACCGCGCAGCAGGATTTCGCTGCCACTGCGCAGGCTGCCATCGGCCGCAAATTTCGCGAGCTTCGTCAGTAGCCAACCCTGATGCCGATCGAGGAAGGCATTGACCTCGCGTGCCGCCAACCCACGTGGAATGGTCATCTTCAGCGACCGCCCGCCGGGCTCGATCCTGAGCGTGATGCGCGTTGCGCGCTCGTGCTGGCGGATCGTCAGCGGCATCAGCCGGCCGGCGACCTCGAGGGTGCGCGTTTCCGGCGCGGGCGGCTTGGCCGGCTGTTTGCGAGATCTGGAGAGCAGCGGAAACATGAGGCAGTTTTATATGATTCGCCAAAGCGCGTCGCAATCTTTCAGATTTGCTCCTTGCGCTTTGGTCCTCGATTTTCGCATATCGTTATCGCAAAACCGCTGCGCACTTTTGTGCGACTTGCTTTGCGGATTCTGGCAAAGAAAAACCGGCATCGGGTGATGCCGGTTTTGACCTCGTGACGGAACTTCCGTCACGGCGTCTGGAATTCAGTCGGCGAGCCGCCATTGTCATTGCGCTTGACGCTGTTGCGCTCGCGCATGAAACGGTCGAACTCTTCCTGGTCCTTGGCACGGCGCAGTTCGCGGGCATAGGAGTCGAATTCGGCGCGCATCTCATCCAGCTTGCGGCGTTCCTGCTCGAGGCGCTCAAGCTCTGCCCGGCGCCAGTCGTCGAAGGCGACGTTGCCGGTCGAGGAGAAAGAGTGGCGATGACGATTGCGATGACGTCCGCAGCCAGCAAACATGCCGTCAGTCCTTTCGTTCACATCCCGTTTGAATTCCCGCAAACGTTCTCCGAAGAGAATATAGGCGAGCATGGCGAAGCCCAGCGGCCAGAAGACCACGAAGCCAAGCACCATCAGGGCAATAGTAGCCGGAGTCCAATCCGGGCGAAGCAATGCAGATTGATTCATTGTCAGGTATCCTCGCACGGCGCATCGCCCCTCGACCGATACCGGTCAATGGTCAGGCTTCTGCGCGGTTTTTAAAGCTCTACCTGCATCTCAGCGCGTTCCAAGGACGCGCGGCGCGGTAAACGGCCCGATCATCTCTGCGGTACCGCTGCAATCGAGATGGTAACCTCTTCGTGAGGCTTCAATGGGATCGCCAGGCGGAATCGGACAAGTACTTGAATCAGTGCGGATAATTCAACAAAAGCTAATAGTTTGCACAGCAGGAACGGTTCGGCCGTTCAACAACGCTCCGAACTGCTCCATCTATCTGATTTTATTTACTTTCAGGCGGACTTTCCGCCCTTGATGACGCGCTTGACGACCGACCGACCGGTACGGGCATGCTCGCGGGTGAAGGCGAGGATGCGCGGCGCGATCTCGCGGCGGAAGCGCGAGCCGTTGAAGACGCCGTAATGGCCGACATCCGGCTGCAGATAGTGCATGCGCATA
Organism: Rhizobium sp. BK098; assembly: GCF_014193155.1. NCBI lineage: Bacteria > Pseudomonadati > Pseudomonadota > Alphaproteobacteria > Hyphomicrobiales > Rhizobiaceae > Rhizobium > Rhizobium sp. BK098. The sequence continues at coordinate 377,926 of NZ_JACHYY010000005.1, read as the reverse complement.
TGGTCGGGGATATTGGTACAGATGGTCTGTGCCGCATGCGTCTGGCCGACGCCGGAAATATCGTCGTTTTCACCTTCGACGGTTAGAAGCGCGACGTTGCGGATGGCGGGGGGATCGACGCGCTCGCCGCGATGCATGAGCTCGCCCTTGGGCAGCGCGTGTTTGATGAAGACCTGATCGACCGTCTGCAGATAGAATTCTGCCGTCAGATCCATGACAGCCAGATATTCGTCATAGAAATCGCGGTGCTTCTCGGCCGGCTCGCCGTCATTCTTGACGAGGTGCACGAAGAAGTCCTTGTGAGCGATCATATGGCGGTCGAGGTTCATCGACATGAAGCCAGAAAGCTGCAGGAAGCCGGGATAGACGGGCCGCATGAAACCCGGCTGCGGCCAGGGCACGTTCATGACGACATTGTCGGCAAACCATTCCAGCGGCTTCTCCTTGGCGAGCTGGTTGACGGCAGTCGGATTGATGCGGGTATCGATCGGGCCCCCCATCAGCGTCATCGACGACGGCGCCAGGCGATCGCCCGCCGCCTCCATGACGGCCGCCGCTGCGAGAACCGGGACGGATGGCTGGCAGACAGCAACGACATGCGTATCCGACCCGAGGTGGTGCAACATCTCGATGACGTAATCGATATAATCCTCCAGATCGAAGGTGCCCTCTGTCATCGGCACCATACGCGCATCGATCCAGTCGGTGATGTAGACGTCAGCACCCGGCAGCAGGGCTTCTACGGTGCCGCGCAGCAGCGTCGCATAGTGGCCGGACATCGGCGCGACGATCAGAATGCGGGGATCGGCGCCATGGCCGGCGGGCAGGCTGCGCTCGAAATGGATGAGATTGCAGAAGGGCTTCTTCCAGACGATCTTTTCGTGCACGGAAACCGTCTTGCCGTCGATCTGCGTCTCATTGAGACCGAATTCCGGCTTGCCATAGCGCCGTGTAGTGCGCTCGAAAACCTCGAGGCTCGCCGTCAAGGTGCGGCCGAATACCGTATGCGAAAGGGGATTAAGGGGATTGGCATAGGCTAGGCGCATCATGTCCGCCGCGGCGCGAAAAGGGGCGAGAGCGGCATGATTGAGTTCATAAAACTGATAAAACATGGGGGCTTTACCTTTCGTGATGCGGGGCATCCGGCCGCGCAAATCACCTAAATCATTGAAGCGCACGCGTCTTGCGTGTCGCTGCCTTCACTGCGGCGCTCCTCCGGTCGCGCTGTGCAGCAGGATAATGATGGCTCCTCGGGCGCGATCCTCATCCTTCCTATGATCCAACCTAGCAGTTTTTGCTGCAGAGCAACATAACTACAATTGGTTCTTATCTATAAAAAACGCCGGAGAATCGCTTCCCCGGCATCAAGAATGATCTCGAAAGGTTAAAGTTCCTGAGCTCAGGCATCGGCGAGGAAGGTCTGGCGCTGCATGCCCAGGCCTTCCATGCCGAGCTCGACGACATCGCCCGGCTTCAAATACTGCGGCGGCTTCATGCCCATGCCGACGCCGGGAGGCGTGCCGGTGGAGATGACATCGCCCGGGTGCAGCGACATGAACTGGCTGAGATAGGAGACGAGGTAGGCAACACCATAGACCATGGTCCTGGTCGAGCCATTCTGCATCATCTTGCCGTTGACCTTGAGCCACATGCCGAGATTCTGCGGATCGGCAATCTCGTCCTTGGTGACGAGCCAGGGGCCGATCGGGCCGAAGGTGTCGCAGGACTTGCCCTTGGTCCACTGTCCCGAACGCTCGGTCTGGAAGGCGCGCTCGGAGACATCGTGGGAAACGCAGTAACCGGCGACATAATCAAGCGCATCGGCTTCGCTGACATATTTCGCCTTCTTGCCGATGACGACGCCGAGCTCGACTTCCCAGTCGGTCTTTTCAGAACCGCGCGGGATCAGCACAGTGTCGTTCGGGCCGACGATAGCAGAGCTTGCCTTCATGAAGATGATCGGCTCCGGCGGTACGGTGGCGCCGGTTTCGGCAGCATGGTCGGAGAAGTTCAGGCCGATGCAGATGAACTTGCCGGTGCCCGCGACGCAGGCGCCGAGGCGGCCTTCCGGCAACTCGGGCAGGCTCTTCGGATCGAGGGCCGCAATCTTTGCCAGACCTGCCGGCGAAATCGCCTCGCCGCCGATATCGGCGACATGGGCGGAGAGATCGCGGATCTTGCCGTCGCTATCCAGAAGCGCCGGCTTTTCCTTGCCGACTTCGCCAACACGCAACAGTTTCATGGATTTTCCTTCCCTGCATTTTCAAAGACGAGATCAATGACGTCATATATGAACGAGTTATTCACCAGTGTCATCAATCGATTTCCGAAAGCCTAGCATGGCTCGGCCCTCCGCGCTGGAAAAACAGCTTTTCTAGTTCGGGGATAATGACCTGGCGATTTCGACGATGACGTCAAAGGCCGTATTGATGTCTTCGGCCGTCGCCTCGAACTGACCGGCCTGGAAGCGGATGACCAGCCGGCCGCCGACGCGGGTCTGCGTCAGATAGATGCGGCCGTCATTGTTGATGGCATTGAGCAGTCGCTGCGTATGCTGTTCCTGATCGACCCCCGCAGGCGCCTTATGATCGAAGGAGAACAGCGACAGGAACGGCTCGGTGACAACTTCGAAATCCGGCTCTGCGGCTAGGCGCATCGCCAGATTCTGCGACCAGGACACATGGTTGCGGATCATCGTCCGCAATCCTTCCACGCCGTGATAGCGCAACAAAAACCAGAGCTTCAGCGCACGGAAGCGGCGGCCGAGCGGCACGGACCATTCCGAGTAATTAATGATGCCATCGTGGCCGTGCGTGCGCAGATATTCGGGCTGGATCGCCAGCGTGCGGACCAGCGTCTCCGGCTCACGAACGAACTGGACGGAGCAATCAAATTGCGCGCCGAGCCATTTATGCGGGTTGAAGACGACGGAATCGGCCTGTTCGACGCCTTGCCACAGTGTGCGGAATTCCGGGCAGATCATCGCCGAGCCCGCCCACGCGGCATCGACATGGACATAGAGCCCATGCGCATGGGCGACCTCAACGACGGCGGCGATATCGTCGCAGGCGCCAACGCTGGTGCCGCCGACGCAGGCAATGACCCCGGCCGGCAGTAGCCCGGCCGCGCGATCACGCTCGATCGCCTCGGCAAGCGCCTTCGGATCCATGGCCTTGTTGGGACCGCCGGTGGGAATCCGCACCAGATTATCCTCGCCAACACCTGATATCCAAATGGCCCGGTCGATGGAGGTATGGACCTGATCTGTCGAATAGATGCGCACTGCCTTATTGGCCGCAAGCCCGCTTTTGTTGCCCTGCCAGTCCAGCGCGCTTTCGCGCATGACCAGCACAGCCGCAAGGGTCGCGGTCGAGGCGGAATCCTGAATGACGCCAGTGAAGCTTTCCGGCAGGCCGAGGGCCTGGCGCAGCCAGTCAACGACCTTCGTTTCAAGTTCGGTCGCGGAAGGTGATGTCTGCCAGAGCATACATTGCGCGGCGATGGCGCTGACCAGATATTCGGCAACCACCGAGACGGGAGCGGCATTGGCAGGAAAATAGGCGAAAAAGCGCGGATGCTGCCAATGCGTCATGCCGGGCACCAGGATATCCTCAAAATCCTTGAAGATATCCTCCATGGCTTCGCCCGTTTCCGGTGGAGAATCGGCGATATGAGCCGCGATCTCGCCTGGCGCCATCTTCGCCCGGACCGGCCTGTCGCGAAGCGACGCACGATAATCCGCGCCCCAATTGGCCGCCTTCTCCGACCACTGTCGGAACTCCTCCCAATCCATGACGCTCCTCCTGCTCCATCGGACGGGGCGGACCTTAGACCGGTTTGACCACTCGGTCGAGTATCAGAACAGCTCGTCCAGCGCGGGCCCTAGCGGTACGATGCCGGTGGGATTGAGCGTCGAAATCGAGTAGTAGCCGCGCTTGATATGATCGAAGTCAACGGTTTCGGCAACACCTGGCCAATCGAACATCCGGCGGCAGAAAGACTGGAGGTTGGCATAGTCCGACAACCGGCGGAGATTGCATTTGAACAGGCCGTGATAGGCGACGTCGAAACGGACGAGGGTGACGAAGAGCCTGATATCGCTTTCCGTCGGATTGGCGGCAAAGAGGAAATCCCTGCCCTCCAGCTCGGTTTCGATCTGATCGAGGCAATCGAAGACCTCGTTGAAGGCTTCTTCATAGGCGATCTGCGTCGTGGCGAAGCCCGCGCGATAGACGCCATTGTTGAGAGCGGGATAGATCCGGGCATTGAAACTGTCGATTTCATCCCGCTTACCGGCCGGATAGAGATCGATGTCATTGCGGGCAAGATCGCCAAAGCCGTCATTCAGCATGCGCAGAATATCGGAGGATTCGTTGTTGACGATCGTGCCCTTCTGCTTGTCCCATAGGACCGGTACGGTGGCGCGGCCAGTAAACGTCGGATCAGCCTTGGTATAGATCTCATGCATGTAGCTGGCGCCGTTTATCGGATCGTTCGTCGCACCGGGATAATCGCCAAACTGCCAGCCCTGCTTGGACAACACGGGTTCGACGATGGAAACGGAAATGACCTCTTCCAGACCCTTCAGCTTGCGGCCAATCAGGGTACGTGAAGCCCAGGGGCAGATCAGAGCGACGTAAAGATGATAGCGGCCGGCCTCTGCTTTGAAACCGCCGTCACCCGTCGGTCCTGCACGACCATCGGGCGTGACCCAGTTGCGGAAGCTCGAAATCTGGCGAACGAAACCGCCCTTCTCATCCTTGGCCTGGACCGGCTGCCAATCCTCAGTCCATTTTCCATTTACCAGCAAGGCTCTGTCTCCGCTCGCACGCGTTCCTATAGGGGCGGAGCATAGCGGAACAAAATTTCAACGGAATAACGCAAACTTGAAACAGACTGTCTACCTGGCGAATGTAGATACCTCTATGTATCAAATGACGCGTTTGCGATCAGGTTTATCGGAGAAATCCCATGGCGACATCCGTTTCCAACGTCAGGACCGACCATGCCAGCCGCTATCTCCAGCAGCTCTGCAAGCATTGGAGCCATCGCTTCAGCGTGGAATTTGATGCGGCTGCTGGCAGGGTGCCGTTCGGCGCGGAAAACTTCCTCGATCTGGCGGCCGAACCCGGCAACCTCGTCATGACGCTGACGGTCGAGAAGCCCGAAGACCTCGAGCGCATGCAGAACGTCGTTGCCGACCACCTCAAGCGCTTCGCCTTCCGCGAGGAGCTCGACGTGAACTGGACTGCCCGAGTTTAAGTTCTCATCCTCTATTTATGACCAGCCAACGGCCAGTTTCGATCGCCTGCGGCAAATGCTCTCTAAGGAAGAAGCCCTCATGACATCAAGCAACAGCCGCGAATCCCAATATCCGATCGACAAGCTCTTTCTCGACCGCTGGTCGCCGCGCGCTTTTTCCAACGAGACCCTGCCGGAAGCCGACCTGCTGACCATTCTGGAAGCGGCGCATTGGGCACCCTCCGCCTCGAACCTGCAGCCCTGGCGTTTCCTCTATGCGCTGCGCGGCTCGGAACATTGGGACCGGTTTTTGAGCGTCCTGATCGACTTCAATCAGGGCTGGGTGAAATCCGCTGGTGCGCTGCTTTTCGTCATTTCCCGCACTCACAGCGGCGAGCTTGGCTCCGCCGACCAGAAGCCCAGCTACAGCCACTCTTTCGATGCGGGCGCGGCTTGGGGCTTCCTGGCCATCCAGGCACATTTAGCCGGCTATGAAGCTCATGGCATGACGGGCTTCCACGTCGAAAAGGCGTATGAGGTTCTCGGCATTCCGGATGGCTTCCGCGTCGAGGCTGCCGTTGCGATCGGCAAGATCGGCGACAAGAATCAACTTCCGGAAAAGCTGCGCGAGCGCGAAGTGCCGAGCCAGCGCAATCCGCTTTCAGGACTGGCCTTCAACGGCACCTTCATCGCCAAGTAATCGATAAAAAAGAAAGGCCCGCCGAAACTATCCGGCGGGCCTTTTGTCTTTTCGTCAAACAATCAGATGTCGAGATTGGCGACGTTCAGCGCATTGTCCTGAATAAACTCGCGCCGCGGCTCGACCTCATCGCCCATGAGCCGGGCAAAGAGGCCATCTGCATCGGTCGCATCCGTGACCCTCACCTGCAGCAGCGAGCGGACGTTCGGGTCGAGCGTCGTTTCCCAGAGCTGCTCGGCATTCATCTCGCCGAGACCTTTATAACGCTGCAGCGTCAGCCCCTTGCGGCCGCCGGCAAAGATCGTGTCCAGCAGCTGGCGAGGGCCGGAAATCTCCGTCTCTCCATCGCGGCGAACAAGCTTTGGCGGTGTGATATAGACTTCCTTCAACCGCGCGCCGAGCTGATCGATAAGGCGGGCATCCTGCGAACCGATCAGCGCCATGTCGAGGAAGACGACTTCCTTGACGCCGCGTACGGTGCGCTCAAAGCGCAGGCCGCCCTCGCTCGTCACGGCGCCAGTCCAGCCGCGCTCGGTTTCCTCGGCGATGACATCTAGCCGCTTGGCAACGTCATTGGCGAGCGCCTCCGCACGCGCGGGATCGCTGACCATTTCGGCATTGAGAGCGCCTGCAATTGCCGCCTGCTCGACGACGGAGCGATTATAGCGGGAATGCAGATTGTCGATCAGCGTGCGCAGACGAAGCGCGTCATAGATCGCCTCGCGCAGATCCTGACCGGTACGGACTTCGCCGTTGCCGAGGCGCAGGCTCGCATCGTCCGTGCCCTGGCCGATCAGATATTCTTCCAGCGCCTTCTCGTCCTTGACATATTGCACCGACTTGCCGCGCGTCACCTTATAGAGCGGCGGCTGGGCGATATAGAGATGGCCGCGCTCGATGAGATCGGGCATCTGCCGGAAGAAGAACGTCAGCAGCAGGGTACGGATATGCGCGCCATCGACGTCTGCGTCCGTCATGATGATGATCTTGTGATAGCGGAGCTTTTCGGCGTTGAATTCGTCCTTGCCGATGCCGGTGCCGAGTGCAGTGATCAGCGTGCCGATTTCCTGGCTCGACAGCATCTTGTCGAAGCGAGCGCGCTCGACGTTCAGGATCTTGCCACGCAGCGGCAGGATGGCCTGGTTTTCGCGCGAACGGCCCTGCTTGGCCGAACCGCCCGCCGAGTCGCCCTCGACGAGGAAGACTTCAGACTTGGCGGGATCACGCTCCGAGCAGTCGGCAAGCTTGCCGGGGAGCGAGGCGATATCAAGCGCGCCCTTGCGGCGGGTCAGCTCGCGCGCCTTGCGGGCCGCTTCACGGGCGGCAGCGGCTTCGACGACCTTGCCAACCAGAACCTTGGCTTCGGACGGATGTTCCTCGAGCCAGGTGCTGAGAGCTTCGTTGACCAGGCTCTCGACGACGGGGCGAACTTCGGAGGAAACCAGCTTGTCCTTGGTCTGCGAGGAGAATTTCGGATCGGGAACCTTGACCGACAGCACGGCGGTCAGGCCTTCGCGGCAGTCGTCGCCGGTCAGCGTCACCTTTTCCTTTTTGGTAATGCCCGAGCTGTCCGCATAGGAGGTGATCTGGCGCGTCAGGGCAGCGCGGAAGCCGGCCATGTGCGTGCCGCCGTCGCGCTGCGGAATGTTGTTGGTGAAGCAGAGTACGTTTTCGTGGTAGCTATCGTTCCACCACATCGCAACTTCGACGGTGATTCCGTCCTTCTCGCTGCGGATCGAAACCGGCTTTTGGACCAGCGGCTTCTTGGCGCGATCGAGATAGGAGACGAAGGCTTCCAGGCCGCCGTCGTAAAGCAACTCTTCCTGCCTGACGTCGGAATGACGCTTGTCGGTCAGAAGGATGCGGACGCCGGAATTCAGAAAGGCGAGTTCGCGCAGACGATGCTCGAGCGTGCCGTAGTCGAACTCAATCATGGTGAAGGTTTCGGAGCTCGGCATGAAGCTGACTTCGGTGCCGGTCTCGTCGCCCGCATCACCCGTTTCCTTCAGCGGTGCATCCGCCACGCCATGGGTGAAGCTCATTTCATGGATCTTGCCCTGGCGGCGGATCTTCAGCTTCAACCAGACAGACAGCGCGTTGACGACCGAAACGCCGACGCCATGTAGACCGCCGGAAACCTTATAGGAATTCTGGTCGAACTTACCGCCGGCATGAAGCTGGGTCATGATGACCTCAGCCGCCGAAACACCTTCGCCGCTGTGAATATCCGTCGGGATACCGCGGCCGTTATCGGTGACCGTGACCGAACCGTCGGGATTGAGCGTCACCGTTACGATATCGGCATGGCCGGCCAAGGCCTCGTCGATCGCGTTATCGACGACCTCATAGACCATATGATGCAGGCCCGAGCCGTCATCCGTGTCGCCGATATACATGCCGGGACGCTTGCGCACCGCATCGAGGCCCTTCAGGACCTTGATGGAATCTGCGCCATACTCGGCGTTGCCACCATTATCGGTTACGGACGTGTCGGTCATATATTGAAGTCTTTCCAGTGTTTAGAGAACGCTGCCGATCCGTAGAGTATGATGCCGAAAAGTGTGAGCGGTTTTCGGACGACATCATGCTCTACTTCTTTGAGTTTAGAGCGGATTCAGATTTCAGGTCGTTTCGACCTGAAATCTTCCGACTCTAACGAATCAGCGGTTTTTCCTAGCCTGTATATAGGATGTTTCACCCTGAAGTTCCAAACGGAAGGCCCCGAAATCAGGTATAAAACAGGGGATTAAGGCGGTTTTCAGCCGGTTTTTCCGGCATTTTCCAGAACCTTCGAGAGTTCGCGGATCGTTGCCGCGTCAAGGCTGCGGATCTTGCCTGCCAAGTGATTGACAAAGGCCGTATATTCCGGCGAAAGCCCGGAGGTATCGACGACAACGCGGGGGTCGGAAAACCGCGCCAGTAGGAACAATTCCTCGGCCTCGTCCCAGATGATGTTGAAATAACCGGCGATGCGCTGCAGGAGATCGAAGGTCGGCAGGCCGCGCTTTCCGTGTTCTAAGGCGGATAAATAAGCCGGAGTCACGTTCAGCGCAGCCGCCATCTGCTTCTGCGAGACGCCTTTGCGCAGCCGCAGCTTGCGTACCGCTTCGCCGAACGGGGTCAAAGCTTCTCCCCCTTCAGGCGCGACAGGCGGATATAAAGCGCACCCTCGCCGCCGTGATGCTGCGCCGCCGTCTCGTAAGAGGAAATCAGAAAGCGAAATTCGGGCTTGGAAAACCAGAGCGGTACGGCACGCTTCAGCGCTCCTTCGCTGCCCATGGAGCTGCCCTTGCCTGTTATGACGAGCACATGGCGAAGGCCGCGGCTATGGGCGCGCAGCAGGAAATCCAGAAGCATGCAATGGGCCTCGCTCTGGATAAGGCCGTGAAGATCGATCCTGGCCTCAAGTGCCAGATGTCCCCTGGCGATCTTGCGCTTGACGGGGCGTTCGAGCGGATGATGGCGGCCGGCCGGCTGCTTTACAGGCGCGGGAGCTTCCTGCGTTTCGGCCGAGAGAGGCACTGGCTTCGTCCTTGCGGCGCGGGCGCTTTCTTCGATTTCGGCTTCCGCCTGCAGCGCCGCCTCGAAAGCCTTGATGTCAGCTATCCGGCCTGGCATAGGGCGCGTGCTCTTGGCGACCTTACCCCAGAGGATTCGGTCTTCCGTGCTGAGCTTTCGTTCCTTGTTCTGCCGTTCCGGGGCCATCAACCAAACCTCTGCGCCGCCGCCTTCGGAATGAGTATATAAAAATCGGCGTCGTTGCGCACGGTCCCGGCAAGCTCCCCGGCATCATAGCCGGAGCCGGTAAAGATATCGCCACGCGCCGGCCCGACAATCGCCGAGCCTGTGTCGAGCGCCAGCATGAGGCGCGCGAATGGCTTGCCGGCGTCGAGATGCGTCAAGCTTTCAGACCGGATGAAGAAGGGGAAACCGAAGGTGTGGATGAGCCTGTCGACCGCAAGGGAACGGCCGGGTACCAGCGGCACTTTTGCCGCTGCAATCGGCCCGAGAGCGGGATCGCTGACATCGGCTTCGCGGAAGAAGATATAGGATCGATTGTGCCAGAGGACTTCATCGACCTGCTCGGGGTGTGCGTAAAGCCAGTCACGGATCGTCTGCATGGAGATCGTCGCGCGATCCAGCAGGCCGCGCTCGATGAGCAGGCGACCGACCGCCGAAAAGGGATGACCGGCCTTGGCGGCATAGGTGATGCGGCCGAGACGCCCGTCCGGATAGCGCAGACGTGCCGCACCCTGCACATGCACGAAGAAGATATCGACCTTGGATTTCGCCCAGGCGATCTCCAGGCCCTTGCCTTCGAGATAGCCGCGATCGATTTCGCCGCGGTCGGGATAGCCGGAAATTAACCCGCCTCGCAGCCGTCCAAACATGTAGGATGGATCGAGCTCGGCAGGGCGATTGCTGTCATCCAGATCGATGAGATCGTCCGGGCGGCGATAAAAGGGATAGCGGTAGATCTCGTTCGGCTCGGCGGAGACTTCGATTTCCGGCTCGTAGAAGGCTGTCACAAAGCCGGCCGCGCCGCTATCACGGCGAATGAAAAAGGGCTGACAGTGTTGCTCGAAGAAAGCCCGGGCTTCGGCCGCATTGCGCGGCTCCTGCCCGTCTGTCGCATCGAGGAGCGTCATGAGATCATCGGCCGTCAGTCCCACTACACCCGTGCGATAGGGCTTCACATCGCGGATATGGGTACGACAGTCTTTCATCGCGCGAAAAAGGCTGGAAGGATCGTCCTCCTCCCAGCCCTTCAGATCGGCGAAGGTTGCCGGCTCCAGCCTGAAATCCTGCGATAGGCTCGTCATTGTTCCGATTCGGTCGCCACAAGTTTCCAGTTCGGATCGCGCGAACGCGTGTCGCGGGCGAAGGTCCAGAGATCGCTGACCTCGGCCACGGCTTCTGCATCGCCATCGATCAAAGTGCCGGCCTTGTCGTAGGTGGCCGAGATCATCTGGCTGACGATGCGCATGGTGATGAGGACATCCGTTCCCTTCACCTCGGCGGTGACGATATCGGCCTTGTCGATACCGACAAAGGTGGACTTCACCTTTTCGCCCCTGGCTTCGCGTTCGGCGATGGCGGCATCGAAGCCCTCGTAGACCTCGCGCGACAGCAGGCCTTTCAGCGACTTGCGATCACCCTCGGCAAAGGCCATGACGATCATCTCATAGGCCATGCGGGCACCGTTGACGAATTCCTTGGGATTGAAGGAAGGATCGGCCTTGCTCACGTCGCGCAGCGAATCATTGAGCGGCGTGCCGGCCGGGGTAAAGGCATCGATGGCAGCAAAACGATCTTCCTCTTCGGTCCCATCGCGCCGCGGCAAGGTCACCACCTTGCCGGCATCCGGTGCCGTTGGGCCATTGGCCGGATCTGCGGAACCATAGAGATCGCGCGGCGGCTTCTCATTCCCCGTGCGGCGGCCGAGAACGCTGCGCAGCTGAAAGAAGATCAGCACCGCTGCCACCAGGAAAAAGATCGTCACAAAATCGTTTGCACCCATCTCGTATCGGAACCACCGTTAAAATTAAAAGATCAATCCCCATATAGTCCGCATCGATCTATCATTCAAATAGCGGACCGGTTTCTTTATTATACGCGCGAAACCAACGCTTACGCGAAGAAACCCCGCTCTCAGGACCACCGTAACATGCGCCTATCACTTCTTCCTATCTTCGTCTTTCTGATGCCTCTGGCTGAAATTGCCGGATTCATCGTGGTTGGAAAGATGATCGGCGTCTGGGCGACACTGGGGCTTGTCATCCTCAGCGTGCTGCTCGGTGCTGCTCTTTTGAGAATCCAGGGCATCGGCATTCTCCAGCGCATTTCGGCCGAAAGCCGCAATGGCGGCGATCCCGGCCGCGAGATGGTGCATGGCGCCATGATCGTGGTTGCAGCCTTCTTCCTGATGCTGCCCGGCTTCATCTCCGATATCATCGGCCTGTTGCTCTTCATCCCGGCCGTACGCGATCTCGCCTGGCAGGTTTTGCGCAAGCGCATCGTCGTTCTCGGCAATTCGCGGGCGTTCCACCGCGGGCAAGGCCCGGGCGCCGGACCGCAGAGCCGGCCTAACAAACCCGGAAACGTCGTCGATCTCGATGAAGGCGATTTCCATCGAGAGCCAAACCGCAACTCGCCCTGGTCGGACCAAAAGCGGCTGGAAGACTAGAGAACGGCCTCCGGAGTGCCGGAGCCATAAGGGTTGTAAGCCCCTTTTCTAAATGCTAGATGGCGACACCCATCGAGACGTGAGAGGACACCCCCATGGCCAACGAGACCAACGGCAACGGTGCTGCCAGCCCGAGCCTCAGCATCCTTGCTCAGTACACCAAGGATCTTTCCTTCGAAAATCCGGGTGCCCCGCGCTCGCTTCAGGCCCGGGAAAATGCTCCCGACATCAATATCAATGTGAACGTCAACGCCAACCCGCTGTCGGATTCCGATTTCGACGTCGTGCTGACGCTGAGCGCCGAAGCCAAGGATGGCGAGCGCGTGCTCTTCCACACCGAGCTGGTTTATGGCGGCGTCTTCCGCGTCACCGGTTTCCCGCAGGAACACATGCTGCCGCTGCTCTTCATCGAATGCCCGCGCCTGCTGTTCCCCTTCGCACGCCAGATCATCGCCGACGTCACGCGCAACGGCGGCTTCCCGCCGCTGATGATCGATCCGATCGATTTCGCTCAGATGTTCACGCAGCGCATGGCCGAAGAACAGGCCCGCGCCCAGGTTTCGGCCGTTCCGAACTGAGCCTCGATTTTTCCTGTTCTGGAAACGAAAATGCCCGGATCGCACGTCCGGGCATTTTCTTTTGATTCTTGAAAAAACGCCCTATTCGGAAGCAGGGTATTTCGACCAGATTCCCTTCGTACCGAGCTTGGCGACCAGCGCCGCGTGAGCCGCGAGTTCCTCCTCGGTCAGCCGGCTCGGCAGCGGAGCGGGCCGCGCCAAGATATCGACGACGATTTCCTCCGCGACATCGTTCTGGCGCGAGCGTGCCGACGAACCGGTGACACTGCCAAGCCCGAGCGCCGTCTGCCGGCCGCCGATCATCTCGATATAGACTTCAGCCAGCAGTTCGGAGTCGAGCAACGCGCCATGTTTCATGCGGTGCGAGTTGTCGATGCCGTAGCGACGGCAAAGAGCATCGAGCGAATTCGGACCCATCGGATGTTTGCGCCGGGCCATGGCCAAAGTATCGATCACCATATCGGGCAGGATCGGCGGCCGGCCTAGCCTTGCGAATTCGGCGTTGACGAAACCCATGTCGAAGGTGGCGTTGTGCGCGATCCATTTGGCATCGCCGAAGAAGTTGAGGATCTTGTCCGCGACCTCTTCGAAGGGCGGCTTGTCCTTCAGCGATTCGTCGGTGATGCCGTGCACCGCGAGCGCATCCGGATGCACCTTGCGATCACCCGGATTGATATAGAGGTGCAGCGTGTTTCCTGTCGGGAAATGGTTGATGAGCTCGATACCGCCAATTTCAATGATCCGGTCGGCCCTGTTGTCGAGGCCCGTGGTTTCCGTATCGAAAATGATCTCGCGCATATCGAAACTCCGCTTTCCTATGTCTTGCTCTGCTGCTTGCGCCGCAGATCAGCAATAATCTCTCTGACCTGCTCGCCGGCCGCCTCGATACTTCCGCCGGTATCGATGACGTAATCGGCGCGCGCCCGCTTTTCTGCGTCCGGCGTCTGGCGGGAGAGAATCATGTTGAATTTTTCCTCCGTCATGCCCGCTCGGGCAAGAACCCTCTCCCGCTGAATCTGTGGATCGCAGCTGACGACAACAACCTTATCCACTCGTTTGTCGGCGCCAGTTTCGAAGAGCAGCGGAATATCCAGCACCACCAGATCGGCGCCGGCCTCGCTTTGACGTTCCAGGAACTGACGCTCGCGTTCGCGCACCAGCGGATGAACGATGGCCTCGAGACGCTTGAAACCGGAGGGATCGCCGGCAAGCTTTCGGCTGAGCTCCTGCCGATCGACCTTACCGTCGCTGGTCGTTCCCGGAAAGGAAGCCTCGACCAGCGGCACGGCTTCGCCACTATAGAGATCATGCACGACCGCATCGGAATCGTTCACCGGTATTCCGGCTTCGGCGAAAAGTTTTGCCGAGGTCGATTTTCCCATGCCGATCGATCCGGTGAGCCCGATCTTGATCATATTAGTGCTTTTCCATATCGGCGATGATCAATGCCCTCAAGGTTTCATCGACCGCCGGACGTTTTCCGAACCATTTTTCGAAGCCCGGCACGGCCTGATGCAGCAGCATGCCAAGGCCATCGACGATGGCGAAGCCCTGTTCCTGGGCCTGGGCGAGAAGCGGTGTCTTCAACGGTACATAGACAATGTCGGTGACGACGGCGCCTTCTGCAAGAGAGGAAAAATCGATACGCGGCGCTGCTTCGCCGTCCATGCCCAGCGATGTCGTATTGATAAAGAGACCGGCACCCTGCATGACCTCGCCGAGTGCGGCCATCGGATGGGCATGAACCCGTTCGCCGAAGCGGTCCGCCAATTCCTGCGCCCGCTCGACCGTGCGGTTGACCACATGAATTTCCTTGAAGCCGCGGTCGCGCACCGCCTGGATCACGGCGCGGCTGGCACCCCCCGCCCCGAGGATGACGGCACGATCGCTGCGATCCCAGCCAGGGTGACGCTCATCCAGATTTGCCGTGAAGCCGCGGCTATCGGTGTTCGTTGCGTGCAGCTCGCCGCCTTCGAGCCACAGGGTGTTGGACGCGCCCAATTCTTCCGAAAGTTCGTCAGGCCGATCAGCGAGTTTGAACGCCGCTTCCTTATGGGGGATGGTGACGTTGCCGCCCACGAAGCCGCTGGTGCCGTCCTTCAAGGATGCAATGAAGGCTTCGAAAGCTTCTACGGCAACCTCATGGGCGCGATAGCTGCCGGCCAGACCGAGCTGCTTCAGCCAGTATCCATGGATGAGCGGCGAGCGCGAATGCTTGACCGGATAACCCGTTACAAAAGCGTTTACGCTTTGTGTTTCACGTGAATCATCCATCGATCGTCCCCAACTCTCGCAGTTTTTCCAGAAGCGGCAGCATCGGCAATCCAACGATGGTGAAATAGTCGCCGTCGATTTTGGAGAAGAGCTGGATGCCTTCGCCTTCCAGCTGATAGGCGCCGACGCTCGACAAGGCCTTATCGCCGACGCGGCCCAGGTGGCGGTGAATGAAATCGGCCGATAATTCCCGCATGGTCAGATCGGCGTGAGACACATGCTCCCATATAATGTCGCCGTTGCGTGCGAGCGCGATGGCGCTATTCAGCCGATGCGTCTTTCCGGACAAGGTCCCCAGATGATTTTCCGCATCGGCTATCGACTTTGGCTTGTGGAAGACCTGGGCACCCAACGACATGGTCTGATCGGAACCGATGACGAGCGAGGCGGGAAAGCGATCGCTCACCTCTTTTGCCTTCGCCTTTGCCAGCACGAGCGCGACCGCATCCGGGCTGGCGCCACCCAGCTCCAGCGGTGCTTCGATCGCGCGCTCATCGATATCGGCAGCGATCGCCTGAAAATGCAATCCGGCGTTTTCCATCAGCATCCGCCGGAATGGGCTGGAGGATGCAAGGATAAGGGGCGAGGTCATGACGGCTGCCTCCGAGATAGTCATGGGGAGCGCTTAGCGCAGCTTGGGGCGCAGGGCAACAATGGCGGCGGCCGTCTCTTCGATGGAACGGCGTGTGACATCGATGATCGGCCAGTTGTGCCTGGCGCAGAGCGAGCGAGCATATTTCAGCTCTTCAGAGATCGCGGCCCGATCGGTGTAGTCGCCTCGATCGAAGCCGGGCGTCGTGCCGAGGATGCGGTTTTCGCGAACCTGCGAGATACGGTCGGTCGTCGCAACAAGCCCGACGATCAAGGGCTTCGTCGCCCTGGCAAGGCTTTCAGGCAACGGCACGCCATGGACGATCGGAATGTTTGCTGTCTTGATGCCGCGGTTGGCCAGATAGATGCTCGTCGGCGTTTTCGAGGTGCGACTGATACCGATTATGACGACGTCGGCGTCGTCATAATCATCGGGCATCTGGCCGTCATCATGATCCATGGTGAAGTTCAGCGCTTCGATGCGGGCGAAATAATCCGCATTCATCACATGCTGCGCGCCGACGCGGCGGCGCGATGCCGTGCCGAGATAGGTCTGAAAAACATTCATGACCGGCTCGAGAACATTGACTGATGGTACGCCCATCTCCCTGCAGCGCTCGGCGATGAAATCGGCAAGTTCTCGATCGACGATCGTATAGAGGACGATACCCGGGCTGTGGTCGATCGCCTCCAAGACAGGCAGAAGCTGCTTGCGGTTTCTGATCAGCGGATAGACGTGCTCGATCGGCTGGCTGGCATGGAATTGCACGGAGGCGGCGCGGCCGGCCGAGATGAGAGTCTCGCCCGTTGAGTCAGAAATCAGGTGCAGATGAAAGAAGCTCGTCCGGTTTTCCACGCTACTTTCCATCACCTGTTGATATCTCGGGAGAAAAGAGAGGTACGAGAAGGGGCCTATCTTGGGCAAGTGGAAAACCGCCGGGTTTTCCACATTTGGAATTTTCGAGAGACGGCTTTCGCGGTGGCTGTGAGCAATGTGGATAAGATCGACAACACCTCACTCATCCCCGACTTGTCCCCAGAAGGCGAAAAGCCGAATTTCTCGCCAACCTCCTCAAAAGATTGAAAAATCACCTTTCTTTTCCACATATGGGCTTGCGATCTCGAAATCTCTCCAAATTTATGGCCGGGGCGCGACAAATTGGACAGGCAAGGGACGAACTTTAATCCTTGCTACTCACCGACTCTAAGAAATAGAAACCTTTTAATATATGTTTGGTTTTATATAGGACGACGTCTGTGACCGATGAACGCCGGAAGATCCTGCGGGTGCTGAGCGGCGAAACGCTCACCCCTCCTCCCCTCTGGCTGATGAGACAGGCAGGTCGCTATCTACCCGAATATCGTGAAACGCGTGCGAAAGCCGGAAGTTTCCTCGATCTCTGTTATACGCCCGACTACGCTGTCGAAGTGACGCTGCAGCCGATCCGGCGTTATGGCTTCGATGCTGCCATTCTCTTCTCCGATATTCTCGTCATCCCCGATGCGCTGAAGCGGAATGTTCGCTTCACCGAGGGACATGGGCCGGAAATGGATCCAATCGACGAGACGGGTATCCTGGCTTTGAAACCAGAGGGCATTCTGGCGTATCTAGAGCCGGTCATGGAGACGGTGCGACGGCTGCGGCGGGACTTGCCCCAGGAAACCACGCTTCTTGGCTTCTGTGGAGCTCCCTGGACCGTTGCGACCTATATGATCGCCGGACACGGCACCCCGGATCAGGCTCCTGCCCGGCTGTTTGCCTATCGCTATCCTAAGGCCTTCGAACATCTGCTGATGCTGCTTGCCGAGATCTCGGCCGATTACCTCGTGGCGCAGATCGATGCCGGTGCGGATGCCGTGCAGATTTTCGATTCCTGGGCGGGCGTGCTTGGTGAGAAGGAATTCGAGGCTTTCGCCATCAAGCCCGTTGCGAAGATGATCGCGTCGATCAAGACGCGGCGGCCGCGGGCTCGGGTAATCGCCTTCGCCAAGGGAGCGGGCTATCTGCTGAAAACCTATCGGCAGAAGACCGGCGCTGATGCGATCGGGCTTGATTGGTCGGTACCGCTTGCTTTCGCGCGGGAGCTTCAGAAGGACGGCCCGGTGCAGGGCAATCTCGATCCCATGCGTGTCGTTGCCGGCGGCAAGGCGCTGGACGACGGGATCGACGATATCCTGCAGCAGCTCGGGAATGGCCCACTGATCTTCAATCTCGGGCACGGCATCACGCCCCAGGCCGATCCGGCGAACGTGGCGACGCTGGTCGAACGCGTGCGGGGATGGAGGAGCTGATGACGGTGGAAAAGCAGACGGATTCCGCGGCGGGCCAGAAGGCCGGACGGCGGGCCTATTTCATGATCCTGATCTTTGCGGCGCTGGCGATCGGGCTTTTCGCCTGGCATCCGGCCGATCTTTATCTCTGGATCAAGGCGCTGCACATCATCGCCGTGATCTCGTGGATGGCCGGCATGTTCTATCTGCCGCGGCTTTTCGTCTATCACACCGATGCCGAACCCGGCTCCCAGCAATCCGAGACGTTCAAGGTGATGGAACAGCGGCTGCTCCGCTACATCATCAACCCGGCGATGATCCTGACCTGGATTTTCGGGCTTTATCTTGCCTGGTCGGTGTATGATTTTCAGGGCGGCTGGCTGCATGCCAAGATCGGGCTTGTCTTGGTTCTCTCGGGCGTTCACGGCCATTTCAGCAGTGCGGTGCGCGCCTTCGCCCGCGACGAGAACAAGCATTCGGCGCGCTACTGGCGTGTCATGAACGAGGCGCCGACGCTTTTGATGATCGCAATCGTCATTCTCGTGGTCGTCAAGCCGTTTGCGTGAAGCGGGGCTGTATTAGGGGCGGCGTTAAATTTCTTTCATTTTGCCTGCCCCCCTTGCGGTTCAGAAAGTGAGTCGCTATTTTCCCGCCATCTTCTCTTCGTGGCATGTATCCATTCTGTCGCCCGCGAGCGCCCCTATCGCGGTTCTGAATACGAGCAACATTGCCTTTCCCCTCCTAAAAAAATGAGTAATTCCCTTCATGGCTGAAATGAAGCTTCAGGAACTGAAAAATAAATCCCCGACCGATCTCCTGGCCTTTGCCGAATCGCTCGAGGTCGAAAACGCCAGCACGATGCGCAAACAGGAACTGATGTTTGCAATTCTGAAGGAATTGGCGAGCCAAGACGTAGAAATCATCGGCGAGGGCGTCGTCGAAGTTCTGCAGGACGGCTTCGGTTTCTTGCGTTCCGCGAATGCAAATTATCTTCCCGGTCCGGACGATATCTATATCTCCCCCTCCCAGATCCGCCGCTTCTCCTTGAAGACCGGCGACACGGTCGAGGGACCGATCCGCGGACCGAAGGAAGGCGAACGTTATTTCGCGCTCCTTAAAGTCAACACCATCAATTTCGACGATCCGGAAAAGATCCGTCACAAGGTTCACTTCGATAATCTGACGCCGCTCTATCCCAATGAGCGCTTCCGCATGGAACTCGACGTACCCACGTCGAAGGATCTTTCGCCCCGCGTGATCGATCTTGTTGCACCGCTCGGCAAGGGCCAGCGCGGCCTGATCGTCGCTCCGCCGCGCACGGGTAAGACCGTCTTGCTGCAGAACATCGCCCATTCGATCACCGCCAATCATCCGGATTGCTACCTGATCGTTCTGCTGATCGACGAGCGTCCGGAAGAAGTGACTGATATGCAGCGCTCCGTCCGCGGCGAAGTCATCTCGTCGACCTTCGACGAGCCGGCCGTGCGCCACGTCCAGGTCGCCGAAATGGTCATCGAAAAGGCCAAGCGCCTCGTCGAGCACGGCCGCGACGTCGTCATCCTGCTCGATTCCATCACCCGCCTCGGCCGCGCCTACAACACCGTCGTTCCCTCCTCCGGCAAGGTCTTGACGGGTGGTGTTGACGCCAACGCCCTGCAGCGCCCGAAGCGCTTCTTCGGTGCCGCGCGTAATATCGAAGAAGGTGGTTCGCTGACGATCATCGCGACGGCCCTGATCGATACCGGCAGCCGCATGGATGAAGTGATCTTTGAAGAGTTCAAGGGTACCGGTAACTCGGAAATTGTTCTTGACCGTAAGGTCGCCGACAAGCGCATCTTCCCGGCGATGGATATCCTCAAGTCCGGTACGCGCAAGGAAGACCTTCTCGTTCCGCGTCAGGATCTGCAAAAGATCTTCGTTCTTCGCCGTATCCTCGCGCCCATGGGAACGACCGATGCGATCGAATTCCTGATCGACAAGCTCAAGCAGACGAAGAACAACCCGGATTTCTTCGATTCGATGAACACCTAACCTGCTACGGGATTGCTCCTGTCGAAGGATTATCGGCGTTGAATAGTGCTATGATCGGGCTGCGTTATGCGGCCCGATTTTGTTTTTGATGTATCGAATGTCGAAGTCAGAAATTCTTCGGCAATCGATTCGGATGCGGTTCGATCTGATGTTGGCGACAAGTGAGACAATCTATGCACTATCCAGCGGCGGCTTGCCCGCTGGAGTTGCTGTGGTGCGTATCAGCGGAAATGGAGCCTTTCGCGCGGCCAGGTCGCTTGGTGGCGCGTTGCCGATGCCACGACAAGCGGCTCTTAAAACGATTCGGACTCGTAACGGTCTAATTATCGACCGAGCTCTTGTCCTGACTTTTCCCGGTCCTGCCTCCTTCACGGGTGAGGATTGCGTGGAAATTCACGTTCATGGCGGCAAGGCGGTGGTGAACGCGCTCCTCGACGAGCTCTCGCGCTTCGAAAACTTTCGCCTAGCGGAACATGGGGAGTTCTCCCGACGAGCGCTGGAAAATGGAAAGATGGATTTGGTCGAGGTAGAAGGCCTTGCCGATCTTATCAGCGCCGAAACCGAGATGCAGCGGCGGCTCGCAATGGAGCATGCCGCCGGCGGGCTATCGGACCTCTATAACAGCTGGGCGGATCGTTTAACGCGCGCGCGTGCTCTGATCGAAGCGGAGCTGGACTTTGCCGATGAGGATGATGTCCCCGGCTCCGTATCGGATATGGTCTGGGCGGATATGAAGCAATTGCACCGCGAACTGTCTGATCATCTTGCAGGCGCCGATCTGGGCGAGATCATTCGCGACGGGCTAAAGGTGGTGATCGCGGGCCCACCCAATGCCGGCAAATCCAGCCTGATGAACGCGCTAGCGAAGCGCGAAGTGGCGATTGTCACAGACATTGCCGGGACCACCCGTGACGTGCTGCACGTCGATCTGAACATCGAGGGATATGCAGTCAAGCTCTACGATACGGCGGGGCTTCGGGAGACTAACGAGATCGTCGAGCGTGAAGGCATTCGCCGTGCGTTACGCACAGTGGCAGACGCAGATCTGGTTTTATCTCTGGCCGAAATCGGCGAGGAACCGCAACGCACCTTTCCAGGCTTTGCCGGCAAGGTGCTAACCGTCGGAACAAAATCTGATATTCACCCCGGCATTCACAATGGCTATGATATACTGATTTCGGCTGTGGACGTCGCCGGATTGAATGAGTTGCATGACCTTCTTCGGCGGGATTTGCAGGCGCGTTCGGGAATGCTGTCCCTAGCTCTTCCTAGCCGTTTGCGTCATCGCACATTGCTGACCGATAGCCTTGGTGCAGTCGCGGCAGCGCTCGCGTCCGAAGATCGAGGTCTGGATATCAGAGCGGAATACTTGCGGCAGGCGGCCACGAGCTTGGGACGAATAACCGGACGCATCGATGTTGAAGATCTACTGGATGTGATCTTCTCAGAATTCTGCATCGGCAAATGATTCACGTGAAACAGAGAGCGGCATACCCTCGCTGAACGTTTCACGTGAAACCTTCTTGACTCCTGAAATTGGTGTGCCAAACAAACGGCACGACCGAGGGCTTGATGATGTTCGATAAAGCGTATGATGTGATTGTTGTGGGCGGTGGCCATGCCGGGAGCGAAGCTGCCGCTGCATCGGCGCGCTTGGGCGCGCGCACGGCGCTCGTGACGCATAGGCGCGAGACGATCGGTGTCATGTCCTGCAATCCCGCGATTGGCGGACTTGGCAAGGGTCACCTGGTTCGCGAAATTGACGCTCTTGACGGCTTGATGGGCCGCGTCGCGGATGCGGCGGGCATTCAATTTCGCATGCTCAATCGCAAGAAAGGCCCGGCGGTGCGCGGCCCCCGCACCCAGGCGGATCGGAAGCTGTATCGTCTGGCCATGCAGGCAGAGATCGCCGCCATCGACAATCTCGATGTTATAGAGGGTGACGCTTTCGATCTTGCCTTCGAGCACGGCCATGTGTCCGGCGTGATCTTGAAGGACGGGCGTCATATTCCCTGTGGTGCCGTCGTCCTGACAACAGGGACTTTTCTTCGCGGCCTTATTCACATCGGCGTTAAAAAAATACCGGCGGGCCGCGTCGGAGAAGAACCCTCTATGGGACTCTCGAATACGTTGCTCCGGCACGGACTGGCATTGGGTCGGTTGAAGACCGGGACACCTGCCCGGCTTGATGGTGCAACGATCGATTGGGACTCGGTCGGGCGTCAGGGTGCGGATGAAGATCCGACGCCCTTTTCCTTCATGACGGATGCTATCGTGAATCCGCAGATCGAATGCGGTGTTACCCGCACGACGCCGGAAACGCATAGAATTATTGCTGAAAACCTGAAGCGGTCGGCGATGTATTCAGGGCAGATTGAAGGTGTCGGGCCACGCTATTGTCCGTCCATAGAGGACAAGATCGTCAAGTTCGGTGAGCGTGACGGCCACCAGATCTTTCTGGAGCCAGAAGGTTTGGACGACAGCACGGTCTACCCAAACGGCATATCCACGTCCCTGCCGGAGGAGGTTCAAGAGGAGTTCATCAGGACCATTCCGGGTCTGGAACGAGTTCGCATTCTCCAACATGCTTACGCAATCGAATACGACCATGTCGATCCGCGCGAATTGAAACTGTCCCTGGAGGTGGAAAAGATTCCCGGTCTTTTTCTGGCGGGCCAGATCAATGGCACAACGGGATATGAAGAAGCTGGTGCTCAGGGGCTCGTTGCGGGACTGAATGCTGCGCGTTTAGCGGCGGGCGGCAAATCAATCGAGTTCAGTCGGACGGAATCCTATATTGGGGTGATGATTGACGATTTGACCTCGCGCGGCGTCGCGGAGCCCTATCGCATGTTTACATCGCGGGCGGAGTATCGTCTATCGCTGCGGGCAGACAACGCAGACGTTCGTCTGACGCCGATGGGTATTGGCCTAAGCTGCGTCGCTTCTGATCGGGCCATGCGCTTCGAGCAGTATATAAAGACTCTTGACCAGGCCCGCGATCGCTTGAAGAGCTTGACGGTTACGCCGAATGAAGCGGAACGCGTCGGAATGCATCTCAACAAGGATGGCCAACGCCGCTCGGCTTATGAGCTTCTTTCGCATCCGGGCCAGTCCGTTGAAAGTCTCTCGCGCATTTGGCCGGAACTGCATTCAATGCAGCGAAAGATTGGCGAGGCGATAGAAATCGAGGCGGCCTACGCTGTTTATATGGATCGCCAGACCGCCGATATCGTTCAGGTTCGGAGAGAGGAAGAGCGCGCCATACCGGCAGAATTCGACTTCTCCGTTATTTCGGGATTATCCAACGAGCTGAAGCAGAAGCTCACGGCCGCCCGCCCCAAGAATATCGCGCAAGCATCACGCCTTGACGGAATGACGCCGGCTGCAATCTCTTTGCTGTTGGCTTATCTAAGGAAGTTGGGTACAGCCGAAGAGCAGAAACTCGTTTCCTGACAATACAAGGTTAGAGAGTCCATAATATGGAATTGAACGGCGTACGTGTTTCACGTGAAACACAGGAGCGGCTGCAGCATTTTGCACAACTCTTTCAAAAATGGGCAAAGACCATCAATCTTGTCGCGCCGTCCACAATCGATGATCTCTGGCGTCGCCATATTTCAGACAGTGCGCAGATTTTTCAATTGCATCCCGTAACCGATCATTGGATTGATTTGGGAAGCGGTGGCGGATTTCCGGGCGTGATAACTGCAATCCTGCTTGCAGAAAAAGGCGCAGGTCATGTCGATCTGGTCGAGAGCAATCAGAAGAAAGCTGCTTTTCTGCGCGTCTGTCTGCGTGAATGCGATGCCCGCGGCGCGGTTCATGCCATTCGTATCGAAGAGGCACCCGCAGCCATCCAAAACTGCGATATGATCTCCGCTCGCGCCCTTGCGGAGCTTGAGACATTGCTGGACTACGCGGAGCCTTGGCTCATGCGCAATGAAAATCTCCGCCTTCTGCTGCACAAAGGCCGGGATTACGAGCGGGAGCTTCAGAAAGCCCGTGGTCGTTGGCAATTCGATCTGGTAAAACATCAGAGCGTCGTTGAGCGAGATTCGGTTATTTTGGAATTCAGCCACCTTCGACGCCTGATTTAACCATAATTGGATATGCGGCAGATGATCGGCGAGCGAAACCGGATTATTACCATCGCAAATCAAAAGGGCGGCGTCGGTAAGACGACGACTGCAATCAACCTCGCGACGGCCCTTGCCGCCATTGGCGAGCGTGTCCTGATCGTCGATCTTGATCCGCAGGGCAATGCCAGCACGGGTTTGGGTATTGAACGGCGCGATCGCAAATTGTCTTCCTATGATCTGCTCGTCGGTAGCCACGGTATCATGGACACGGTGCAGGAAACGGCCGTACCGAATCTCTTTATTGTGCCGTCGACGATGGATCTGCTCGGGATTGAGATGGAGATTGCGCAGCAATCTGATCGCGTCTTCAAGCTGCGCCGTGCGTTGAATACGCCAGATGCCCTTTCCTTTTCCTATATTCTCGTTGATTGCCCGCCCTCGTTCAATCTCCTGACGATGAACGCGATGGCTGCGGCGCATTCCGTTTTGGTGCCGTTACAATGCGAATTTTTCGCCCTGGAAGGCCTCAGTCAATTGCTGGAGACGGTCGATCAGGTTCGGCGCACGGTCAATCCATCCCTGGACATCCAGGGGATTGTGCTAACTATGTTCGATTCCCGTAATAATCTAGCGCAGCAAGTGGTGAGCGACGTACGGACCCATCTGGGCGAAAAGGTCTACCACACGTTGATTCCACGCAACGTGCGCGTGTCCGAGGCGCCTTCCTATGGCAAACCAGCCATTCTTTACGATCTGAAGTGCGCTGGCAGCCAGGCCTATCTCCAACTGGCTTCCGAAGTCATTCAAAGAGAGCGGCAGCGGAAAGCTGCCGCCTGATATCTAGTATTTGTTTCAGGGTGAGTATCGGCAATGAATGATGATCTTTCGAAGCGGCGCCTTGGGCGCGGACTGGCGGCTCTCATCGGGGAGATGGATCAGCCGACGCCCCTGGATGCAAGCCGACCGGCGGTCAATCCCGATCGCTTGGTCCCGATCGAATTCATCAGCCGCAACCCGCGCAATCCTCGCCGCTATTTCGACGAGACCGAGTTGCATGATCTTGCCAGCTCCATTCGCCAACATGGCATCGTACAGCCGGTCGTCGTTCGCACCACCTCGGTCGATCGCTATGAGATCATCGCCGGTGAACGGCGCTGGCGGGCGGCGCAGCTTGCCGGTCTGATCGAAATTCCAGTGATCGTTCGCGATGTCGATGACAAGACAGCGCTTGAGATCGCCATTGTCGAGAATGTGCAGCGAGCGGATCTCAATCCCTTGGAAGAGGCGCTGGGTTACGAGCAGCTGATTGCCGAACACGGCTATACGCAAAACGATCTCGGCGAAATCATCGGCAAGAGCCGCAGCCATGTCGCCAACTCTCTGCGTTTGTTGAAGCTCCCCGACCCGGTGCGTGATATGCTTGCCGCGGGTTCGCTTTCCGCCGGCCATGCCCGCGCCCTGGTTTCGACCTCCGATCCGACAGGGCTTGCGAGGACCGTTGTTTCAAAGGGAATGTCGGTTCGCGATGCCGAGCGTCTCGCGCAGAACGACATTAAGGCTCAGAATGACCCCCGCCCCGCCGGCGCGCGCAGGGATGAAAAGGATTCCGATACGCTGGCGCTCGAGCGCACACTGTCGGACACGCTCGGTCTGGATGTCTCGATCAATCACCGCGGCAATGGCGGGCAGGTGAAGATCAGCTATAAGACGCTAGAGCAGCTAGAGGAAATCTGCCGGCTGCTGGAGCGCCGGTAACATAGAGAAAATGTAATAAGAACAATATATTAGCGGAAAGCTCTGGCTTTTTCCGAGATTTGCGCGCGTTTGATTCCCGTGAAACATCAGCCCTTGCGGGCTGATTGGAGAGTGGTCGCAAGCAGCGTTTGCGTTGCGATCGTATCTTCGAGGCTGGCGCGCTGACGCGTCTGCAGAATGGCCATTTGCAGCCTGTTCATCTCGCGGGCAATGGCGGGAGCGTTCCAGCTTTTCAGCGCCTGCTCGATCACGGGCTTTCGTCTGAAATGGAGATGGCGCCCATGCGTCTGCATGACCTGAGCGGGTGCGAGGCGCTTTTCATCCATCTCGGCCCGCATCGTGTCAAGCATCTGAAACTGCCTCAGACAGCCTTGCAAAACGAGAAACATCGGCGTTTTGGACGAAGCGATTTTCTGCATGGCATGCAGAAAGGCGCCGGAATCCCCTTTTAGAATCGCATCAACGGCATCGTCGGTGGAAATGGCGCTGGCATCGCCAATAATTTCGATCACGTGCTCTTCTTCGATCGTCCCCTGCCCGCGGCAGTAAAGCGCGAGCTTGCGCACTTCGTTGCGCGAGGCGATGCGGTCGCCACCGAGAAGTTCGAGCAGCGCCTGGCGGGCAGCAGATGAGATGCGCAGGCCTTCATTTGCCAATTCGGTGTCGATCAGATTATTGAGGGCTCTTGCGTCATCGGCATAGCAGGGAATGGTCGCGACAGCTCGAGCCGGCTCTGCCACCTTGCGCAATCCCGATCCCTTCTTCAGATCGCCAGCCTCGACAATGACAAAACTGGCATCGGGCGGATTGTCCGCGATGATCTGCAGCGCATCGACCAGCGCCTTCTCATTGGCGGCGCCGCGAATCCAGACGAGCTTTTCGCCGCCGAACAGGCCGATCGCGTTGACTTCGTCAAGCAGGCGGCCAGCGTCATTCTGCAGGTCGCCGACGTCAAGCTTTATGAGGGAAAATGCGTCGTTGAGATCGACGCCCGTCTTGCCGGCAATCTGCGCGGCGCGTTCGGAAACGAGACCGCGATCCGGACCATAGATCACGAAGATCCGGTAATTGCGCGCGGCATTTTGCAGGAATCCGTCAAATTCATGAGACTTGATTTCTGCCATGCCGCGCTCTCTATCAGCGGCTGAGCGCAGCGCCGATGTCGGCTGCTACCATCTCGGCGACTTCGCGGGCGGCACGGTCTTCCGAATCACGGATTGCGCGCTGCTTGGCAAATTCCTGCGTCGGGAAGTCGACCAGCGAAGTTACCGCACGGCTACCGGACTTGATGACCTTGCCGGTGCTGATCTCCTTCAATGTGAAGGAGGCGGTCACAGTCGTGCGGCCTGCGGCCGACGTACTCGAAGACGGCAGATAAAGCACGCCGCCGGTGCCGGAGCTGACGCTCAGGTCGACACTGTATTTCGGCGTCTTGGTCTCCCCTGCACCGCGCCCGGCGATGAAGATCAGCTGGTTGCGCACCTGGAGGCCCACGCGCGTGTTGACATCAGAGAAGGAAACTTCCGACAGCTTCTGCGTAACGCCCGTGCTGACGGCATAGAGCGGCCGAACCTGACATGCAGACAAGAGGCCGGCAACGGCCACCAGAGAGGCAACGCCGGCCATGCGGGCGAATTTGAAAAGTCTATCAGACGACAATGTTTACGATCCTCTGTGGAACGACGATGATCTTCTTTGGCGCCTGACCATTCAATGCGCTTGTAACGGCGTCCAGGGCGAGCACGGCCTGTTGCACGGCATTCTGATCTGCATCGCGCGCGATTGTCAATTCGGCGCGCTTCTTGCCGTTGATCTGAACGGGATAAACGATCTCGTTCTCGATCACGAGCGCCTCGTCATAAACGGGCCATGGGCTGGTTGCGACCATGTTGACGTTGCCAAGCGCAGCGGAGCATTCCTCGGCCAGATGCGGCGTGATCGGCGCGACCAGCGCAATCAGAATTTCCACGGCTTCGCGAACGGCAGAGCGATAGGCGCTATCGGCCTGACCGGCGGCGACCTTGCCGAGCGGTGCCGCCAGCGCATTGACGAATTCATAAATGCGCGCCACGGCCTTGTTGAAGGCGAGCTTGTCGTAATCGCCCTGAACCGCCTTCAGCGTGCGGTGGGCGATCTGCGAAATCGCCAGGGCTTCACCTTCCTTAGCCGGCGCAGGTTCGACCGCCTTCAGGACATCGGCGGCTTCGGAGACCAGGCGCCACATGCGCTGGGTGAAACGATGTGCGCCTTCGACGCCGGCTTCCGACCAGATGACATCGCGATCGGGCGGCGAATCGGAGAGCACGAAGAAGCGTGCCGTATCAGCGCCATAGGAGGCGATGATATCGTCGGGGTCGACGACGTTCTTCTTCGATTTCGACATCTTCTCGATCGAACCGATGGCGATGTCTTCACCTGATGACAGCAGTGTGGCGCGGCGCTGGCCGTCGACTTCCTCGATCCTGATATCGGCCGGCGACACCCATTCGCGCGTCAGGCCGCTGCCGCGGCTATAGGTTTCGTGCACGACCATGCCTTGCGTGAACAAGCCCTTGAAAGGCTCCTTCACGTCAAGATGGCCGGTTTCGCGCATGGCGCGGGTAAAGAAGCGCGAATAGAGCAGGTGCAGGATCGCGTGTTCGATACCGCCGATATACTGGTCGACAGGCAGCCAGTGATTGGCGGCCTTCGGATCCGTCGGCTGATTTTCCCAGGGAGCGGTGAAGCGGGCGTAATACCAGCTCGAATCGACGAAAGTATCCATCGTATCGGTTTCACGGCGAGCATCCTTGCCGCATTGCGGGCAGGCGACATGCCGCCAGCTGGCGTGCCGGTCGAGCGGATTGCCCGGCTGGTCGAAAGTCACGTCGTCGGGCAGCTTGACCGGCAGATCCTTCTTCGGCACCGGCAGCACGCCGCAGTCATCGCAATGGATGACCGGGATCGGGCAGCCCCAGTAACGCTGACGGGAGATGCCCCAATCGCGCAGGCGGAAATTCACCTTGCGCTCAGCCTGCGGCGTGTTGCCGAGGCTCGTCTCAGAGAGCTTCGTCGCCACCGTCTGGAAGGCTTCCTCGGTGCTCATGCCGTCGAGGAAGCGCGAATTGATCATCACGCCATCGCCGTCATAGGCGACGTCGCCGACGGTAAAGCTCGCAGCATCGCCATCAGCGGGCATGACGACGGGAACGACCGGCAGGCCATACTTGCGGGCGAAATCCAGGTCGCGCTGGTCGCCGGACGGGCAGCCGAAGATGGCGCCCGTGCCATAGTCCATCAGCACGAAATTGGCGATGTAGACGGGCAGCTCCCAGGATGCGTCAAAGGGATGGTGGACGCGGATGCCGGTGTCCATGCCCTTCTTCTCGGCGGTTTCGAGTGCTGCCAGCGAGGTGCCGGCACGGCGGCATTCCTCGCAGAAGGCTTCGATGGCCGGATCCTTGGCAGCCGCTTCCTTGGCGAGCGGATGGTCGGCCGAGATCGCCAGGAAGGAGGCGCCGAACAGCGTATCGGGACGGGTGGTGTAAACGGTGATCTCGCGATCGCTGTTGGGAGCTGTTTCGGCCACGATTTCCCAGCGAACCGTCAGGCCCTCGGAGCGCCCGATCCAGTTCTTCTGCATCAGCCGCACTTTTTCCGGCCAATGATCGAGCGTATCCAGAGCATCCAGCAGTTCCTGGCTGAACTCTGTGATCTTGAAAAACCACTGCGTCAGCTCGCGCTGCTCGACCAGAGCGCCCGAGCGCCAGCCGCGGCCGTCGATGACCTGCTCATTGGCGAGAACGGTATTGTCAACCGGGTCCCAGTTGACCTTGGACTTCTTGCGGTAGACCAGGCCCTTCTCCATCATGTCGATGAAGAGCATCTGCTGACGGTGATAATAATCGACGTCGCAGGTCGCGAACTCGCGGCTCCAGTCGAGCGACAGCCCCATGGCCTTCAGCTGGGTGCGCATGGAGGCGATGTTCTGGTAGGTCCATTCCTTCGGATGCACTTTATTGTCGCGTGCGGCGTTTTCCGCCGGCATGCCGAAGGCGTCCCAGCCCATAGGATGCAGCACGTTATAGCCGCGGGCGCGCTTGTAGCGGGCAACGACATCGCCCATAGCGTAGTTACGCACATGGCCCATATGGATGCGGCCCGACGGATAGGGAAACATCTCTAGGACGTAATATTTCTCACGCGGATCGGCATTATCTGTCACGAAGACCTTCTCTTCGTTCCATTTTTCCTGCCAGCGGGGCTCGGCATCGCGCGGATTATAACGTTCGCTAGTCATCTGTTCTTGTATTCCGGAAAATCATGGGAAGTAAGGGGTGACCTTCACCACGAAACCACCCAAGCGTCAAGTTTAGCAGCCGCAGCAAGTGCCTTATCTTGCAATGCAAAGCCGGATTCGGTCGCATTCGCCCTTGGCAAAGCCTGCGAGCCTCATTACTGCAAAGTTTGAGAAGCAAGCCAAATATCGAGGCGAGAAGATGGAACTTCAAGAGCGCTTGGACGAAGTCCGTTCCCATATCGCGGCTGCCGAGCGTCAGGCCGGCCGAGCTGCCGGCTCTGTGCAGCTCGTTGCCGTTTCCAAGACCTTCGATGCCGATCAGATCCGCCCGGCGATTTCGGCCGGCCAGCGGGTGTTTGGCGAAAACCGCGTGCAGGAGAGCCAGGGCAAGTGGCCGGAGCTGAAGACCGAAACGCCCGGGATTGAACTGCATCTAATCGGGCCGCTGCAATCGAACAAGGCCGCAGACGCCGTGGCGTTGTTCGACGTGATCGAAACCATTGACCGGGAAAAGATAGCGCGAGCCATTGCCGATGAAATCAAGCGGCAGGGCAAGGCCATTCGGCTCTACGTGCAGGTCAATACCGGGTTAGAGCCGCAAAAGGCAGGTATTGCGCCCGACGATACGGCCAGTTTCGTCGATCTCTGCCGCAAGGAGCTCGGGCTCTCCATAGACGGCCTGATGTGCATCCCGCCCGCCGACGAAAATCCGGGGCCGCATTTTGCCCTGCTTGCAAAGCTCGCCAAGCAGGCCGGCGTCGAAAAGCTCTCCATGGGCATGTCGAGCGATTATGAAATCGCAGTTGCTTTCGGCGCGACCAGTGTTCGCGTCGGCTCGGCGATCTTCGGCGCGCGATAGGTTAAAAAAGCTCTGGCCGTTACTTTTTCCTGCGTTGTGCAGGATGGACAAGGTGGCGTAGCTGCACCATCGCCATCGGTGTCGATAGGCTTGCGGAATCGACAGCCAGCGTCAGCTCGTTGCTGCCGCGCTTGACGGCTCGTGCCAGCACCTCGAAGACGCTGGCCGTCGTCAGCTGCAATGCCCGCTCCTCATCCATCCCCGAAAGCAGGCGCGACAGGAAGACTGCAGACAGGAGATCGCCGAGCCCATTCGGTGCGCCTTCGACGCTGCGATGCTCGGCAAGCAGCGCGTTTCGGCCGCTGAGATAGAGGTTCCCGATACCACCGGCCATCATCGGAACGGCGGACGTCACCAGCATGCGCGACGGTCCAAGCGCGAGCGCCGCCTCCATGATGGCGTTGTTATCCTCGAGCGGCGCTCCCGCCAGCCAGGCAAGCTCATAGCGGTTCGGCGTTGCGAGCGACGCCAGCGGGATCAGGTGGTCCCGGATCGCTTCCGCTGTCGCCTGCTGCACATAGAGCCCGCCGGCATCGCCGATGACGGGATCGCAGGCATAGAGAATATCCGGGTTTTTCTCCCGCAGAGCCGTCACCAGCCGGGCGACGGCATGCGCCTGGGCGGCGTTGCCGAAGTAGCCCGATAGGACGGCCTTGACCTCGGAAAGCCAGGGTGCGGCGATAAGATCGTCAATCGCATGGTCGAAATCGGCTTCGTTGAAGGTTAGCCGCGTCGAGCGGCCATGGCCAGGGTGCCATGGCAGAACGATGGTCGGCAGCGCCCAGACCGGATGGCCGAGTGTTTCCAGAGCAAAGACTGCAGCGCGATTGCCAACGGACCCTCGAACGACATGACTGGAAATGACGATAACGGCGCCGGCCGACACTTGCGACATGATTGTGCTTTCAGTTCAGGGCTTCAAACTGCAATGGCGCAAGTTGATGATCCCTTTCGCGGCACTCTGTCAACCGCCCTTCACAGAGTCATGAAAACCTCTGTTGACGGGTCGATTCCGCCAATTTCTCGCCGATGAAGCCTGTTTTTCATCAACATCGCCGTTTTCGGCAAGTTTTTTCAAAAAAACCGACCAAAATCAGTCCGAAACGAACCAAATTCGCATTCTTTTTGCCAGTTTTTTCGCTAAACCTTCTGCTACTGTCGTCAAAGTTCGAAAATCGGGAGGAATTTCATGGCGCCCAAGACTAATCCGAAACGGGAAAAACAGATCGAGGCGGCACGCAAGATTGCGGCTGCGACAGGCGAGGCACATCTCGATCCCGAAATCCTGTTTGGCCGGGCGAGCAATGACGACATGGAGCTTTACAGCCCGGAGATGCTGGCACTTGCCGCGGCGCATGCGGCCAAGGAGCTCGCAGCCTGGAGCGCCACGTCCCCCCGCGTCAGCATCGAGCAGATCGGCGGTATCGAACCCGATGGTGTTGCCGTCTCGATCCTTTCGATCACCGACCACAATATGCCCTTCCTTTATGAATCGATCATGGGCGAAGTGACCAGCAGCTATCGCGATCTCTATATGGCGGTGCATCCGATCCTGGTCATCGAGAAGGGCAAGCAGCCGAGCCTTTATTCCGCCGATCGTCCGAGCGATCCGGCCCATCGGGTCAGCCATATCCAGCTTCATCTCTCGCCCCTGACGACAGCTCAGGCGACCGATCTGGCCAAGCGGATCCAGACCGTGCTCGATCAGACGCATCTTGCCGTTTCCGACTGGAAGCCGATGCTGTCGCGCCTCGATACCGTGATATCGGAACTATCAACCTATGAGGCTGCCGGCCGCCGCAAGAATGATCGCGATGAGGCGCTTGCCTTCCTTGCCTGGCTACGCGACGGCAATTTCACCTTCCTCGGCATGCGCGAATATGTCTATTCCGGCAAGGGCGCCAACGCCAAGGTCGAGCGGGATCGCGGTACCGGCCTTGGCATTCTCTCCAATCCGGATGTTCGCGTTCTCCGGCAGGGCAAGGACGCCGTCACCACGACGCCGGAAATCCTCGCCTTCCTCGACGGCCCGGATTTCCTGATCGTCACCAAGGCCAACGTCAAGTCGATCGTCCACCGCCGTGCCTATATGGATTATGTCGGCGTCAAGCGTTTCGATGCTGATGGCAATGTCACTGGCGAGCTGCGCATCGTCGGCCTCTTCACATCGACGGCGTATACGAGCGCTGCCACCGAAGTGCCGTTGCTGCGCTCGAAGGTGCAGAAGGTCAAGGATCACTTCGGCTTCGATCCCACAAGCCACTCGGGTCGCACGCTCGAAAACACGCTGGAATCCTATCCCCGCGACGATCTCTTCCAGATCGACACCTCGTTGCTGGCAAGCTTCGCCGAGCAGATCAACGACCTGACCGATCGGCCGCGCGTACGCGTTTTGCCGCGCATCGATCATTTCGACCGCTTCGTCTCCGTTATCGTCTATGTCCCGCGCGAGGAATATGATTCCGTCGTTCGTGAAAAGATCGGCAATTATCTGAAGACCGTCTATGACGGCCGCGTGTCCGCCTATTACCCCGCCTTCCCGGAAGGCGGAGTGGCGCGCGTGCATTTCATTATCGGCCGCAGCGCCGGAAAGACGCCGCATGTTCCGCAAGCCAAGCTCGAAGAAGCGATTCGCGCCATAACAGCCCGCTGGGACGAACGCTTTGCCATGCTGGCAGGTCCAAAGGCGCCGAACATTTCCGTCAGCCAGGCCTTCCAGGAAGCCTTTTCGCCGGAAGACGCCTTTGCCGATCTGCCCGATATCATTGCCACGGCCGGCACCGAGCCGATCCGCATCGGCTTCTATATTCGCAAGGATGAAGCGGGTGATATTCTCTCGCTGAAGATATTCCATGGCGGCGGCAACCTGGCGCTGTCGCGCCGCGTGCCGCTGCTCGAAAATCTCGGTTTCAACGTTATCAGCGAGCGCACCTTCGATATCTACGTCACGGCCAAAGACGGCTCGACCGGCCATGTCGTCCTCCACGACATGGAACTCGAAACCCGCAGCGGCATGACGATCGATCTCGCTCGCCACGGCGCTGCCCTTGAAGAAGCCTTCCTCGCCGCCTTCGGCGGCACGATCGACAATGACGCTTTCAACCGGCTGATCGTCTCTGCCGATCTCTCCGCTCGCGAAACCAACGTGTTGCGCGCCTATTCTCGCTATCTGCGCCAGGCCGGTATTGCCTATTCGCAGGATTATATCGCCTCTACCCTGGATAAATATCCCGGGATCGCCGCCTCGCTCTTCCGCCTGTTTCACGACACGCTCGATCCGAAGCTCAGCGACAAGAGCCGCACGAAGAGGCTCCCGGAACTGCATGCTGCCATCGAAACCAAGCTTGCCGACGTACCGAGTCTCGATGACGACCGCATCCTGCGCCGTTACGTCAACGCCATCGACGCAACACTGCGCACCAATTACTTCCAGAAAAATGCGGACGGCACGCCTAAGGCCATGCTTGCCTTCAAGCTCGATCCGAAGCTGCTCGACGGCCTGCCCGAACCCCGGCCCTTCCGTGAAATCTTCGTCTACGGCGTCGAGGTGGAAGGCGTGCACCTACGCTTCGGCAAGGTGGCGCGCGGCGGCCTGCGCTGGTCGGATCGCGCTGAAGACTATCGCACTGAAGTGCTGGGCCTCGTGAAGGCGCAGCAGGTCAAGAACGCCGTCATCGTGCCTGTTGGCGCCAAGGGCGGCTTCTATCCGAAGAAGCTCCCGGTCGGCGGCAGCCGCGACGAGATCTTCAATGCCGGCCGCGAAGCTTACAAGACCTATATCCGCACGCTGCTGTCGATCACGGACAACATTTCCGGCGCCGATATTATCCCGCCGGCCGATACGGTCCGGCTCGATGGTGACGACCCCTATTTCGTCGTCGCCGCCGACAAGGGCACGGCCACCTTCTCCGACACCGCCAATGCCCTGGCGCAGGAAGCCGGCTTCTGGCTCGACGATGCCTTTGCGTCAGGCGGCTCGGCCGGCTACGACCACAAGAAGATGGGCATCACCGCCCGCGGCGCCTGGGAAACCGTGAAGCGCCACTTCCGCGAGATGGACATCGACATCCAGACGACGCCTTTCAACGTCGTCGGCGTCGGCGACATGTCCGGTGACGTCTTCGGCAACGGCATGCTGCTCTCTCCGAAGATCCGCCTGCTTGCCGCTTTCGACCATCGTGACATCTTCATCGATCCCGATCCGGACATGGACAAGACGCTCGCCGAGCGGCAACGCCTATTCGATCTGCCGCGCTCGAGCTGGCAGGACTTCGACAAGTCCGTTCTGTCGAAGGGCGCGATGATCATTTCCCGATCGGCAAAATCGGTCACGCTGACGCCGGAGGCGGTCGCAGCCATTGGCATCGACAAGTCGGTCGCAACCCCCTTCGAGATCATGACGGCGATCCTCAAGGCACCTGTCGACCTCCTGTGGTTCGGCGGCATCGGCACTTACGTCAAGGCGCCGTCCGAAACTGATTCGGAAGTCGGCGACCGCGCCAACGATCCGATCCGCATTACGGCTGAGGAAGTCCGCGCCAGGGTCATCGGCGAGGGCGCCAATCTCGGTGTTACGCAGAAGGGCCGCATCGCCTATGGCCTGAAGGGCGGGCGCTGCAACTCCGACGCCATCGACAACTCCGCCGGCGTTAACACTTCCGACGTCGAGGTCAACATCAAGATAGCGCTTGCCAACGCAATGCATGACGGCCGGCTGACCCGCGCCAAGCGCGATACGCTGCTTGCCTCCATGACCGACGAGGTGGCTTCGCTCGTCCTGCGTAACAACTATCTGCAATCCCTGGCGATCTCGCTGACCGAGCGCAAGGGCACCGGCAACGGCCTGGAACTCAGCCGCTTCATGAGCGTGCTGGAAGCGGCCAAGCAGCTCAACCGCAAGGTCGAGACCCTGCCCGACGACCAGACCTTCGCCGAGCGTTATGCCAACGGACGTCCGTTGACCCGCGCTGAAATCGGCGTGCTGCTCTCCTACGCCAAGATCGTTCTCTTCGACGCGATTGTCGCCAGCACCTTGCCCGACGACCCCTATTTCGCCGCCACGCTCAGCCGCTATTTTCCGGCCAAGATGCAGCGTTCGAACGCCACCGATATCGAAAGCCATCGCCTGCGCCGCGAAATCATCGGCACGGCGCTTGCCAACGAAGCGATCAATCGCGGCGGACCGGGCTTTGCGGTCAGCATGATGGATGCGACGGCGGCATCGGCTGCCGAGGTGGTGAAAGCCGCCGTCATCGCTCGCGACGGCTTCGACCTCGACCGGCTCTGGAACGAGACGGATGCGCTTGATGGTAAGGTCGGCGGCCAGATGCAGAACCGCGTCTATGGCGAGATCACCGAAGTCTATACCGTGTTGACGCGGCTCCTGCTGAAGACTGGGGCCGCCAAGGGTGAAATCGAGGAAACCGTTAGCCGGCTTCGCGCAGCTTTGAAGAAACTGCGACCTGTCTTCCTGACGCATATTCCGGCGGATTTTGCCGCGGAGATCGCCACGCGCGAAGCGGAATATCAGGCTGCTGGCCTGCCGGAAAAGCTCGCTTCGGAGATCGCGACGATCTATGCGCTCGTCCTCGTGCCGGAGATCATGCAGATCGCCGAGCGCACCGGCGATACGCTGAACCGGGCGGCCGAAAGCTACTTCACCGTCTCTCAAACCTTCCGCGTCGGCCGCCTGTTGCTGGCCGGCAGCCGGATCGTGACAGGCGATCACTATGAGAGCCTCGCCTTGGCACGCAGCCTCGATCAGATCGCCGGCGCCCGCCGCGATATCGTCATCTCCGCCTTGTCCAACCATCCGAAGGACAAGCAGCCGGTTCAGGCATGGCATGCGGAAGACCGTATCCGTATCAATCGCATCGCCGAAGAGCTCGGCGGCCTCAGCGAAAGCGGCGATCCAAACCTCGCCCGCATCACCGTCGCCGCCGGCCTGCTTAGCGATCTTGCGAACGGCCGGGCAAGATGACACAGTCCGCCCCGACCGCTTGATGCGGTAACGGAATCAGGGGCAGGATCTGGTGGCAACCGAAGTTAGCAATGACGTGCCGGCAAAAGTGCCGGCACGCGGCATCTGGGGCTGGATGTTCTTCGACTGGGCGGCGCAACCGTTCTTCACCGTCGTCACCACCTTCATCTTTGGCCCCTATTTCGTCGCGCGGCTGACGGCGGATCCCGTCTCCGCCCAGACGACATGGAGCAATATGGCGACGATCTCCTCGGTGATCATCGCCATTCTCTCGCCGGTTCTCGGCTCGATCGCCGATCAATCCGGCGCCCGCAAAC
Organism: Rhizobium sp. BK098; assembly: GCF_014193155.1. Classification (NCBI taxonomy): domain Bacteria; kingdom Pseudomonadati; phylum Pseudomonadota; class Alphaproteobacteria; order Hyphomicrobiales; family Rhizobiaceae; genus Rhizobium; species Rhizobium sp. BK098. The sequence goes on along the minus strand of NZ_JACHYY010000005.1, from coordinate 340,781 downwards.
CGTGGATCGGCTTCTTCGCCATCATCAAGATTGCAAGTCTCTTCTGCCTCTGGGGCGCAGCCCCCGGGTCGCCCGTTATCTATCCTGTCATTTTCATGATCCTCGCTTCGATCTCGGCCGAATTCTCCATTGTCTTCAACGATTCGATGATGCCACGGCTGGTCGGCAAGGACGATGTCGGCAGGCTGTCGAACGCCGCCTGGGGGCTCGGCTATCTCGGCGGCATGATCGTGCTGATCACGGTCGTGACCCTGCTCGCCGGTAATCCGCAGACCGGAAAGACCATTCTCGGCCTGACACCTCTCTTTGGTCTCGATGCCACACTCGGCGAGGATGCCCGCATCACCGGACCGATCTCGGCCGTATGGTATTTCATCTTCATTCTGCCGATGTTCCTCTTCACACCGGATGCCGCACGCGGCCTGCCGCTTGGCGCCGCCGTTCGCTCGGGCCTGCGTGAGCTATCGGCGACCTTGGGCGAACTGAAGCGCCGGCGTGGCATCAGTCTCTTTCTCATCGCCCGCATGATCTACCAGGATGGCGTCAACGGCCTGCTTATCCTCGGCGGCACCTTTGCGGCCGGCATGTTCGGCTGGGCGACGATCGAGATCGGTATCTACGGCATCATCCTCAATATCATAGCCATCTTCGGCTGCTTTGCCGCTGGCTATGTCGATCGCTGGCTGGGCTCCAAAACGACAGTCGTCATCAGTCTGACGCTGCTGCTGGTCGCCACCTTCGGCATCATCTCCACAGGCCCCGGCTTCACGCTCTTCGGTCTTGTGCCTCTCTCCACCGTCAGCTCCGGCGGCCTGTTCGGCACCGCGGCGGAAAAGGCCTATATCGGCTACGGCCTGCTGATCGGCATCGCCTTCGGCCCCGTGCAGGCTTCCTCGCGCTCCTATCTCGCCCGCAGCGTCAGCCTCTCGGAGGCCGGCCGCTATTTCGGCATCTACGCACTCTCCGGCCGCGCCACGAGCTTCATGGCGACCCTATTCTTCTCGCTGGTGACCTATTGGAGCGGTTCGGCCCGCCTCGGCATGGCGACGCTCGTCATCTTTCTCGCCGGCGGATTGCTGCTTCTGCTCCCAACGCCCTATCCGGCTGATAAGGCGAAGTAGTCAAAGAAAATCCCGGCTGGTGAACCAGCCGGGATATACAATTTTTTAATGTGGTATATCCGCCGATCAATGGCGGAAATGGCGCACGCCGGTGAAGACCATTGCGACATTGTGCTCGTTGGCCGCGTCGATCACTTCCTGGTCGCGCATCGAGCCGCCGGGCTGGATGACGGCCGTAGCGCCCGCCGCGATTGCCGAGAGCAGACCGTCGGCAAAAGGCAGGAAGGCTTCGGAAGCGACGGCGGAGCCGCGCGTCAGCGGCTCGGCGAGCCCCATGGCCTTGGCGGCTTCCTCGGCCTTGATGGCGGCGATCCGGGCGGAATCGACACGGCTCATCTGCCCCGCGCCGATGCCGGCCGTCTGGCCGTCCTTGGCGTAAACAACAGCATTCGACTTCACGTGCTTGGCGACGCGGAAGGCGAACTTCATGTCTTCCAGCTCCTGCGCCGTCGGCGCGCGCTTGGTGACAACCTTGAGCTCCATATCCTCGACCAGCGCGTTGTCGCGGTTCTGCACGAGCAGGCCGCCCGAGACGGTCTTGGCGGTAAGGCCAGCTGCACGCGGATCGGGCAGGGCGCCAACCGAGAGGAGGCGGAGATTCGGCTTGCGGGCGATGATCGCCTTGGCTTCCTCGGTGACGTCAGGCGCAATGATGACCTCGGTGAAGAGCTTGACGATCTCTTCCGCCGTTGCGGCGTCGAGCAGGGTGTTCAGTGCGATGATGCCGCCGAAGGCAGAGGTGGAATCGCAGGCGAGCGCGCGCTTGTAGGCTTCGACAAGGCTCGGGCCGGTGGCGACGCCGCAAGGGTTAGCATGCTTGATGATCGCGCAGGCCGGACCTTTTTCCGGCAGGAATTCGGCGACGAGCTCATAGGCGGCGTCGGTGTCGTTGATGTTGTTGTAAGATAGTTGCTTGCCCTGGATGAGCGTTGCCGTGGAAACGCCGGGGCGGTTTTCGCCGGTCAGGTAGAACGCCGCCTTCTGGTGCGGGTTTTCGCCATAGCGCATTTCCTCGCGCAGAACCCCGCCGATGACGCGATGGCGTGGCGTGGCAATATCGAGCGCTTCGGCAAACCAGTTGGAGATCATCGCGTCATAGGCAGCGGTGCGGGCAAAGGCCTTGGCGGCCATGCGCTTGCGGAAATCATAGGTCGTCTGGCCTGCATCGGCGGAAAGCTGTGCCAGCAGCTCGGTATAATCGGCGGGATCGGTGAGCGTCGTCACATAGGCATGGTTCTTGGCCGAAGCACGGATCATCGCCGGGCCGCCAATGTCGATATTCTCCACCGTCGTCGGATAGTCGCCGCCCGCCTTGCGCACGTCCTCGAAGGGATAGAGGTTGATGACGGCAAGATCGATGCCCTCGATACCGTGCTCCTTCATCGCAGCCTGATGCTCGGTATCGTCACGGATGGCCAGCAGGCCGCCATGCACCTTCGGATGCAGCGTCTTGACGCGGCCGTCCATGATCTCCGGAAAATTCGTCACTTCCGACACGTCGGTCACAGCAAGGCCAGCCGCAGCAATCGCCTTGTGTGTGCCGCCGGTCGATAGCAGGCGCACGCCCTGTTCGCTGAGCGCACGCGCCAACTCGACGATGCCAGTCTTGTCGAAAACGGACAGAAGTGCGGTTTTCACCTTCACCTTGTCGGGAGCGGGAATTTTCTTGGAAACGACGGCCATGGGCTTTCTCCTGTCTAGCATAGGGAGATGTGGCGTCCGGCAAAAAGGGCGCGGGACGGATAATGCCGCCCCGTTAGCATAGCTCACGCGCTTAGCCTATGGCCGATGCGATAAAAACCAGCGGATTTCCGGCTTTTCCGTGATCCGGAAGACGATCTCGAGCTGATCGGAAGAGCGCATACCCGAGGGATCGGCAAAGAAGATATCCTCCGCCACAAGCACCTCGTTGCCGGGCGAGGAGAAGACCCAGGTTTCTCCGTCCGGCGCGATCAGCAGCGCGGAATCCGTTTCCGTCTGCAAAAGGCTGATGGAAGGGTGGATATGGAAGCGGGCCGAAGCAATGCCCTGACCCTTCGGCTTGTTCTTCTTGCCCTCGGGCACGAAGAAGCGATCGCGGCCGGCGACGATCGTGCCGCTGGCATTGAGGCTGATTTCCCGCTCATGGACATAGCCGAAGGTGGAGACATAGCCATCATGCGCGGCGCGCACATAGTCGCGCCCGTCTTCGGTCTCGGCCCGCTCGACGATGACCTTCTTGATGCCGCTGACCATGATTGGCCCAAGCGATTTCGATTTGGAAAACTGGCAGGAGGAGGTGTCATTGAGCGTGACGGTGGAATGCGCCGCAGTCGCCCGCGCCGCCTGCATGAAGCGATCGCCTGCGAATTCGGGCGCGCCGGAATTGATGATGAAGCGCGTCTTGCCCGACGACATCTCGAAGGAGAGACAGCCGGCATGCGCAGTGCGGCTGAGATCCGTTGAAGCCGCAGCCCCGGCATCGATGATGACAACGGCCGAACCGGCCGCCAGCCGGTGATATCTGGTATGCGGCAGCGCCTTGAAGGCCTGACCGGCCGTCTCGTCATAGCGCAGCACCGACATTAGCTCGTTGGCGAGCGTCGATGTCGCGCCGTTGAACAGGGCCAGATCGCCATCCTGGTGGCGGAAGAAGCGCAGTGCCGGATACATGCGATCGATGCCAGGGATCAGCCGCACCGGCACGTCGTGGCCGAGATTGACATAGGTCTGGCGCAGCGGCAGCAGATCGAGCAGCAGCTCCAGCGATGCGCGCGGATTGCGGGAAATGTGGCCCCCATCCTGCAGGATTTGCCGGTCTATCTCCCGGTCGAGCGCCTGCCCCGCCCGCTTCAGCGTCAGCGAACTGCTCGGCATGGCGACCGAGGCCATGGCAAGCGCGATGCGCACACGAAACCGGGTGATGCCATCCGGTGACGACGCAACGGTCCGGCGCAGAAAGCGCACGTGGAAAACCAGCATGCGCATGAAACGGCGGTAAAAACCGCTATCCGTGCCCTGCAGAAGCACGGGCGAATGCGACAGAAGCGCGATCAGGCGCTGCGCCGCTATATCGGGCGACCAGGCAAGGCCATGCAGCCGGCGGCCGTGAACGGCAATCCAGTCGGTGAGGATCGATCGCGCCGCGGATGAGGCCTGATCGCTCTTTTCCGCTCGCAAATGCCGCAGCCAGCGAAAATTGTGCAGTCGGGCGGCAAAGGCCAGCGATGGCAATTCGAGTGAAAAAGGCGATTCGCCCTGTGTTTCCAAGACCCGTCCAGCCAGCAGGATGCGGCCGTTCAGAAGTTCTTCGACGAAAAAGGGATCGACGCTGCGCAGATCGGTGGGTGCCACGATCAGGCGTTCCGGCACACGCATCGTGTGGCGGGTGAGACGCAATCGCGTCAACGCCGCGCGGCGGGACATCCGCCGCCATGCTTCCCGCATATATGAACTCACAAAACCCTGCCGCAGAACTGCATATGTGCTTCTGCTTACTCTCATTGGCCGTGGTTAAAAAGAGGTTACAAATATATCAATTAGGGACATATTCGCCGGTTTTTTAACCGCCCGGTAAAAACGATTCGAGGCGGAGATTAATAGGTGCGGCGAAGCACGACGGCAAAGAAGCCATCGAGACCGGAAGCAAAGCCATCGGAAAGCGGCAGCATGTCCGGCGTGGTGCGGAAGGCGCCAAGCGCCGATATCGCCGCTTCCAGACCCGGCCAATCGCCCGCTGCGACCGGGACTCGTTCGACATTCTGCGTGTCTGCCAGCAGACGCGCGACCAGATCCTCACCCTCTTCGGGATCGAGCGAGCAGTTGGAAAACACCACCACGCCGCCCGGCTTGACCAATGTCAGGGCATGGCGAAGCAGGCGCTCCTGCAGAGCGGCGAGCTTGGCGATATCCTCCGGCCCCTTGGTCCAGAGCACGTCCGGATGGCGGCGCGTCGTTCCTGTCGAGGAGCAGGGAGCGTCGAGCAGAGCGGCGTCGAAAAGCTCTTCGGGCTGGTATTTGCTCATATCGGCAACGACGGTTTCGGCCTCGAAGCCTAGGCGCGCCAGATTGCCGGACAGTCTCTTCAGGCGATTGGCGGATTGATCGAGAGCCGTCACCTTGGCGCCGGCGAGAATGAGCTGCGCCGTCTTGCCGCCGGGCGCTGCGCAGAGATCCACCACGCGCTTGCCGACCAGCGAACCGAAGAGCTTTGCCGGAATGCTGGCGGCAGCATCCTGAACCCACCACTCGCCGTCATCGAAACCCTCCAGCGAGGGAATGGACCCTTCGAACGCGGCAAGCCTTACCCCCCCGGTCGGCAGCACTACGCCATTCAGGCGTTTTGCCCAGCCCTCAGGATCGGATTTGACCGTGAGGTCGATCGCCGCCGGCTCGAGCTGCGTGTTGGAGATCCTGAGCGCCGCAGGGCCGCCATAGGCAGCTTCCAGGCGAGACAGGAACCAGGCCGGCATGGCCGGCACCTTCGCGATTTGCTCAAGAATCTCCTGCTTCTCGCGGCCAATGCGGCGGAGGATCGCGTTGACCAGCTTGGCGAAGCGGCGGTTGCGGGGATCGCGGTTGGCCTGCTCAACGGCAAGATCGACGGCGGAGTGATCCGGCACGTCGAGATAAAGGATCTGCGTCGCACCGACGACAAGCACGTGATGCAGGGCGCGGGCGCCTTCCGGCAGCGGCGAATCCAGCAGCGACGATATCGCCGCCTCGATGCGCGGCAGGTGGCGCAACGCGCTATTCAAAATGGCTCGCACCAAAGCCCGGTCGCCATCACTGAGCGTCATATAGGCGGCGCTGCCGCCTTCGACATCCAGCATGCCGTCGAGCGAGGTTTTGCGGTCGAGCACGGCTCCCAGGATCTTCGACGCAGCCGCGCGGGCCGCAAGGCCCGGCTTCGGCGGTGACGTATCAGGCTGTCGCGTTGGCTGCGGCGGCTTGCCCGATCGTTTTCCGTCTCTGTTGGAAGCGTTGTTTTTCGTGTCAGAACTCAAGACCAGGGACCCTTCGGCGGTTGCGAACCACCGCGACCCGTATTCGGTACGGAGCGCGATTTGCGCCCCGGATTAGCAGTGAAGGACGGTCCCGTCGAGGCAAAGTCGGAAGATGGGCCAGAAGACGGCGTCATCGGCGAGGCGCCACCATCGCCGTAACGGGCCAGTTCATGCAGCGCGGCGATGCGGTTTTCCGTGTTCGGGTGGGTGGAAAACAGGTTGTCCATGCGCTCGCCGGAGAGCGGATTGATGATGAACATATGCGCGGTCGCCGGATGGCCTTCGGCCTCTTCGTTCGGAATATGCGCCGCACCGCGGGCGATCTTGCCGAGGGCGGAGGCGAGCCAGAGCGGATTGCCGCAGATTTCGGCGCCGCGGCGGTCGGCCGAATATTCGCGCGTACGGCTGATCGCCATCTGCACCAGCATGGCAGCCAGCGGAGCGACGATCATGGCGACGAGAACGCCGACCATGCCGAGCGGATTGTTGTTGTCGCGACGGCCGCCGAAGAAGAAAGCGAAATTGCCAAGCATTGAGATGGCGCCGGCAAGGGTCGCGGTGATCGTCATGGTCAGCGTGTCGCGGTTCTGGACGTGGGCAAGTTCGTGGGCCATCACGCCGGCCACTTCCTCCGGCGTCAGCGCGTGCAGCAGGCCGGTGGAAGCGGCAACGGCGGCGTTTTCCGGATTGCGGCCTGTCGCGAAAGCATTCGGCTGCGGACTGTCATAGAGATAGACCTTCGGCATCGGCAGGCCGGCATTGCGGGCGAGATCTCGGACGATACGGTAGAATTCCGGCGCGCTGCGCTCGTCTACCTCCTGCGCTCCGTAGGTGGAGAGCACCATCCGGTCCGAATTCCAGTAGGAAAAGAAATTCATGCCAGCGGCGGCGACCAATGCGATCAGCATGCCCGATTGACCGCCGATCAGATAGCCGACGCCCATGAACAGGGCGGTCATGAAGGCAAGCAGCATCGCGGTACGCATGAGATTCATCGAAAGGTCTCCAACACATCTGGCGTCCGAACCTTTTTCTTTGCGGCCGGACGCACTATGATTTGGCTATTCCTCCGCCTAATTCAACGGTTCCGGACCGATCAGATCATGCAGACAGCCGATAACGACAATAAACTCGACACCGAAACCGGTGAAATCACGCGCAAGCCGCTCTCGCCTGCGGCCAAGCGAGCGCTCGCCGAAGCTGAGGAACGCCGCAAGGCGCAGGAAGCTCAAGCACAGGCCGAACTTCCCCCCGAAATCGGCGGCCGCGGCGGCGCCGACCCCGCGCGCTTCGGCGATTGGGAGATCAACGGTCGGGCGATCGATTTTTGAGACACCCGAATCATTTGAGACATCCGAATCACCGGACCAAGTAACCATTTGGACAGCACCATATCTGGTATCTATGTTGAAATGATTCACAGGGCATCATTAAACATTAATACGCTGATATAATTATGTTATTTCTGAAATAATCACTGATCCGGAAATTCGTTATTTAGCGTCATCTTGACTCACCACGATGAATTCCAGTTAATTTACTGGTGCAAACAACAAAGCCGCCACCCCCGGCCAAGGAAAGTGACGGCTTCAATTGTTTGCATCCCGCAATGACTGATGTCAGGGCGCGGGCGCGGTATACATTGCATTAGTATTGAGTCAGAAAATTCTGCCGCGGTCAACCCTGACATCTTTTTTAAATGAAAGGATGCCAGATAATGGCAACACGCACCTACCCATCCTATTGGATGTATAAAGATAATCGCAATGAATGGCGTTGGACCTATGAAGCTTCTAACGGCAAAACTATTGCCGTAAGTAGCGAAGGGTACATAAAGCGCACCGACTGCGAGCGTAGCATCGATATAATGAAGGGCTCTTCAGGCAGCCCAGTATGGTTGCCGGTGGATCTCGTAAACGCCGCCTAAGCAATATAGACGCTGCGTCGCTGGAACGACGCGGCGTTTTTAGTTTTAAGCCGCGTCCGGCTTGTTCTGCCTGTTGGCGATCAGATCATCGACGACGGCCGGATCGGCGAGCGTCGAGGTATCGCCAAGCGCGCCGAAATCGTCCTCGGCGATCTTGCGCAGGATGCGGCGCATGATTTTGCCGGAGCGGGTTTTCGGCAGGCCGGGCGTGAACTGGATCTTGTCCGGCGAGGCGATCGGGCCGATTTCGGTGCGCACATGCTTTACCAGCTCCTGCCGCAGCGCTTCGGTGCCTTCCATCCCGACCATCAGTGTTACATAGCAATAAATGCCCTGGCCTTTGATGGAATGCGGATACCCGACGACGGCGGCTTCCGAGACATGTTTGTGCGACACCAGCGCCGATTCCACTTCGGCCGTGCCGAGGCGGTGGCCAGAGACGTTGAGCACGTCATCGACGCGGCCGGTGATCCAATAGTAGCCGTCCTCGTCTCGGCGGCAGCCGTCGCCGGTGAAATACTTGCCCTTGTAGGTGGAGAAGTAGGTCTGGATGAAGCGCTCATGGTCGCCATAGACAGTGCGCATCTGGCCGGGCCAGCTGTCGGCGATGACGAGATTGCCGTCGGCCGCCCCTTCCAGCACATTGCCTTCATTGTCGACCAGCTCAGGCTGCACGCCGAAGAAGGGCAAGGTGGCGGAGCCCGCCTTCAGGTCGGTTGCGCCCGGAAGCGGCGTGATCATGTGGCCGCCGGTTTCCGTCTGCCACCAGGTATCGACGATCGGGCAGCGGCTGTCGCCGACCACCTTGTAATACCATTCCCAGGCTTCCGGATTGATGGGCTCGCCGACCGTGCCAAGGATACGCAGGCTGGAGCGCGAGGCGCGCTTGACGAAATGATCGCCGGCGCCCATCAGCGAGCGGATCGCTGTCGGCGCGGTGTAGAAGATATTGACCTTATGCTTGTCGATGACATCCCAGAAGCGGCCCTGGTCCGGGTAGTTCGGCACGCCTTCGAACATCAGCGAGGTCGCGGCATTCGCAAGCGGCCCGTAGACGATATAGGAATGGCCGGTCACCCAGCCGACATCGGCCGTGCACCAGTAGATATCGCCGGGGTGATAGTCGAATACATATTCATGCGTCATCGCTGCATAGACGAGATAGCCGGCCGTCGTGTGCAGCACGCCCTTCGGCTTACCGGTTGAGCCGGAGGTGTAGAGAATGAAGAGCGGGTCTTCCGCCTTCATCTTCACCGGCGGGCAATCCGCCTTCACCTTGGCGATTTCCTCGTGATACCAGACGTCGCGGCCGTGCTCCCAGCCGACCTTGCCGCCGGTGCGGCGCACGGCGATCACCGTCTTGACCGCGACCTCTTGCTTCGCGGCGATCTGAGCGGCCTTATCGGTGTTTTCCTTGAGCGGGATCGACTTGCCGCCACGCACACCTTCATCGCAGGTGATGACGACGCTCGAGGCGCAGTCGACGATGCGGCCGGCAAGCGCTTCCGGCGAGAAGCCGCCGAAGACGACCGAATGCACCGCGCCGATGCGGGCGCAGGCGAGCATCGCATAGGCGGCTTCCGGGATCATCGGCATGTAGATGGTGACGCGGTCGCCCTTTTTGACGCCGTGTTTTTTGAGCACATTCGCCAGCCGGCAGACTCGGTCGTAAAGCTCGTTATAGGTGATCTTCTTGTCGATATAGGGATTGTCGCCTTCCCAGATGAAGGCGACGCGATCGCCGTGCTTCTTCAGATGGCGGTCGATGCAATTATAAGAGACGTTGGTGACGCCATCCTCGAACCATTTGATCGAGACCTTGCCGGTGAACGACGTGTTCTTCACCTTGGTGAAGGGCTTGAACCAGTCGATGCGCTTGCCGTGCTTGCCCCAGAACTTGTCGGGATCCTGAACACTCTGCTCATACCATTTCTGGTACTTCGCCTTGTCGATCAAAGCATGCGCCTTGGCCGCCTTCGTCACAGGATGAACCTTCTCCGACATCACTTCCTCCTCAACTCCCTTGCACTCCGATTTGTCGTTGTGAGTGCTCTTTCCGTGCAATAAATAGCAGGTCAAACTACGACAGCAATTGGACAAAGTGCATTTCATGCGCAAAGAATTGCAATTACGCGACACTATCGCTATATAGGGCCGTATTTCCCGGACAATGTGGTGTTACACCCCGGACCGCGACACCGGCGCGGACTGACAGAAGGACTATATCCATGGCTCAACAATTGCTCATGCCGAAGGCAACTGCCATCTGGCTTGTCGACAATACGGCCTTGTCATTCGACCAGATCGCGCAGTTCTGCAAGCTGCATCCGCTCGAAGTGAAGGCCATTGCCGACGGCGAAGCAGCACAGGGCATCAAGGGCCTCGACCCGATCTCGACCGGTCAGCTGACCCGCGACGAAATCGCCCGCGCCGAAGCCAACCCGAACCACAAGCTGAAGCTTTCCGAGCCGAAGGTCCGCGTGCCGGAATCCAAGCGCCGCGGCCCGCGTTACACGCCGGTCTCCAAGCGCCAGGATCGCCCGAACGCCATCCTGTGGCTGGTGCGCAACCATCCGGAACTGAAGGATGCGCAGATTTCCCGCCTGGTCGGCACCACCAAGTCGACGATCGAGCAGATCCGCGACCGCACGCACTGGAACGCAGCCAATCTGACACCGATGGACCCGGTCACGCTCGGCCTCTGCAGCCAGATCGACCTCGACATGGAAGTCGAAAAGGCCTCCAAGGGCCGTCCGCTGCCGACCGCCGCCGAGCTCGGCGCTACCCTGCAGCCGGCTCAGGAAACCGAAAAGCTCGGCTTCAGCTATGAGCGTGAAGAAGAGAAGGAAAAGGAAATCGATGCCGACGCCGTTTTCGCTAAGCTGAAGTCGCTGAAGTCGACCAGCCGCGACGACGAAGACGACGACCAGTTCTAAGATCCCACGATCGGATTGTTGCAAAGCCCCGGCTTTCGACCGGGGCTTTTTGCGGTGAAACGGTTGCCATCGGCCGAAGTGCGGGGTAATCCAATATCATGAAAAGCTTTCCCGACACCCTTCTGAACGGTTATCGCAACTTCATGAGCGGGCGTTACGTCGATGAGCGCGAACGCTACCGCACTCTCGCCGAGCTCGGCCAAAACCCATCGACCCTCGTGATTGCCTGTAGTGACTCCCGCTCGGCGCCGGAGATCATCTTCGACGCGGGGCCTGGCGAGCTCTTCGTCATCCGTAACGTCGCCAATATGGTGCCGCCCTACGAGCCGGACAGCAATTTCCATGCGACTTCGGCAGCGCTCGAATTCGCGGTTTTGTCGCTGAAAGTGTCGGATATCGTCGTCATGGGTCACGGCCGCTGCGGGGGTATCCGCGCCGCGCTTGACCCCAATGCCGAACCACTATCGCCGGGTGATTTTATCGGCCGATGGATGGGATTGCTGAAGCCGGCGGCCGAGCAGATCCAGAGCAACGACATCATGACGCAGACCGAGCGTCAGACGGCTCTGGAGCGCATCTCGATCCGCAATTCGCTCGACAATCTCCGCAGTTTTCCGGAAATCAAGGCGCGCGAGGAAGAAGGCAAGCTTAATCTGCACGGTGCCTGGTTCGATATTTCGACCGGCGAACTCTGGGTCATGGACCCGGCGACGCGCGATTTCATCCGCCCTGAGATTTAAGGGGCTTGAGGTTTAAAGGACTGGCCGCCTGATGGGGCGGCAGGTGGATCAGACGAAAAAGGCGCTGCGGACCATCTGGTCGCAGCGCCTTTTTTGATTCATGAGATCAGACTTACTTGCCGTCGATCTGTTGGCCGATATAGGCGATTGCCTGCTGATAGACCTTTGCGTCGTTCCAGCCGGCTATAGCGGAGAAATTGGGCTCGCCGGGCTGGTATCCGGCGCCCGGCTGCCAGCCATGGCCGCGCAGGAAATTGGCGGTCGAGGCGAGTGCGTCTGCTCGCGATCCCACAAGATCGACCCTGCCGTTGCCATCTTCATCGACGCCGTAGAGGACCACGTTCTTCGGCATGAACTGCGTCTGGCCGATTTCGCCATGGGCAGCGCCTCGGGCTGATGGGCTGAGATAGCCTTCGCCGACGAGCTTCAGGGCGGCGTAGAGCTGCTCGGTAAAGAATGCGGAACGACGGCAATCATAAGCAAGGGTTGAGACCGCCGAAAGCGTATGCTGGTCGCCCATATAGCTGCCGAAGCCGGTTTCCATGCCCCAGATCGCGATGATCGGGCCTGGGGGAACGCCGAAACGCTTCTCGATCTTGGCAAACAGTGCAGCATTGGCCTGCTTCATGCCCTTGCCACGATTGATGATCGTCTGTCCCCCGCGCTTCTTCATGAATTCCTCAAAGGAAAGCTTGAAGCTCTTCTGGCCGCGGTCGGCACGGATGGTGGGCTGGTTGTAATGAACGTCGGCGAAGGCCCTGTCGAGGGTGGATGGGCTGACACCCTGTCCCTGCGCTTCCCGCTTGAATTCCTGCACCCAGTTCTCGAATCCGGCGGAAGTGTTACCGCAAGAGGCGGCATTTGCCGCAAGCGGCATTCCCAGCAGCAACCCGCCCGCCACGAGAGCTGCCATTCCAGATTTTGTGAAGCGCATTCAGTGTCCCCGAATTCTTACCGCGATGCGAACGCGGTAACCGTTTTCAATGGCGCGCAAACCCTTGGAAGCCAAGGGATCACACGCGTTTAGTCGTCACCGGACCATGCCAGCATCCGGCCATCATGTCATCATATTTTAGCGCGTGATATTTTCGTTGCATTTGAAACATCGCCGCCAAAATCATTCAAAAAAGCCCCGCCGTTTATCGAAATGGCGAGGCTTCTGTTCTATCCTGCTTACCCAATGAGGATTGACAAACCGTAAATTGGTTTACAGATCCTTATGCAGCCTGCTTGCGCGGCTTGATCAGCCCACGGTTGACGAGCAATTCGGCGATTTGAATGGCGTTGAGCGCGGCGCCCTTGCGCAGGTTGTCGGAGACGACCCACAGGTTGAGGCCGTTTTCGACGGTCGCGTCTTCACGGATGCGCGAAATATAGGTCGCATCTTCGCCGGCGGATTCGTACGGCGTGATGTAGCCGCCGTTCTCATGCTTGTCGATGACGAGGCAGCCCGGAGCTTCGCGAAGGATGTCACGGGCCTGATCGGCAGTGATCTCGTTCTCGAATTCGATGTTGACCGATTCCGAATGGCCGATGAAGACAGGCACGCGGACAGCCGTGCAGGTGACCTTGATCTTCGGGTCGAGCATCTTCTTGGTTTCGGCCAGCACCTTCCACTCTTCCTTGGTGTAGCCGTCTTCCATGAACACATCGATGTGCGGGATGACGTTGAAGGCGATGCGCTTGGTGAACTTCTTGTTCTCGATCGGGTCGGCGACGAAGACGGCGCGGGTCTGGTTGAAGAGCTCGTCCATGCCGTCCTTGCCGGCGCCGGAAACCGACTGGTAGGTGGAAACGACGACGCGCTTGATCTTGGCGAAGTCATGCAGCGGCTTCAGGGCCACGACGAGCTGCGCGGTCGAGCAATTCGGGTTGGCGATGATGTTGCGCTTGGTGAACTGCGTGATGGCATCCGGGTTTACTTCCGGAACGATGAGCGGCACGTCGGCGTCGTAGCGCCAGGCGGAGGAGTTGTCGATGACGACGCAGCCCTGGGCGCCGATCTTCGGCGATACCCTCTTGGAAACGTCGCCGCCGGCCGACATCAGGCAGATGTCTGTGTCGGAGAAATCGTAATTCTCCAGGTTGGAAACCTTCAGCGTCCGATCGCCGAAGGACACTTCGGTTCCCTGCGAGCGGGCCGATGCGAGTGCCACGACCTCATCGGCCGGAAAGCCGCGTTCGGCGAGGATATTGAGCATTTCACGGCCGACATTCCCGGTCGCGCCCGCTACTGCAACTTTGAAACCCATTTCTCAAGCTCTCTTTCTCTTCTCTCCTCTTGGGCGAGGGGGGAACCGCGGCCATCGGCGACGGGTCCTGTCCCCGGCCGGGCCGGGGAGAGAGCGGCAGGCCAGAGACGTCAGACGGTTTTCGTCGTCGTTTTGGCCTTGGTTTTGGAAGAAACCGGAAAATAGACATCCCGCCCGGCACATTGCGCCAGGTGACTGAAGCTATCGAGCTGTTCGAAGCGAACCATGGAAGTCTTCCTTTTCCGTCGCCGGTTCTAAGATGTTTTCCACAGGAGTCAAGGATTTCCTCGCTTGCATCGTTGCCGGAGCGAGGAAATCGGAGGCGTCGAAACCGGCCTTCATCATGTTCGAAGGTGCGCCGTTTCAGTATCAGCGGTTGGACTTGCGTGTGGTTTCAAACAGGAACCAGGTGCGGCGCTCGGTCTCGTCAATCCAGTTTTCCAGAAGGCTGGCTGTGGCGACATCGCCGTACTCGTCGCAGACGTCGTGGACGGCCCGCATTTCGGCGGAAAGCTTCAGATTATCGTCCGCCAGCTCGGCGAGCATGTCCTGTGGATCGACATATTCGGCATCATTGTCCGGGATGCGCTGCAGCTTGGCGATCTGCCCGATCGACCGCAGGGTCGTTCCGCCGAGCTTCCTGGCACGCTCGGCCATCGGGTCGGTCATTGCGAAAATCTGTTCGCCCTGTTCGTCGAGAAGCAGGTGATAATCGCGGAAATGCGGTCCGCTCATATGCCAGTGAAAATTCTTGGTTTTCAGATAGAGGGCGAAGACATCCGCCAGCAGGGCGCTCAAGGCCGCGGAAATATCGCGCGTCGCCTCCTCGCTGAGATTGGTGCGCGTACCCAATTTCGATTTGGTGTTGGCGGTATTCATAAAGACGTCCTCCGTTTGTTGTTCACGACAGCGATCGCCGGCGGATCTTTAGGGGGATTCGATGACATCAGCTGCTGCGCGGGATCGCATTGAAGACAGGATTGTTTTGAAATTTCACAGTCGAAATGTCGCTTCGCGGCATGGCCAACTGCGATGCTTAGGCGGAAAACCCGAACATATTCATTAAATAGGAAATTGAGGTGGTTTGGCAATTGCTTGCTAATGTATTGGCCGGGCGCGCGGTTGTGTCGCGCCCGGCAAACCGCCCTCCTCTCGGATGGCAGTATCGCGAATAGCGGCTACTTCAGGCCACCACCGACATAGAGGGTTTCGCCGGTCACCCACGCGGCATCCTGCGAGGCGAGGAAGACGGCGACCGGGGCGATATCGGTTGGCTGGCCGAGACGGCCGAGAGGTGTCTGGGAGACGAGATGCTTTTCAAAATCGCTGCCGATGATACCTGCGGCAACGACGCCTTCGGTCTCGACACCGCCCGGTGCCAGATTGTTGACGCGGATATTGCGTGGACCGAGTTCCTTGGCGAGGATCTTGGTGATGGAATCGACGGCGGCCTTGGTCGCCGTGTAGACGGAGGCAGTCGCCAGGTTCATGCTGACGGCGTTGGAGCCGATGTTGATCACGCTGCCGCCCTCAGGGCCGAACTGTTTCACCGCCTCTTGCGTAGCCAGCAATGTGCCCAGGACGTTGATATTGAACTGGCGATGGAATTCCTGCTCGGTGAATTCCTCGATCGGGGCGAATTGATAGACGCCGGCATTGTTGACGAGGATATCGACGCGGCCGAAGGCCTGCTTCGCTTCTGCAAAGAGGCGTTTGATGTCCTCTGACTTGGAAACGTCGCCGTGGACGGCGAGCGCCTTGCCGCCCTTGGCGGTGATATCGGCTGCCACCCTGTCGGCGCCTTCTCGGCTCGAGGCGTAGTTGACGACAACAGCCGCGCCCGCTTCGCCCATCGCCTTGGCGATGCCGGCGCCGATACCCTTGGATGCTCCGGTCACGATCGCGACCTTGCCTGCCAGTTTGCTCATGTCATTTTCCTTTGAAAAACTTAGACAGTCTTACAATCATCGAATCATTTGGCGCGTGCGACCCGAAAACCGATCGCACCGTCACTTTGATATTTAGATAACCATCTAATTGATACAAGAGCGGTGAGAAGAAATGCTGATGGCGTGGATGGAATCGTCAGATCTTGGAAAGTTCCGCCATATAGGCGTTCAGAGTATCGCGGCGCAGCACGAGATTGGCGAATTTGCCTTCGCGCTGGATCTCGATAAGGCCGGCATTCTCCAGCTCCTTGATATGATGCGACATTGTCGCGGCGCTGACGGCATGGCACTCGTTCAGGAGGCTGCAGGGCATGGGTTCGCTCCGTGTGCCGATCTCCTTCAGGATCTGCACGCGTCGCGGCTCGGCAAGTGCCCGGGAGATCAATCCCATCTGCCTTTCGCTCAAACGTATTGGCCCGGCATCCATGGTGTTCATCGCAAACGGAAACAAAATCGGGTTGACCGGCTTCGATCATCCCCATCCTGCCAGATATATGAATGCGCGAGAGCCTTGGCAACCTTTGCGATGCAGCCGCGGCGGGCTCAGGAATCGGTCTGGCGCAGCCTGCTGCTTTTGAAGAACGGCAAGCGCGGCGTCGGCCAACCGGCGGCGTCGATGCGGAAGAGCAGGCCGTAGCGTGAATAGACGATGGCTATCATGAAGGAAAACCAGCCGCCGAGCGCTAGGCCGGCCATGACGTCGCTCGGATAATGCGCGCCGACCATGACGCGGGTGATCGCCAGCCATAGGGCGCAAGCAGCGAAGATATAGCGATAGCGCGGAAACAGGAAGGCAAGCGCCACGAACAGGGCGCCGATGGTGGTCGCATGGCCGGAGGGGAAGCTTTCGAAGCTGGCACGGCCATTAAAAGGCGAGAAGCCAAAAGGCCCCCAATCGGCAAAATGCGTCGGGCGGGCGCGGCCGATGGCACGCTTCAGCAAATTGGCGAGGATGCCTGAAAGCGCCACGGTTGTCAGGAGATAGCCGCCGATCTGACAGATGCGCAGTGCCTGGCAGCGACAGCGCTGCGAATGCAGCAGCTTGCTGCCTGCCCAACCTTCGAAAAACAGGAAGGCGCTGATGAGAAGGATCCATCCGGAATCGCCGAAATCGGTCAGCATTCCACCGACGAAGCGAATGGAGGGCGATAGGCTTTTAAGGGTGGCGCCGACAGGTCCATCGAACAGGAGAGCGGAAAGAAGGACAATATTGGCTGTCACAAAAAGGCAGAGTTTCCAATGGGATGGTGCAAAAGCTGCATCGCTTCGCCGCCAACGCCTGTCGAGAGACGTCAAGATCGCCTGCATAATCAATGCCTATGTCGATTTCCAATCGATCCGACCGATAGCAGGTTGTTGTTACAGTTTTTCTAAAAATCGATGACGAAGGCCTGCGCGGCGGTCGCGAGCTGAGACGCGCCCATCCCGTTCACAAGAAAAAGCCCCGTTCCTCGCAGAATGGGGCTTCGTGTTTCACGTGAAATATATCAGGCGATTTCTGCCGGAGATTATGCGGAGAGAGCCTTGAATTCGGCAAGGATGGCGTCACCCATTTCGGTGGTGCCGACCTGGCGGCTGCCTGGCGACATGATGTCGCCGGTACGGATGCCGCTGTCGAGCACGTTGGCGATCGCCCTTTCCAGCGCATCGGCTTCGGCAACCATGCCGAAGGAATAGCGCAGGCACATGGCGAAGGAGGCGATCATGGCAATCGGATTGGCAATGCCCTTGCCGGCGATATCAGGGGCCGAGCCATGCACGGGTTCATAGAGAGCCTTGCGCTTGCCGGTCTTTGCATCGGGGGCGCCGAGTGAGGCGGACGGCAGCATGCCGAGGGAGCCGGTGAGCATGGCGGCGACGTCGGAGAGCATATCACCGAAGAGGTTGTCGGTGACGATTACGTCGAACTGCTTTGGCTGGCGCACGAGCTGCATGCCGCCGGCATCGGCCAGCATGTGCTCGAGCTGCACGTCGGAATATTTTTCCTTATGCGTCGCGGTAACGACCTGGTTCCAGAGCACGCCTGATTTCATGACGTTGCGCTTTTCCATCGAGCAGACACGGTTGTTGCGGGTGCGCGCCAGTTCGAAGGCGACGCCGGCAATGCGCTCGATCTCGTAGGTGTCGTAAACCTGGGTGTCGATACCGCGCTTCTGGCCGTTGCCGAGGTCGATGATTTCCTTCGGCTCGCCGAAATAGACGCCGCCGGTGAGCTCGCGCACGATGAGGATGTCGAGACCTTCGACCAGCTCCGGCTTCAGCGAAGAAGCGGATGCCAGTGCCGGATAGCAGATGGCCGGGCGCAGGTTGGCGAAGAGCTGCAGATCCTTGCGCAGGCGCAGCAGGCCTGCTTCCGGACGTACTTCGTAAGGCACGCCATCCCACTTCGGGCCGCCGACGGCGCCGAAGAGCACGGCGTCAGCCGCCATTGCCTTTGCCATGTCGGCATCGGAGATCGCCGCGCCATGCGCATCATAGGCGCTGCCGCCGACAAGGCCCTCGTCGGTGACGAAGCCGGCGTTCTTGGCCTCGTTCATGTAAGCGATGATCTTGCGAACTTCACCCATGGCCTCGGGGCCGATGCCGTCACCCGGCAGGAGGAAAAGATTGCGCACTGTCATGAGGAAGCCTCCGCGAAAGAAAAAGTTGCGGGGTTTTTAGACTTCCAAATGCGGCTTTTCAAGCGAGGAAGAGGCCGAAACGGTACGGTTTTCGGGCGTATTGGACCGAAAGCCTACCCTCGCCCCAGCGGGGAGAGGGTCGCGCGGAACGCGCGGGGTGAGAGGGCGTTACCGGAGATTTTAGGTAAATCTGGTATCGGCAGCTTCGTGCCGCCCCCTCATCCGCCCTCCGGGCACCTTCTCCCCGAGGGGAGAAGGGATGTCCGAACCTTACTCAGCCAGCCCGAGCGAAGCGAGATAGGCTGATGATGCCGGGATCTTCGACTTGTCCTTGATCTCGATGATCAGACGCGGATTGCTGTTAAGCTTGGCAAGGGCGGCAAAGACGGCTCGCCAGTGGATGTTGCCTTCGCCGAGGCTCCAGTGGCGGTCGGCATAGCCGTCGGCGTCCTGCAGGTGGACATGCTGCAGGCGGTTGCCGGCGGCATGGACGTAGTAGTCAACAGGAGGAGCGCCCGTATAGCCATGGGCGTAATGGGCATGACCGGTGTCGATCGAAACGGCGACGGCGGTCGAATTGAAGCTGTCGGCGAGGCCGACGCGGATATGAGGATCCTTGTCCTCGATGTTCTCGATGACCATGGTGAGCCCGATGTCTTCGGCGCGCTTGACCGCTTCTTTCAGCGTCAGATGCGTGTATTCGATGATCTTTTCGCGCTCGCCCTTGTTGTTGTCGAGGTTGTTGTAGGACCACGACGTATAGGGGCTATGGATGACCATCTGCGTGGCGCCGATATTGGCGCAGACGTCGAGCGCCTGCAGCAGGCGCTTGGAGACGACGGCGCGGACGTCCGGGTCTTGCGAGGCGATGACGAAGCCCCAGAACGGACCGTGGATGCCGAGACGACCCTGATGGCCGTCGAGCAGCTTGCGGGCGCGCTCGGCCAGCGGAGCCCAATCGCCGTTCAGGATTTCGGCTTCGACAAAGCTCTGCAGCTCCAGATCGCGCGGCTTTTCGAGCAGCCAGTTGCGATGGATTTCGACGTCGTCGAGCGTCATGGCGGCGCCGACAATGGGAAGGGAGGTCATGAAGGGGCTCCATTGCGTGGAGAAAATTTAAGGGTGGGAGAGACGGCCCGAAGGATCTCGGCGGTCTGTATGGACCTCCTTCTTGTCGATCATATTACAGCGGGCGGGAAAGACGGCGTCTGAGCTGTTTTCGCGGGATTTGCGGTCTCCGCTCCTGGGCTGTGATAATTGCGGGATAGTCCCCTCTCCCCGCAGGCGGGGAGAGGGAGTCTAATATGCCCGGCATGAAAAAAGCCGGGCGCAAGGCCCGGCTTCGAAACATGCGATAAGGGAAAGACCGATCAGGCAGCCCAGGGGCGCGATGCGGCGTTCGTCTTTTCGAAGTCGCTGATCGCAGAGGATTTTTCCAGCGTCAGGCCGATATCGTCGAGGCCGTTCAGCAGGCAGTGGCGCTTGAATTCGTCAAGTTCGAACTTCAGCGAGCCGCCGTCCGGGCCAGTGATCTCGAGGTTTTCGAGATCGACCGTCAGAATGGCGTTGGAGCCGCGCGAGGCGTCGTCCATCAGCTTGTCGAGCTCTTCCTGGCTGACCTTGATCGGCAGGATGCCGTTCTTGAAGCAGTTGTTGTAGAAGATGTCAGCGAAGCTGGTTGAAATAACGCAGCGGATGCCGAAATCGAGAAGCGCCCAGGGAGCATGCTCACGCGAGGAGCCGCAGCCGAAATTATCGCCGGCGACGAGGATCTTGGCATTCTGATAGGCCGGCTTGTTCAGCACGAAATCCGGGTTCGGAGAACCGTCTTCATTGTAGCGGGCTTCAGCGAAGAGCCCCTTGCCGAGACCCGTGCGCTTGATGGTCTTCAGATAATCCTTCGGGATGATCATGTCGGTATCGACATTGACGACCGGGAGGGGTGCTGCGACACCGGTCAACTTCACGAACTTGTCCATGGGGTCCTGCCTTCATTCTCGTCTAAGCACGAATTATCCTGCCAATAGAGCAAATCCGGCCCGAAATGAAGGAAAATCTTGGAAATGCTCTAAAACGCGGCGCTTTGGGTCGTCGTGCCCTTCAGGACGAGGCCTGATCGCACACATAGGCCCGCCGGATAGACCGCCCTGCCCTGCTTTCAATCCTAGAGGTCGATGATCGTGCCGCGACCGTCGTTCCAGATGCGCATTTCGCGCTGGCCGTTCGTCTTCGCCTTGGCGTGCACCGGGGCCGGCTTCATGCGCAGCGAAATCGCGCGGGCTGCCATCAGCACGGTAAGGATAGCGCCGACGGCGAGCGTGACCGAAACGGTAAACAGCGCCATGGCTGCAAACACGGTGATACCGGCAAGTGCGATGAACAGGGAACGAATATTCTGCATGGTCGAGACCTCTCTACATCAAGCAATGTGGCCCTCATGATTGTCATCTGCAAGAGGAGCATGGCTTTTTGTTGACTTGCCTGCCGATTAAAAGCGCGGCAAAACGGCACAATGAGCCAATCTGCGAGCCAAAGCCCTTCGTCCCGTCCCGCCCGTCTGCGCCGATCGGTCTTGAGCGTTCCCGCTATCAACCGACGCGCGCTGGACAAGCTTTCGAGCCTCGAATGCGACGCGGTCATCTTCGATCTCGAGGATTCGGTTTCGCCGGAGAAAAAGGCCGAGGCGCGGGAGAATCTCCGGGCCTTCTTTGCGGTCTCGCCGCTTCCCGGCAGGGAGCGGATCATCCGTATCAATGCGCTCTCCTCCAATTTCGGTGCCGATGACCTGGCGCTGGTTACGGAGCTGGAGCCGGATGCGGTGTTGCTGCCGAAGGTGGACGAGCCGCAGGACGTAAGCGATGTCAGTGACCGGCTTGCGGAAGCCGATGCACCGGAAGACTTGCGTATCTGGGCCATGATCGAGACGCCGCGCGGCATCCTGAATGCGGCCGCGATCGCCGAAGCCGGGCGCACGGCAGGGAGCCGGCTCGATTGTTTCGTCGTCGGTCTCAACGACCTCAGAAAGGAAACGGGCGTTCTGCCGCAGCCCGGTCGCCCCTATCTCGTGCCCTGGCTGATGCAGGTGATATTGGCCGTCAGCGCTTACGGCCTTGAGGCGATCGACAGCGTCTTCAACGATTTCAGGAATGCCGAGGAGTTCGAAGCAGAATGCGGCCAGGGTGTCGCCATGGGCTTTGCCGGCAAGATGCTGATCCATCCAAACCAGATCGAGGCGGCCAACCGGCATTTCGGCCCGGCTGAGGCTGCCATTGCCGAGGCCGAAGCCATCATTGCGGCTTTTGCCGACCCGAGCGCCGCCACTCTCAATGTCGTGAACCTTGGCGGGCGCATGGTGGAGCGGCTGCACCTTGTCCAGGCGGAAAGACTCATTCATAAAGCTCGCCTGATCGAACAGCGCTCTTCGGGCACGGCAGCGGCGCCCCGCACCGAGGTCTGACCGTCGAATTGCCCGGCCAAATACGAAAGATGCCCTAATGAAACTCTACCGCTTCCTCACCGGCCCCGATGACGCTTCCTTCTGCCACAAGGTCAGTGCGGCGCTGAACAAGGGCTGGGAGCTATACGGCTCGCCGACCTATGGCTTCAATTCTGCAAGCGGGCGTATGGAGTGCGGCCAGGCCGTCGTCAAGGAAGTTGCCGGCAAGGATTACGATCCGGATATGAAGCTTTCGGAGCAGTAATAAGTTGATGAGCGAACGGGCTTCAACGAGCATTGGCTGCCATTGGAGCCTAAATAGCCCTAAATGCGTTTGATCTCGTCTTTTACTTCACGCCATGTCAAAAGCCAGATTATCGGATTTTCTTTTACATACGTGATGTCCTCGCCCTTTCTAAGGGATGAGCGTAAGGACATGCTCAGCATGCTGCTCCCTAAGCCAAAGGTGAAGGAGCTGAAGATGCCAATAAAATATATGAGCTTGGCGAAGTTTGTGACAGGATTTTCATTAAGATCCGGTGCGCCAACCTTAAAGTAATCTCCTATTATCAATAGGAGAAGGAATGAAGCGCTAAATAATAGGCTTATCCTTAAAGTCACTTTATCCTATCCGTTGCGAGTGAATCTACAATATATCGGATGATAGTAAATTTTATTGACGAAAGATATCACCGATCCGTCGCTTCTTCGGCGCTTGCCTCGATGCGCTCCATGTCCTCGTCGCTCAGGCCGAAATGGTGGCCGATCTCGTGGATCAGGACATGGGTAATGATGTCGCCGAGAGTTTCATCGTTCTCGGCCCAATAGTCGATGATCGGCCGGCGATAGAGGCGGATCTTATTGGGCATATCGCCGGTCTGGGCGGTAAAGCGCTCCGAGATGCCGCGGCCTTCGAAGAGACCGAGCAGGTCGAAGGGTGTTTCCAGCGCCATATCCTCGAACACTTCGTCATCCGGGAAATCCTCGATGAGAATGACGAGGTTGCCGGTGAGCGAGCGGAATTCCTCCGGCAAGTGGCTGTAAGCCTCCATTGCCAGGGATTCGAATGTGCTGATGGAGGGAGAATGGCGATCCCGCCAATCTTCGCTCTGGTCAACGCGAGCCATGAATATTCCTTCCTTGGCTGGTCATATAGAGACTTTGCGCTGCTTTTACGAGAGCGGAATAGAGCGTGATGCCGAAAAGTGTTTGAGCGGTTTTCGATCGACATCATGCTCTACTTTTTTGATTCTAGAGCGGATTCGGATTTTCGGGCGACAGACCGAAATCATCTGGCTCGGTTCACAGGAATATTTTCTTATGAAATGGTGTTGACTCTTTCTCCAAGCTCTGGAATCCATAAGAACATAACAGGAACATTATCGATCTGGAGTGAACGTCATGGCCGAGGCTGCCGTGGCGCGGGAAACGCTTTTTGCCCTGCGTGAAACCATTGCCCGACTGGAAGGCAGGCCGATCCCGGCGCTGGCAGCCTCGGCGCATGAGGCTTTGGCAGACAAGCCGGTGAGAGAGGCGATGGGTAGTGCGAAATCCCTGCCTACTGAGCCTACGCTTGAACAGTCGCTCCTTCCGATCGGCGTCGATGAACTCGATGCGGCTCTGCAAGGCGGTTTGCCGCTCGATGCGCTGACGGAAATCCGCTCGCTCGGCCTGCGCGATGCCGGGGCGGCGAGCGGCTTTGCCCTGGCGCTTGCGGCGAGACTGCATGCGCGAGCATCGGATAAGACCGCGGCCAAGTCGCCGGTCCTATGGATCGGCGATACGGTGGCAAGGATGGAGGCAGGCCTGCCCTATGCCATCGGCATCGGCGATTTCGGGCTGGAGCCTCAGGCTCTCCTGCAGGCGTCGCCGCGCAAGCTCGACGATGCGCTCTGGGTGGCGGAAGCAGCCCTTGGCAGTGCTGCCTTTGCCGTCGTCATTCTGGAAGTGCGCGGCAATCCCGCCCGTTTCGGTCTGACGGAGAGCCGGCGGCTGGCGCTGAGGGCCAAGGCGGCGGGACGGCCCTTGTTTCTGTTGCGACAGGGAGGCGAGGAGGAAGCAAGCAGCGCCCTCTTCCGCTTTTCCGTCGAACCCGCGCCGGCACAGGCGCGGCCCCTGCCGGACGGATCGGTGCTTGGCGGCAGCATCGGTCACCCGGCTTTTCGTCTGACCTTGGAAAAGAGCCGCAACCCGGCGCCTCTTTCCATAACCCTGGAGTGGAATGCCCATGACCGCCGCTTTGCCCCTGTCTCCGATGTTCAGTACCCTGCCTTTCCCGGCGAACACGCAGCGCATTCTGGCGCTGACCTTCCCGCATCTGCCGACCGATCGGATCGCGCGCAAGCGCTGGGGTCTGTCCTGGCGTTCGACAGGCAGGCTTGAAGCGCCGCCGCTTGCCTGTGCCGGCAAGCTCAACAATGCCATGCGGCTGACTGCGCTCAATGAACGGGCTGAAATGATCGGCCTGAAGCAGGGTCAGGGCGTGGCCGAGGCAAAGGCGATCTGTCCTGATCTCGATGTCGTCGAGGAGGATCCGGTCGCGGATCGCAAGCTTCTGGAAGCGATCGCCGACTGGTGCGACCGCTATACGCCGCTGGTGGCGATCGACGGCAAGGACGGCCTTTTTCTCGATATTACCGGCTGCGCCCATCTTTTCGGCGGCGAAGAGGCGCTGCTCGAGGATATCTTGATCCGGATTTCCCGACTGGGCTTCGATGTGCGCGGCGCCATTTCCTCTGCGCCCGGCCTCTCCTGGGCCGTCGCCCGCTTTGACGAGAGCCGCATCGTTCCGCCTGAAGCCATGGAAGAGGCACTGGCACCGCTGCCGGTTGCATGTCTTCGGCTTGGCGAGGAGATTGTCGCCGCTTTGCAGAAGATGGGCCTGAAGCAGGTCGGCGACCTTCTGGCAGCACCGCGTGCGCCGCTTGCCCGCCGTTTCGGTGCGCAGCTAATGTTGCGGCTCGATCAGGCTGTCGGCCTCGTCGAGGAACCGATTTCGCCGCGTCGCCCGGTCGCGCAATTGTCAGCCGAGCGCCGGCTTGCCGAGCCGGTGCAGGCGGAAGAGGATATTCTTCAGCTTGCCCGCCAGCTTGCCGAAACCCTGAAGCCGGGGCTGGAGGCGCGCGGCGTCGGCGGCCGTTCCTTCGAGCTTCTGCTTTTCCGGGTGGATGGGGCGGTTTTCCGCATCGCGGCCGGCGCATCGCAACCGCTGCGGGAGCCGAACCGGATCGCCAGCCTGTTCACGGAGCGCTTCGGCGCCATTCATGACGATCTCGATGTCGGTTACGGTTTCGAAATCATCCGCCTCAATGTGCTTCAGCATGCGCCCTTCGATGCCATGCAAGGCGATTTTGTCGGAGAAGACCGCCAGGAAGGATCTCTTGCCGCCTTCGTGGATCGTGTGGCCGCCCGGCTGGGGCCGGACTGTCTGCAAGGGTTCGAGCTGCGGCAGAGCCATATCCCTGAGCGGGCCGTGCGGCCGCTGCCGGCCATGGCTATCCTCGCCTCGAAGCGGCGCACAGGTAAGGAGGATGCCGGCCATCATGGTTTCTTCCGCGGCGAACGGCCGCTCCGGCTGTTTCGTATGCCGGAGCTGGTCGAAACCATTGCTGCCGAAGTGCCCGACGGCCCTCCCCGGCAGTTCCGCTGGCGGCGGGTGATGCATCGGGTCAGCCGGGCCGAAGGGCCGGAGCGGCTTTCGGCGGAATGGTGGGTCGAGGAAAAGGAAGAGCCTGCCCGCGATTATTTCCAGGTCGAGGATGAGGAGGGCCATCGTTTCTGGCTGTTCCGCAAGGGGCTCTATGGCCGAGGCGGCACAACGCCGGATTGGTACATGCACGGGGTCTTCGCATGAACGCGCGCCCGAGCTTTCACGAACCCGTACCCTTCTTTGAGATCGGCGTGAGAACGAATTTCTCCTTTCTTGAAGGTGCCTCACATCCGGAGGAAATCGTGGCGCAGGCCGCCATCCTGAAACTTTCCGGATTTGGGATCGCCGACCGCAATTCGGTTGCCGGCGTGGTCAAGGCGCATGCGCATACCAAGCTTCTCCGGGAGAAGTACAAGGAGGGCATTGAGAAGAACCTGGAGCTTCAGGCGAAGGGCAAGCCAGAAAAGCCGCTTCTGAAGCCGGTTCCTTTCCAGCCTGGCGCGCGCCTTGTGTTTTCGGACGGCACACCTGACATTCTTGCCTATCCGGAAAACCGAAAGGGCTGGGCGCATCTCTGCCGGCTGCTGAGCGCCGGTAATCTGCGCGGCGAAAAAGGCACCTGCATCCTCAATGAAAGCGACCTCGTGGAATGGGGTGACGAGATGATGCTGGCGCTTATTCCCGATGCGACAAGTGTCGAGACGCAAGAAGGGCAGGAAAAGCTGGAGCAATGCCTGAAGCGGTTATGGATGCGCTTCGGCAGGAAATTCCACATGGTCCTGTCGCCGGCCTATGACGGGCGGGACCGGATGGTCTTCGCCACGCTTTCCATCCTGGCGCAGCGCAATGGCGTGCGGCTGATCGCCAGCAATCAGCCGCTCTATCATGCGACCGAGCGCAAGCCGCTTGCCGATATCGTCGTTTCGATCCGCGAACATGTACCGATCGCCGAGGCTGGTTTCAAACTGGCAGCGAACGCCGAGCGCTACATGAAGGACGCTGCCGAGATGGCACGTCTGTTCCGGGATTATCCGAAGGCTATAGCCAATACGCAGAAGTTTTTTAGCCGGCTTTCTTTTTCACTGGACGAGCTAAAACACAATTATCCCGACGAAAGCGTTCCTGGAGAGACCGTTGCGGAGACGCTGAAGCGGCTGACATGGGAGGGCGCCGAGTGGCGCTTTCCCGGAGGGATCCCGTCAAAGGTTTCGGCGCAGATCGAGCATGAGCTCAAGCTCATTCGGGAACGGCAATATGAGCCTTATTTCCTGACGGTGCACCGCATCATGGAGTTTGCCCGCAGTGCGAATATCCTGTGTCAGGGGCGCGGATCGGCCGCCAATTCGACGGTCTGTTATTGCCTTCGGATTACCGAGGTCAATCCCGAATTAACAAGCCTGCTTTTCGAGCGCTTCATCTCGACGGAGCGCGAGGAGCCGCCTGATATCGACGTTGATTTCGAGCATGAGAAACGCGAAGAAGTCATTCAGTTCATCTACAGGCATTACAAAAAGGAGCATGCCGGGCTGACCGCGGCGGTCACCAGCTATCGGGCGCGCTCGGCCGGCCGCGAAGTGGCGAAAGCCTTCGGTTTGTCGGAGGATGTGCAGTCGGCCCTTGCAAGCGGTGTCTGGGGCTGGTCGACGGAGGAGCTGTCCGAGCGTGAGGCGAAGATTGCCGGCCTCGATCTCACGAACAAGACGACACGCAACGTCCTTTCCTATGCCTCGACGCTGATGGGGTTTCCGCGGCACCTGACCCAGCATGTCGGCGGCTTCGTCATCACCCGGGATCGGCTGGATGAGGTCGTGCCGATCATGCATACGGCGATGGACGATCGCTACATGATCGAGTGGAATAAGGACGATCTCGACAATCTCAATATATTGAAGATCGACGTGCTTGCGCTCGGCATGTTGACCTGTCTCGCCAAGGCTTTCGACCTCCTGCTGCTGCATTACGATGTGAAGAAGGCGCTCGCCGATCTTGGGAGCAAGGAATATCCGGATGGCAAGCCGGTTTATGACATGATCTGCCGTGCCGATACGATCGGCGTCTTTCAGATCGAAAGCCGGGCGCAGATGAGCATGCTGCCGCGTCTTCGGCCCCGCAAGTTCTATGATCTGGTCATTGAGGTGGCGATCGTTCGCCCCGGCCCCATTCAAGGAGACATGGTTCACCCTTACCTTAAGCGGCGGGATGACGATCTTCACAAGCGGCCGATCGAATATCATCGTCCGGAGTTGAAGGCTGTTTTGGAGCGAACTTTGGGGGTTCCGCTGTTTCAGGAACAGGCGATGCAGATCGCCATTACCGCGGCCGGATTTTCGCCCGCCAAGGCCGATCGGCTGCGCCGATCCATGGCGACGTTCAAGCGAACGGGGAGAGTCGATGAATTCAAAAAGGATCTGGTTTCAGGCATGGTCGCGAATGGCTATCCTCAGGACTTTGCCGAACGCTGTTTCAGCCAGATCGAAGGCTTCGGCGAATATGGTTTCCCTGAAAGCCATGCGGCGTCCTTCGCTCTGCTCGTCTATGCCTCGTCCTGGCTCAAGACCTATTATCCCGACGTCTTCTGTGCGGCGATCCTCAATGCCCAGCCGATGGGCTTCTATGCGCCGGCGCAGCTGGTGCGCGATGCGCGCGAGCATGGCGTCGAGGTGCGGCCGGTGGATATCAATCGCTCCAGCTGGGATTGCCTGCTGGAGAAGGCGCGTTTCGATCCGGGCGCGATCGAGCGGCGCCATGCGTCGATGCGCGATGATATCAAGACGCAATGTGCTGTCCGCCTCGGCTTTCGGCAGGTCAAGGGTCTGTCCGAGGAGGAGATGAACCAGCTCGTTGAGCGCCGGGGCGATGGCTATCGATCCGTGCGCGATCTTTGGCTGCGCTCCGGGCTTGCCAAGGCGCAGATCGAGCGCCTGGCGGATGCGGATGCGTTCGGTTCCATCGGCCTCAGCCGTCGTGAGGCGCTTTGGGCTGTGCGGGCGCTCGATGCCGGCAGTGCCGCCGAAACGCTTCCCCTCTTCGATCTCGGCGACCATGCGGAGCTGCAGGTCGAGCCGGCGGTTACGCTGCCGGAAATGCTGCCTGGCGAGCAGGTCATCGAGGATTATCGCTATCTGTCGCTATCCCTGAAGGCGCATCCGGTTTCCTTCCTGCGTACCGATTTCGCCCGGCAGGGGATCGTGCAAAGCCGGGATTTGCCCGGTATCGCCAGCGGCCGCATGGTGACGATCGCCGGGCTGGTGCTGGTGCGCCAGCGGCCGGGTTCGGCCAAGGGGGTGATCTTCATGACGCTGGAGGACGAAACCGGTGTCGCCAATGCGATCGTCTGGCCGAAGAAGTTCGAGAAATACCGTGCCATCGTCATGGGCGCGCGGCTGGTCAAGATCCGTGGCCGGCTGCAGAGCGAAAGCGGCGTCATCCATGTGGTGGTCGATCATATCGAGGATATGACGCCGGCACTTGGTATTCTGCAGCGCGAGGCGCGACGGTTTGGTGTCAGCGACCGGGCGGATGAGGCCCTGCGGCCGACCATGGATCACAGGGAGAAGCGGAAGTCCGTCTTTCTGGCGCCTTCTTCCGATGGTGGGGCAGTGACGGAAGGCCGCAGCCATGGGGCCGAAACGGCGAAAGTTATGCCGCGAGGCCGCAATTTCCATTGAGATTGCGGGCTTCGTATCGGGCAAAAGCTTCGGAACTCGGCCGGCGGACGAGATTCGAATCGTTTCTTTCTTGACAAAGAGCGTCTTCTTTAGCAGATAACAAGACAGCAAATGTCATGTTTGACGGGCTGAGCGAAGAATGCTAGTTTGCAGTTGTAATTACATCACCGACAAAGAAATCCGGGACGTCATCAACGAGTTCCTTGATCAGGACTGTTGGCAGCTCATCGTTCCCGCCAAGGTTTATCACGCGATGGAAAAGCGCGGTCGTTGCTGCGGCTGCTTCCCGAATGTCGTTGATATCATTATACAGACAACCCAGGATTATCATGCCCGCCGCCACTCGACGGAAGCGGAGATATTTGATTTCATGTCCCGCCTGAAAAAATTCCATGAAGACAACAGGAGAGCGGACATTGAAAGGCGACAAAAAGGTCATCGAGCGGCTTAACGAGGCACTCTTCCTCGAGCTCGGCGCAGTCAACCAATATTGGGTTCACTACAGACTCCTCGAAGACTGGGGCTACACCAAGCTTGCCAAGAAAGAGCGCGCAGAATCCATCGAGGAGATGCAGCACGCCGACCGCCTCGTTGCCCGTATCATCTTCCTCGAAGGTCATCCGAACCTGCAGACGCTCGCGCCGCTGCGCATCGGTCAGAACGTCAAGGAAGTGCTGGAAGCCGATCTCGCCGGCGAATACGACGCACGCACGGCCTACAAGAAATCCCGCGACATCTGTCACGATGCCGGCGATTATGTGTCCATGAAGCTGTTCGAAGAGCTTCTGGCGGATGAGGAAGGACATATTGACTTCCTCGAAACCCAGCTCGAACTGCTCGACAAGATCGGCGAAGCCAAATACGGCCAGCTTAATGCCGACTCCGCCGATTCCGCGGAATAAGCGACATACTGGAGCGGCTCAGTTTTTAAATCTCTGAACCGCTCCATATCTTTGTTTTCACCCAATTCCAGGAAAAGCGCGCAAGCTTTTCCTGGAATTGCTTTATGAATCGACCGTTTTGCGGCCGGCCTTGATTTTCAGTCTTCGGCTTTCAGATTGGCCAGGTGGCTGAATTCCGAAACCACCTGCTCGTAGACCGAGCGTTTGAAGGGAACGATCAGGTCGGGAAGCACCGCCATGGGCTTCCATTCCCATGCATCGAATTCCGGTTCATGGCCGCCCGGTGGCGGATTGATGGCGATCTCGCCTTCGTCGCCGTCGAAGCGGAAGGCAAACCAGCGCTGCGTCTGGCCGCGATATTTCCCCTTGAGGCCGATGCCGATCAGCTGCGGCGGAAGATCGTAATTGATCCAGTCCATGGCTTCCGCGAGCAAGGTCACGGTTTTCATGCCCGTTTCTTCGTATAATTCGCGATAGGCCGCTTTCAGCGGGTCTTCGCCCAGGTCTATGCCGCCCTGCGGCATCTGCCACAGCTGGGGCGAGCCGTCATATTCAGAATTGCCGACCGGAATGCGACGACCAGCCCAGACCAGGCCTTCCCGGTTCAGGATCATGATGCCGACACAGGGACGGTAAGGCAGGTCTTCGGCTTTCACGGTCGCATGGGGCGTGTTCATCTTTTTCTCCAGGTCAGGGGTGTTTGGGATCCTCGGCAAGCGCCGAGACCGCGACGACTTCGATACCGCGCATGGCGGCCTCCTCGCTCCATTTGCTGATGGCGTCGACACTTTCATCGAAGGCGGAAGCGACGCCGATCGCAGAGCCGTTGCGGCGGGCGATGCGCTCGAGCTCGTCGAGTTTCCTGAGGATAGCGTCCTGCTGCAGCTCTCCGTCAAGCTGGATATCGGCAAAAGCGTGCGGCACTTCCAGTGTTTTCGAAAGCATTCCGGACTTCGATTGGGCGGATGAGCCGTCGTCCAGGAATAGCAGGCCGCGCTTGCCGATGTCGCGCAGCACGGGTTCCATGGCGCCGGGATTGGCAAGGAAGCGGCCGCCGAGATAGTTCATGACGCCGGTATAATTGGTGATCTTGCCCATCGCCTTATGCAGGTTTTCGATGTTCTTGGCTGATGGCAGCGAAGTCAGCAGCGTATCCGGTCCGGGATTGTTGCCGGGATAGTCAAACGGCTCGAACGGCACCTGGATGAGGATCTCGTGGCCGCCACGCCTTGCTTCCTGCATCCAGCGCTGCAGGCTATTGCCGCTGGCGGCAAAGGCAAGGGTGATTTCCTCCGGCAGCTTCTCGATGGCGCGTTGCGTGCCGGTCTGGCTCAGCCCAAGGCCGCTGACGACGATAGCGATACGGGTGCCCCGCGCGCCGGACCAGGGCCGCGCATATTGATCCATCGGCCGCAGACCGCTTGGCGAGGTGATCGGCAGCCTGCCGAAGGGCGAATCTTCCAGCAGGCTGTCATTCGGCGTTGCCGCCATGCGCGGATCCTGCCCCACCTGATTGGCGTTGATCAAGACCGGGCCGCTGCCATCGCGATTGCTGGGGCTGAACATGGTGACGACCGAACCGTCGCCGGTCACCACGCGCGTGGTATTGGCGCCGGATTGCGGGTCGACTTGGGTCAATCCAGCTTGACCGGTTTGTTCGGTGCTCCCCGGCTTGGTTTCGGCTGCAGGTGCCGGATTTTCCTTCTTTGCCGTTTCGACAGGCTGAGTCTTTTGCAGGGGATCGCGCATCAGCGCCGAATAGAGCGAAAAGCCGGCGATCGCGATCAGACAGAAGCCGCCGAGAATGCGTCCAAAGGGGATGGAGCGCCGCTGGCGGCCGGGGCCGCGATTTTGTCCCAACGGTGCATGCAAATCCGTTCCCAAGCTTCAATCCACCCCAAGCGGAAAACTCTATTGGCCTCGAGCATATCGCTCACGGCGAAGCGGAAAAATGCCCGCGGCACTCGAAGTGCTAAAACATGAACAAGACTGTTCCGAGCGACGTCGGATTCAGAGGCCGACCGACAAGAGCGGGACAATATGCGCGCCCCGCTCCCTCATCATGAAAGCGCCGGGTCTGTTTCCAGCCCGGCGCCAATCCTTACTTGGAGGAAACCGCCTTTTCGGGGTTCGGCGGGAAGGCTGGATCCGTCTTCGCGCCACGCAGCAGGTCGAGCGCGTAGTTGAGCTGGATATCGTCCTTCGGATCCGGTGGCACGTAGGCCGAAGAGCCGGAGCCCTTGTCGGTCTCGCTCTGGCCCTTGATGTGGCCCGGCAGGCTGGATTCGCCTTCCGTCGTCAGCTTGCCCTTCAGATCGTCGGGAAGCGGCTGGTCGACCTTGATGTCAGGCGTGATGCCGGTGCCCTGGATCGAGCGGCCCGACGGCGTGTAGTAGAGGGCCGTCGTCAGGCGCAGCGCGCCGTTGCCGTCGCCGAGCGGGATGATCGTCTGGACAGAGCCCTTGCCGAACGACTGTGTGCCGAGCACGGTGGCGCGCCGCAGATCCTGCAAGGCGCCTGCGACGATTTCCGAAGCCGAGGCCGAGCCGCCGTTGGTGAGCACGATGATCGGCTTGCCGTCGGTCAGGTCGCCTGGGGTGGCGTTGAAGCGCCGGGTTTCGTCCGGGTTGCGGCCGCGTGTTGAAACGATCTCGCCGCGCTCAAGCACGTCGTCGGCAACGTTGATTGCCTGATCGAGCAGGCCGCCCGGATTGAGGCGTAGGTCGAGGACGTAGCCCTTCAGCTTGTCGGCCGGGATATCCTTCTTGATCTTGGCGATCGCGGCTTCGAGATCCGGGGTCGTCTTTTCGGTGAAGGAGATGATGCGGATATAGCCGACATCGCCGCCCTCTTCGCGCGATTTGACGGCGGCAACGGCAATCACGTCACGGATGACCGTGAGCTCGATCGGCTTGTCCGCGCCCTTACGCAGCAGCGTCAGCTTGATCGGCGTCTTGACCGGGCCGCGCATCTTTTCGACGGCGTCTTCCAGCTTCAGGCCGCGGACGGACTGGCCGTCGATGGCGGTGATATAGTCGCCGGCAAGGACGCCGGCCTTGGCGGCAGGCGTATCGTCGATTGGGGTGATGACCTTGACGAGATCGTTGTCCATCGTCACTTCGATGCCGAGACCGCCGAACTCACCCTTGGTCTGGGTGCGCATGTCTTCCGCATCCTTGGCGTTCATGTAGCTCGAATGCGGGTCCAGCGAAGACAGCATGCCGTTGATGGCGGCTTCGACGAGCTTGTCTTCCTGGGGAGGAGTCACATACTGCGCGCGGACGCGCTCAAAGACGTCGCCGAAAATCGACAACTCCTTGTAAGTGGAAGTGCCAGCGGCTTCCGCCGGCGCTACCGCCGAGTAGATAACGCCCATCGCGGTCGCACCCATCAATGCGCCGACGAGAACAAGAGAAGCCCTACGTATCATTGCGTGCCTTTCCAGTGTCTTTGGAGGTCCACCAGGGCCGAGAATCGACTGGTTTTCCATCTTTTCGGAATTCAATGTAAAGCGTTGGCCGATCCGTTTCCAGCGCCAATGCGGTCGCGCTCGCGACTCTTTTTTGGCCCATGGTGGCAAGCGGCTCGCCAGCGAAGACGAATCTGCCCGGGCGCGTCTTGATCGCGTCCATGCCGGACAGCACCATGTGATAGCCGTCGCCCGTATCCAGGATGATCATCTGTCCGTAGCTGCGAAACGCGCCGGCATAGACGACCGTGCCGTCGGCGGGAGCCGTGACGAGTGCTTCCGGGCCGGTCGCAACGGTCAGTCCCATCGCGGTGTGGCCGGTGCCATCGTCGTCGCCGAATTGGCGGAGAATATCGCCCGCCACGGGCAACTCCAACTTTTTCTTCAGGTCTGAGAAGGGATATGCGGGCGTAATGCGGTTTTTATCGGGCACACCGTTCTCGGCAAGGGCCCTCGCCTGCTCGCGCTGCTGTTCGCTCATCTGTGCCCGGCGCGCCTCTTCCGCGCGGGCAGCAGCGGCAGCGTCGCGTACGGAGCCGATCTGGCTTTCTAGCGAGGCGACGAGCCCTTCCAGGCTGGTTGCCTGGCCCGCCAGCTCTTCCGCGCGCTTGCGCTCCGCCTCGAGCTGGGCCGTATTTTCCTTGCTGTGCTTGTCGTTCTCCGAAATAAGCAGATCCATGCGCCGCTCCTCCTCCAGACTGTTGGTCACGGCGGCGGTGAAGCTGGCCTTTTCGGCGGCGGTATCGGCCTGCAACTTGCTGAGATCGGTCAGATCGGCGATGAGCTTGTCCGTCTCCTTACGCATTCCGGGTACGACGGCGCCGAGAAGAATGGCGCTGCGCACCGAGGCGAGCGCATCGTCCGGCGTTACCAGCAATGCCGGCGGTGGATTGCGTCCCATGCGCTCGAGAGCACCCAGCACTTCGGCCAGCAGGGCGCGACGATCATGCAGGGAAGCGCGAATCTTATCCTCTTTGACGGCAAGATTCGTCAGCGTCTTCTCACTCTGCTGGATCTTGCGATCCAGCTCCTTGCGGCGGGCGGCGCTGTCGATCAGCGCCTGGCGCAGGCTAGCAGTGCTCTTGTCGAGGGAAGCGATGCTGTCTTCCAATTCCTTCGTCTTGCCGGAAGAAAGACCGATCGTCTTGGAAAGCGCATCGAGTTGCGCGCGGGTTTCGTCGCGCTTGCGGGCAAGGTCCGCCGCCGGGTCAGGCGCCTCCTGCGCGGACGGCGGTGTAGAAGAGCGATCGTCGGGTGCTTGCGCAGTGATGGTATCGGTTTCCTGGGCGAGGGCGACGTCTTGTTGGGAAAAAGGGCCTGCCATATAGACGCCCATGCTGAGCGTTGCCGCCAAAGCTGGCAGCACGATACGCGAAAGCATGGGCGGGGCTTTTCTCATCCAGTCGGTTCGGCCTGGTCCCTCAGATCACGCGAAAATAAGCTGATTTGCCGCGATCATCCAGGAAGCATCGTCATTTTCAGGGCGGGAATCAAAACACGCCTGTGTGAGCGTTCCGTTAACGCAAAAACGGCGAAAGCCAAACTGTTTTCAAAACGGATGGAGCAATCATACCCGGTGGTAGGGGTGCCCGGAAAGGATTGTCACGGCGCGGTAGAGCTGTTCGGCAATCAGGATGCGCACGAGCTGATGCGGCCAGGTCAGCTTGCCCAGGCAAATGGTCAGGTCGGCCTTGTCGTAGAGGGCGGGGTCAAGGCCGTCGGCGCCGCCAATGGCGATCGTCAGGTCGCGCTTGCCCTGATCGCGGTATGCCCCGAGCATGGCGGCGAAGGCTTCGCTGTCGAGCGCCTTGCCGCGTTCGTCGAGAAGGATGAGGACGCCGCCTTCGGGATGCGCCTTCTGCAGCAGGCCCGCCTCTTCGCGCTTGCGGGTCTCGCTATTGGAGGCGCGGCTTTCTGCAACCTCGGTCATGCGCGCCATTTCCAGGCCGATGGCGGGCCCGGCCTTGGCAAAACGGTCGAGATAGCGAGCCGCAAGATCCTTTTCAGGGCCGGCTTTCAGCCGTCCCACCGCAAAAAGACCTATCCGCATTCCCGCTCCCACGCACATCCGCCGTCATGGCGGCACAAAACGAAACTCTTGCCGGAGGCTCATCTCCGGCGATGTAAGGCTGCGTACGGGGCCGGGAAAGTGTTCCTGGCGTCGGTTAGTGCAGCGTGCCTTCGTCGAGATCGGGTGCTGCCCACATCTTTTCGATGTTGTAGAACTCGCGGATCTCGGGTCTGAAGACATGAACGATGATGTCGCCGGTGTCGATCAACACCCAGTCGCCGCCATCGAGACCCTCGACGCGGGCATTGCCGAAGCCCTCGTCCTTGAGATCGGTCATGAGATGGTCGGCAATCGCCAGGACATGGCGGCTCGATCGGCCGGAGACGACGACCATGTAGTCTCCAAGCGCAGACTTGCCAGCAATGTCGATGGTGACGATATTTTCGGCCTTGGAGTCCTCGAGGCTTGCGAGGACGGCTTGCAGGGCGCGGGCAGCGGCATCGGCGCCACGTTCCGAGCTCTTCGGGATAACGACAGGCGTTCTTCCCTTGGCGTGTACTGTTGTCAGTGCTCTTCCTTCCTTGAGTAACAGAACATGCACGTGAATGATCTGAGTCGATCACGTTACAAAGATAGGCATCAAAGCATTAAGGTTTCAAGACGCAGGCCGGCAACTTCGGCCATTCAGGACAAGGATTTGTGTCTGAATAGTGCGCTTTCGCACCAGATATGGGGGAATATTCGTGCCGAAGACGGAAATCAGCCTTCCTGGCGCACTCCATCGACAAGAATAAGGTTGCGGCTGAGGGCTTGGTCGCGGACCTCGAGAGCATGCGCATATTCCGACGAGCCGTACCAGGCTCTTGCTCGTTCCACATCCGGAAATTCCACGATCACGAGCGCATTCGGCGACCAATCGCCCTCCAGTCGTTCGATCGGGCCGCCACGAACCAGATAGTGGCCGCCGTACCGGGCGATAGAGGCTGCCGCGCGCGTCCGGTAGGTCTGGAAGGCTTCGCTATCCCTGACGGTGACATCGGAAATGATATAGGCTGGCATCGGTTTCCTCCTCTCAAACCTCAAGGCTGGCACGGTCTGTACTCGCGCGCCAATGCGTTTTTTCTTGAAGATCAGATAGGCCGGTTCAACCGCTTGTCCATTTCCGTCGGCATGTACAGCCGGACGAAGGCCACGTATAGATGATGCAGAGATCAACTGCTTACAGACACCATGACAGATGCTCCGCAGCCACCCTTGAAGCCCATTCTCCGTATCAGCTTTTCGGGGCAGGATCGGCTCGGGCGCGGCAAGATGGAACTTCTCGAGCATATTCAGGAGACCGGCTCGATCTCGGCCGCCGGCCGTGCCATGGATATGTCCTACCGCCGGGCCTGGCTGCTCATCAGCGAACTCAATCACATGTTCCGCGAGCCGGTCGTGGAATCGCAGCGTGGTGGTCAAAAGGGTGGCGGCGCTGCCCTGACGCCCTTCGGCGAAGAGTTGTTGAGGCGCTTTCGCGGTATGGAAACGACGCTGCGTGCGGCTATAGCCGATGACCTGAATTGGCTCGAAGCCAATCGGAACTCGGCGGACGCTTCTGCGAAGAAATCCTGACTAATGTTCGAGCGCCACGGTCTTGATGACCACATGGATCGGCAGCCCGATGCGCAGCCCCAGTCTTTCGGCCGAGAATTGTGTGATGCGGGCAGTGACGATGTCGCCGCCGCAATCGACCTTGATCTCAGTCGCCCCGTCAGCCGCCGTGCCTATTCCCAGCACTTTGCCATCGAGAATATTCAAGGCGCTCAGACCTTCTGGTCGCGTCGTTGCCAGCATGACGTCACGGGCAGGAATATGGACGCGCACGGTCTTGCCGACAGCCGCCGCCTGGCCCGGCACAAAGAGCTTTGCCGTCTTCAGAGCAACGACTGTCAGATGATGGCGATCGTCGATTGCCTCGACGTGGCCTTCCAGCAGCACACCGGCTTCGCGGCGATCCGCCGCCAGCGAGCCGGAAAGTTGGCTGAAGATGTCGACGGCGGCGCCGATCGTCTCGACCTTGCCGTCGCGCATGACGACGACGCGGTTGGCAAGGCGTGCCACCTCGGCGATGGAGTGGCTGACATAGATGATCGGGATCTTCGTCTCGTCGCGCAGCCGTTCGAGATAGGGAAGGATTTCCGCCTTGCGGGCTTCATCGAGCGCCGCAAGCGGCTCGTCCATCAGCAGGAGCCGCGGCGAAGAAAGCAGGGCGCGGCCGATCGCGACGCGCTGTTTCTCGCCGCCGGAAAGTTTGGCCGGCCTGCGGTCGAGCAACGCGCCAATGCCGAGCAGATCGACGACCCGGTCAAAGCTTTCACCGCGCCCGCTCTTGGGTGCGAACCAGCGGCCGTAATTCAGGTTCTGCCGCACGGATAGATGCGGGAACAGGCGTGCCTCTTGAAAGACATAGCCGAAGCGGCGGCGATGACGCGGCACGAAGATCTGCTTGGTCGTATCGGCGAGCACGGTATCGTCAAGGCTGACATGGCCGTGATCAGGGCGCGTCAGGCCGGCAATGATGCGGACGATCGACGTCTTGCCCGAGCCGGAGCGGCCGAAAAGAGCTGTCACGCCGCCATCGGAGGTGAATGCAGCCTCCAGCGAAAAGGTGCCGAGGCGGTGGCGGATATCGACCGAGAACGTCATTCGAAATCCACCCTGCGGCCGGCGAGATAGGCAAGGAATTCCGAGGCAAGCAGCGCCGCCATGGAAATGACAATGGCGACGATGGTGAGGCGCATGGCGCCGGCATCGCCGCCTGGAACCTGCGTGAAGGTGTAGATCGCCGAAGACAGCGTTTGTGTCTCGCCAGGAATATTGGAGACGAAGGTGATAGTGGCGCCGAATTCACCCATGGCCTTGGCGAAGGAGAGGATCATGCCGGCGATGACGCCCGGCAGGATCAGCGGCAGCGTCACGGTCACGAAGGTCCAGATGGGGCTGGCGCCCAATGTGCCGGCGGCTTCCTCCAGCTTGCGGTCGACGGCTTCGACCGACAGGCGAATGCTCCGAACCATCAGTGGAAAGCCCATGACGCCGCAGGCAAGTGCGGCACCCGTCCAGCGAAAGGAGAAGACGAGGCCGAGATATTGCTCGAGCAAAGATCCGATCGGCCCTTTGCGGCCGAAGAGAATGAGAAGGATGAAGCCGGTGACGACGGGCGGCAGGATCAGCGGCAGGTGAATGAGGCCATTGAGGATCGACTTGCCCCAAAAGCGGCCACGCGCAAGCAGAAGTGCTGCGCCGATGCCGAAGGGCAGGCTGACCAGCATGGCGACGATGGAAACGCGCAGGCTCAGCTCTATGGCCGTCCATTCGTCGCTGCTTAAACCCAACGCGTCCAAATCCCGCCCCTTAAACATCTCGGGCCCGCCACGACCGGCGAGCCTGATGATTGAACCTTCCTTGCCCAATCAGCGGCAATGACGCTCACTGCTTCAGGATGGTGAAGCCCTCATGCTCGAAGAAGGGAACAGCCTTAGCCGATTTCAGAAAATTGAAATAGGCTTGTACATCCGGGTTCTTGCTGCCGCTGGTGATGGCGATCGGGTAGACGATCGGTGAATGGCTGTCGGCGGGGAAGGTGCCGACGACGGCAACGCCCGGATCGGCGGAGACATCGGTCTGATAGACGATGCCATAGGGCGCTTCGCCACGCGAAACCAAGGCAAGGGCCGCGCGCACGCTTTCGGCGCCAGCGACCTTCTTTTCAACCGACGACCAGACGCCGAGCTTTTCCAGCGCCGTCTTGCCGTATTTGCCCGCCGGAACCGATTCCGGCTGGCCCATCGCCAGGCGACCGTCGCCGAGCAGGCTAGCCAGATCGAAGCCCTGCTTGATCTCGACCGGCTTCGCCTTGTCCTTGGCGGCGACGAGAACGAGCTTGTTACCCAGGAGGTTGACGCGGCTGTCGTCCTTGATCAGCTTCTTGCCAGCGACATAATCCATCCAGTTGGTGTCGGCGGAGATGAAGAGATCGGCCGGCGCGCCGTTTTCAAGCTGTTTTGCAAGCGGACCGCTCGCAGCATAGGAGACGGTAACCTCTTTGCCGGTTTCCTTGGTGAAGGCGGCATCGGCGTTGTCGAGCGCGTTCTTCATGCTGGCGGCAGCAAAGACGACGATTTTGTCGGCGGCGAACACCGGTGTTGGAATGACCGAAAGGCCGAGCCATGCAGCTGATGCTACTGCGGTTGCAAGCTTGATCCATTGGCGTCGGCTGGTGGTCATTTCAATTCTCCCCAAAGATGTCGACATATTTCGAGAGATATAACGACGGACGAAGCTTGGCTAGGGATGTGTTCGCAAAAATATATCGCGATAAGGGCGCGTAACCCTACGAATTCTATGGATTTTCCGTGGCGCAGCGCATATGAACGGCTTTGGGCATTACAAAAATGCATGACTGACTTTG
Source organism: Rhizobium sp. BK098 (assembly GCF_014193155.1). NCBI lineage: Bacteria > Pseudomonadati > Pseudomonadota > Alphaproteobacteria > Hyphomicrobiales > Rhizobiaceae > Rhizobium > Rhizobium sp. BK098. The sequence continues at coordinate 300,662 of NZ_JACHYY010000005.1, read as the reverse complement.
CCCAGTGGATTGGCGAACGCTCACGAAGCGAGACATAACGTTACGAACCGTGGGGTCTCGCGTCATTCTTTCGCCGAACTAAGTCCGAACACTGAAAACCAAGTGGCGCTCAATTTGCAAAAGAAGCGTTTTTTGGGCAGAAAATTTCCGTAGCCATGCGTTATATGCATTGCTGCATTGCGCAATCGCCCATTTATCAATCGGCGAAATCTGGTAAAACATAATCATCGAGACGGCGATCTCCTCCTCCCAATGCCGTCCGGTGTGGATCAGCAACTCTCCTCCTCCCAGTTGCTGATCAGGTTCAAAAGCCCGACGCACCTCCTCCCGCGTCGGGCTTTTTATTTTCCAGACCTTTCCAAAAGATCGATGAGATTATTGTGCGGCTCGCAACGCCGTCGAGCTCAGCGTTGAGCGTGGTCCGTGGATGAAGGTCCAGGCCGGCGCCCGCTTCTTCCAGAGTACGCGGGCATCATCTTCGTCGACGCGGGCGTAGTGGAAAGTCTTTGCCATCTTGGCCGAGAGGTAGGAGAGCGTCGATCCCGGCCGGTCGATAACGGCGATCGGGAAGGTTTGCGCGATTTCCTGCCACTTCTGCCAGCGATGGAACGTGTTCAGGCTGTCGGCGCCCATGATCCAGATGAAGTGGACATGGCGGTTGCGCGCTTTCACATGCGCCAGCGTATTGGCCGTGTAGCTCATGCCCAGCGTCTGTTCGAAGGCTGTCACCTTGATACGCGGATTGTGGAGGATCTGCTCGCTAAGCGCGATGCGCTCGGCAAGCGGCGCCAGGTGATTGCGGCTCTTCAACGGGTTGCCCGGCGTTACCATCCACCAGAGCTGATCAAGGCCGAGCCGGCGGATGGCGATCTCGGCGACGAGTGCATGGCCTTCATGCGGCGGGTTGAATGAGCCGCCGAAAAGACCGACCACCATGCCGCGCTCGGCATGGGGCATGCGCAGATAGCGTTGATCAACCTCTTCTTTCAGCACGTCAGGGCCGTATCTGTCCGGTGCCGCGAACGCGATATTTGAAGGAGGTGAGCTGCTCGACGCCGACAGGCCCGCGCGCATGCATCTTGCCGGTGGCGATGCCGATTTCCGCGCCCATGCCGAATTCGCCGCCATCGGCAAATTGCGTCGAGGCATTGTGCAACAGGATCGCCGAATCGATCTCCGTGAAGAAGCGCTCGACGATAGCGGGGTCCTCGGCAATCACGGCTTCGGTGTGGTTCGACGAATATTTACCGATATGCTCGATTGCGCCGGAAATGCCATCGACCAAGGCCACCGAGATGATCGCGGCCAGATATTCCGTTGTCCAGTCTTCTTCCGTTGCTGCCTTCAGGCCGGGTGCAAGCTTCAGCACATCGGCCGAAGCGCGAATTTCGCAGCCTGCCGCGGCAAGTCCGTCGAGCAGTGGCTTCAGATGGGTGGAAGCGACCTTCTTGTCGACGAGCAGCGTTTCGGCAGCGCCGCAGATGCCCGTGCGTCGCATCTTGGCGTTGACGACGATGGATTTCGCCATCTCCAGATTGGCCGAGGCATCGATATAGATGTGGCAAAGGCCTTCAAGATGGGCAAAGACCGGCACGCGCGCTTCGGTCTGGACGCGGGCAACGAGGCTCTTGCCGCCGCGCGGCACGATAACGTCGATATTGCCTTCGAGGCCGCGCAGCATGGCGCCGACGGCGGCGCGATCGCTGACAGGTACGAGCTGGATGGCATGTTCCGGCAGGCCTGCCGCCTTCAACCCTTCGACCAGGCATTCATGAATCGCCTGCGAGGAGCGGCGCGAATCGCTGCCGCAACGCAGGATCACGGCATTGCCGGCCTTGAGGCACAGCGCGCCGGCGTCGGCCGTCACGTTCGGTCTGCTTTCGAAGATAACGCCGATGACGCCAAGCGGCGTGCGGACGCGCTCGATCTTCAGGCCGTTCGGGCGGTCCCAGGCAGCGATGACTTCGCCGACGGGATCGGCGAGGGCAGCGATGGCGCGAATGCCCTCGGCCATCTCGGCGACGCGCTTGTCGTTCAACGTCAGGCGATCGACGAAGGAGGCAAGCATATCGGTGCCTTCGACGTCTTTCAGGTCTTTGGCGTTTTCAGCGAGGATATGATCCTTGCGGGCCAGAATGGCATCCGCCATGGCATTCAACGCCTTGTTCTTGCTCTCGGTCGAAGCAAAGGCCAGAGGTCGCGACGCAGCCCGGGCCTTGCGGCCGATATCGTTCATCAGCGCGTCGATGTCGGGGCTTTGTGCGACTGTATCAAGCATGAGCTTCATCCTTCTTCGATTTCTCGGCCTTCGTCTTGACGGATGACGTCATGACAAGGTCGTCGCGATGCACCATGGCGGCGCGGCCGGCATAGCCGAGGATTGCCTCGATCTCAGCCGATTTGCGACCGGTGATCTGGCGGGCCTCTTCGGCATCGTAGCTGACAAGGCCGCGGGCGATCTCCCGGCCGGAGGGGCCGATGACGGCGACTGTGTCACCGCGACCGAAATGGCCCACGACGCGGCGCACACCGGCAGGCAGCAGGCTCTTGCCGGCGCCAAGGGCGGTCACGGCGCCATCGTCGACATGCAATTCGCCCGCCGGCTGCAGCTGCCCGGCAATCCAGGTCTTGCGGGCAGTAACGGGCGTACCCGATGGCGCAAACCAGGAGGAGCGGGCGCCGCTTTCGATTGAGTTCAGCGGCCGGTCGGTCTTGCCGGACGCAATAATCATAGCGCAGCCGGCGCCGGTTGCGATCTTGCCGGCATCGATCTTGGTGCGCATGCCGCCACGCGACAGCTCGGAAGCGGCACCACCGGCCATAGCTTCGATCTCGGGCGTGATTTCGGCGATCGTATCGAGGAATTTCGCTTGGGGGTCGAGATGCGGCGGGGCTGTATAGAGTCCGTCGATATCCGACAGCAGCACCAGCAGATCGGCGCCGGTCATGGTTGCGACGCGGGCCGCGAGGCGGTCATTGTCGCCATAGCGGATTTCGCTGGTCGCGACCGTATCGTTCTCGTTGATGATCGGCACAGCGCCGATCTTCAGGAGCTGGTTGATGGTGGCGCGGGCGTTGAGGTAACGGCGGCGCTCTTCGGTATCGCCGAGCGTCAGCAGGATCTGGCCGGCGACGATATTGTCATGCGACAGGCTTTCCGACCAGGCGCGGGCCAGCGAGATCTGGCCGACGGCCGCCGCCGCCTGGCTTTCTTCCAGCTTCAGCGCACCGGAGGGCAGGTCGAGCACGGAGCGCCCAAGCGCGATTGCGCCCGAGGAGACGACCAGGATATCGATGCCCTTGGCCTTCAGTGCGGCGATATCGGCGCACATGCCGTCGAGCCAGGATTTCTTCAAGCCGGTCTTGCGATCGACCAGGAGAGCGGAGCCGATCTTGATGACGATGCGGCGGTAGCGGTCGAGCGGCCTGCGGGCAGTCATCCCTGATGATCCCCGTCTTCGCTATGCTCATCGTCGGAAAGCGGCATGTCGCGATGCCGCACTTTCGGCGACTTTGCCGGCTTGTCCGCTTCGCCGGCATTGGCTTCGACGATCACGTCGCGCAGCGCGCGCAGCACTTCCGTCATGCCGCGGCCGGTGACGGCGGAAATCTGGAAGGGCGTTTTGCCACAGGCCCGTGCTAGTTCGCGCGTCTTCTTCTTTAGCGTTTCTTCGTCGACCACGTCGATCTGCGAGAGAGCGACGATTTCAGGCTTGTCTGGGATGCTGTTGCCGTAAGCTTCGAGCTCGTGCTTCACGGTCTTGTAGGCCTTGCCGACCTTTTCCTCTTGGGCGGAAACCAGATGCAGCAGCACGCGGGTGCGCTCGACATGGCCGAGGAAGCGGTCGCCGATGCCGACGCCTTCATGGGCGCCCTCGATCAGGCCGGGAATGTCGGCGAGAATGAATTCCTGCCCATCGATGGTGGCGACGCCGAGATTGGGGTGCAGCGTCGTGAACGGATAGTTGGCGATCTTCGGCCGGGCGCGGCTGACCGCTGCAAGAAAGGTCGACTTACCTGCATTCGGCAGGCCGACGAGACCGGCGTCGGCGATCAGCTTCAGCCGCAACCAGATGGTCTTTTCTTCGCCCGGCAGGCCGGGATTGGCCCAATCGGGCGCCTGATTGACCGAGGATTTGAAATAGGCGTTGCCGAAGCCGCCATTGCCGCCAGCGGCAAGGCGGAAACGCTGGCCTTCCTGCGTGATGTCGCAGATCAGGGTTTCGCCATCTTCCTCGAAGATCTGCGTGCCGACAGGCACCCTCAGCGTCACGTCTTCGCCCTTGGCGCCGGCGCGGTTCTTGCCCATGCCGTGCGTGCCGATCGTGGCCTTGAAATGCTGCTGGTAGCGGAAGTCGATCAGGGTATTGAGGCCGTTGACGGCCTCAACCCAGACATCGCCGCCGCGACCGCCGTCGCCGCCATCGGGGCCGCCGAATTCGATGAACTTCTCGCGGCGGAAGGAGACGCTCCCCGCGCCGCCGTCGCCTGACTTGATATAGACCTTTGCTTCGTCGAGAAATTTCATCTTACGTCCGTCACCCGGTGTCGGCGCACATCCCTTTGGATCGAATGGGATTCACAAAAGCCTATGCGCTCTTTTCAATGTCTGCCGCTCCTTCTGCATCCAAAAGACACGTCCGGCGGCGTTTGCCCGTCATGTCGCCTTCGATATAGGCGCTTCGGGCTGAGGTCAAAGAATATCGTGCGGTTCCAGTGCCATAAAGAGGCGGAACCGCATGATTGGTATGACGGCCATCGCCGAACGGGCCGGCGATGGCCAATTTTCAGAATCTTAAACCGCCTGCGAGAGCCGCAGCGCGCCCGGCTTCAGCACGGTTTCGATATGCGGAACCATGGTGTTGCGGGCAAAGCTGTAGATCTCCGAGCAACCGGTGATCTCGAAGCCGAGCTTCTGCTGCAGCTTCAAGGATGCCGGATTGTCGGCGAAGGCGCCGGAATGAACGGCGACTTCGGGCATGCGGCGGGCAAAACGTTCGAGCGCAGCCTTGACCGCTTCGGTCATGATGCCTTGCCGCCAGTAGAAGCGGTTCAGCCAATAACCGAGGTGCCAGCGGCCGTGGCGAAGCTCGATGCCGACGCAGCCGATGTGGGCATCATCCCGCTCGGTGATGGCGAGCTCCCAATCGACACCGAGGCCGGAGGTGTGCTCGACCAGCCAGTCGAGCGCATCCTGCCGGTCATAGGGCGCGGGAGCGCGGGCCAGCATGCGGGTGACGGCGAAATCCGAAAGCGATTCCGCAATCATATCGGCATCGCTGAGCCGGTGCGGGCGCAGCGTCAGTCGGCCGGTCTGGATGACCGGCGTCGGTCCCGGCATCAGGATGCCGGCATCGCGGCGGGTGAGGGCGAGAGCGTTCATCTCATGCCTCCCCAGCTGCGCAGCGAGATCCAGGTCTTGCGGTCAAGCCTGTACCATTCGACCGGAACTGTGCTGCCGAGTGCCAGCGATGCGGCAAGGCCGGATCCCTGGAACTGGAAGCCGCACTTCTGGACGACCCGCCTCGATGCGACGTTCGTCACCCGGCAGCGGGCATCGATCTGCGCCACGTTCTCACGCGTGCGGAAGACCATGTCGATGAGGGCATGGGCCGCTTCCGTGGTATAGCCTTGGTTCCAGTGGGGCTCGCCCAGCCAGTACCCGATCTCGACCGTGTTCGGATCGCCCGTGGGTTCCACCCCGCAGCAACCGAGAAAGGCGCCGTTGTCGGCTTTGGTAATCGCATAGACGCACTTGCCAATCTCGCCAAGCTTCGTGCGTCGCACGAAATCGGCGGCATCATTGGTCGTATACGGGTGCGGCATACGCGATACCATAGTGGCGACGTTGGCGTTGTTGGCGAGATGGGCAAGGGCGTCGATGTCTTCTTCGTGGGGCGCGCGCAGAACGAGCCTTTCCGACAATAAGACGGGGCAATCGGTCCTTAACCTGTCCGGCCTCAGCCGTTCTTCGGGAGACCTTGATTGGTCTTCCCTTAACAATTCGCCTTGCATGGTTCAGTCCTCCTTGGTTGAGGGTAAAGAAAAAGGGGAGATGGCGCCCCATCTCCCCTGTTTTCTGGACTGAACCTGATGCGCTCAGCCGGGTCGATGAGACGCCGGCTGTTTTAGAGCGCTACCGGCTTATTCCGCTGCTTCCGCTTTCGGCATTACAGACACGTACACGCGGCCATTGGCCTTCGTACGGTAGTTCACGTTGCCCGCCGTAAGCGCAAAAATCGTGTGATCCTTGCCGAGGCCAACGTTGGAACCCGGGTGCCACTGCGTGCCGCGCTGACGCACGATAATGTTGCCTGCGATGACGGCTTCGCCGCCGAACTTCTTCACGCCAAGGCGCTTGGATTCGGAATCGCGACCGTTGCGCGAGGAACCGCCAGCTTTTTTGTGTGCCATTGGAGTTCTCCTTTAAACCTTGATCCCGTTACTTACTTGGCAGCCACGATGTCCGTGATGCGGACGACCGTGTGATGCTGGCGATGGCCGCGCGAACGCTTCGAGTTCTGACGACGGCGCTTCTTGAAGGCGATGACCTTCTTGCCGCGGTTGTGCTCGACCACTTCGGCCTTGACGGAAGCGCCCTTGACGAAGGGAGCACCAATCGCAGCGTCGGCGCCTTCGCCGATAACGAGGACTTCGGTGAATTCTACGGTGCCGCCGGCGGTGACTTCGAGCTTCTCGATGGTCAGCACGTCGTTGGCTGCCACACGGTACTGCTTACCGCCGGTCTTGATGACTGCGAACATTTTTTATCCTTTCATGTTCGTTCCGGCTCTCTCGCCATGGGGCGAGCGGCCGTCTTTTTATCAGTCGAAACTTAGCAGGGATTCCAAAGGCTTGAGCCTTCAAAAAGTTCTGCCGGTGAAACCCTGCGGGAAGCAGGGCGGGCAAGGCGCGGACTTATCCACACCTATTGCGTCGCACGGGATATATAAGCGCCCCTGATCTGTCAAGGCAAAAGGATGAAAAGCTTTCACATTCGCCCTTGCCATCCCCCTCGTCTGTCGCTATGAGACAGCCCGCGCCAAACAAGCGCCGACCAGCATAACCGGAGAGGTGGCAGAGTGGTCGAATGCACCGCACTCGAAATGCGGCATACCTGCAAGGGTATCGTGGGTTCAAATCCCACCCTCTCCGCCATATTGGGCCTTCAAGCCAATATCAAGCTAGCAGATTCGCTGGCAATCAGCTCAAAAGCCTCAACCCTCCGGAAACCGATAGGCCACGTCCGCAAAAGACCCTGTCGGAAACACGTAGAAGAATTTCAAATTGGCGGATGATTCGTTGCGGATGCCGTGTTCGGCGTTGCCGGGGATGAAGACGGTCGTGCCAGGTTTGACCGTGGTTTCCTGGCCGTCGATCCGCACGATGCCGGTTCCCTCGAAGATGAAGTAGATTTCCGATGGGTTGTGGCGATGGGGTTTAAGCTCGCCGCCGGGTGCCAGTTCGGCGATGCCGGCGCTCATGCTGTCGGTGGGGGTGATATCGCTGCTGAGCAGAGTGTGCCAGGAGATCGAGCCATGGACGGGATCGTTCCATCCGTCGCGCGGGCGCTCTTCGGCTGTGGTGATAACGGCTTGCGATCGTTCTGTCATTTCGCCTCAAAACGCTGGGTGAGCAACCATATCGGACGGTGTCACAAGCGCAGAGAATGTCAATCGGGCTATATTGCTGCGGATCCGCGGTCGCGATGCCGGCGCAGGGAGGTTGGCGAAAAAGTTAGCCGGCGAAAATCTTGCAAGCCGTTAGTTGAGTTTATACGGCAGCTCGCTTGCCTCGATGCGGGAGCGAGAGGAAGAGAAGCGGGATCAGCGTCAAAGGCGTGTCTCGGAGATTTAGGGCTGGTGTGTCTGCCTTCGAGCAACAGTTCGATCACGACCGAACTATTTCAGGTGTCATGTCGGCTACACTGGAACTCTCAAAGGAGACTTGCGATGTTGACCAACACGGCCAAATTCAACGCCGCTGAGAGCGATCACGACCACATCGAAATCAAGCCCAACGTGCTTTATGTCGGCACTCCCGTCGTGCTGATTACGAGCCTCAATCCTGATGGCACGACGAATATCTCGCCGATGTCTTCGGTTTGGGCTCTATATGATCGTGTCGTTCTGGGCCTGACATCGACCAGCAAGGGGTGGGAAAATCTCCTGCGCGAGCGTCAACTGGTGCTGAATTTTCCGTCACCGGAGCTGTGGCCGAAGGTTGAGGCGATCGCGCCGACCACGGGCCGCGACCCCGTTCCCCCACACAAGGAAAAGATCGGCTATCGTTTCGAGCCCCATAAATTCGATGTGGCCGGCTTCACGCCGCAGCCAGCCGACCTCGTGCGGCCTCTGCGCATCGCCGAATGTCCGATTCAGTTCGAGGCGGAGGTGGTGGCGGCGCATCCTCCAGGCGAGGAATGGCCCCCGGAGCACGCCGAGGCGTTCTCCATTATCGAGGCGAAGGTTCTTCGCGTTCACGCACACAAGGATATCGTCGTCGCTGGCACCAATCATATCGATACCAGCAGATGGAGCCCTCTGTTTTACGTGTTTCGACATTATTTCGGCACCGGGCCGGATCTCGGCCGCACTTTTAAGGCCGAGAGATGATGCATTCTCCGGCGGAGGAGGCGGTCTGTGCTGTCACAGAGCTAATTTTGCCGGCTTCGGCCCCGCCTATCAGCAGCTCCAGACCGGCTTCGAACAATGCATCATGGCCGTTGGCGCGGTAGAGCGCCAAGGCTTTGGCCAGGTTCGGATGGCTTTCGGCGGCGACATCAAGCGCCGCCCGATCCTCGGAACCGGCCATATCGGCCTGCTCCTCTAGCGCGCATCCTACCACATAGCGGCTGATCGCGATCTGCAGCTCCAGCGCCTTTCCCGGATCGAAGCAGGAGGCATGAAAAGGAAGCGGGCGGTTAGGCAGCTATATGGCAGCACCATGGTCTAAGATGACCGGCGCAGCCGTTCGGGTGTGATCAGTTGACGGAATCGTCCGGATCGGGGTCCTTGACCTTGGTGAAGAGGCTCTTCAGCGCACTGGTCTTCGCCTTCGCCGCCTTGTTGGCCTTGATCGCCCGCGTGGCGGCCTTGGCCTGTTCCAGCATCATCTCGATCTGGATCTGCTGGATTTCGGTCAGACGCTCCCATTGGCGATTGAGGAGGTGGTCGACCTTTTCATGCAGGTGGCGGATTTCCAGTTCGGCCTTCAGATTGACCTTGTAGTCGTTGAGGGCGCGCAGGCGATCCTTCTCTTCCTGGCGGCGCTGGCTCATCATGATGATCGGCGCCTGGAGTGCTGCGATGGTCGACAGAACCAAGTTCAGCAGGATGAACGGATAGGCGTCGAAGGCCTGCTTTTCGCCCATGATGAGATTGATCATCATCCAGACGGCGAGAAACAGGCAGAAGGAGATGATGAAGGTCCAACTGCCGCCGAAGGACGCGACGCCATCCGCCATGCGGTCGCCGATCGAGCGGTGGTCTTCGTAATCCTCTTCGATGTTTTCGGCCAGCGTATCATGCGTCTTCAAGCTTTCCACGACCTCGTCCTCGAGGGTGGAAAGCTCGCCGCGCTCGACCGTCAGCAACTCGGCGATATATTGGGCGCGATAATCGTCCATGACCTTGCGGCTGATATAGTCGTCGGCGCGAAGCTCCGGGTGCTTCAGCCGCATGAAATCCGCCAGCGAGGGGCGGAGGTCATCGACATGGACGGCATCTTTTTTCTTGAGCACCTGACCGGTGATGGCGTCGATCAGCTTGACGGACTTGGCCTTCGCCTGCGCGAGACTTTTGGTATAATCGTCCATCTCCACAACGGTCGGGCTTTCGCCCTCGCCCGCGTCGAAATCGACGATACCTTCCGCCGGCTCAAAGGTCTTCGTTTCTGTCATCTAAGGTGCCTTCTTTGACGTTTTCTCGCTCATTTAGCCAATAATGCGAACAGGAATATGACTGTTAGAAGACAGGAGATATTGCGACCGATAAAGGCCGCTATCTCCCATCTGCAACTTTACTCTTCCATTTGCTCCTAGCAAAATTATAGCGCCATTATCCTAAGCAACGGCAAACACCGTGCGCCGTCCTTGGATCCGTTGCGCCGATTTTGCCGGAACCTCTAAAAACAACCGTTCCGCGCGATTTCTTAAACGTTTTCAAAAGCGTTACGTGTTTCTGCAGGAATTTCTACCGATTCAATCAGGTTTTGATTTTTCACCCCTTGACCGGGGCCGGCCGACTTCTATTTGCCGCAGTGCAACAGACATTCGTGAGAGCGAATAAATGTTAAGGTTTCAATGAATTATCGGCAGCGGGTTGGGGGCCTGTTGTCGCGGATCTTTTAAATGAGTGGAAAGGATCGCTATGCACAATCCCCCGGCAGAGGACTTGGAGTCCATCGCCCGGCAGGGCGGCCGCTTCAAGCGTATGGCTGTCAGGATACCGACTTACCTGACCGATCTCAAAGAGAATCCAGCCTGGCTGCCTATGTTCCTATTGGCCAGAACCCTGCCGTTTCGGCGCATCCATTGGCTGGCCACCAGGCAGCCCGTCAGGATTCCGGTTTCCGGCACCTCGATGTTTGCCGGCGCCGATCGCAGCGCCATCGTCAACGCCCTGCGGACCGATGGCATCTATCCAAGCCTGATGCTGCCGGACCATATTCATCGGGAAATCGCCGAATTCGCCACCCACACTGCCTGCTTCGGCAATTTCAACAGAAAGCTCGAATTTGTCGCAAGCCAACATAAGGAAGCGGAGGGTCGTTTCGGACGGCCGCTTCTGAGCGGACACTTCTTCGAGCGCTCGCTCGATTGCGAGGCTGTCATGGCGGTCCAGCGCGATCCGCTGCTGATCGATGTCGCCCGCCAATATCTCGGCGGGCAGGCCAAGGTAATCACCACCCGCATCTGGTGGAGCTTCCCGACCCAGGCGTCCGAGGCCGACAGAAGCCTCGCCTCGCTCGACAAATACCACTTCGATCTCGATGATTGGCGGATGCTGAAGTTCTTCTTCAATCTCGTCGATGTCGATGAGGGCACTGGTCCGCATGTCTTTGTCAAGGGAAGCCACAAGCGCCGCCGGGTTCGTCATCAGCTAACCTTGCTTGTCGGGCATCCGGCCAACGAAGTGCTCGATTATTATGGGCAGGCGAACGCGCTGACACTGACCGGCAAAGCCGGCACCGGCTTCGTCGAAGATCCCTTCGGTTTCCATATGGGCACAGTGCCGACGCAGAAGCCGCGGCTGATGATGGAGGTGGGCTTCGGCGTCTCGAAGCCGTCGCGCCGCCGTTTCCACGGCGAACCCGTCCTGCGCTAGCGCAAGCCCGCGAAGTCCGCTGCGGTTTTGCAACAACGACAGGCGCAACATCGAAATGCGCATCTAGCTGGCATCATGGAGCGCCATTTATAATTGGCGCTCCCGTCCGACCGATCTCAGGCCGAGCGGCTGAACCGCTTGGCGATCAGGTGGTCGAGCGCGATGCGCCCCGGCCCGCCCGCGATGATTACCAGAAAGCACGTTGCCCATGTGCCATGCGTTGGCCACGCATCGGGATAGACGAAGATCTCGATGACCAGGGTCATGCCGAGCAGCGCCAGTGCCGACAGCCGGCTTGCCAATCCGATGACGAGCAGGAACGGGAAGAAATGCTCGCTGAAGGCGGCAATATGCGCGGCGATCCAGGGATCGACCAGCGGTAATTTATACTCCGTCTGGAAGAGATAGACGGCATTGTCGGTGACATGCCAGCCATCCACCTTGGTTTGGCCGGATTGCCAGAAGACGGCGGCGATCGACAAACGCGCAATGAGCGCGATCAGGTCATGCGGGATACGGTCGAGAAGCTTTAGGCCACTATAAAGTCTTTGGGGCACGGTTTCGCGTTCGGCCGGAGCGGCCGTCATCATCCGGTTCTGCATGTCGGTTCTCCTTTGCGTTCAGCGAATGGCCATGAAAGCGCCTGCCGTGAACGCACCGGCAAGATTGGCGGAAAGATCGAAATTGGCGGCTTCGGCGAGAGCCCTCTCATAGGCTTCGCCAAGGGCGGCGCCCGAAAACAGCTCTTCCAGAAAGGTGGCGCCACCCGGCGGCAGGCGATGCACCTCGACGATCATCTGCGGGCGGATGACGAGAGCATCCTCGCCCGTCCAATCGCTGATATCTGCAAGCTCGATTTCGCCGGTGTTCATCGCCCATATGGTGACGGCCGGATAGGTGGAACGCGCGACCGAGGCAGAGGGGTGCGGCAGGAAAGTCAGCTCCGCCAGGCCTGCCGGCTCGATGGTCGCTACGAGTGCTGCGTCGAGCGGTACGGCATCCGCCGCATGATAGGCCCGACCCCGAAGTGCCTCCAATCGCATGACATCGGGCAGATAGGGGATTTCCCGTGTCGGTTCGAAACTCTCGACGAAATCGGGGAAATCATCGCCGTAGGCAAGTAGCAGCGGCGAGCGCGGCGGATGCAGGCGGATGAACTCATGCGCCATGGCGGCGAAGAATTCCTTACCGACGATCCTTTCCGCTGCCGGAAAGCGCGAGGCGAGCGCGCCGATCAGGCCGATGGCGACATTGTTGCGATAGACGCCGAAACGCCGTGCCGGCTGTGGGCCATTCCAGGCCGTCAATCCATCAGGCACCGCGAGATCGGGGTCGATAAGCGCTGCGGCGAATTTCCTTTGCGAGGCGAGAGACATCGATCCCTCCTCAGGCTGCCCGGCGTGCGGCGGCGCGCTTCAGGATGGCGTCGGCTGCTTCGGCCTCGGCCCTCAAAACTGGCCATTCCGGCACGTCGTTATCCCACTCGACCAGGCTGGCCACTGGTCCGATCCGGCCGATCAGATCCGCGTAAAGCGCCCAGACTGGATCTTTCACCGGCGTATCGTGGCTGTCGATCAAAAGCGGCGCGCCGGCATCGTCGATGGTCTCCGAATGGCCGCTCAGATGGATCTCGCGCACCCATTGCACGGGGAAGCGCTTGAGATAGGCGCTTGCATCCATCTGGTGATTGGTGGCGGCGACGAAGACATTGTTGACGTCGAGCAGCAGGCCGCAGCCCGTGCGCCGGGCGACTTCGGCCAGAAATTCCGTTTCCTCGATCGTGCTCTCTTCGAAGAGCAGGTAGGTAGCCGGATTCTCCAGCAGCATCTGGCGACCGAGGATTGTCTGCACCTGAACGATATGGGCGCAGACCTGCGCGAGCGTCGCTTCGGTATAGGGCAGGGGCAGGAGATCGTTGAGAAAGGTCGTGTCGTGGGTCGACCAGGCGAGATGTTCCGAAAAGCTTTCAGGCTCGTAGCGATCGCAGACGATTTTCAGACGCGCAAGATGCTCCTTGTCCAGCGGTTGCATCGAGCCGATGGAAAGGCCGACGCCATGGACGGACAAGGCATAATCCTGGCGCAGCCTTCCGAGCTGGGCATGCGGGGGACCGCCGGCACCCATATAGTTTTCGGCATGGACTTCGAAGAAGCCGATCGGCTGCGCGGCGCCATTGATCGCGGCAAAATGCTCCGGCTTGAAGCCGACCCCGGCGCGGCGGGGAAGTTCTGACGGTTTCATTGCAGGCCTCCGGGTGAGAGTAATTCCAGCAAAGTTACGAAGCGGTTTGCGTTCGGAAGGGGGGCGGCGCTTGTGAAAGGCTGCGCCGCCCACGTGTTTACGCTGTCTTGTCAGACCGGCGCCGGACCCTGCGCCAGAGTGCCGTGGCCGTTCGGCGTCTTGATCGTCTCGCAGGTTCCGGCGGGAACCAGCTTCCACGAGTTGCGCTGATAGTCGACCTTCGACGTGCCGGCGCAGGTCGTGCCGGCGCCGGCGGCGCAATCGTTCTGGCCCTTGAGGGCGACGCCGTAGCATTTTTCCTTGGCATCGGCGGCAGATGCTGTCGTTACGCCGGCAACCAGCGTCACCGCCGTTGCGACCGATGCGGCCAGCGCGAGTGCGGACATCTTGCTCATGACAAACTCCTTACGAGAGATGATTGACGATCAATCCGGTTTCGGATCAGGCCGGGGTCAGCGAGCCGTGGCCCTTCGGGGTCTTCATCGAGGTGCAGGTGCCTGTAGGAACGAGCTTGAAGGACATCTTGTCGTAGCTCATCGTCGACTTGCCGGCGCAATCATGCTTGCCGGCGGCGCAATCGTTCTGGCCCTTGAGGGCGACGCCATAGCATTTTTCCTTGGTATCGGCGGCCGAAGCCGGGGCGGCGACGGATGCAAGTGCCGAGGCGATCGAGCCAGCAATGGCCAGGGTGAGGATGCTGTTCTTCATGGATCTGTCTCCTAGATGGATGCGAGCCGTCATTGGCTTGCATCGAGGTCTACGGAGCGTCTGGAGCGGATGTTACAGCCGCATCGGAATTTTTTTCGAGATGGTGTCATTTATATTGTGCCGGCTATCTGCTGCGGCGGGCAATAGCCGAGCAGGTGCGGCGGTGAGGCTGGCATGTGCATGGGTAGCGGACGCATCCGGCGGAGAATCTGTCGCGGAGACGAAAGGGCTTGAAAAATAGTTGCCGTTGCCGGTAACGAAAGCTTGCGGTCCCGCGTAGAGGAGATGTCGGATGAATCATTCGGCGCGCGAAGAGGAATGGGCAGTCTGGATGCGCGCCGCCATCAGCGGCGATGCGCAGGCCTATCACCGTTTCCTCACCGCTGTGACGCCGCATCTGCGCGCCATGGCGCGCCGGCGCTGCGACCAGCTGGGTGCGCCGGTAAGCGAGGCCGAGGATGTGGTTCAGGAAGTGCTGCTGGCCATCCATCTGAAGCGCGGCACATGGGATTCATCCCGCCCGATCGGACCTTGGCTGTCGACGATCGTGCGCAACAAGCTGATCGACAGCCTGAGAAGGCGCGGGCGACATATGAGCGTACCGATCGACGACGTGATCGATTTCCTGCGGGCGGAAGAGCACACCGACGCCTTGGACCGGTTCGATGTCGATCGTATGCTGGAGCTGTTGAAAGATCCGCAGAAGACAATCGTGCGCTCGATTTCCGTCGAGGGAACAAGTGTGCGGGAAACGGCGGACCGGCTGAAGATGACGGAAGGGGCGGTGCGCGTGGCGCTGCACCGCGCGTTGAAGATGCTTGCGGCTTTGTATCGGAGTGAGACCAGTGAAAACCGATGACCTCATCAATCTCTTGGCGCAGGACGCGCCGGTCCGCATGCGGATCGGCAAGGTCCTGGCCCTGGCGGTCGTCGGGGGTATCCTGATCAGCGGCGGTATCTTCTTCGCCATGATCGGCTTTCGAGCCGATATCGATACAGCCATGGAGACCGTCCGTTTCCTGTTCAAATTCGTCGTGACCATCGCGCTTGCCGCAACGGCCTGCGCTGTCGTCTTTCGCATCGGGCGGCCGGGCGCATCGCTGCGCCTGTGGAGCTGGACGCTGCTCTTGGCGCCCATACTGCTGCTTGCCGCCGCGGCCATCGAAATGGCCGTCATGCCGGCCGACAGCTGGAGTGCGCGGATGATCGGGCACAACGCCCGTTTCTGCCTGACGCTCATCCCGCTTTTGTCGATCGGCCCGCTCGCCTGCTTCCTGTTCGCCCTGCGCCAGGGCGCACCGGAAAAGCCGGGTGCCGCTGGCGCCGTCGCCGGCCTTGCCGCCAGCGGCATCGCCGCGACCTTTTATGCCTCCAACTGCACGGACGACAGCCCGCTTTTCGTCTTGCTCTGGTACCCGATCGCGATCGCCATGGTGACCGCTGTCGGATATGTCCTCGGCAAGCGCCTGTTGCGCTGGTGAGACGAACGGACGCGTGACGTCGAAACTGGCAAAATCCCCCGTCGGGCAGCCGACTTCGGCCATTGGGCAGCGTGGCTTGGAAAGTCTGCTAGCAGCAGGCGGATTCGTGACCTATCATGGCGGTCCAGAGTGACTTTCAAAAAATCGCGTTTCCGCGCGTTAAAGTGTTTGCATCCGCGGCAAATTCGATTATAGAGGCCCTGCTTTCCCCGCAGGGGCAGTTTACAGCCCGGCGGCTGTTGGGAAATAGTTCAATGGTAGAACAGCGGACTCTGACTCCGTTAATCTTGGTTCGAATCCAGGTTTCCCAGCCAATATCAAGCTTCCTGAATTTTATGAGCATTTTTGGTTTGTCTCGGTGCTTGAGGCGGATATCCGTCTTCCGATGATTGAGATCTTTTCGAAGGGGATAGGCCTCCTTGTCATAAGATTGATTTGTCTTGGATTATGTCGACAATTTAGCTGTGTGCCTAAAATGGAAAAGGCTTTAGATGACGATATTGGTTTCGGGTGGGGCTGGTTTTATCGGCGGGAACTTTGTCCTGGACTGGCTTGAGCGACACGACGAGACGGTCGTTAACCTCGACAAGCTGACCTATGCCGGCAATCTGGATACGCTGAAGGGTTTGAAGGGCGATGATCGTCATGTGTTCGTGCATGGCGACATTGGCGATCGCGAGCTGGTGAGCGATTTGCTGTCGCTTCATAGGCCGCGTGCGGTCATCAATTTCGCAGCCGAAAGCCATGTCGACCGGTCTATTCACGGTCCCGGCGATTTCATCCAGACGAATATTGTCGGGACCTTCAATCTGCTGGAAGCCGTGCGCGGCTATTGGGATGGCTTGCCGGACGACGAGAAGCAAGGCTTCCGCTTTCTGCATGTCTCGACGGATGAGGTCTACGGCACGCTGTCGAAGGATGAGGCGCCGTTCAATGAGCTCAACCGCTATGAGCCGAACAGCCCCTATTCGGCGAGCAAGGCGGCCTCCGATCATCTTGTGCGGGCCTGGCACCATACTTATGGCCTGCCTGTCTTGACGACGAACTGCAGCAACAATTACGGACCTTACCATTTTCCGGAAAAGCTGATCCCGCTGGTGATCCTGAACGCGCTTTCGGGAAAGAACCTGCCGATCTATGGTGATGGCCAGCAGATTCGCGACTGGCTGTACGTCCGGGATCATTGCAGCGCCATTCGCCGCGTCCTGGAAGCCGGCAGGCTCGGCGAGACCTATAATGTCGGTGGCTGGAACGAGAAACCCAATCTCGATGTCGTGCATACGATCTGCGCCATCCTCGATGAGCTCAGGCCGAAGGCTGATGGCGGTCGCTACGGCGATCAGATCACCTTCGTGAAGGATCGGCCCGGTCATGATCGTCGTTATGCGATCGATGCCCGCAAGCTCGAGCGTGAACTCGGCTGGAAGCCCGCGGAAACCTTCGAGACCGGCATTCGCAAGACGATCGCATGGTATCTCGAAAACCAGGACTGGGTCCGTAACGTCACTAGTGGTGCCTATCGTGAATGGGTCGGCAAGCAGTACGAGGCCCAGTTGTGAGCGCCATTCTGGTCACCGGCGCCAATGGGCAGGTTGGTTTCGAGCTGCAGCGTTCGCTCGGCACCCTGGGGAATGTCGTTGCCCTGACGCGTGCGGACATGGATCTGGCTAGCGAAGCAGGCATCCTTGCCGCTCTTCGTGAGCACAAGCCACATATCATCGTCAATCCGGCTGCTTATACGGCGGTGGATCGGGCCGAGAGCGATAAAGAGCTGGCGATGGCGGTCAATGCTACCGCTCCGGGGATACTGGCGCGCTGGGCGGCGGACAATGGTGCCTTGCTCATCCATTACTCCACAGACTATGTCTTCGACGGCACGAAAGCCGATCCCTATCGAGAGGATGATGCTGTCAATCCGCAGTCCGTCTACGGCGAAAGCAAGTGGCGGGGCGAAGAGGCGGTGCGCGCCTCCGGTGCACATCATGCCATTTTGCGCACCAGCTGGGTCTATGGTCATCACGGCAGCAATTTCCTGAAGACCATTCTTCGGCTGGCCGGTGAAAGAAGTGCACTGAACATCGTTGCCGACCAGGTTGGTGCGCCGACCTCGGCGGCCTTGATTGCCGATGTCACACGCACGGTGATCGAGCGCATCATGGCCTCGCGAGCTCCAGGCGACCTCTCGGGAACCTATCATCTCACGGCACAGGGCAGCACTTCCTGGTATGGTTATGCCGCGCATATCGTTCGCGAGGCATTGGCAGCAAACGTTAGGCTTGCGCTGTCTCTCGAGGCGCTGAAGCCTATATCGACAGCTGAATATCCGACCCCTGCCAAGCGCCCGGCCAATTCGCGGCTGGATTGTCGAAAGCTGACGGATCGCTTCGATATTGCGCTTCCTCTCTGGCAGGAGGGCGTCGATGACGTCCTGGCAAGATTGCGGGCTGTGGGGAATTGAAAACCGTATTTTTGCCGATGATTTCCGGCCATGTCCTCCCGCCGGTGAGACAGAGGCAGATGCACTAAGGACGAGACGCAGGATAATGACGAAGGCACGCAAAGGAATCATACTCGCCGGTGGATCGGGAACACGGCTCTATCCGCTGACACTTGCGGTTAGTAAGCAGCTCCTGCCGATCTACGACAAGCCGATGATCTACTATCCGCTGACGACTTTGATGTTGGCGGGTATCCGCGAGATCCTCATCATCTCGACGCCGCAGGATACGCCTCGCTTCGAGCAATTGCTCGGCAATGGCAGCCAATGGGGCATAAAGCTTGACTATGCCGTTCAGCCCAGCCCCGACGGTCTTGCCCAGGCCTTCCTGATCGGCGAAGCGTTTCTGGATGGCGCGCCGTCTGCCCTGGTTCTGGGAGACAACATTTTTTACGGGCATGATTTTACCCGATTGCTGCACGAGGCGAGCGCCAAGGAAACGGGGGCGACCGTCTTTGCCTATCACGTGCAGGATCCGCATCGCTATGGCGTGGTCGAGTTCGATCAGAGCGGCCGGGCGATCAGCCTGGAGGAAAAACCGAAGATGCCGAAGAGCAACTATGCGGTGACCGGCCTCTACTTCTATGACGAAACCGTTGTCGACGTCGCTAAATCCATCCGTCCATCGCCACGTGGCGAGCTGGAGATTACCGATGTCAATGTTCACTATCTGCAAGCCGGGCACCTGGACGTCCAGACCATGGGCCGCGGCTATGCCTGGCTCGACACCGGAACGCATGAATCGATGCTGGAGGCGAGCCATTACATTGCGACGATCGAGAACCGGCAGGGCCTGAAGGTGGCCTGCCCCGAAGAGATCGCCTATCGCAGCGGCTGGATCAGTGCGTCCGATGTCGAGGCGCTGGCGAGCCCGCTGAAGAAGAATGCCTATGGGCAATATCTCCTTGGGATCTTGCGCGAGCAGATATTCTAATCGCTCAGGCGTTTTATGCCGCCGCTTCCCCCTCGCAAACAATCCGAACAGGACGACGAATGAAAGCCATCGATACCGCTATTCCCGATGTCAAGATTATCGAGCCGACGGTGTTTGCAGACGATCGCGGCTTCTTCTTCGAAAGCTTCAATCAGGCGAAGTTCGAAGCAGCGATCGGCCGAAGCGCCGATTTCGTGCAGGACAATCACAGCCGGTCGGGCAGGGGTGTCCTACGCGGTCTCCACTATCAGCTGCCGCCGCATGCGCAGGCGAAGCTGGTGCGAGTAGTGGTCGGCGAAGTCTATGACGTTGCTGTTGACATCAGGAAATCCTCACCGACATTCGGCAAATGGGTCGGCGTTCTTCTGTCTGCGGAAAACAAGCGCCAGCTCTGGATCCCGGAAGGCTTCGCCCATGGCTTCCTGACGCTGAGCGACCATGTGGAGTTTCTCTACAAGACTACCAACTATTACGCGCCGGAGAGCGATCGCGGCATCCGCTGGGACGATCCGCAGATCGCCATCGACTGGAAAATTGCCGATCAGCCAATGCTCTCTGCAAAAGATCAGCGCCAGCAACTTCTGGCAGAGGCCGAAACTTTTATGTGAGATGCAGAACACCATAGGGTCTATCATCGCGATTTGCTGACCTCGCCGAAGGATACTAGGATTCTAGGATTCCCTGCATGATGCATGCAGAAAATCGCCGATCAGCACCCGGAAAGATACGTGGGCTTGCTTACGCGTTTACCTCGAAAAATGGCTCGCAGGCGCGGTATGGTTGCGCGCTCGCGAACCGGCCACAGCCGGATTAAATCAATCTGAAGCCGAACTTTCGATAGAAAACCCAACCGGAACGGATAAATTGCTCGACGTGCCAGAGACCCTTGCGAGCCGCGTCTCCACCGCCATGAACGATCTTTACTGTTGGCAGGAAGGCGATGCGAGTCACCTGGGCGGCACGTATGGAAAGATCAAAATCTTCGAAATAAAGAAAATAATTCGGATCAAACCCGGCAAGATTTCGAAAAATCTCGCCTCTGAAGAGCATAAAGCATCCACTGACGATCGGCGGGTCCCAAAAAACTTCGTTATCGGGCATATCCGCCATCTGATAGCGGTCTAGCCGTTTTTGAAAAAGCTGTCTGAGCCGCTTTGGTGCAAAGCCTCTTAATGCAAGGTCAAAGACTGTGGGATAGCGCTTGCACAGATACTGGCGTATGCCGTCTGTTCCCAAAGCTGAGGGTGTCAATAGACCGCATTCGGGGTGCAGCTTCAGAAACTGCACGGCATTTTCCAAGCTATCTGGGCTCAAAACAACGTCTGGGTTAAGTACTAGGTGCAGGTCGCCTATATTATCTAGTACCATATTGTTCGCGCGAGCAAAGCCGACGTTGCCGTGTCCAGTAAGCAGGTGAATGGAGAGATCCCGAAAGTTCTCCCTCAGCCAATCGGAAAGAGAGCCCCTCGGAGAGTTATCGACTATCGTTATGTCGGTCTTTGTATCACTTAGATGAGCGACCGCGGCTCGCAGGCTTTCGAGAGTTGCCTGGAGGACAGCAAGATCCTGGCTATAGGTGACAATGCAAATAGAGAGCAGTGTCGTCAATTTTGTCGGTGGTTCTGAAGGAAATGGGTCATTCTTCACTGTCTTTAGCCGACGATGATACTATAGCTGCGCTACCATAGCTCTTGATTGGGAGACTTGCGCTATCGAATCGCCTAGGCCAGCCATTTTCCATAATGAACGACTGAGCGAACTCAGCAGAATCGCGATGCAACAAGGCCTCTCGTGCCAGGTGATCAATATCCTCCAGGGACCGACTTATAAATGTCCCTTGGGATCCTCGCCGCAATGACATCTCACCAAAATCTGTTGAGATCACAGGAAGCGCCATTGCTCGATACTCATAGAATTTGATGGGATCGACCGATGCGGTCAAAGGATTATTCTTGAACGGGATAATGCCGACATCGAAGTTCGCCATAGCGTTGATAGCTTCCTCATGTACACATGGAGGCAGAAGCTCGATGTTGGCTGGAAGCGATCCGGGTGCAGGAGCAAATGCCGGTCCGATCAATCTTACGATATCATTCGGTCGAGTATTTGCCAGTTTAATAACCCATTCCCAATCAAACCATTTAGCAATGGTGCCGATGTAGCCAAATATCTTCCTATCCTCGGCATTCCTAATCTTGCTCAGGTTCGAATACAAAGCTGGCTCAAGCCCGTTGGGGACAAAGTTGAGGTTGGATCGCAGTTTGCTCCATTGTTCGTGCAACCGCGTGCTACTTACCCACATATGGCGGCATTTCAACGCAAGAGCCCTCTCCCGCCTTTTCATAACGGCTTTTGAGAGGCCGCTATAGAATGCGGGAAATTCGTCCATGGCGTCATACAAGGATAGTATGTTTGGATGCCTTGAGACGAGAAGATCTGCCAAAAGACTTGGCTTTCCCGCTGCAATTAACGCGTCATGACCTTCCACAAAGTGCTTTACCTTGAAAAATATCCGAGCCCACATAAACCTGTTCATTGATGACAACCACGGTAGGGGCTCAATTGGTATAGCCTTTGGTTTAACGACCTCTATCCATGTGTGGAGATTTTTAGGTTTACCTGTCGTCGGCGCATTACGGTGTTTGAAGTCAAGCAGTCTCGGGAGTCGGGTTGGATAAGGATCGATCCAAAGAACCTCGCCGCCAGTACGCAAATGAAACCATTCGGCAAACTTATGAGGCCGCTGGGCAAAGCTAGCCCATGGTACGGGCGACAAATAAACGAGGCGCATCAGGAAAAGAACTCGCGCAGGGTTTCCGTTATGCGCTTTGAGGCGAGACCATCTCCGTAGGGTGAGACGCCACGTGCCATCTCCTTATAGGCGTCCTCATCGTCCAAAAGTCGCTGTGCTTCGCGGACAATATTCTCATAGTGGGGTCCGACGAGTTTCACGACGCCCTGTGCGACTGCCTCCGGTCGCTCAGTTTCGTCGCGCAAAACCAAAACCGGCTTTCCGAGCGCCGGCGCTTCTTCCTGAACGCCGCCGGAATCCGTCAAAATGAGGTATGCGCGCTTCATTGCTGCCACGAAAGGCGCATAGTCCAACGGTTCGCACAGGATAAAATTGGAAGTGGGCCCCAAAATCTCGTGCGCGACATCCTTGACGTTGGGATTTGGATGAACGGGATAGAGAAATTGTACACCGGGGTTGCGCTCCGCCAAAGTCTTCAACGCTTCGCAAATGTCTCGGAAAGGTTTCCCGAAGTTCTCGCGCCGATGGGACGTCACCATCACCAACCGTTTGCTGTCGTCGAGGGGGACCGTGGTTTCGAGCGGCCTTGATGCCGTCATGAGCAGCGCGTCTATCACCGTGTTGCCGGTGACGAGCACATCGCTTTCAGCAATGCCTTCCTTGAGAAGATTTTGCCGTGCGCCTTCTGTCGGTGCGAAATGCCACTTAGCGAGTTTGCCCGCGATGACACGATTTGCCTCCTCGGGAAAAGGATTCTGGATATCCCAGGTGCGCAAACCTGCCTCGACGTGTCCAATCGGGATACGGCGATAGAAACACGCCAAAGCAACAGTCATCACGGTCGTCGTATCACCCTGAACGAGGACAACATCGGGCTTTTCTGCTTCCAAAACCTCGTCGATGGCTAGAAGCAGGCGAGCAGTCAAACCAGCCAGAGTTTGGTTTGGGCGCATGATGTCCAAATCAATATCTGGCTTGATATCGAAAAACTCCAGAACTTGATCGAGCATTTGGCGGTGTTGCGCCGTTGCCAGAACTTTTACATCGGACCAAGCCTCTTGCTTCAGCGCCAGAATGACTGGAGCCATCTTGATAGCTTCAGGTCGCGTGCCGGCAACGCAGATGACTTTTTTCTTCATAGGAACCTCAGAGAACAGGATCGGCACTTGCGATCAGGGATTCTATCTTGGAAACGTAAGTTTCTGCCCGAATATCCCATTTGTTCGCATCAGCAAGATCACGCAAGCGCTGCTTAAATGAGGGATCATTCCGGACTTTCAATGCATTTTCAATAGCTCGGGTAAACTGCACAGCATTATTGCCAGAGAAAACCTCCTCGTACACAACGCACTCCTGCATGTCACCCGTCACCACGACTGGTTTCTCGAGAGCAAAATATTCGAAGAGCTTAAGCGGCGACGTGGCGCGCGCTATGTCACCCATCACGAAGGGTATGAAACAGACATCGAAAAGACGTGCATGGGACGGGAGATTTTTGTAGTCGACAGGCCCCAGGTAAAGTACGTTTTCCTTGCGCGGAAGTTGCGGCACACAACCGCTGTAATCGGGACCGATGAAGACGAATCCGATATCGGGCATCAGTTCGCTGACGTCCTCCATCAGTTCATACCACAGCCATGGGGCTATCGCTCCGAAATAGCCGACGACGTGGCGATGGTTTTCTTTGAACGCTCGCAGCGTGTGTGGGATGTCGTGTGAAGCATTTGCTTTATTTCTATAGTGCGAAACATCGACACCGTTGGGAACAAAAACACAGCGGGATGCGCCGCTCGCCTGAACAGCCTCTTCCTGCAGCAATTTCGCGGAGGAAACGACAAGATCAGCATGGGCGAACGCCCCCTGTTTCAACGTTAGAAGGCGTTTGAGGCTGTGCGTACCTCCAGAAATAGAGGCGTCGATGTGGTCGATGTATTCGTAGATCACGAATCCATTTCTCTTGGCGGACAAGAGGTCTTGGTCATCAGCGAACAAGGTAGTGCTATAAAAACAACGAACTGCGCCGTCGATCGATTCTACGTTCGGATCGTTCGTAAGCCAGACGTTATTCTCAATGGGGCGAAAGCCGACAACGCCATCTCCCGTCGTCCGATACAATACCAGACAGCCAAGCCTCCCCAGCGCAAGCGCCATATGGTGTGGTCGCTGATACAGAGTTACTTCCCAGTCGATATTGGCTTCCAGAATGAAGACAAGACGATAGCCCTTGTTGGAGAGCGGTCCGTCGCGAAAACTCTCCCAGCCGATATCATCGGCCTGTCGCTGCCCCTGGCTTCCTCCTTTGCGAAGCCACCGCACGAGAGAATGCCGAAAGCCATGCAGATGATGGCGCAGCGGTGCCGGCAGCGCCCAGAATATCTTCCGGAAGCTAGCATAAGCAAAATTTCGAACGATCCCACGCCAATAAGACATCATGCCGTCCGAATTTGAAATTCAGTTGCGCATTCCTTGTCTTGTGTTAGCTGCGCTTTCATGAGCGCGCTATATTTTTGATAACTCGTACTTCTTTCAAGCTTGCTTAGTTCGTCGTCGCTGAAATTCGGGCGAACGGGATTTGTCCAGATGCGGATCATCGCATCCGCCATTCGGCTTTCGAACTCTTCGGTAGATTTCAACTCCCAAATCGCCCCTCGATACTGCGCAATGTCTTGAGGGGGCGGAACAACTTCGATTCCGGGACGTCCCTCAAACGAAGAAGAGAAGCCAACTCTGCTGGTTACGATAGGCAGATTTGAGCGGATAGCCTCAAGCAGAATAAGCTGACCACCTTCAAAGAAGGCGCCGCTGACAAATGCGTCAGCCATGGCAAAATGTTCGTGGGACCGCGGCGCAGCTCCGCAGTATATGACTTTCTTTTCAAGGCCTTTGGCGGCAATGTACGCATTGAGCTCATCCATCAGAACGGTCTCGTAGACCGGCCCCAATATAGCGAGCTTGGCATTCTCGCATGCGCGCGCGGCGATCTCGAATGCCTTCAGCGTGCCCAAATGATTCTTCTGATGATTTACGGCGCCGATGTCGACAAACACGAAATCGTCTTTTTTGATTCCGTATTTCACGCGAAGGCTCTCGCGCGCTTCGGAGGGCACAAAATCATGGAATGGCGCAAAATCGATACCGTTCGGAATGACGACGCATTTCTCCTCGGGAACCCCGAGGCGGGAAATGCTGTAATCTCGAACATAGTCGGAAACGGCAATAAATTTGGTCGTAAGCTTGGCGTTGTCGGAAAACTCCTGCCGCTGCTGCTCATTAAACCACATGTAGACATTGTGGATGACTTGCAGGAACGGAATATCCCTGTCGTTGCAAGCCTGCAGTCCCTGCGTCGAATAATGAGCAAGGATCAATTTTGGCTTGAGATGGTCGATAACCCTTTCATAAGCCACCGGGCTATATGTTTGGCAAATCATCTTTTGACCGCGGCGGCGCGCCTGCTCCACTGCGGCTCCACGATTACCGAGCACAAGAAGGACGATTTTATAATTTGCCTTCGCAAGCGTATCGTTGAGATCAAGGACGACGTTCTCCAACCCGCCGGCTTCAAAATTGTCGACCTGAACGAGAATATCGCATTCGCGTGGGACGCTGGTCAGATCTGTCAAAGGGACACTGGCGGTCGCCTCGACAATAGGTCTGCGGACAGTGGGGGAGATTTTCCGCCAGAAACGGCGCGCGAACCGTCCACCAATTGTTTCAGGAGGAAGAGAACGGTGTAATCTCGTTGCGACGCGGGAACGGATGGTAGCCGCGCGTTGCGGAGAGAAAAATTGGTAAATCTGCTCTGCGCCTGATTGGCGGACCTCTTGGAGCCTTTCGTAAACGGCCAGATTTTCATGCGCCATCCGGGCACGGGTGCTTTCATCTGGTAATTCGGACGCGAGGAAGTCAGGTAGCGTAATGTACTGCATGCCGAGCGATTTAAAATCGCCGATATTTTCGGAATCGATAATGGGAACGATCCCCATCGCCAGATATTCGACGAGCTTGGTGGGGCAGGCGACCTTATTGACGATACTGTCCTCGCGCAGGATGAAGCCATAATGGCAATGCGGATAGATCTCCATCAATTCGGCATGTGTCTTCGATTCCACAACGACGGAATCCACCAGATTTGCCGATAGCATCGCCTTCACCGCGTCCGGTTGCGGAGTGTAGAAGCGGTGCTGGCAATGGTCCGCAGTTTTCGCGATTGCATCGATCATCTTCGGCACCTGTTGCCAGCGATGTAGCCCCCCGGCGTATACGACGATCGGTTTTCCGTTTTCCAGCGGTCGCGTCGCTATCGATGGCTCAAAGGTCGGGAACATCGGGAACGAAATGCTTCGAGCCTTTAGCGCATCGCGAAACTTCTGCCGGAGGTAATTCTCCATTGCCTTCGTGACGACAATCACGATGCCGGCTTTTTGAACTGCCAGGCGCTCCTGCTTGTCATAGATGAGTGCGCTGTAGAAATCGTCATGCATCCGGAATTCTTCCGGTACCACGCCATGGATGTCGACAGCCTTGCGTATGAAGGGCAGATGCAGAAACTTGCCGAAGCGATTGTCATACATCCGCAATACGCTGTGGAAATAAATCTTGCGCGTGCGAAGGACCGCTGCGGCGGCTAGCAGCCGCACCAGCATCTTCAGCTTTCTGTTGCCCATCACCCTCAGTACGAGAACATTCGGTTCCGGGCGATCAAACCATATATTGCGGCCGGTCAGCTCTTCGCTCTCTACATAAATGCGCCAACGATCCCGGAAGAGCCGGTCAACGATCTGAATTCGCTGAAAATACCCATCGCTCTGGCGCTCGGGGTAAAAATAGCCCCCGAAAAACACGATACCATCCAGCTGCCGCAGAAACCCGATGCCTCTTCTCGCAAGCCACATGAGCCTGGAAATTTTTCCGGCGGGACGGCCCGTTGGCGCCGCGCTTGAGGGGCGACGCAGTCTTGCTGTGGCGCCTTTGCCATCACGCTCGAGGGTCGAGACAAAGTCATGGACGGCAAAATTGCATTCGACGCGAATGTGGACCGCCTCCGCTATACTGTTCAGGTCGGCCGTGATCGTAGCGATGCTTTCCGCGGCGATCGAAGCGGTCTTCACGAGCTTGACGATTGTCGTTTTTGTACGCGTCCATGCGGCAGCTACGTCTCCAAATGCCTCTGCCGCCGACACCCGCTTTGCTAGATCCTCCGAAGCGAGGTCGCGATAGGCTTCGAAGGCCCCCGAGAGATTTTGGAACTCGGTTTCAAAATAGTCTATCTGACGGTCGAGATTGCGCATGTATGCCGCCAAATCGGAGCGGCATGAGGAATCGCCGGGTTTGCCAAGGGCAAACACCGCATCCATGCAAAAGGAGACGATCGGTTTTTCCGGTCGCCTGCTCCAGCTAAAGCCGTGCTTTTTCTCCAGATAGCGCTTGTTCTTTTCGGCCCGGGCGCTGAAATATTCATATTGCAGCTTGCCGAATGAAGCTGATCCCCAATGATGGATGAACGTATCGCGCGCCAGAAAGATATCGTAGCCAAGCTTTCGGGCGCGAAGGCAATAGTCGTCATCCTCGAAGCCGCCGGGAAAGAATGTTTCATCCAAAAGACCGATGTTCTGACAGGCGTCCCTGGTCAGAAGGACGCAGAAGAACGTGACGTCCGCCTCAACGAGATTGCCTTGCCAGGCTTCGTATCGGCGGTCGGCGAAATTCTTCACGCGCTGATAGGGCGCCTCGGAAATTTTCGTCGTGCCAGCCTCGATGAATTCGCTCAACTCTGCGCTGTAATCGACCGGTATGCATTGCTCGCTGTCGGCCTTGTTGGTGACGGAGCTGATGATATCCTTCCCATGCGCCAGCATTCTGTCCAGCCAATGATCCGTCACGATCACATCGCTATTTAGTAGACAGATGTGGGTTATCGTATCGTCAGCAAGAAATTCTCGGATGCCGACATTGTTGCCGCCCGAAAAGCCGAGGTTTTCCGGTTCCTCTATGTAACGCCAGTCGCTGCCAACCTCTTCGATGTGGGCTGTGATTGCCGACCTTATCTTGTCACGCTCGTCGGAATTGGATGCATTATCCACCAAGATGAGCTTAACCGAGCTTTCGTTATGCGCCCTTCTTACGCTGGCCAACGTCGCAATGAGCGCGTCGGGAGCGTTGTAGGAAACAATGACGATGCCAGTGGTTGCAGCTTTGGTCATGGATTGTTCTTCGAGATCAGCCTGGAGATTCGACGCGAGAGAAAACGAACGCCTCGCGCCATATGGAAACGCAACGGACTTTGCGTGCTCGCCAAATTGCGGGCAAGCTCTTGGGCACGTGCGTCCAACGCGATGACCTGGCGTCCGAGATCCTGCGCGCGCGCTTCAGTCTCGGCGACCTGGTGACCTAGCTCCTGCCTGGACGCTTCGGCACTGATGAGTTCGCGGGCAAGCGAATTGACCGTCGTCTCCAGTTCTTGCGTTCTTGCCGACGCGGCTTTCAGTTGCCTTTCGAAAAACCCTTGGCTTTCATAGCGGAAAAGCCCCGGCTTTGCGGCGTAGTCATCAAGCGAATCCAGCATGTAGGCGGCTCGTGCCGCCCTATCCATCAGCTGGGATATTTCCGGAAAGCCGAAAGGCAGCGGCTTTGTCGGAGTTCCGATTATGTTCAGCCAGGAGGCGGATATCAGGCGCTGTGCTTCGCCGACGCTTTTTTCCAGATACGTCCGTACCTGCGAAAGGTCGCCCTTGGCGAGCGCATAGATGCTCAGCCAGTAGAGGGCATCAAGCGTCTTGTTTCCCAGCAGCGGGCTATAGGGCATAACGTCGATTGCCGCGCATCTGGAATAGAAGTCCGCGGCGACGCCTGCTTTCCCATGTCTTCTTGCTGCCTCCCCGATAGCAAACAGCAGCGAAACCTGCCATCGCAGCTGATGGGGCGATGGCGTTGCGATGGCAGCATAACGCAGAGCGGCTTCCTGCAGCTCCTGGAAGTGCGATTCCGTACATCCGTCCTGTTGAGCCGCGGCATAGATTTGGCCGCAAAGGGCGCTGCCGAAGTCCGCCGACGCGGGGCTGGATGCTTTCAGCACCTGCTCCTGCATGTCCGAAAGCAGTTTCTCGCAACGGGCGCGCATGCCGATTGCGACCATGCCTCTCACCAGCCAGGGATTTTCGTAGTCTCGGGCGAAGGCCGATACATGAAACTCCGGTGAGTCAGGCTGGTTCCAGGCGGTCTCATGATAGGCTGTGCCCTTGCCCGCGACCGGATCGGCCATGCACAAAAGCAGGACCCATTCGCCGTCCTGTTCGCTTTCTTTCCGCGGCGGCACTTCGATCCAGCTGCGGGGCGAATGATGGTAGCGCATGCCGCCGCCCGCCGTCTGGAAAAAGCCGTTCTCCAGCAGGAAATACGATCCGCACTCGTCGATGAGGCGTTCCCAGGTATAGACGTGGAGATGATAGGGATTGGGATCTTTGCCGGTTTCGTCAACCCAGTTATTCGGGGCACAAACCATCAAACGTCCGGATGGCTTGAGGACGCGCTTCAGCTGGGTCAGATAGGCATCGGGGTCCGGAACGTGCTCTATGGTCTCGAACGCAGTAATGAAATCGATGCTGTTATCAGGTATCTGCGAGAGAGCCTGGGCATCTCCAACCTCAAATCTGACGGCGTCCGAACGGCCGTAATGGGCATTTGCATAATCGATGCTAAAATCGCTGAGGTCTATCCCGATCACCGATCGGGCTTTCGATATGCTATAGAGGATGTGGCTCCCATAGCCCTGCCCACACGCGACATCGAGCACACGGTCGCCTGGGCGAATATATTCAGCCGCCTTATGATAGCGAATGCAATGTGCGTCACTTCGTCTGCCCGTTTCGCGAAGCATGTCCGTATGCAGCAGACGCTCCTCGACGAGAACGGTCAAATCATAGTGCTGCAGCGCTGCCCGAGGAACCTTTTCGAGCGGGATCAGGATATGGGCACCATCGCTGTTCAACGATTCATATGGGTTGATCTGGTAAAATAACGGATGCTTGCGGAAGCCGGCTTCAAAGCAATGGGTTTCCCACCATGTTCGGTCTTGAGACGCATGCGGCAAAGGGGCTTCTGCACTCAGTCCGGTCGACACTCGCAAAAAGACATAGCGGGACGAGACGCGATACAGCTCGCCCAACGCTGCCGTGATATCCCCGGCGTTCAACCTTTCGAGACAGCCGATCGAGACGACGGTTTCAAAACTTTCATCGGAAAATGGAAGCTCTAAGGCCGAACCTTCAATGCCGCGGCCGGGAAAGCTTGCATTGATACGCTTGACGTCCGCTTGGGATTGTTCGACGGCATAGCCGTCAACGCCAGCCTCCAGCAGCTTCGGCAGCAGCAAGTCCGTGCCGTTGCCGCACTCCAGGAGCTTGCCGTAGCCGCAGGACTCAAGGATCAGATCCACAAGTCTGGAGTTGGATGAGCGAGTTTGCATATTGTTCTCTGGTCGTTCTCAACGGTTTAAATGATGGCAGAGATGCAACTCGGCGTCACCACATCGCTTTCATGCGCAAATCGGTCATGCCACCAAACGCGTATTCGTTTTGGCGCATCAACGTCTGGAAAAATGCTGCTTCATCCTTCCAATGCAGTATGCGTTGCTCGGTATAATCCGGCTTCCCCTCATAGGAAATGGCGGCCTGGATCTCATATAAATTGGGACCGAGAGTGCAGCTGCATTCGAACCATACATCGAAATCTTCGTTCTCCTGAATTTCCCGCGTCCAGAATACTTCGCCGCCAAGGGCGCCGTTGAGAACCTGCATGTCCTGGTTCAGCGTTCCCCAAGAGTATATCTTGATGCCTTCCCGGCTTCTGATACGTATCGAAACGTTGATGCGATCAGTTGTGATTATGGAATGGCACCTCACTCGTATTTTGACCGGATCTCCCGGATAGAAGACCGCACAGGTTTCACCGTCGGCATCGAAAGTCTGAACCGCTGTCACCTCGATGCCTCCGTCCCCGAAAGACAGGTTGTCGCTGCGTCCCGGCAAGGAAGTGCCCTTGTTCGCGCTGTTCGATGCCGCCGGCTTCTTAGAGCCGTTGGAGGCCGTGGTCTGCTTGGGCGCCAAGCGCGAGAAATAGGATGATTCTTCTTCGTGCAAAAGCTTCCGGTAGGAAAGCAGGACTTCCGAGGAGCTGCCTGTCAATACCTCCTGCCCACCTCTTAATAGAATGGCGCGATGCGTAAGCGTTCTAACGGACTCTTGATCGTGGGATACGAACAGTAGCGTCACTCCGTCCGAGAGCAGTTTCTCGATGCGAGCAAAGCAGCGCTTTTGAAACAGGGCGTCGCCGACGGCGAGCGCCTCATCGACGATCAGGATGTCGGGGTCGATCTGTACTTGAACGGCAAACGCGAGACGGACCAGCATGCCGCTCGAATAGGTTTTTACCGGCTGCTCGAGATAGTCGCCGATATCGGCAAATGCGGCGATCTTGTCAAAGCGCTCGTCGACTTGTTCGCGGGTCATGCCGAGCAACATGGCATTGAGATACACGTTCTCTCGCCCGGAAAATTCCGGGTTGAAGCCGGAGCCCAGTTCAAGAAGTGCGGCGATGCGCCCCTTCGTCGTCACGTTCCCGACGGTTGGAGCGAGAGTTCCGGTGATGATTTGCAGCAGTGTGCTCTTGCCGCTTCCGTTCCGGCCGACGATGCCAAAGGCCTCCCCTTTTTTGATCTCGAATGAAATGTCCCGCAATGCCCAATGTTCTTTGTAGTGGGCTACGACATCCCTTCCGATCACGCGTTGGATCGGCGGCAGAATAAACTGTTTCAGCCGTTCGCGCGGCGACGAATAGATCTCGTAACGCTTTCCGAGACCCTCGACTCTGATGGAGATTTCGTCAGAGGACATCGGCAAAACCTCTTCGCGTCTTCTGAAACCAGACGTAGCCGAACCATGCGAATATGCCGGAAAGAACCGTTTGAATAAGCCAGTGCCCCCAATGGAGGTCCTGTTTCCAGATCAAGACTCCTCGGGCTTCCTCAATGAGGAAAGTCAGTGGATTGAGCTGGAAGATGATGTGGAGCTGTTCCGGCAGAGCGCTTATGGGAAAGAAGACCGGCGAAAGGAACATCAATGCGGGAATGACCGCGGTAACGATTTGGTTCACGTCGCGAAGATAGACGCCTAGTGAGGAAAGGAACCAGGCAGATCCCATGGCCAAAAGAATCAGCGGAATCAGGATGAATGGAAAATATAAGGCTTGCACCGATGGCAGGCCGAAAAAGATGAGGTAGAACAACAGCCAAATAACCATGCTGGCCAAAAAATGAAATCCGGCTGAGGCCACCAAGACAAATCCCATTATCTCCAGCGGGAAAACGACCTTCTTGACGTAATTTACGTTGCCGACGATTAAGGAAGGCGCTCGTCCGAGACTTTCCGAGAAGAAATTGAAGATCAGCAGACCCGAGAAGAGGATCAAAGCAAATTCGGTTTTCGACTCGCTTCCGCCGGGCCAGCGCGCCTTGAACACCGTGCTGAAAAAGAATGTGTAAATCGTCAGCATCAGAAGCGGATTGAACAGCGACCACATAATGCCGAGAAACGATCCCTTGTAACGACCGATAACTTCGCGCTCGGTCAGCGCCAAAATGAGGCCGCGATTATTCCAAAAGCTTGTCAGCATTCCGATAGGAGATAGCGAAAAACGTTGCATCACTGAACGACCTTACAAGCTTCAGAGGCAAAGCAACCTATGTGGGAAATTACGGATTTATCCCCCGGGCTGCTCAGCATTGATGCAGATCTGGAATGGGATGTTTGCAAGCGCCAAGCTGGTCGACCGCTTTGTTTGCTGACAATGATTCCGTTCGTCTCACAGATGATTTTCGCGCGGTCCAGTGACGGTGTAAATCTTGGCGCATGCCTTTTTGATTGCGTTGGAGTTCCAAAGGCATAACGAGATTCTCCGTTCGCCCGGCGTGAGCTGAGTACTGGATCTAGGTTGTATCCGATCCTCTTATCCTCGATCCTGAAAATCAGCTGCGCCCCTCGAAAGATGGTTTTTCCGTAACTACCAAGGGTAGAGTGGAAAGCCCCGAGTCGTGGGCGCATATAGCCTAGAGCTCCGACAGAATCAAGAACGCGAGCTGTAAGCAGCAAATGGTGACGGAAGACCCTGCTGTTTGCCTGATGCGATCCCATCTGCGTCAATTTTCCTTTTTTCGTACAAGAGTGTGCGATGGCGTTTTGGATTCCTCTTTCGCGCATGGCGGGTTGAATTCAGCATGCGTCGCGGCGCTGCACCAATGATCAATGAATGTGTCGCTTGATGCCTTGTGGCTCAAGCGCTCACAACTGCCTACCGTCATATCGTTGAGTTCCCCGCAGCCAAATACTCCCCCTTCAGTCGCATATGGCACCAGCAGGCGAAGGCGGAGCTTGCGAAGGCCAGGCTTTCGCCGATCGCCAGGCGGTTGTTGGAGTTGCTGAGGAGTGTCAATGAGAAAAAGAAAAGGCAGGCGATGTATGCGTGCCATGCGGCGCGCGGAATAATGCCAGCTTTACGGGCGCGCCAGACGGCGCGGATGAAGGTGGCGAGCATGAAGCCCATGATTGCCGCACCGAACAGGCCGTATCGCACGAGGATTTCCAGGTAGCCGTTGTGCAGCAGCGTGTATTGGACATGGGAATAGCGCGTCTCGGCCCAGCGTTCGAGCCACCGGTTGCCCCAGCCGAAGATCGGTGCGGAGGAAAAGACCTCCCAGCTGTTCGACCAGAGCTGCAGGCGTTCGTCCATCGATACCGGCGTATTGCTGGAACTGATGGCGTTTGAAACCACGCCGCCCATCTCATGGCCGTTCGCCACATTTTCGACCATCGAAATGGCTGCCGACACAGTTGGGCCGGCCGTCTTGTCGAGATTGTGCCTGACACCATAGGTGCCGGCGATCAACAGGGCTGCGACGGCGATGATGATGATGACGCCGCTCTTCAGGTGCAAATAGGTGAGCGTAATGAGCGCCAGGACAGGCAGTGTTATGCCGAGTGCCAGCCAGACGCCTTTCGATTTGGCGCCGTAGATGGCGATGAAACAGAGCGCGAAGATGAAGGGCGAAACGATATAGGCGAAGCGGGCGATCCGGCGGTCGCTCGATTTGTCCGTCAGGTAATGCAACAGCCAGAACAGGGTGAAGATCACGATCATGCCGCAGGCAACCGCGCCGTGGATCTGGTTATTCATGATCAGCGGGCGGATGGTCTCGCCGGCAAAGACCTCGCGCAGATGCTGTGTTGCCACAAGCATGATGAGGACCATCGCGAAATAAGCCGCGACGATCTTCTCCATCAGCTCTTCATAGAGCAGGAAGGCGACGCCCATGATGGGGAAGAAGAAGGGGAAGGCATAGAGCCAGTCCGAGGCGCCGATATCGTGTTGCGGCGTCAGCCAGAAGGTAATGAAGAACCGCGCCATGACATAGAAGGCCCAGCCCATGCAGAGCCAGCCGATCCAATCCGTGCGCGGCCGTATGGGCGCCTTCATATAGTAGTAGAGGGCGATCAGAGAGAGGAGCGCGGTGGCATAGCGATAGGCGTCGCTCTCGACCACGGTCGGCGAGGCGACAAGCAGCCACAGAATGCCGCCGATGATGGCGACCGGTTTCGTCATGCTGCTCCCAGCTTTTGTGACGCCGATCGGCTCGGCTGCAAGGTCAGCATGCGGTTTGTTCATGCGCGAGTCGTCCAATGTCGTCCGCCTTCGTCCAGAATCGGTTCATCATCCGGCATTTCTCGCCCCCATGACGGCCCCTATGGTCGCAAAGGGGCAGGAATACGGCAATTTTCCCATGCCGATGCCCCAACGATGTCGATTTCGCCGATTGTATGTTAATGAGCAACTCCGTCGCGCCGGACCACTTTCAGGGCTGTCAGGAAAATGATCTTGAGGTCGAAGAAAAAAGAGCGGCGGCGCAGATAATCTTCGTCCAGCGCCACCTTCTCGGGGATCGGCAGTTCGTCGCGGCCGTTGACCTGGGCCCAGCCGGTCAGGCCTGGCAGCAAAGCATCGACACCGCGCTCCGTGCGCAGGGCTATGAGGTCGTGCTGATTGAACAGCGCCGGGCGTGGGCCGACGATGCTCATCTCGCCTTTCAGGATGCACCAGAGCTGCGGTAGCTCGTCGAGGCTCGACTTGCGCAGGAAGGAGCCGATCGGCGTCAGATAGATATTCGGGTCCTTCAGCAGATGGGTCGCGACCGCCGGCGTATCTGTGCGCATGCTGCGAAATTTCGGCATGCGGAAGATCTTATTTTTCCGGCCGACCCGATCCGACCAATAGAGGATCGGACCCGGCGAGGTCAGCCGCACTGCGAGAGCAACGATCAGGATCGGAATGAAAAAGATGATGGTCGCGGCGAGAGCGGCGAGAAAATCGAAAAGGCGCTTGGCGATCGTATAAAGCATCGTCTCTTATCGTTGCATCGCCCTCTGGTCTCAGGGTGATGAAGGTCGTCATTGCCTGTGCATCTCATATTGAGATTCTAAGCACAACCATACACCGCAAGATTCCCCGCCCTTGTTCCGAGCGAGTATCCCGTGCAAAGCATGTCTCAGCTAATCTTGGTGCAGACAGCGGAGGCAGTGC
Organism: Rhizobium sp. BK098; assembly: GCF_014193155.1. NCBI lineage: Bacteria > Pseudomonadati > Pseudomonadota > Alphaproteobacteria > Hyphomicrobiales > Rhizobiaceae > Rhizobium > Rhizobium sp. BK098. Next base: position 265,096 of record NZ_JACHYY010000005.1, on the reverse strand, counting down.
ACGGATGATCCTGGTGACGGGTGCGACGGGTTTTGTCGGACAGGCTCTGTGCGCGGAGCTTTCCCGCCGGCGGATGGAGTATCGGCCGGTCAGCCGCGGCTCCCGCCCGGGCTTCGTCGCCATCGGGGCTATGGATAGCCACACGGATTGGTCCGATGCACTTGCTGGCGTCGATACCGTCATGCATCTGGCGGCCCGCGTCCATGTCATGAACGAGAGTGCCGCCGATCCGTTGGCCGCATTTCGCGCCGTCAATGTCAATGCAACGGTCAACCTGGCGCGACAGGCCGCAGGCGCCGGCGTGAAGCGCTTCGTCTTCCTGAGCTCGATCAAGGTCAACGGCGAGGGAACAGTAGCGGGAAAGCCCTTCAGGGCCTCGGACGTGCCGCATCCGGAAGATGCCTATGGCCGCTCGAAGCTGGAGGCGGAGACGGCCCTGCTCGCGATATCAGCGGAAACGGGGATGGAGGTCGTCATCATTCGGCCGTCGCTCGTCTATGGTCCCGGCGTTAAGGCGAATTTCGCAAGCCTGATGAAATGGGCCGCACGACCGTTTCCCTGGCCGTTCGGTGCGGTTCGAAACCGCAGGTCGCTCGTTTATGTCGGCAATCTCGTCGATTTCATGCTGCTCTGCGCGAAGCATGCGTCCGTCGGTAACCGCGTCTTCCTGATCAGTGATGGCGACGATCTTTCGATCGGCCAGCTGATCGCCAAACTATCTCTGTCGACAGGGCGTAAGCCTTGGATACTACCGGTGCCGCCTGCGCTGCTCGAGGGATTTGCCGCAATTGTTGGGCGTCGAGCCGCCGCACAGCGATTGCTTGGCTCGCTTCAGGTCGATATGGGCGAGACGCGGGCGGTTACCGGCTGGTCGCCGCCTTACTCAGTCGAAGAAGGATTGGCGGCAACGGTCGCAGGTGCGGGGACGAAGGTGCGCTGAGTTGGTCTTTTAGGCTTACAGGCTCCAGACCGCATGGCCCTCCAATAGAGGATTTGCTCGATCGAGCGCCGCCTTCACGTCGACGACGACACCGTTTTCGCTCAAGAGATCGAGGATACCGGCTGCACCTTCGGTCAGATAAGATTTGTGGGGAACGGCAAGCACAAGGGCGTCGAGCTTGCCGAAATCCTTCAGCTCCATTAGGCGGATGCCATATTCCTCTTCGGCTTCACGGTGGCTTGCCATCGCATCGTGCACCAGCGGCTCCAGGCCGAACTGATGCAGTTCGCTGATAATGTCGGGAACGCGGCTGTTGCGCAGGTCGGGCACGTTCTCCTTGAAGGTCAGCCCGAATATGCCGATGCGCGCCCCGTTGATCGGCTTTTTCGCCGCGACCAGCATCTTGATGAGTTTCTGGGCAATGAAAGCACCCATGCCGTCATTGATGCGGCGGCCGGAAAGGATGACCTCGGGGTGGTAGCCGAGTTCTTCCGCCTTGGCCGTCAGGTAATAGGGATCGACGCCGATGCAGTGGCCGCCGACAAGGCCGGGAGTGAAGGGCAGGAAGTTCCATTTCGTGCGCGCCGCCTTCAGCACGTCGGCCGTGCGGATATTCATTTTCTCGAAAATGATCGAAAGCTCGTTCATTAGGGCAATATTGACGTCGCGCTGGGTATTCTCGATCACCTTGGCGGCTTCGGCCACCTTGATGCTGGGGGCGCGGTGGATGCCGGCCTCGACCACGGCGCCGTAGATCGCGGCGATCCTTTCCAGCGTTTCCGCGTCATCGCCGGCGACGACCTTCACGATGCGCTCGAAGGTGTGTTCCTTGTCGCCGGGATTGATGCGCTCCGGCGAATAGCCGACGTGGAAATCCTCGCCTTGGCGCAGCCCGGAAACCTCCGCCAGCACCGGGCCGCAGACGTCTTCGGTGACGCCGGGATAGACTGTGGATTCGTAGACGACGATCGAACCCTTGCGCAGAACCTTGCCGACCGTGCGCGAGGCCGAAATCATAGGCCGCAGATCCGGCTGCCGGTTCTGGTCGATCGGCGTCGGCACGGCGACGATAAAGATATCGCGATCCCTGAGATCCTCGATCTTGCTGGTGATGCGCAGTCCGCTCGACCGCAGCCGTTCGGTGGAAACCTCCCGGGTATCGTCCTCGCCCGCTTTCAGCGCGGAGACACGGGAGGCCTTTATGTCGAAGCCAACGACATCATGGAATTTTTCGGCAAGCGCAATCGCGACGGGCAGGCCCACATAACCGAGGCCGATAACGGCAATTTTTTCGTTCAACACAACATACCTCGAACACTCCGCCTGAATTAGCCCGAATACGAAGCGGATGTCAGCGCCTAATATTTGCCTTCAGGATCATTTCAGCTGTGGGTCGCATGAATGTGATGACCGGTCAGCGGCTTTGCAATGGCCCGGGCGTATAGCCTTGTCGCATATTGCGCCTCAGCTTTGACGCAGATGCATAGGATGCCTATCGAAACTTTCTGGTTTCGACCCCATTTATTTGGGTGAGACCTAATTTTTTCGGAAAGCGTGGTTCGCAATGCGAAACAGCTATCTCAAACATCTACGCACCCAGCGCGAGCAGCTTGAAGCCAAGCTCGAGCTGCATATAGCCCGCTATTGTTTCGGCGACGAAGAGGTGGACGACGGCACGGAGGCGGAGCTGCGGCAACGCATCGCGGAACTGTCTGATGAAATCACCGAACTTGAAACCCAATGGGGTGAATAGTCGGACGATTGCTGAACGCAGTCGCTGCCTTGCGAGCTTCGGTCGGTACTCGGTGCGATAGAAGGTGCAAGGAAGTCCTGTACGGGATTCAGTTGCCAATCCGCGAAGGGTGGATTGGCGAAGAGAGCCGCCGAATCCGTGGATACCGGTGCTTGGCAGGCCGAAAACGGCTGGCCAGCCGCGCAGGCTCCAGCCTTTATCAGGTCGTCAGCGGAGGCTTGATCGGTCATCAGCCTGATTTTCATCGCTTCATCCGGCGTAAGCAGCCGTATCGAACTCGGAGCGGCACTCATTGCCATGTCGAGGATCGACCGATCGATGCCCATTTCCTTGAAGTAAGCGAGAAATTTTGATCGCTGTGATTTCGACAGCGTCGTGCTGTCGCGCAGCCCGATAAACTTGCGGCTGATTTCCTGGCGACTGATGAGGCGCTTCTTGCCGTTAACGATCTGATATTTCATCCGGTAGAGTATCCGCTCCCGATCATAGGTCGTCTTGACTTGATGCACGCCTACGATACCGAAAGGGCTGATGACGCGTCTGACGCCGGCGGCCAGTACGAAAGGGCAGGCCGAGAAACATCTGGCGCCAGCGGAATAGACGACGCCTTTTGCGCCGGCGTGCCAGCCATCGCCACAGAGTGGCTGGTCGTTCGGGCAGGATCGAAGTCTCGTGCCGCCCACCGCCACCGACAGGCCGCGCTTTCGGATGATCTCCCCCATTTCCATCGCAGCCGCTACATTTCCGCCGGGCGAGTTCACGATTATGGGCAGCTTCCTGCTGCCGATACTGGCCAGAAGTTTGCGCAGATCGCCAGGAGATTTCGCATCGATCATGCCTTCTGCGGCAATCCAGTCGACGCAGCCCTCGGGTCGACAGCTGCCGGAGCCGGGATCGGCATGGACCAGCATGAACTGCATGGGTGCGCCCGGTACCTGAGCTGCTGCCATCGGCGCCAAGGTAAAGAGCGCTAGTCCTGCTGCAGCCCCTAGCCGACAGTTTTGGACAAGGAGGCGCGCAAGATGCGAGAAAACTACTGGAATCATGAAGCGATGCCTCCCAGCATCTTTGTGACAGACGGCCAGTAAAACACAACTCCGTTAAGCAAGTCGATGCAACCTTATCTGCAGCATGCCGTCGCCGTCCGGTTGGCGTTCCACGGCGGTGTTTCGTTTCGCGGCCACGCAAGTATCTCGACATTGACGGCTGTTCGGCGCGATAAGGTCGGAGACGATAAAAGCGCGCGAGGAGCCGATGAAGTCGAGCCTGCCTACACTTCTGAGCATCAATGGCGGTTATGTCGATACCGCCGGGTTCCTTGCCCTGCATGGACTGTTCACAGCGCATGTGACGGGCAATTTCGTCACGCTTGGCGCTTCCCTGGCGCTTGGAACCTCGGGTGCGCTGGCCAAGCTTCTGGCGCTGCCGACCTTCTGTGCCATCGTCATCCTCGCACGTCTCATTGGCGGCGAGCTCTCGCGGCGCAATCTGCCGACGCTGCGGATCATCCTGACGCTGAAATTCCTGCTACTCGCGTTTGCGGCGATCCTCGCTTTGCGCTTTGGCCCGTTCGGCGATGGAGATGGCTGGCAGCCGCTTCTGATAGGCATGACGCTTGTCGCCGCCATGGCCATTCAGACGACGGCGCACCGCATTCACCTCGGCTCGACGCCGCCGACGACGATGATGACGGGCACGACGACGCAGATCATGATCGACATCGCCGATCTGCTGCGAGGCGCCAAGGCGGAGGAAAAAGCGGCAATGAAAGCGCGGCTGGGCCGCATGGGGACTGCGGTCGGCGGTTTTGCCTTCGGTTGTGCGCTGGCGGCGGCGCTATTCTTGTTTGTCGGCATGGCCTGTTTCCTGCTGCCGCCGGTTCTGGCGCTTGCGGGAATTCTCATGCATACCGGCAAGGTGGAGGTGAAGCCGGCTTAGCTTTCGGCCTGGGCTTGCTCTTGATACTACCAATCTTGCTCCTTTCTTGCGCCTTGCAAGTCGGCTACAGCTCTCTAAGTGTAACCGTCGGATCGAACTGGTCCGTCGCGCTTTAGGCGGCAAATCCTTGTGAGTTAAGAAGGGATGGTCATGGCAGGAGAAACGGTGCTTGTGGTCGGCGGAGCCGGATATATCGGTTCGCACACATGTCTGGATCTGGCGAACAAGGGGTTCAAGCCCGTCGTCTACGACAATTTCTCCAACGGTCATCGTGAATTCGTCAAATGGGGTCCCGCCGAGGAAGGCGATATCCGCGATCGCGCCCGTCTCGACGAGGTGCTGGCCAAGCACAAGCCCGCCGCCATCCTGCATTTCGCCGCGCTGATCGAGGTCGGCGAGTCGGTCAAGGATCCCGTTTCTTTCTATGAAAACAACGTCATTGGCACGCTGACCCTGCTTTCGGCAGCCCAAGCGGCCGGTGTGAAGGCTTTTGTCTTTTCCTCGACTTGCGCGACCTACGGCCTGCCGCAGAGCGTGCCGCTGGATGAAAGCCACCAGCAGGTGCCGATCAATCCCTACGGCCGCACAAAATATATCGTCGAGCAGGCGCTCGCCGATTACGACCAGTACAAGGGGCTGCGCTCCGTCATCCTGCGCTATTTCAACGCCGCCGGCGCCGATTTCGAGGGGCGCATCGGCGAGTGGCATACGCCGGAAACCCATGCGATCCCGCTCGCCATCGACGCCGCCCTTGGCCGTCGCCAGGGCTTCAAGGTCTTCGGCAGCGATTATGATACGCGCGACGGTACCTGCGTGCGCGACTATATCCATGTGCTCGATCTTGCCGATGCCCATGTCCGTGCCGTGGAATACCTGCTTAATGGTGGCGATTCCGTCGCGCTCAATCTCGGCACGGGCACGGGAACGACGGTGAAGGAGCTGCTGGGCACGATCGAAACCGTGTCGAACCGTCCGTTCCCGGTTGAATATGTCGGCCGTCGCGAGGGCGATTCGACGACGCTGGTCGCCAACAACGACAAGGCCCGCGATATTCTCGGCTGGTCGCCGCAATATGATCTGACCGAGATCATCCAATCGGCCTGGAACTGGCATGCCAAGTCCAACCAGCACTGAACGGCGTTCTGTCGCCGGTGTTGGGAGTAAACGCCCGAACGTCCTGCTGATCTCAGCCGATCAATGGCGGGGAGATTGTCTCTCCGCCGTCGGGCATGAATGTGTAAAGACGCCGAATGTCGATGCGCTGGCGAAGGAAGGCGTGCTGTTCCGGCGGCATTATGCCGGAACGGCGCCCTGTTCGCCGGCGCGGGCGACGCTCTATACCGGCCTTTATCAGATGAACCATCGCGTTTGCCGCAATGGTTCGCCATTGGACGCACGTTTCGACAATATCGCGCTTGCCGCACGCCGGGCCGGCTATGATCCGACGCTGTTCGGCTATACCGACACCGCACCGGATCCGCGTGACCGCGATCCCCATGATCCGCATCTGACGACCTATGAGGGCGTGTTGCCGGGCTTTACGGCGCGGCAGCTTCTGCCTGAACATGAGAAACAATGGCTCTCCTGGCTGCGGTCGCGCGGCCATGCCAATGCCATCAGCCGCAATATTCATATTCCGGTCGGCGCCGAGCCCGGCGAAATTTCCAACAATGCGCCTGCCTATTCCAAGGACGAGACGCAGACGGCTTTCATGGCGGGCGAGTTCATCCGCTGGCTCGGAGAGCAGGATCAGCCCTGGTTTGCGCATGTTTCATTCCTGCGGCCGCACCCGCCTTTCTCGGTGCCGGAGCCGTATAACCGCATGTTCTCGGCGGCCGACGGCCCGGCTTTTGTGCGCGCTGCCGACCGCGAAACCGAGATGGCATCGCATCCTCTGCTCGCGTTCGGCTTACCCTTGATCGGCAAGGGCGGCTTCATCTATGGCGGCAAGGGCTCCATCGATGAGTGGACGCCGGAGGATTTTGCGGCGATCCGCGCCATCTATTACGGCATGATCGCCGAGGTCGACGCGCAGCTTGGCCGGATCTGGCAGGCATTGAAGGACGCCGGCGCCTGGGACGACACCGTCATCGTCTTTACCTCCGACCATGCCGAGATGATGGGCGACCACTGGATGCTCGGCAAGGGCGGCTTTTTCGACGGCAGCTATCATGTGCCGCTCGTTATTCGCGATCCCGGCCAGCCCGGCACGTATGGCCGGCAAGTGGAGCGTTTCACCAGTGCCGCGGATATTTTCCCGAGCCTGTGCAGCCGGCTTGGCGTCGCGCCGGTAAACCATGTCGATGGCGAAAGCCTGCTGCCGTTCCTCGCAGGATCCCAACCAACTCACTGGCGCGATGCCGCCTTCTGGGAGTTCGATTTTCGCGATATCGCCGAGGGTGTCCCGGAGCGGCATTTCGGCTTACGATCGAATGCCTGCAATCTGGTCGTCGTGCGCGATGAGCGTTTCAAATATGTCCATTGCGCCGGGCTTCCGCCGCTGCTCTTCGATCTGGCGAAGGATCCGACGGAGCTTTCCAATGTCGCCAATGACAGCGCCTACGCGGCGATCAGGCTTGCCTACGCCGAAAAGCTGCTTTCTCTTCGGGCGGAGCATCTGGACCAGACGCTCGCCTATACGGAGCTGACGGAAAAAGGGCCGGTGTCGCGCCGGCCCTGAATAATTTTAGCCGAGTGCGCCGAGGTAGTTCATCTTGCCCACCGCCAGGCCGCGGCTGCGCAGGATGTCGTGCGCCGTCGTCACGTGGAAGAAGAAATTCGGCAGCGCGAACTTCGCCAGATAATCCTCACCCTTAAAAACGATCTTGTTGCCTCCCGGCGTGATCGTCACTTCCCGCGTGTCACTGCCTTCCATCGTCGCCGGGGTAATCGTCGCCAGGAAATCCTGCGTTTTCTTCAGACGTTCGCGCAGGTCTGCGACCGTCGTCTCGTTATCTTCGAAGCGCGGCGCATCGATGCCGGCAAGACGGGCGATGGCGAGTTTCGCCGTATCGGAGGCGCGCTGGTACTGGCCGGAGAGCGGCAGCATGTCGTCGATCAGCCGTGCGGAAACGAGTTCCTCCGCCGCAACGCCTTTTTCCGCCGCATAGGCTTCGATCTTGTCGAGATAGGCCGAAAGGTTTTGCAGGCCGCGTTGAAAGATCGGGACCGAGAAACTGTACATCGAGGGCATGCGTGTTCTCCATTGCGGGGCCGCGGCGCGGCCGTTTGGTTACTGACATTCTACTCCGTTCCCATGTCGATGGAATAACCGTTCCATGGTGTCGGCGCCCGTATGTAGGGTTTGGCCGCCTTTTCTTACAGCAGCAGAGACGAGAAACTCGTCGTGGCCCGCGCCCCTTTCGGGGGCGAGAATTTGCTGTTGACCTTTGTCTTGAAAAATGGAATGAATATTCCGGATAAAGAATTTTACGGTTTGTTTGTTCCGTTTTCGATATGGCTGCCATGGGAGTGACAGCCGATTGAGTAAAGGCCCCGCGGTCGAAACCGGGGGCTCCGGCATTCAGGAGGGGTGTGGCCGGGCACCGTATCTGGGAGGAAAACATGAAGAAATTTATCCTTGGCTCTGCGATGGCGCTTCTGCTGTCGACCGCTGCCCACGCCCAAACCATCGGCGTTTCGATGGCTCTGTTCGACGACAACTTCCTGACGGTTCTGCGCAACGGCATGCAGGATTACGCAAAGGACAAGGGCGTCACCCTGCAGGTCGAAGACGCGCAGAACGATATTGCCAAGCAGCAGAGCCAGATCCAGAACTTCATCGCCAGTAAGGTCGATGCCATCATCGTGAATCCGGTCGATACCGACGCGACGGCCGCGATTTCCAAGCTTGCCGCCGATGCCAAGATCCCGCTCGTCTACGTCAACCGCGAGCCGGCAAACGTCGACAGCCTTCCGGACAAGCAGGCTTTCGTCGCCTCCAACGAACAGGAATCCGGTACGCTGGAGGCCAAGGAAGTCTGCCGGTTGTTGGGCGGCAAGGGCAAGGCCGTCATCATGATGGGCGAGCTTTCCAACCAGGCTGCCCGCATGCGCACCAAGGACGTCCATGATGTCGTGGCGACCGATGAGTGCAAGGGCATCAAGATCGTCCAGGAACAGACTGCCAACTGGCAGCGCACCCAGGGTGCTGACCTGATGACCAACTGGCTCTCCAGTGGCATCGAATTCGATGCCGTCATCTCCAACAACGACGAAATGGCGATCGGCGCCATCCAGGCGCTGAAGGCGTCCGGCAAGTCGCTGGACAAGATCATCGTTGCCGGCGTCGACGCCACGCAGGATGCGCTTGCGGCCATGCAGGCCGGCGACCTGAAGGTCACCGTGTTCCAGGATGCTGCCGGCCAGGGCAAGGGCGCAGTGGACGCCGCACTCAAGCTCGCCAAGGGCGATAAGATCGAGAAAAAGGTCTACATCCCCTTCCAGCTCGTCACGCCGACCAACGTCAAGGACTTCGTCAAGAAGAACTGAGGACGAAAGTGATCGACGGATGCGGGCTTGAAAGCCCGCATCCCTTGAAATCCGATCTGCCCGGGAGGGAAAAATGGTTGTGAGCCCATCCACCATGGCGGCGGTGCGCGCCAGCGGCGTTGTCCCCAATGCCACCTATCTGCTGAGCGCCGAAGGCATCCGCAAGGAATTTCCCGGCGTGGTCGCCCTGGACGACGTTTCCTTCCGCCTGAAGCGCGGGACGGTGCATGCGCTGATGGGCGAGAATGGCGCGGGCAAGTCGACGCTGATGAAGATCCTTGCCGGCATTTATATTCCCGATCAGGGCGAGGTACGTCTCAAGGGCGTCGAAATCCGGCTGAAGTCACCGCTCGACGCGCTGGAAAACGGCATTGCCATGATCCATCAGGAACTGAACCTGATGCCCTTCATGACGGTTGCCGAGAATATCTGGATCCGGCGTGAGCCGAAGAATCGGTTCGGTCTCGTCGATCACGCCGAGATGAGCCGCAAGACCGAGGAACTCTTCCAGCGCCTCAACATTTCCATCGATCCCGAGATCCAGGTCCGTGAGCTTTCCGTCGCGAGCCGGCAGATGGTCGAAATCGCCAAGGCGGTCTCTTATAATTCCGACGTGCTGATCATGGATGAGCCGACCTCGGCTCTGACGGAACGCGAGGTGGCGCATCTATTCCAGATCATCCGCGACCTGCGCGCCCAGGGCATCGGCATCGTCTATATCACCCACAAGATGAATGAGCTGTTCGAGATTGCCGACGAATTCTCGGTTTTCCGCGACGGCAAATATATTGGCACGCACGCTTCGACCGATGTGACCCGCGACGATATCATCCGCATGATGGTCGGCCGCGAGATCACGCAGATGTTCCCAAAGGAAGAGGTGCCGATCGGCGAAACCGTGCTGTCGGTCAAGGATCTGAGCCTCGATGGCGTCTTCTCCAATGTGTCCTTCGACGTCAGGGCTGGTGAAATTCTCGGCGTTGCCGGGCTTGTCGGATCGGGCCGCTCCAATGTCGCGGAGACCATCTTCGGCGTGACGCCCGCCTCGTCCGGCACGATCGAGCTTTTCGGCAAGAAGACCGAGATTTCCTCGCCGGCCGCAGCGATCCGCCACCGCATGGCCTTCCTCACGGAAGACCGCAAGGATACGGGCTGCCTTCTCATCCTCAGCGTGCTGGAGAACATGCAGGTCGCGGTGCTGCATGACCAGTTCGTGCGCGGCGGCTTCGTGCAGGAAGGCGCGATCGAAGAGGCCTGCGAGGAGATGGCCAGGAAGCTGCGCGTCAAGACGCCGAACCTTGATGAGCGCATCGAAAATCTTTCCGGCGGCAACCAGCAGAAGGCGCTGATCGGCCGGTGGATGCTCACCAATCCCCGCATTCTGATCCTGGACGAGCCGACGCGCGGCATCGATGTCGGCGCCAAGGCGGAAATCCACCGTCTCGTTACCGAAATGGCGCGCAACGGCGTCGCCGTGATCATGATCTCCTCGGAAATGCCCGAGGTGCTCGGCATGAGCGACCGCATCATGGTGATGCATGAAGGACGGGTCACCGGATTCCTGGATCGCGCGGAAGCAACTCAAGTGAAGGTGATGGAGCTGGCCGCGCAGTGACGCCGCCAATCATCGCAAGGGAGGACTGAACCATGGTTAGCAAAGTTGCAGAGGCGGCCGCTCCGGCAGTCACACGGCCAAAAAGGCGCCGCGTGCCGCCCGAACTCGGCATCTTCCTGGTGCTGATCGGCATCGCGCTTCTCTGCGAGATCCTCGGTTGGATCTTCGTCGGCCAGAGCTTCCTGATGAACCTGCAGCGCCTGAAGATCATGATCCTGCAGGTGTCGGTCATCGGCATCATCTCGGTTGGCGTGACGCAGGTCATCATCACGGGCGGCATCGACCTCTCGTCCGGCTCCGTCGTCGGCCTGACGGCCATGGTTGCCGCGAGCTTCGCACAGTCGTCGACATGGGCGCGGGCCGTCTATCCCGCGCTGACCGACATGCCCTTCTTCGTGCCGATCGGCGTCGGCCTGCTGATCGGTCTTCTTGCCGGCTTTATCAACGGGCAGCTGATCACGAAGACGAAGATTCCGCCCTTCATCGCGACGCTTGGTATGATGGTCTCAGCCCGCGGCCTGTCCAAGCTCTACACCAAGGGCCAGCCGATCTCGGGCCTCACCGATCAGTTCAATTTCATCGGCTCCGGCATCTGGCCCGTCATCGTCTTCCTGATCATCGCAATCGCCTTCCACATCGTGCTGCGCTATACGCGCTACGGCAAGTTCACCTACGCGATCGGCGCCAACGTGCAGGCGGCGCGCGTGTCTGGCATCAATGTCGAGGCGCATCTGGTCAAGGTCTATGCGATCGCCGGGCTTCTGGCGGGCCTTGCAGGCATCATCACCGCCGCCCGCGTGCAGACGGCGCAGGCCGGCATGGGCGTCAATTATGAGCTGGATGCGATCGCGGCTGCTGTCATCGGCGGCACGTCGCTGACCGGCGGCGTCGGCCGCATCGCCGGTACTGTGATCGGCACCGTCATTCTCGGTGTGATGATCTCCGGCTTCACCTTCCTCAACGTCGATGCCTATTACCAGGAAATCGCCAAGGGCTTCATCATCGTCGCGGCCGTTGCCATCGACGTCTACCGCCAGAAGAAGCGGGCCAAGCGCTGAAATGCCCGACACATCATCAGCGTTGTAAAGCATGCCTTCAAGGCGGGGTGTTTGCCCCGCCTTTTTCCATTCGAATATGCAGTTCCATGCAAATGCAAATTTTTTTCATTTGGGTATGGCGAATCCTGTCAGCTTTTCTATTCTGGCCGCTTTCCATTCGCTCACTCGAGCGCTTCGTCCGGGATAGACAATGCAAGCCGTATTCGATGGTCACAACGACGTTCTCTTGAGGCTCTGGCATCATGCGCGCGACGGCGCCGATCCGGTTGCCGAATTCAGGGATGGGACGTCGAGCGGCCATATCGATGCCCCGCGAGCGCGTGCTGGGGCTTTGGCCGGCGGCCTCTGCGCCATTTACATTCCGTCGGGCGATCTCGTCTTTGCCGATCCCGATAGCAATGGCCACTATGCCACGCCTTTGGCGGCTCCGCTGGAGCGTGCGCCTTCCCTCGACATCGCGCTGGAAATGGCGGCGATCGCGCTGAGGCTCGATCGCGCCGGTGCCTGGAAACTCTGCCGTTCCACCGCCGAGATCCGCGATTGCATGGAGAAAAGAATTTTCGCGGCCGTGATGCATATGGAAGGCTGCGAAGCGATCGACGCCGATCTCGTCGCGCTTGAAACCTTCTATGCGGCCGGCCTGCGTTCGCTCGGCCCTGTCTGGAGCCGCAACAACGTCTTTGCCCATGGTGTGCCCTTCGCCTATCCGAGCTCCCCGGACACGGGACCTGGCCTGACCGACGCCGGCTTTGCGCTAGTCCGCGCCTGCAACCAGCTCGGCATCCTGGTCGATCTCGCCCACATCACCGAGAAAGGCTTCTGGGATGTGGCGAAGACCTCGGACCAGCCGCTGGTCGCCAGCCACTCCAATGCGCATGCGCTGACGCCTGTCGCGCGCAACCTCACCGACAAGCAGCTCGATGCCATCAAGGAGAGCCGCGGCATCGTTGGCCTCAACTATGCGACGGCGATGTTGCGCGACGATGCGCGCTCGGATGCCGATACGCCGCTCGAGGCGATGGTGCGGCATGTCGATCATCTCGTCGGCCGCCTTGGCATCGATTGCGTCGGCCTCGGATCGGATTTCGACGGCGCCACGATTCCGGCTGAGATCGGCGATGCCGCAGGCAATCAGAAGCTGATTGAAGCCCTTCGGAACGCTGGTTATGGTGAGGCCGATCTTGTAAAGCTGTGCAGGGAGAACTGGCTTCGCGTCCTGGCGTCCGCTTGGAAGGAAGGCAGCCGTTCGAGTGCGTCCTGAATATTGCGTAGAGTTTAAAAAAGGGGAATGAAAACAATGATGATGACCAAGATGAACCGCGGTTTGCGCGCACTGTCTGCCGGCGTGGCTCTCTCGCTTCTGCTGATGGCGGCGCCGAACGCTTATGCCGCGACGCCCAAGGACACGCTGGTCGAGGGCTTTGCCTTCGATGATATTCTGAGCATGGATCCGGCCGAAGCCTATGAACTGTCGGCTGCGGAAATCACCGGCAACACCTATAGCCTGCTGGTCCGTCTCGACATCAACGACACGTCCAAGATCAAGGGTGACCTCGCCGAGAGCTGGTCGGTTTCCGACGATCATCTGACCTATACGTTCAAGTTGAGGCCCGGCCTGAAGTTCGCGTCCGGCAATCCGATCACGGCTGAAGACGTTGCATGGTCCTTCGAGCGTGTCGTCAAGCTTAACAAGAGCCCGGCCTTCATTCTCACGCAGTTCGGCATCACGGGCGACAACGTGACGGAGAAGGCCAAGGCAACCGATGCGAACACCTTCACCTTTACCGTCGACAAGCCCTATGCGCCGAGCTTCGTACTGAACTGCCTGACGGCAACCGTTGCCGAAGTGGTCGACAAGAAGCTGGTCCTACAGCATGTAAAGCCGGCAACGCCGACTGCCGATTACAAATATGACAACGACTTCGGCAACAGCTGGCTGAAGACCGGCTTTGCCGGTTCCGGTCCGTTCAAGCTGCGTGAATGGCGCGCCAACGAGGCCGTCGTGTTGGAGCGCAATGACAATTACTACGGCGAAAAGGCGAAGCTGAACCGTGTTATCTATCGTTTCATGAAGGAAAGCTCGGCACAGCGCCTGGCGCTTGAAAACGGCGATATCGATATCGCGCGTAACCTGTCTCCGACCGACCTTCAGGCTGTCGAGAAGAACGCGCAGCTCGCTTCGACCAACGCGCCGAAGGGCACCATCTACTATATGAGCCTCAACCAGAAGAACGCCAATCTGGCCAAGCCGGAAGTACAGCAGGCGTTCAAGTATCTGGTCGATTACGACGCCATCGGCAAGACGCTGATCAAGGGTATCGGCGAGATCCATCAGACTTTCGAACCGAAGGGCATGCTCGGCTCGCTAGATGAAAACCCGTTCAAGCTGGACGTCGCCAAGGCCAAGGAATTGCTGGCCAAGGCAGGCCTGCCCAACGGCTTCTCGATCACCATGGACGTGCGCAGCATCGAGCCAGATACGGGCATCGCGACCGCGATCCAGCAGACGCTCGGCCAGGCTGGCATCAAGGTGGAGATCATCCCTGGTGACGGCAAGCAGAAGCTGACGAAGTATCGTGCCCGCAACCACGATATCTACTTCGGCAATTGGGGCCCGGATTATTGGGACCCCCATTCCAACGCCGATACTTTCACCACCAACGACGACAATTCCGATACCAGCAGCAACAAGACGCTGGTCTGGCGCAACACCTGGACCACTCCCGAACTGGAAAAGCTCGCCAAGGCTGCGCTCTTCGAAGGCGATGCGGCCAAGCGTGGCGCCATGTATCAGGACATCCAGAAGAAATTCCTGGAAGCAAGCCCTTTCATCATCCTCTATCAGCAGACGGAAGTCGCCGGCTATCGCAAGGACGTGAAGGACTTCAAGCTTGGTCCGAGCTTCGACAACAACTTCGTCTGGCCGATCTCCAAGTGATGATCCGACAGGACTAGGTCTTTGAGCACTGTCGAACGGAAAATGCAGGTGCGGCCCAAGAAGGGCCGTGCCGCTCCCTTTTTCATGGGGCTGCTACGATTCCTCGTCGTGGCCGTCACCACCTATCTCGGTCTTCTGGCCGTCACTTTCTTCATCGGACGCGTCATACCGATCGATCCAGCGCTGGCGATCGCCGGCGATCACGCGCCGCAGCAGATACTGGAGCGCCTGCGGCGCGAGATGCATCTCGACCAGCCGCTTTATCTGCAGTTCTATTATTACCTCGTGAGCGCGCTCAGCGGCGATTTCGGTACGTCGGTTCTGACAACCAATCCGGTCATGGATGACATCAGGCGCGTCTTTCCGGCGACGATGGAGCTTGCAACGGTCGGCACGATCATCGGGGCCTTGTTTGGGGTTCCCTTCGGTGTACTTGCCGCGGTGCGCCGCAACAGCTTCATCGACCAGATCGTCCGCGTGATCGGCCTCGTCGGCTATTCCGTGCCAGTCTTCTGGCTGGCCATGGTTTCGCTCGTCATTTTTTATGCGAAGCTGAACTGGGTGGCCTATCCCGGCCGCATCGACATCGCCTTCGAATATAGTTTCACGCCGATTACGGGCTTTTTCCTGCTCGACAGCGCTCTGCAGGGGCAATGGGATGTCTTCTGGGACGTCTTCCGCCACATCATCCTGCCGGCGTCGCTGCTCGGCTATTTCTCGCTTGCCTATATCAGCCGCATGACCCGCAGCTTCATGCTGAACGAACTGGGCCAGGAATATATCGTGGCGGCCCGCGCCAAGGGGCTTTCTGAAACGCGGGTAATCTGGGGGCATGCCCTGCGCAGCGCCGCCGTGCCGCTGATCACGGTGATCGCGCTCTCCTATGCCGGGTTGCTCGAGGGATCCGTGCTGACGGAGATCGTCTTCTCCTGGCCGGGCATCGGCTTCTACATCACCAGCTCGCTGCGCAATGCCGACATGAATGCCGTTCTCGGCGGCACGATCATCGTCGGCACAGTGTTCATCGGCATCAATCTGATTTCCGATCTTCTGTATCGGACGCTCGACCCAAGGACCCGACGTAAATGACTGTCGAGACCACCCAACCCAGCTTGAGGGACTGGCTGCTCTCCGATCGGCCGCAGTCGCGCCGGCAGGCAAGGCTAGGGCGCGCCTACGTCACCTGGCGGCAGTTTTCCGCCAATCGTCTGGCCGTGATCGGGCTGCTGATTATTATCGCGCTCGTGCTGGTGGCAGCGCTTGCCGATGTCATCGCACCGCATTCGCCTGTTATCGGCGACCTGACCAATGCCTATCTGAAGCCCCCCGGCACGCCGGGCTATCTTCTCGGCACCGACGATCTCGGGCGCGATATCCTTTCGCGCCTCATCTACGGGTCGCGCTGGACGCTTTATATCGTCGTTCTGGTCGCGATCATCTCGGCGCCGATCGGGCTGATCATAGGCATGGTGTCGGGCTATCTCGGCGGCTGGGTCGATGTGATCCTGATGCGCATCACCGATATCTTCCTTGCCTTTCCGAAGCTGGTGCTGGCGCTTGCCTTTGCGGGCGCTCTTGGCGCGGGCATCGAGAATGCGGTCATTGCGATCGCCATCACCTCGTGGCCACCCTATGCGCGCCTGGCGCGGGCCGAGACGATGACGGTGCGGCGTTCGGACTATATCGCCGCCGTGCAGCTCATGGGTGCCTCGCCGCTGCGCATCATCTTCCGCCATGTCATGCCGCTCTGCATTTCCTCGGTGATCGTCCGCGTCACGCTCGACATGGCCGGCGTCATCCTGACGGCCGCCGGTCTCGGTTTCCTCGGGCTCGGCGCGCAGCCGCCGCTGCCCGAATGGGGCGTGATGATCGCGAGCGGCTTCAAATACTATCTCGATCAATGGTGGGTGGCGGCCATGCCGGGCATTGCGATCCTCGTCGTCAGCCTCGGCTTCAACCTGCTCGGCGACGGCCTGCGCGATGCGCTCGATCCGAAGGAGAGCGGGCAATGACGACACTTTTGACCGTGGAGAACCTCAAAGTTCGCTATCCGACCCGTACTGGCGTCATCGATGCCGTGCGCGGCGTGTCTTTCACGCTCGGCCGCGAGCGTCTTGGCATCGTCGGCGAGAGCGGCTCCGGCAAATCGCAGACCGGCCGCGCGATCATGGGGCTAACGCCGCCGCATGGCATCGTCACCGCCGACAAGCTGAATTTCAGCGGCATCGACCTCCTGTCGATTTCGGCCAGGGAGCGTCGGTCGTTGCGCGGCAAGCGCATCGCCATGGTGCTGCAGGATCCGAAATATTCGCTCGACCCGGTCATGACCATCGGCCGGCAGATCACTGAGACCCTGCGTACACATGAGAAGGTGAGCAAGGCCGAGGCGCGGGACCGCGCCATGGCCATGCTGGAAGCCGTGCAGATCCGCGATCCAAGCCGTGTCTACGACCTGCATCCGCACGAGGTTTCGGGCGGCATGGGCCAGCGCGTCATGATCGCCATGATGCTGATCGCCGGGCCGGAGTTGCTGATCGCAGACGAGCCGACCTCGGCGCTCGATGTCACGGTGCAGCTCGACGTGCTCAAGATCATGGATAAGCTCGTCTCCGAGCGCGGCATGGGGCTGATTTTCGTCTCGCACGATCTGCGGCTGGTGTCGTCCTTCTGCGACCGGGTGATCGTCATGTATGCGGGTAAGGTCGTGGAAGAGCTCAAGGCTTCCGAATTGAACAATGCCCAGCATCCCTATACGCGCGGCCTGCTGAACTGCATGC
This sequence comes from Rhizobium sp. BK098, assembly GCF_014193155.1. Classification (NCBI taxonomy): domain Bacteria; kingdom Pseudomonadati; phylum Pseudomonadota; class Alphaproteobacteria; order Hyphomicrobiales; family Rhizobiaceae; genus Rhizobium; species Rhizobium sp. BK098. The sequence goes on along the minus strand of NZ_JACHYY010000005.1, from coordinate 247,586 downwards.
CCGTCGTCGGCGAATACCGGCATCCGCTACCGGTGCTCGACCGCAAGCCGGAGTGGGCGGCATGACGACAGCACTCGTAGTTGATGGCCTCAGCGTCGTCTATGACGGTTATTATGCGCTCGATGCCGTCGGCGTCGAGGTCAACAAGGGCGAATCCTTCGGCCTGGTCGGCGAGTCCGGTTCCGGAAAGTCGACGTTGCTGCGCGCCGTGGCCGGTCTTGCGCCCGTCACGGACGGCAAGATCCAGGTTGGCGGCGAGCAGCTAAAGGGCGCCAGACGCAGCAAGGCCTTCTATCGCCAGGTGCAGATGGTGTTCCAGGATCCCTACGGCTCCCTGCATCCGCGCCAGACGATCGACCGGCTGCTGCTGGAGCCTCTGTCGATCCATGGGATCGGCGATGCCGAAACCCGGATCGCGAGAGCGTTGGATGAGGTGGGCCTCGGAACAGGTTTTCGCTTCCGCTATCCGCACCAGCTCTCCGGCGGGCAGCGCCAGCGCGTCGCCATTGCCCGCGCACTGATCGTCGAACCGTCAATCCTGCTGCTCGACGAGCCGACCTCGGCGCTCGATGCTTCGGTGCAGGCCGAAGTTCTGAACCTGCTCGAACAGGTGCGCAAAGACCGCCATCTGACCTTCGTGATGGTGAGCCACGATCTCGGCGTCATCACCCATATGTGCGAGCGTCTGGCCGTCATGCGCAATGGGGCCGTGGTCGAGAGGCTGACCGCGAAGGAGCTTTCGGCAGGGAACGTGAAGCAAGACTACACGCGCAATCTTATGGTGGCGAGCAAGGGTTTTATTCGCGATTAAGCAACGGAGATTATTTGACTTTTTCAATGCTTCCACGGGGAAATTGAGCCAATGACGCGAATGGGTAATCGCTTTGGTGAAAACTACAAGTTTAAGCTTGCCGGCTGAGGAGAAACGAATGGACGAACTCTTCGAAAGCGCGGTTCGATCGATCGGGGATATTGCTGGTGTGTTCGAATTTGATGGCGAGGCTGGTTACTTTTATCTTTGTGTAATCGATGAAAAACAAGACAGTAAGATAATAGATGCAATAGGAGTATTTTTGAATACCCCTATGTCTTCTTTGCCGAGTATTGCAGTTGAATGGGATGCCAGCGAGCAAAATGTGGGGCTGGTAATAGATGGCATATTGTGGGCCATATTTGACTGCGCCAACGGGAAAAAATTCGGTGCGGCATATAGTAAAAACACCAAACCGAATCTCCCAGCTGACGTAGCTCAAGGGTTTCGGAGAATGTGAATCTTGAGCTATAGACGACCAATCGTATAGACTATTGACACCTGCCGCAATTCTGTCATGATCTCGTTAATGGCAGTTAACTTTCGTGATCCCGATGAGGGGTCAGACGTTAAGTGGAGGCAGGCATGTTTTTCATGGGTGGCATGACCATGGGCTATCTTCATCCGCCGGTGCCGGCGAAGCGGGAAGGTGCACGGTCTGCCGCTCTTTCTGAGGAAAACAGCCGCCGTCAGGCCGGATCTGCCGAAGAGCAGACGGCCGATACCAGCGCCATCGAGCGTAGCTTGATTTGGGCCCGCCGCATTCTCTGCTGATTAGGCGTTGCCGATCTTTCGGGTCCTCGACTTCAAATGGTTTAATTTTTCTCGGCTCGCGTTCTGGACGGAAATTCATCTCTACCTAATTGATAGGATATGTATGAATATCCGTCCCGGGCTTGACCTAAGAGACATATAAGAAACGAACGGAGGCGACACATGGCGAATTTGGGTATTTCGAATACGCATGTGAATCAGTTCGATGGTTCCAAGCGCGCTGCGAATACGCGGCGAAAGATTCAAACGGCTGTTCATGTCGTCCTGTTTTCGGCTGCATTCCTCTTTGTCGCGGCCATTGTTTGCGGCATCGTCGTTTAAGGTGGTGCCTTTGGAAGCGGCAGGGAATACTGCCGCTTGTTTGGTCGATTTCTCGGCGACCCCCGGTAAATTCCATTCAGTTTTCCTGGCATCATTTTGCTGCGCAAAGAAATTTGCTCGGCCGATAGAATGTGCCGTGTGAAAACAGTAAACTTCCCCCCAAAATACGCTCGCGTAAGCGCTTGGCGCGTTGCCATTCGGCGGCTCGGCTGGTCGCCATGCTATTCCGTATTGCCTCTCTTTTCGGAGTGAAGGCGAATCGCTGTGATGGCATGACAGGGAGGATGTGTCTTGGCCCTGCGGGGTTGCCATTCACAGGCAGGTATGGGCTCAGTTCTGCGCAGCTTCGAAAAGCGATGCGCTCCGACAGGAATTTGCGAATCTTTTTATGGGGTTCAGTTTAAGTTCATCTTCTGCGGGATATGGAGGATTCAATATGCCGAACCATGCTGAATTTCCGAAACGGGATGAATCAGCCCAGGGAGAATGCCTCATGACCTTGATCGATTGTCGTTGACCTCTGCGGATCGCTGCCGGAACCATTTGGTCGCGTATCCAGTTTCACGGACACCCTTTTGGATGATGACGAATAGTCGCCGCAATCTTTAAGAACGCCCCGTGAAAATCTTCGCCTGTATAAGTTTGTTCTAAGCCGTCACTTCGAATTCACCCCCTTCGCCCGCCGGGAAGCGAAGCAAAAGGGTCCAAATGCGTGAATTCTTGCGTCGGGCAGGGCAAAAACGATAAAGGCGACAATGCCACTCACTCTGTTTGGACCCAGAACCCGAATCCATGACATCTCAAAATCTCTCCACCGTTACGCCGCGCGATTCTGATGCCAAGCAGATCGATCATAATGATGCGATCCGCGCCACCTATTTCTCCAATGAGCAGATCAAGGAATGCGGCGCGGCCTTCGCCCGCAACGGCGCGAAAACCAAGCTGCCAGGCTTTGCGCCCTTTGATTTCTTCGCCCGGCACAAGGAAAACGAGAAAGAGATCCTGCGCGTCTATCGCTCGGCCAATGCCGATGTCGATGCTGGGGAATCGATCACGCCGGCGGCCGAATGGCTGCTCGACAACCACTACATCATCGAAGAGGCCATTCAGGAAGTCCGCCGCGATTTTCCGAAGAAGTTTTATGACCAGCTGCAGACGCTGACCATCGACGGCATGGTTATGCCGCGCACCATGGCGCTTGCCTGGCTCTACGTCGCCCACACGCATAGCACCGTATCCAATCAGGGCCTGCTGGCGCTCGTCGAAGGTTTCCAGTCGGTGGAGATGCTGAAAATCGGCGAGCTTTGGGCCGTTCCCTCGCTGGTGCGGTATATCCTGGTTGAAAACCTGCGCCGCATTTCGAGCCGCGTCGAGCAGAGCCGCATCACCCGCAAGAAAGCGAATGCCGCCGTCGATGAGCTGATCCGTCTGAACGACGACGCCAAGGTCGCCGAGTTCCTGAAGACGCTTGAGCCCTATACCTCGGACAACACCTTCGCCACGCAGTTCCTCTACCGTCTGCGCGACGGCTCGCATACGTCGGGTCTCGCCGTCACATGGCTTGAGAAGCGGCTTGCCGAGGCCGGGACCGATGCCGAAAGCGTCATGATGGCCGAGCACAATCGGCTGTCATCCGGCAATGTGACGATGGGCAACATCATCAAGAGCCTGCGTCTCATCGACGATACCGATTGGTCCGTCTGGGTCGAAGAGGTCAGCGCCGTCGACAAGCTGCTCTGGGACGAGACCGACTACGCCAAGCTCGATCCCGGCTCGCGCAACAGCTATCGCCGCCGTATCGAAAAGCTCGCGCGCCGTTGCGACAAGACCGAAATGGAAATTGCCCAGATCGCCATGGCGATGACCGAAGCCGCCAAGGCATCGAGCGAAGGGCAATCGCGCGAGCCGAATATCGGCGACTTCATCATGGGCCAGCAGACGCAGAAGCTGGAGAAGGCGATCGGGTATCGTGTGCCCCTTTCGGTGAGCTTCGTGCGTCAGTGGCGCAAGCTCAACTGGCTGTCGATCGCAGCCCCGGTGTTGTTCCTGACCGTCGTGGCCCTCGGTATCGTCGGTTATTTCATGCTGCATGCCGGCATGGGCTGGGCAGAGACCATCCTCTTGCTCCTGATGTTCTCGCTGCCGGCATCGGAAGGCGCCACCGGCCTCTTCAATTTCTTCGTCACCATGTATCTGACGCCGGCGCGGCTGGTCGGTTACGAATTCAAGGAAGGCATTCCGCAAGAGGCCCGTACGCTGGTCGTCGTGCCGACGCTGATCGGCAACCGCGACAGTGTCGATGAGCTCGTGCGCAATCTCGAGGTCCATTATCTCGCCAATCCGCGCGGCGAAGTCTATTACGCGCTGCTCAGCGACTGGCCTGACAGCCAGGAGGAAGAGAGCGAGCGCGATCTGGAAATCCTCGATTATGCCCGCCGCGAAGTCGCCAATCTGGCGGCGCGCTATGACGAGGACGGCATTCAGCGCTTCTACCTGCTGCATCGCCGCCGCCTCTACAATCCGTCCGAAGGCGCCTGGATGGGCTGGGAGCGCAAGCGCGGCAAGCTGCACGAGCTGAACATGCTGCTGCGCGGCGACCGCGATACCACTTTCCTGCCCGGCGCCAATATCGTGCCGAAGGACGTGCAGTATGTCATGACGCTCGATTCCGATACGCGCCTGGTGCGCGATACGGTGACGAAGCTCGTCGGAAAGCTGCATCATCCGATCAACCGCCCGGTTTTCGATCCCGAGAGCAAACGCGTCGTGCGCGGCTACGGCGTGCTGCAGCCGCGCGTCACCCCGTCTTTGACCACGGGTAAGGATGCGTCGGTCTTCCAGCGCGTCTTCTCGGTTAACCGCGGTCTCGACCCATACGTCTTCGCCGTTTCCGACGTCTATCAGGATCTGGTGGAAGAAGGCACCTTCACCGGCAAGGGCCTCTATCATGTCGATGCCTTCGAAGCGTCGCTAAAAGGCAAGATCGACGAAAACGCCGTCCTCAGCCACGATCTGCTCGAAGGCTCGATGGCGCGCTGCGCCCTCGTCACCGACTGCGAGCTGGTCGAAGATTTCCCGATCCGCTACGAAGTCGAGGTCTCGCGCCAGCATCGCTGGGCGCGTGGTGACTGGCAGCTGCTTCCCTATCTCTTCAATCCCAAGCGCGGCGTCACCGGCCTCGGCCGCTGGAAGATGATGGACAATCTGCGTCGCTCGCTGACGCCGATCGCCTGGTTCTTCGCCTCCGTGCTCGGTTGGTACTTCATGGAGCCGCTGGCGGCGCTCATCTGGCAGATCCTGCTGATCTTCTGCCTGTTCGTCGCCCCGACGCTGTCACTCATCAACGGCATCATTCCGCGCACCAGCGATATCGTCGCCCGCGCCCATCTCTATACGGTCTGGTCGGATATCCGCGCCGCCAATGCACAGGTCGCATTGCGTATCGTCTTCATCGCCGATGGCGCCTGCGTCATGGCCGATGCCATCGGCCGTTCGCTTTACCGCGCCTTCGTCAGCCGCAAGCTGATGCTGCAATGGCGGACCGCGGCGAGCGCCCAAGCCGCGGCACAGACGACGATCCTCGGCCACTACCGCGTCATGTGGCATGCGCCAGTGCTTGCGCTGCTGGCACTTGCCTTCGCGTCGCTTTCCGGCAACAACGCCTTCTTCGTCGGCATTCCCTTTGCACTGCTCTGGGTCCTGTCGCCGGCGATCGCCTGGTATGTCAGCCAGTCGGCCGAGACCGAAGATCGGCTGGAAGTGCCGGAAAGCGTTTCGTTCGAACTGCGCAAGATCGCGCGGCGCACCTGGCGCTATTTCGAAACTTTCGTCGTCGAACAGCAAAACCATCTGCCGCCTGATAACGTGCAGCAGACCCCGAATGCGGTTGTGGCATCACGCACGTCGCCGACCAATATCGGTGTCTACCTGCTGTCGGTCATCTCGGCGCGTCATTTCGGCTGGACCTCCTTCGAGGAAACCATCGATCGCATGGAAAAGACCATGGCGACCGTGGCGAAGCTCGAAAAGTTCCGCGGGCACCTGTGCAACTGGTATCACACCGATACGCTGAAGCCGATGGGCGCTCGCTACATCTCGGCTGTCGATAGCGGCAACTTCGCCGGCCATCTGATCGCTGTCTCGTCCGCTTGCCGTATCTGGGCGGAGGCACCGTCTGCACATATGCAGGGCAATCTCGACGGTATCGGCGATGTCGCCGGCATTCTCGCCGAAACCCTTGCCGAGCTTCCGGATGACCGCAAGACGGTTCGCCCGCTGCGTCGCCGCCTGGAAGAGCGCATCGCCGGCTTCCAGAACGCGCTTGCTGCCGTCAAGCGCGAACATGAATTCGCCTCGATCCGCGTCATCAACCTGTCTGTTCTGGCGCAGGACATCCAGAAGCTTGCGGCAAACCTCGACCATGAGGTGAAGTCGACGCAGAGCGGCGAGGTGCTCACCTGGTCGCAGTCGCTGGTCAAGGTCTGCGAGGGCCATATCGCCGACAGCATCTTCGATCTCGCCAATGTGGATTCGCTGCGCCAGCGTCTGGCGAAGCTGCGCGACCAAATGCGCGAACTCGCCTTCGGCATGGAATACGCCTTCCTCTATCGTCCGGAACGGCGCCTGCTTTCCATCGGCTTCCGCGTCGAAACCAATGAGCTCGATGCCGCCTGCTACGACCTTCTGGCCTCCGAAGCACGCCTCACCAGCCTTTTCGCCATCGCCAAGGGCGATTTGCCGACGGAGCACTGGTATCGACTCGGCCGTCAGGTCGTGCCTGTCGGCTCGCGCGGCGCGCTGGTTTCGTGGTCGGGCTCGATGTTTGAATATCTGATGCCGCCGCTCGTCATGCAGGAGCGCCAGGGCGGTATCCTCAACCAGACGAATAATCTGGTCGTGCAGGAGCAGATGAACTACGCCAAGCGACTTGGCTCCGATATCCCCTGGGGTATTTCAGAAGCGGCCTTCAACGCCCGCGACCACTATATGCACTACCAGTACACCAATTTCGGCGTGCCTTCGCTCGGCCTCAAGCGCGGCCTCGGCCAGAACGCCGTCATCGCGCCTTATGCCTCGATCCTCGCCAGCCAGTATCGCCCGGCTGCGGCGCTCGAAAACCTGCAGAAATTGCGTAAGGTGGGCGCGCTCGGCATCTACGGCTTCCATGATGCCGTCGATTTCACGCCGACCCGCGTTCCCGAAGGCAAGAAGTGCGCGGTGGTCTACAACTACTATGCACACCATCACGGCATGTCGATCGCCGCGATCGCCAACGTCGCCTTCAACGGACGCCTGCGCGAACTCTTCCATGCCGATCCGGTGATCGAAGCGGCCGAACTGCTGCTGCAGGAAAAGGCGCCGCGCGATATTCCGGTCATGGCCGCCAAGCACGAGAGCGACCAGCCGGCTAATATCCAGGAGGACATGCTGCGTCCGGAAATCCGCAAGATCGCCGATCCGGCGACGCAGGATCGCGAGCTCGCCTTCCTTTCCAACGGTCATTATTCGGTCATGCTGACCGCGACCGGCGCGGGCTATTCGCGCTGGAACGGCCTGACCGTCTCGCGCTGGCGGGCCGACCCGACGGAGGACCGCTGGGGTACCTTCATCTTCCTGCGCGATACCGCCTCCGGCCAATGGTGGTCGGCGACCGCGGAACCGCGCAGCATCGAAGGGGAAAAGGCCAAGGTCGCCTTCAGCGATGAAAAGGTCGAATACAGCAAGACGGTCGGCGATCTCACCAGCGACGTCGAATGCATCGTCGCCACCGAGCATGATGCCGAAGGCCGCCGTGTGACGCTGCTCAACATGGGCACGGAGGACCGCTTCATCGAAGTGACCTCCTATCTTGAGCCGGCCCTTGCGAGTGACGACGTCGATTCCGGTCACCCGGTCTTTACGCGCATGTTCGTGCGCACAGAGATCGGCAACAGCGGTGACGTGATCCGCGCAGAGCGCAACAAGCGCGACTATAACGAGCCTGACATGTCGGTCGCCCATCTGGTCGTCGACAATGCCGGATCGGAACGTCCGACCGAATTCGAAACCGACCGCCGCAAATTCCTCGGCCGCGGCCGCACGCTTGCGGAAGCTGCAGCCTTCGATCCGGGTGCGACGCTCTCCGGCACGGACGGCTTCACCATGGATGCCTGCCTGTCGCTGCGTCGCGTCGTGCGCGTTCCCGCCGGCAAGAAGGTCAGCATCATCTTCTGGACCATTGCCGCGCCGAACCGCGAAGAGGTCGATAAGGCGGTCGAGCGCTACCGCAATCCCGACACCTTCGGCATCGAGCTGACGCAGGCGTGGACCCGCACGCAGATGCAGATGCGCCATGTCGGCGTTACCTCGCAGCAGGCGGCCGCCTTCCAGAAGCTCGCCCGCTATCTGGTCTATCCGGACATGCACCTGCGCGCCGACGGCGCCACCGTGCAGGCCGGCCTGCATTCGCAATCCGCGCTCTGGCCGGTGACGATCTCAGGCGATTTCCCGATCTTCACCCTGCGCATCAACGACGATATCGACCTCGAAATCGCCCGGGAAGCCCTGATGGCGGCGGAATATCTGCGTTCACGCGGCATCAGCGCCGATTTGGTGATCGTCAACGAACGCGCTGTCGAGCAGGCCCAGGACATGCAGCGCGAGCTGGATAAGCTCGTCGAGCACGTCCGTCACAACCAGGGCGACGGTCTCAGGCAGAATATCTTCTCGGTTCGCAAGGACCAGATCGAAAACGAGACCTACCAGGAGATCCTTGCCGCATCGCGGGTGATCTTCCATGCCCGCAACGGCAAGCTCGTCGATCAGATCGCGCGCGCGGCGACGCTGTTTGCCTCGACCCAGTCCGAGGAAACGACGCCGGTCAATCGTCTCTCCGTACCGCTCGCGCTGCAAGATTCCGTTTTTGCGGCCGAGCCTATCGAGGCGCAGGACGATCTCGATTTCTGGAACGGTTACGGCGGCTTCTCCAAGGACGGTCGCGAATATGTCGTGCGTCTGCCGGGCGGTCAGTCGACGCCGCATCCGTGGATCAACGTAATCTCGAACGAGCGCTTCGGCTTCCACGTTCCTGCCGAAGGCGGCGGCTTCACCTGGAGCCACAACTCGCGCGACTATCAGCTGACGCCCTGGACCAACGACATGGTCATCAACCGTCCGGGCGAGGCGCTTTATGTCGCCGACCTCGACAGCAACAAGGTCATGACGCCCTATGCCGGCTTGTCGCGCAATGCGAAGGTCCGCTTCGAGGCCCGTCACGGTCTCGGCTATTCCGTCTTCTCGAGCGAAGACGATGGCGTGGCACTGGAGCTGACGCAGACCATCGATCGCGAGCGTCCGGTCAAGCTCTTCCGTCTGCGACTCAGCAACAAGGGCGCCGGCAGCCGGCGGCTGCGGATCTACAATTATGCGGAATGGGTGCTCGGCATCAATCAGAACAAGACCAGACCCTTCATCCTGTCGACGCTGGATGAGGAGACGGGCGCGCTGTTTGCCAACAACCCCTACAGTATCGACTACTTCAAGCGGACCGCCTTCATGGCGGCGAGCGAGACGCATTCGAGCTTCTCGGCAAGCCGCCGCGAGTTCATCGGCCGCCATGGCACGATCCAGATGCCGGAAGCCGTCGTGACGGCTGCTGTGCTCTCCAACTCGACCGATCTTGATGGCGATCCCTGCGGTGCTCTGGCCTTCGACGTGACGATTGCCGCCGGCGAGCAGAAGGAAATCTGCTTCTATATGGGCGATACGGCCACGGTCGAAGAGGCCCGCGCGCTGGTCTCGGAAATCCGCAAGGCCGATTTCGAGGCCGTGCTTTCGGCAGGTCGGGAGTTCTGGGACGGCTTCACCGGCCATGTGAAGATCTCGACGCCGGACAAGGCGATGAACAACATGATCAATGCCTGGCTGCCCTATCAGAGCCTTGGCTGCCGTATCATGTCGCGTACCGCCTTCTACCAGTCGTCGGGTGCCTTCGGCTTCCGCGACCAGTTGCAGGATACGCTGGCATTCCTGGTGCATAGACCGGAGCTTGCCCGCAACCAGATCCTCAATGCGGCCCAGCGTCAGTTCCGCGAAGGCGACGTGCAGCATTGGTGGCTGCCGGGCAGCGGCGCCGGCGTGCGTACCCATATCTCGGACGACGTCGTCTGGCTTGCCTATGCCATCGACCAGTACTGCACGGTAACGGGCGACAAGTCGCTCCTCGATGAGGAACTTGCCTTCGTCGAGGGTGCGGCGCTGATGCCCGGCACGCATGACGTCTTCTACCAGCCGACCGTGTCGCAGGACAAAGTCAGCGTCTACGAACATGCGGCTCTGGCTCTCGATCTCGCGATCAAGCGCAAGGGCGGCAGTGGCTTGCCGCTGATCCTCGGCGGCGACTGGAACGACGGCATGAATCGCGTCGGCATCCAGGGCCGCGGCGAAAGTGTCTGGCTCGGCTGGTTCCTTGCCGGCATGCTAACCGCATTCCTGCCCTATGCCGAAGCACGCGGCGACAAGGAGCGCGTCAAGCGCTGGTCCGACCATCTGCCGGAACTGCGCAAGGCGCTAGAATCGGCGGGCTGGGACGGCGGTCATTATCGCCGCGGCTATTTCGACGATGGCAGCCCGCTCGGCTCTAGCGAGAATTTCGAGTGCCAGATCGATTCGATCGCGCAGTCCTGGAACATTCTCTCCGGCGAAGGTGACAGGGCGCGCGGCGAGAAGGCGATGAATGCCGTGCTCGAGAAGCTGGTGGACGATGAAAACCGTATCATCCGGCTGTTCACGCCGCCCTTCGCGAAGTCGGCGCGCGATCCGGGCTACATCAAGTCCTATCCGCCCGGTGTGCGCGAAAATGGCGGCCAGTACACTCACGCGGCCACCTGGGTGGTCATGGCGCTGGCAGAAATGAATCGCGGCGACGATGCCTGGCATTGCTTCGACATGCTGAACCCGATCAACCATGCACGCGATCGTGATCAGGCCGATACCTATCGTGTAGAGCCCTATGTGGTCGCTGCTGATATTTACGGCGAAGGACAGTTGACGGGCCGTGGCGGCTGGACCTGGTATACGGGATCCGCCGGCTGGCTCTATCGCGTCGCTGTCGAAGGCATTCTCGGCATCCGTGTGAAAAACGGACGACTTTTCGTCAAGCCGGCATTGCCTTCGAACTGGGATGGCTTTGCGGCAGATATCGAACTGCCGAGCGGAAATTACCGTATTTCCGTCTCAAAAGCGCCCGATGCGACGGGATACTCGGTCACTATCAATGACAGGGCGGTCGCCCATCCCGAAGAGGGCTTTCCGATCGGACAGTAGCGTTTCTGCACTGCTTCGCTTCGACGATCGGGGCCAAAGGGGGAACTCTTTGGCCCCGATTGCATTTGAGTGTCGGAACAGGAGAGTTTGATGAATTCAAGGGCGCAGATGAGCCTGGCACCGGCGCAACGGGTGAGCGTGCCGAAGCCGGTCTCGCAGAGGGATACCCGACTGGATGTTCTCAGAGCCCTGGCTCTGATCATGATCTTCATAAACCATGTGCCGGGGCAGATCTTCGAGGATTTGACCTCCAAGAATTTCGGCTTCTCCGATGGCGCCGAAGCCTTTGTGCTGATTTCCGGCATGTCGGTCGGCCTTGCCTATGGAACGAGATTTCTTCCGGGTAATCGGCTGAAGATGGCATGGAAGGCGATCAAGCGGGCCTTCACGCTCTATACGGCGCATATGATCACGACCTTCGTGACCCTGGTGCTTTTCATCTCCGGCGCATGGATTTTCCACCAGAAGGGCCTGCTTTGCGAAGTGAATATCCTGGCCCTGCTGATGGATCCGGCGCGCGGCATTCCCGCGCTACTGACGCTCGGACATCAAATCGGCTACAACAATATTCTGCCCATGTACGGTGCCCTGTTCCTCATGCTGCCGCTGATCATGCTGCTGCAGGCGAGGAGCCCCTTGCTTCTGCTCGCAATTTCGGTCGGCGTCTGGCTGGTATCCGGCATCTATTACATCGCGCCGCACACGACGCTGCTTGATGGTTTCTGGTTCCTCAACCCGCTATCCTGGCAGCTGCTTTTCGTCATCGGCTTCATTGTCAGCATGCATGTCAAGCGCGGCGGGCAAATCCCCGCCCATCCGGTTCTGATCGCGCTCGCCTGTGCCTATGTGCTCGTGTCCTTCATCTGGGTGACCGACAAGCTATGGATACTCGGCGACTACCTCGCCATGCTCGGTCTGCCGACCGTCGTCACCGGCTTCGACAAGACCTTCCTGTCGCTGCCGCGGCTGCTGCATGTTCTGGCGCTCGCCTATCTGATCGTCAGTATCCCCGCCATTTCGGCGTTCCTGCGCCGTTCGACGAACCACCCGCTGACAATCCTCGGGCGGCATTCGCTGAACATCTTCGTTGCGGGCACCATCCTCGCCATGGCCGGCCAGGTTCTTCTCTACGTGACCAACAAGAGCCCCGTCGTCGGTGCCATCTATGTCGTCTTCGGCATCACCGCACAATTCCTCTATGCCTACCATCTCGAGCATAAGAGGCTTCAGCTTGCTAGCCAGAGCACGGCGAAAGCACCGGCGAGGCCGGTCGCCATGCCTGCTCATTTCGTAAAGCGTCACTGAGGGCTCGGCCGCGCCGCGTGCCTGCGCGGGTCGGCTTATCGATCTTTCCGCAGTCGCCGAGGGAGCGGCGGCTCGATTAACTGGATCGGCACTGACAACTGGATGGGCCTGCTTAAGCTTCAAGTGCAAGTTCTGATCCGATGCCGGTCGGATATCGACCCTAACTCCAGTCGGCATTCGTCCGTATTGACCTCCGATCAGAAAACGGAAAGACCCGGTTTTCCCGCTGGGTCTTTCTTTTTAGGTTGGTCACGTGGCTTCGATCGAGGCAATCGGATCTTACTGGCCCGCTCCTTGCAGGCATTGCCCCCTCACCCTAACCTCCGCAGGCGGCAGGGGTATCGCATATGGGATGGATCGGCACCGGAAATTCCTTCTCCCCTTTGGGAGAAGATGGCCCGAAGGGTCGGATGAGAAGGCTATCGATTTGAATTCATGGATTTTCGTGGTCTTGGCGGGCACCCCCTCATCCGCCTGGCGGCACCTTCTCCCCGCTGGGGAGAAGGAGGCAGCTGCGATTTCAGCCCATATGCGATAACCCCCCGCGCACAAGGGGGAGGGGCTGGTCTTAGGGTGGCTGCTGCGTCACGCCGGTTTCACAAATATCATCTGCCCACAGCTCGACAGCAAAAAGCCGAGAGAACAGGTTCTCCCGGCTTCGATCTTAGGCCCCTTGCGAAGATCAGGCGGCTTCGTGTTCCGTCGTGTGTGCCTTGCGGACTTCCTCGTCCGTCAGGATGCCGCTGGCGCGCAGGAGGGCAGCGAAGCGGCCGTTGCTCTGGCTGAGCTCGTTGAAGCTGCCGTTCTCGATGATGCGGCCGTTGTCCAGGAAGAGGACCATGTCGGCCTCGCGAACCGTCGACAGGCGGTGCGCAATGATGAAGGTCGTGCGGTTCTGGCGCAGGTTGTCGATCGCCGTCTTGACCCGGTTTTCCGTTTCGACGTCGAGCGCGCTCGTTGCTTCATCGAGCACGAGGATTGGCGCATCCTTCAGGATGGCGCGGGCGATCGCGATACGCTGGCGTTCACCACCCGAGAGCTTGTTGCCACGCTCGCCGACGCGGGTATCGTAGCCGCTTTCGCGGGTTTCGATAAAATCGTTGGCGGCGGCGGCCTGGGCTGCGCGGATCATTTCCTCCTGCGTCGCACCTTCGCGGCCGAGACGGATGTTGTCGCTGATCGAGCGGTTCAGCAGGCCTGCATCCTGGAACACGGTGGCGATGAAGCGGCGGAGCGACTTGCGGGTCACCTTGGTGATGTCGTGACCGTCGACGAGGATCTGGCCGCTCTGCGGATCGAAGACACGCTGCAGCAGGTTGACGAGCGTCGTCTTGCCGGCGCCGGTCGGGCCGACGATGGCGACGGTCTGGCCAGCCTTCACCTTGAAGGAGATGTCGTGCAGGCCCTGCGACGAGTTGGCGAAGCCGAAGGAGACATCGCGGAATTCCACTTCACCCTTGACGTCCTTGATTTCAGCAAGGCCGGCCGGCTCTTCGCGGTCGCGAACCGAATCTTCCAGCGTGTAGAAGTCTTCGAGCTTGGCGCGGGCCTCGAAAATCTGGTTGGCGAAGTTGCGCAGCTGCTCCAGGCGGCCGATCAGCACGTTGGCAAAGGCGATGAAGGTGATGAGCGCGCCGAGGCTCAAGCTGCCATCCTGGACGAGGACGGTACCGATCATGAGGATCGCCATCATGGCAACGGTCGAGGCCGTGCGGTTCAGGGCGCCGGCAAGTGCCCACCAGTCGAGGACCGGATACTGAGCTTGCAGGAGGCGTTCGGTGAACGACTTCAGCGCCTTGGTTTCAGCTTCGATGCGGTTGTAGCTATGCAGCACCGAGACGTTGCTGATCGAGTCGCTCACATGCGAGAAGACGGTATTGTAGTGGCTTTCGACCGAGGTCTGGCCATCCTTCGTGCGGCTCATGACCAGACGGCCTATGAACCAGTAGAAGACGCCGAGCAGGACGAGGACTGCGGACAGGCGCAGGTCCATGGCCATGGCCGTCGGGATCATGATGACGAGCGCGACGGCGGTCGTGAGGTGATTGCGCATGAATTCGAGCCACAGGCCGAACAGCGCTTCGCAGGCGCGCAGCAGCGTGTTCAGCGCGCTCGCCGTGCCGCGCTGGCTATGCCAGGAAAGCGGCATCGAGATGATGCGGCCGAATGCTTCGGTAAGCAGGGAGGCGCGGCGACCATGCGCAAGGCGATCGGCCTCGCGGGACACCACGATGAAGGCGACAGCACTGAAGACGGCGAAGCCCGCCCACAGCATCATGGTCGGCGTGACGGCTTCCTTCTTGGCAATGGCGTCGAAGATGCGGCCGAACAAAACCGGTTCGTAGATGGTGGTCATCGCAAGCGCGATGTTTGCGATCACGACCATCCATACGCGGTATCGATACGCGCCAAGATACTTCAGGGCTCTTGCATAGACTTTGAACAGTGACACGTCAGGCACCCTCTGTGCATCAGCAAAACTCGGAATGTTGTGACACTACAGATCGGTACCTGAACCGGCGATTAACGGAATCTGAAGCTGTTTTTTAAGGGGAATTTCTCGCGTTAGACGCGTTGCCGCGGAAAGTGGTGCTATCGTTCGCCGCAGAAATATGACAGTTTGGGAATGAATCCACCGCTGCGTTAACCGTTACCTTTAAGTCACGCAAAGGACGGCTATTCAGGGTTGAACGGCAAAAAAATCGCCAAAGGCGTTCAATTTTGCGTCGGCCTGAGTATGTTGCCGCCGATTAAGCTCGGCTATGGGACCGGGCGAGCAGGATGGCAAGCTCGTCCGCCGATCATTCGGGCTGCGAGGCCAAGAGGTAACTGTGAATATCCATTCGCTAATACAATTGCTTGTCGTGATCGAGGAATGCAAGCTCGCGGAGGACGTCGTGGCCGAGCTCGAGCTCGCGCTTCGCTCCTATAAGTTCGATTTCTATGGCGTCTTGAAGCGAGCGCGGCCGAATGTCGATGTTGCGCATTTCATGCTGGCGGGTCGCTGGCCCGATCAGTGGCCGCTGACTTATGTCCGCAAGAGGTACATGCTCGTCGATCCGGTTGCGCGCTATGCGGCCCAGGCGCAACGCCCTTTCCGCTGGAGCGATGCCGTGGCGGCGCTGAAGAAGGACCCGCTGCGGCGGCGCATGGAGCAGATGATGGCGGACGCCCGCGCCAACGGGCTTGCCGACGGCTATCTCTTCCCAATCCATGGTCGCAACGGCCTGCTGGGAAGCATGACGATCGGCGGCGAGGCGGTCGATCTCTCTCCAACCGAGATTTCCGTTTTCGAGGCGGTCGCCAAAAAAGTCTTTTGGCGACTTCTGGAGTTTCGAGACGAGGCCCAATACCTTGAGAGAGTGGGAGCGGCCGAGCTGAAGCTGACCAAGCGTGAGATGGAAGTGCTCAGCCATCTGGCCGACGGCATGACCTCGATCGAGATCAGCCGACTGCTGAAGATTTCCAATCATACCGTCGACTGGTACATGAACAGTATCCAGGACAAGCTGAAGGCCAGAAATCGGCAGCATATCGTGGCTATCGCCTTCAGAAACGGACTTATTCCATAAAGGCAACTATTTTGATGCCGGATGTCGCAGGAGAAATTGAACTTCCCGTGACAAGAAGTTAAGAATTCTCTTCGCGGGTGCAGCATTGCCCGTTTCGATGCCGTGAGGAGACAGCATTGCCCATTTCCAAGATCCTGGTTGCCAACCGTTCCGAAATCGCCATCCGCGTATTCCGCGCCGCCAACGAACTTGGCATAAAAACGGTGGCCATCTGGGCCGAGGAAGACAAACTCGCGCTGCATCGCTTCAAGGCGGACGAGAGCTATCAGGTGGGTCGCGGTCCACATCTTGCCCGTGACCTCGGGCCGATCGAGAGCTATCTGTCGATCGAGGAAGTCATACGCGTCGCCAAGCTCTCCGGCGCCGATGCCATCCACCCCGGCTATGGCCTGCTGTCGGAAAGCCCCGAATTCGTCGATGCCTGCGATGCCGCCGGCATCATCTTCATCGGGCCTCGCGCCGATACGATGCGCCAGCTCGGCAACAAGGTTGCTGCGCGTAATCTGGCAATTTCGGTCGGCGTGCCTGTCGTGCCGGCCACCGATCCCTTGCCTGACGACATGGTGGAAGTCGCCAAGATGGCGGCTGAAATCGGTTATCCGGTCATGCTCAAGGCCTCCTGGGGCGGCGGTGGCCGCGGCATGCGCGTCATCCGCTCCGAGGCCGATCTCGCCAAGGAAGTGACGGAAGCCAAGCGCGAGGCGAAGGCCGCCTTCGGCAAGGATGAGGTCTATCTCGAAAAGCTCGTCGAGCGCGCCCGCCACGTCGAAAGCCAGATTCTCGGCGACACGCACGGCAACGTCGTGCATCTGTTCGAGCGCGACTGTTCGGTGCAGCGCCGCAACCAGAAGGTCGTCGAACGCGCGCCGGCCCCCTATCTCACGGAAGCGCAGCGCCAGGAGCTGGCCGCCTATTCGCTGAAGATCGCCAACGCGACGAATTATGTCGGCGCTGGCACCGTCGAATATCTGATGGATGCCGACACAGGCAAATTCTACTTCATCGAAGTCAATCCGCGCATCCAGGTCGAGCACACGGTGACCGAAGTCGTCACCGGCATCGATATCGTCAAGGCGCAGATCCATATTCTCGACGGTTTCGCCATCGGCACGCCGGAATCGGGTGTTCCACGCCAGGAAGACATTCGCCTCAACGGCCATGCCCTGCAGTGCCGCGTGACGACGGAAGATCCGGAACATAACTTCATTCCGGATTACGGCCGCATTACTGCCTATCGCTCGGCTTCGGGTTTCGGCATCCGCCTTGACGGCGGCACGTCCTATACCGGCGCGATCATCACCCGCTACTACGATCCGCTGCTGGTGAAGGTGACGGCCTGGGCGCCGAACCCGCAGGAGGCGATCGCCCGCATGGACCGCGCGCTGCGCGAATTCCGCATTCGCGGCGTGGCGACGAACCTCACCTTCCTCGAAGCGATCATCACGCATCCGAAATTCCGCGACAACAGCTATACGACGCGCTTCATCGACACGACGCCGGAGCTGTTCCAACAGGTCAAGCGCCAGGATCGCGCCACCAAGCTTCTGACCTATCTCGCCGATGTCACCGTCAACGGTCACCCGGAGACCCGCGGGCGCCCCGCGCCATCGTCCAAGACTGCCAACCCGGTACTGCCTTATATCGACAGCGCTATTCCGGATGGCACCAAGCAGTTGCTGGACAAGCTCGGTCCGCAGAAATTCGCCGAATGGATGCGCAATGAAAAACGCGTGCTGATGACCGACACGACGATGCGCGACGGCCATCAATCGCTGCTTGCGACCCGCATGCGCACCTATGACATCGCCAGCGTCGCCGGCACCTATGCGCGCGCTTTGCCGCAGCTCCTGTCGCTCGAATGCTGGGGCGGCGCCACCTTCGATGTTTCCATGCGCTTCCTCACGGAAGACCCGTGGGAGCGTCTGTCGCTGATCCGTGAGGGTGCGCCGAACCTGCTGCTGCAGATGCTTTTGCGCGGCGCAAACGGCGTCGGCTATACGAATTATCCCGACAATGTCGTGAAGTATTTCGTCCGCCAGGCGGCCAAAGGCGGCGTCGATCTCTTCCGCGTCTTCGACTGCTTGAACTGGGTCGAGAACATGCGCGTGTCGATGGATGCCGTTGCCGAGGAGAACAAGCTCTGCGAGGCGGCGATCTGCTACACGGGCGACATCCTCAATTCCGCGCGGCCGAAATACGATCTGAAATATTACACCGATCTTGCCGTCGAGCTGGAAAAGGCCGGCGCCCATATCATCGCGCTGAAGGATATGGCGGGCTTGCTGAAGCCGGCGGCCGCCAAGGTGCTGTTCAAGGCGCTGCGCGAGGCGACCGGTCTGCCGATCCACTTCCACACGCATGATACGTCGGGTATTGCGGCTGCGACGGTGCTCGCTGCGGTCGATGCCGGCGTCGATGCCGTCGATGCGGCGATGGATGCGCTGTCCGGCAATACCTCGCAGCCCTGCCTCGGCTCGATCGTCGAGGCGCTGAAAGGCTCCGAGCGCGATCCGGGCCTCGATCCCGAATGGATTCGCCGCATCTCCTTCTACTGGGAAGCCGTGCGCCATCAGTACGCCGCCTTCGAAAGCGATCTCAAGGGGCCGGCTTCGGAAGTCTATCTGCACGAAATGCCAGGTGGTCAGTTCACCAATCTCAAGGAACAAGCCCGCTCGCTCGGTCTCGAGACCCGCTGGCACAAGGTGGCGCAGGCCTATGCCGATGCCAACCAGATGTTCGGCGATATCGTCAAGGTGACGCCGTCCTCCAAGGTCGTCGGCGACATGGCGCTGATGATGGTGAGCCAGGACCTGACGGTCGCCGATGTGGAGAACCCAGCGAAGGATATCGCTTTCCCGGATTCGGTCGTTTCCATGCTCAAGGGCGATCTAGGCCAGCCGCCGTCCGGATGGCCGGAAGCGCTGCAGAAGAAGGCGCTGAAGGGCGACAAGCCCTATACCGTCCGGCCCGGTTCGCTGCTTGCCGAAGCCGATCTCGATGCCGAGCGTAAAGTCATCGAGACGAAGCTCGAGCGCAAGGTCGACGATTTCGAATTCGCCTCCTACCTGATGTATCCAAAAGTCTTCACCGACTATGCACTGGCTGCCGACACATACGGACCTGTCTCGGTATTGCCGACGCCGGCCTATTTCTACGGTCTCAAGGAAGGCGATGAGCTCTTTGCCGAGATCGAGAAGGGCAAGACGCTCGTCATCGTCAACCAGGCGATGACGGCGACCGACGAAAAGGGCATGGTGACTGTCTTTTTCGAACTCAACGGCCAGCCGCGCCGCATCAAGGTGCCGGATCGCGCCCATGGGGCCTCCGGCAGCGCGGTGCGCCGCAAGGCCGAGACCGGTAATGCCGCCCATGTTGGCGCGCCGATGCCGGGCGTCATCTCAACCGTCTTTGTCTCGCCCGGCCAGGCGATCAAGGCCGGCGACGTGCTTGTTTCCATCGAGGCCATGAAGATGGAGACTGCGCTGCACGCGGAAAAGGATGGTACGATCTCCGAGGTGCTGGTGCGTGCCGGCGACCAGATCGACGCCAAGGATCTGCTTGTCGTCTATGGCGCCTGAGCGGCAAGTTGGGCTTATGAAGCCGTCCGTCGACTGAGATGCTGACTATCTTCTGCCGCAAAGCCTGACTGTTGCAGTCGGTTTTGCGGCAGCAGTGTCTTTTAACTCGGTTTGCGAGGATTCCGATCGAGGAGGGCTGCCCACAGGGCCACCAGCAGCGCGAGCAACGCCGATGCCAGCATCAGGGTGAAGAGCGTATGGATCGTTGGCGATCGCGCGATGAACAGCCCGCCGATCGAACCGATCAGCGCGCCGCCGGCAATTCGCATGGCAGCGGCCAGCCCTGCAGCCGTCCCGATCATATTGGAGCGAACAGACATGGCGCCGCTATTGGCGGCCGGCATGGTCAAGCCGTTGCCTATGCCGATGAAGATGCAGGGGCCGAAGAGCGCCAGAACCTCCGTCATGCCCAATAGCGACAAGGCGAGCCCAATTGACAGACCGATGCAGGTCAGCAGCCGCGCGATGACGAGGATTGTGCCGATCGGGATTCTTGCGCCATAGCGGCCGGCGAGATAGCTGCCGACAATGAAGCCGGCGGGAACCATGCCCATGTAGAAGCCGAGCTTGGCGCTCGAGCCGCCGAGGGCATCGCCTATCGTGAGCGGTGCTCCGCCGAGGAAGATATAGAGCACGCCCATCGAGCAGGCCATGCAGAGCGTATAGGCCCAGAACCGACTAGAACTCAGAAGCACGGCATAGGAGGCAAGATAGTTTCCGCGTGTAGCTGAGACGGACGCTTTCGATCCTTTGAGCTCGCGCAGGGACAGGAGGAAGGCGGCGCTACCGAAGATCGCAAGGACAATGAAGCTTGCCTGCCAACCGAAAATCTCGTCCAGCGAGCCGCCGACCATCGGTCCGACCATCGGCGCCAGCGCCCATCCCATGGCGAGATAGCCGAACTTGCTGGCAGCCTGGCGCTCGTCGGATGTTTCCTTGATGATGACGAGGGCGATGGAATAGCACGGGCCGATGCACGCCTGCATCATGCGGCACAGCAGGAAAATGCCGATAGTCGGAGCGAGAACGCAGCCCATCGAGGCGATGATGAAGATCGCGAGCGCCGTCAGGACAACCGGCCGGCGTCCGAACCGATCCGATATCGCTCCCCCAATCGCTTCCAGGAATGCAGTCACGATGGAAAAGCCCGCGACGGAGAGGTTCACGAGAGCGAAATCGGCATGGAATGCCGCCGATATCTTCGGCAGGGACGGCAGGATCATATTTACGGGCAGCACGGCAAGTGCCGAGAGCAGGATGAGGGTTATCAGCCGCGGCTGTGCGACGGTTGATGCGAGGGTCGGGTCTTCGGTTGCTTGCCTGGCTGAATGGTCGATGCGGCTTTCGGTGCGCGTCATGGCCTTGTCCGTCGTGTGGATGGGAAGTCGAAGGGGATCTGACGAGACGCCGCCGGAATCCGGGCAATAAAAAAGGCCCCGTCAGGAGCCTGCTTACCGCGCATGGGTGCTTTCGCCGGATGGCTACGCCATCCCGCCCATGCGCCTTCCTCCCACTACGATAACGAGTGCCGCGTTCATGGCATTAGAGCTAACCGCAAAGCCGCGCAGCGTCAATGCGCGGCTTGCCCCAACATCGGAGCTTTCGACCTAGAGCGGTTCAGTTTTTCACGGAATCTCTGAGTCGCTCTATCTCTTTATCGCCTCGCAATTCCGGACGGAAAACCGCTGCGCACTTTTCCTGGAATTGCTCTAGGTCGACGGCTTAGATGTCGTAGCTGTGGCCGGCATTCAGCGTCGAGATGAACTGCTTGGTCCGCTCCTGTGCAGGGTTGGAGAAGATATTGCGTGAGGAGCCGGTCTCGACGATGTTGCCCGCCTCGAGGAACACGACATTGTTGGCAATCTTCGATGCCAGGCGCAGATCATGCGTTGCCATGACCATCGTTGTGCCTTCGTTGGCGAGCTTGCCCAGCACATCGACGACTTCGGCCGCCAGTTCCGGATCGAGCGCCGAGGTGGGTTCGTCGCAGAGCAGCACGCGCGGGGAGGGGGCAAGCGCGCGGGCGATGGCGACACGCTGCTGCTGGCCGCCCGAGAGCGTCGAGGGCCAGGCGTCGATCTTGTGGGCCATGCCGACCTTGGTCAAAAGCTCGACGGCGCGGGCGCGGGCCTTGTCCGCCGGCCAGCGCAGCACGGTGGTCAGCCCTTCCATGACGTTGCCGATCGCGGTCTGATGCGGAAAGAGCTGGAAATT
Source organism: Rhizobium sp. BK098 (assembly GCF_014193155.1). Lineage (NCBI taxonomy): Bacteria > Pseudomonadati > Pseudomonadota > Alphaproteobacteria > Hyphomicrobiales > Rhizobiaceae > Rhizobium > Rhizobium sp. BK098. The sequence goes on along the minus strand of NZ_JACHYY010000005.1, from coordinate 225,708 downwards.
CTGAAAGACCATGCCCGTCTGGCGGCGGATTTTCTGGATATCCTGCCAGGAGGGCTTCTTGCCCGGCTGGAAGGTGGCCGTCTCCCCGCCGATGCGGATCGTTCCGGCGGTCGGGATTTCCAAAAGGTTGATGCAGCGAAGCAGCGTGCTCTTGCCGCCGCCCGAAGGCCCCACAAGCGCCGTCACCGTTCCCTCCGGGATCATCAGGCTGATGTCCTTGAGGATGACATTGTCGCCGAAGCGCTTTTCGATATGCGAAAGCTCGATCATGCCTGTGCCTCCAGTGTGCCGCCCGAGCGGGCGAAGCGGCGTTCGAGGTAACCCTGCAGCGTTGAAAGAAAGGTGCTGAGCACGAGATATATGATGGCGGCCTCGATATAGAGGATCAGCGGCTCATAGGTCGTTGCCACGATGCGCTGCGCGGCCTGGAACAGCTCCGGCACGGTGATGGCGGCGGCGAGCGACGTATCCTTGACCAGCGAAATGAAGGTGTTGGATAGCGGCGGCACGGCGACGCGCGCTGCCTGCGGCAGGATGGTGCGGCTCATGGCTTGGCGCCAGTTCATGCCGATCGAATAGGCGGCTTCCCACTGGCCCTTCGGCACGGAGGAAATGACGGCGCGGATGATTTCGGACGTATAGGCGCCGACGCTCAGCGTAAAGCCGATGATGGCGGCGGGAAAAGCATCGAGCAGGATGCCGAGGCTCGGCAGGCCGTAGAAGATGACGAAGAGCTGCACCAGAAGCGGGGTGCCGCGGATCACCCAGACATAGAAGCGGGCGATGGCAACGAACGGCGCCGGGGCGAACAGCCTGACGACGGCGGTGAGCAGGCCGAGCAGAAGGCCGAGAACGAAGGTGATCAAGGTGAGCGGGATGGTGAAGACGAGCCCCGCCCAAAGCAGCGTGCCCAGTGACTCCCACATCAGTTGCAGCCAATGCTCCAAGGAGAAGCCTTTCGATAACAGAATGCGTCCGGAGGTGACCCCGGACGCATCTTTTTCACAGTTTTATGTCCCTGCCTATGCCTTCTTACTTCGAAACGTCCTGCCCGAAATATTTCTTGGAGATCTTGTCATAGGTGCCGTCGGCCTTGATATCGGCCAGCGCCTTGTTGATCGCAGCAAGCAGTTCCGGCTCGCCCTTGCGGATGATGACGGCGGAGAAATCGGCATTGGCCTGCTGGGCGACGATCTTCACCGGCGCGTCGGGCTTGTGCTTCTTGAAATCGAGGAAGGAAAGGCTGTCATTGATGGTCGCGTCGGCGCGGCCGGTCAGCACGAGCTGGATCGATTGGTCGAAGCCATCGGTGCCGACGAGTTCGGCGCCGGCTTCGGTTGCGAGCTTGCCGAAGTTGCTGGTCAGCGACTGTGCCGCCTTCTTGCCCTTGAGATCCGCAAAATCCTTGATGCCGGTGTTGCTGTCCTTGACGATCAGCACGGCCTTGGAGGCGATGTAGGGCTCGGAGAAGTCATACTTCTTCTTGCGGGCTTCAGTGACGCCAACTTCGTTGATGACGGCATCGTAGCGGTTGGCGTCGAGACCGGCGATCAGGCCATCCCACTTGCCTTCCAGGAACTGCGCCTTGACGCCCAGCTTGCCGGCGATCGCCTCCGCGATCTCGACATCGAAGCCGGTCAGCTTGCCGCTCTCGTCATGAAAGGTGAAAGGCGCATAGGTGCCTTCCGTGCCGACCTTGAATACGCCGGCCGATTGGATCGCCTTGAGGTTTTCGCCGGCATGGGCGGGGAGCAGGAACGCTGCCTGCACGAGGGCGGCGGCGGCAACAGTCTTCAACCAGTTCATCGTTTTCTTCCGTTTCTGGAGCGGTTTCATTCAGTGTCGCATACATCGCAGAAAATTTGCATCGCGAAAGCGTAGAAAACTGCAAGATAAACGGGCAAATGCGAATATTTTTCTCAAGAAATTGCGAACGGAGCGTCGAGGAAGCCGCTGCTTCCGTTACCGCTAATAATTGCTGATCAATGTTGCGGTGCGGCATAGTGACAATTCTCAATGCTGCCCTATTATTCTTAATGCTGCCCTATTTCGTCATCTCATCGATGTCTTGGCGCGGCACCTTTCATTCCAGGCATGCGCATGCGCCTCCATTAACGTGTCCCGGCAGTTTGCCGCGAGACACCGGCAGCAATCAAACTGCGATTCTACTAGAAATTTAAAGTGTAAAATTGATCTGACGCAGCCCGAAGAGGTGATGAATTGCCCGTCATTGCGCGCTGCCGGCCATGGCCGGTCATGAGGTTTCATGTCGCGATTGCGTTTCTTTTTCTGAGTTTATGTACATTCATGCCGTGCTTTGCGGCAGAAACGATCGAGCGGCCATCGAAATGGATCGGCCGGGTTGCCGCCAGCGATGCGGCTTTCGGTTGGCCGGGCAGTGGTTTTGCGTTGCGTTTTGAAGGCACGTCGCTCTTGGTTACCCTCGTTGATACCGGGAAAAATAGCCTTGAGGTCGAACTGGACGGCGTTCCCCAGCGCCTTGATCTGCAAGCGGGGCAGCACCGCTACCAGCTTGCAGATGGCTTGCGGCAAGGCGCCCACGAGATTCGCGCGACGCGTCGCACCGAGGGATGGATCGGCGATACCATATTCGTTTCCGCCGAAACCGATGGGTCGTTCCTGCCCGCGGAAACACCGGCCACAAAGCTGGTGGCAATCGGAGACTCCATTACCGCAGGCTATGGCCTCGAGGGTGTTGGTCCCGGATGTAAATTCAGCCCCGGAACGGAAAATCAATACCTGACATATGCCGCGGTCGCGGCGCGCAGCCTCGGGATGGAACCTACGACGCTCGCTGTTTCCGGAATCGGCCTTTCGCGTACAGGCAAGAATGCGAAAACCATGCTTGATGTCATCGACAGCGTGACGCCGTTGAGAAAGAGCGTGCCCGCTCTTCCTGACGAACGCGTTTCCGCAGTGGTCGTCAATCTGGGGACGAACGACTTTTCGGACAACAGGAATCCCAGCGATTTCATCGAGGAATACGTCAAGCTCATCTTCAGGCTCAGATATCAGTTTCCAAAGGCCTATCTGTACGCCGCTCTCGGTCCGATGATGTCCCAGAAGGATTTCGATGTGGCTGAGAAAGCGATCGAGGCCGTCGTCCAGGCGAGCGCCGCGAAAGGCGAAACTCGCCTGCGATATCTGAATTTACGCGTCAAACCGAAGGATTTCGGATGCGATTGGCATCCAAGCCGCAGCACCAATGCGGCTATGGCAACCTTGTTGGAGCAAGCTATCAGAGCGGATTGGGGCCCTCATGATTAACGAACAGACGCTTTCCATTCGGCGGTCAAACTTGAAACAATTGGATTCTCTCCAGTTTCTTCGGTTCGTGGCCGCTTTTTCCGTCGTTCTCTTCCATTTCGGAAGCGGCCTTGCGATCGAATACCATCTCGATCGAAATTATTTCTTCATGGGTGCGACCGGCGTCGACGTTTTCTTCGTTCTCAGCGGCTTCATCATCAGCTACTCCTCCAATCCGGCGCGCGGACTTGTCTATTTCGCACGCAAGCGCATTGCCAGAATCGTTCCGCTCTACTGGCTGTTGACGTTCGTCGTCGTCTTGATTGCGCTTGTGAAACCCAGCCTGCTCAATTCGACGATCGTGACCATGGAGACGATCGTCAAATCTCTTCTTTTCGTCCCCTATCAGAAAAGCGGCGGCGCCGTGCAGCCGATCCTTTTCCTGGGCTGGACGCTTTGTTACGAGGTGTTCTTCTACATAATTTATGGCGCCTGTCTGATCTTTGGCGCCAGGGCAACCTGGTTCGCCTCCGCGGCCGTCCTCTTCCTGATCGCGCTGCATGAGATTTGGCCGGAGGGATCGGTCGAATGGCGTTTCTATACAAATCCGATATTGATCGAATTCGTTCTCGGCATGATGCTTCATAAGGCATATTCGGCATACAGCGCCTTCAGGAGCGGATCGAATATAGCCGCCGCTCTGCTCATTCTTCTGGCCTGCGGGGCTCATTTCTTCATCGTGACATTCGCCGGCCCCAGTCTTTTCGCCTCGAGCCTGCTTGCCGTCCTGCTCGTCTCGGGCTTCCTGCTGATGAGGATGCCAGCCGGGAGAATATGGGCCATTCTGGTTCTGCTGGGAGACGCCTCCTATTCGCTCTATCTCATCCACCCCTACACGCTGCAGCTTCCGCTCAAGCTGTTGGGCAAGCATCTCTCCCTACCCTTTGTGACCGGAATATTGCTGGTGGTCACGCTTTGCACGATCGGGATTTCGGTGGTGCTCCTCAAGTTCTTCGAGCGGCCGATGCAGGCTCTTCTGATGCGGCAGCCGAAACCCATCGAACAGACCGTCGCTCCGGTGGGGTGACGGCTATCCGCCGGCGGTTGAAGCGTTTGCTTACGACTCGCTCTCTGGCTTGTGCTTGCCGAAAGCACATCTAGGCACCTCAAGCCGCCGCCGCCCGCCGCTTCATCCGTTCGCTGATAATGATGATGAACCCCGCGCTCAGGATCAGAATGGCGCCGATGAAGGTGTTGGGGCCGGGGATGTCGCCCCAGATCAGGTAGCCGAGCAGGAAGGCCCAGACGAGCGAGGTATATTCGAACGGCGCCAGCACCGAAACTGGCGCCTGGCGCATGCCTTCGAAAAGGGCGAGCTGGCCGGCGCCGGCGATGATGCCTGTCAGCGCCAGCAGCACGATCTGGAAGGGCGTCGGTGTGTGCCAGTGGGCAATCGCCATGCCGGCGGTCAGGATGATGAACAGAATGTTGGAGACTGCCATCTGGATATGGCTCTTTTCGTGCAGCGCGGTCTTGCGCAATAGCACCATGCCGCTTGCCCAGAGGATGGCGGCCTGCAGCGCCAGATAAACCGGCCAGGAAATCGATAGCCCCACGGGGTTGGAGGCGATCACCACGCCGCAGAATCCGACGCCGACTGCCATCCAGCGGGCGACGGTGACTTTTTCACGCAGCACGATGGTTGCGAGGATAGTGCCGACGATCGGTGCTGCATAATAGAGCGTCGTCACTTCGGCGAGCTGCAGGTAGGAGGCTGCCGAGTAATAGGAAATCCAGGCGATCAGGATGATGACGCTGCGCAGGATCATCGGCTTGATGATCGGCGAGCGCGCCACTTTCTGAACGAGCGAGGGGCCTTCGAAGACGAAGCAGCCGGCAAGAATGGTGCAGCTTCGGATGAACAGCACCTGCCAGACGGGGATGGAGGCGACGAGCAGCTTCACCGCCGAATCGTGGGCGGTGAACAGCATGTAGGCAAACACCGTAAGCAGGATGCCATAGCTGATGGAGTTTTTCACGGGGATGCACCAGAGGATGACCCGACTCGAGGCCGGCCAAAGAATCTTTCTGGTCTCAACCGATAGGAGCCTAATTTTACGCCGTCAATAGGACTTTTTATCAGGGTGACGCCCGGCAGTGTTATTTATTCCGGGTTGTAGCGCCATCGTCCCCACTTTAACAGACGGAGACGAAATGTGACTGACGCGGCTTTTTCGATTGTTGAGATTTCAATCGATTTAAATAGACTGCGCCACAGATTTGGGAGGAGTTTTTATGGACAACGGAACGAGACTGGAGGGTTTGAAGGAGCGCAGGAGCCCATTTTTCACCAAATCGCGCGCAGCCGTCTCGCTGATGTTCCTGATGAATGGCTTCATGGTTGGTTGCTGGGCACCGAAAATTCCCGAATTCGCCGAGCGGCTGCAACTGACGAAATTCGAGCTTGGGTTGATGATCCTCGTCTTCGGCGTCGGTTCACTCGTGATGATGCCGCTTGCCGGCGCGCAGATCGCCGTGCGCGGTTCGCGCGTCGTCGTGCGCGCCTTCGCGGTGCTGCTGCTGCCGATGATCCTGGCGCTGACGCTTGCGCCGAATGTCTGGACCGCGGCCGTCGCTCTCTTCCTCTTCGGCGGTTTCATCGGCGCCATGGATGTGGCGATGAACGCCAATGCCGTCTCGGTCGAAAAATCCATGCGCCGGGCGATCATGTCCTCCTGCCACGCCTTCTGGAGCCTTGGCGGCCTTTTGGGCGCGGCGATCGGTGGGCTCTTGATTTCGCGCTGGGGCATTCTCGGTCATGCCGAGGCCTCGACCGCGATTGCCGTGCTTTTCGTCGCCATTGCCTGGCCGATGGTGCTCGGCGATCAGCCGCATCACGATGAGGCCAAGCCGAAGGCAAAGCTGCCGATGATTCCGCTGCCGTGGCTGCTCGGCATCGTTGCGCTGTTCTGCATGGTGCCGGAAGGCGCGGTCCTGGATTGGAGCGCTCTTTATCTCAGCCAGGAAAAAGGTGCGTCGGTGGCGCTATCGGGTTTCGGCTACGCCGCTTTCTCCGGCACCATGGCGACCATGCGCTTTGCTGGCGATTTCGTGCGCGACTGGCTAGGCGCCATCACAACGCTGCGCATCTGCACGGTATTTGCCATCGTCGGCATGCTGACCGCGGCGCTGGCGCCGAATGCGGAGATCGCCATTCTCGGTTTTGCGCTCTGTGGCATCGGTATTTCCAACATGGTGCCGATCGCCTTTTCCGCTGCCGGCAATATTCCTGGCCTGCAGCCAGGGATCAGCATTTCCGTCGTCACGACGCTCGGCTATTCCGGCATGCTGGTCGCGCCATCGGCCATCGGTTTTGCCGCCGAGCATGTCGGCTTCTCACCAGTCCTGATGACGCTGCCGGTGCTGCTGCTCGTCGTGCTAGCCTTCTCGTCGCTCGCGCGCTACGCCGACGGCATCGGGGATGCCAAGCATTAATTTCGTCGCTTTTGCTCGGTAACGGCTAAACTCCGTCCGATCAAAAGAGATCGCCGGAGCGGTTGACAACGACCGCTTCGTGATCCACCTGAAAGGCACCCATTTTCGAGGCCTGCGAGAGTTTTCCATGTCGTCCGCCACCGATTTCGATCCGAAACCGCGCCGTTCCTCCGTTGCCGTCGATGTCGGCGGAGTGATCGTTGGCGGCGGTGCACCCGTCGTCGTGCAGTCCATGACCAATACCGATACGGCCGATATCGATTCGACCGTCGCCCAGGTCGCCGCCCTCTACAAAGCCGGCTCCGAGCTAGTGCGCATCACCGTCGATCGCGATGAAAGCGCTGCCGCCGTGCCGAAGATCCGCGAGCGGCTGCTGCGGCTCGGCATGGACGTGCCGCTGATCGGTGATTTCCATTATATCGGCCACAAGCTGCTCGCCGATCATCCGGCCTGCGCCGAGGCGCTGGCGAAATACCGCATCAATCCCGGCAATGTCGGCTTCAAGGACAAGAAGGACAAGCAGTTCGCCGAAATCATCGAGATGGCGATCCGTTACGACAAGCCGGTGCGCATCGGCGTCAACTGGGGCTCGCTCGATCAGGATCTCTTGACCGCGCTGATGGACAAGAACGCTGCCGAAGGCTCGCCGCTCTCGGCCCGGCAGGTGACGCGCGAGACGATCGTGCAATCCGCGCTGATCTCGGCCGATCTTGCCGAGGAGATCGGCCTGCCGCGCAACCGCATCATCCTGTCGGCCAAGGTCAGCCAGGTGCAGGATCTGATCGCCGTCTATTCCATGCTGTCGGAGCGTTCCGACCATGCGTTGCATCTCGGCCTCACCGAGGCCGGCATGGGCTCGAAGGGCATCGTCGCGTCGTCCGCTGCCATGGGCTATGTGCTGCAGCATGGCATCGGCGACACCATCCGCGTTTCGCTGACGCCGGAGCCGAACGGCGACCGTACCCGCGAAGTGCAGGTGGCGCAGGAGTTGCTGCAGGTCATGGGCTTCCGGCAGTTCATTCCCGTCGTTGCGGCATGTCCCGGCTGCGGTCGCACGACGTCGACGGTCTTCCAGGAACTGGCGCAGAATATCCAGAACGACATCCGCAAGAACATGCCGGTCTGGCGCGAGAAATATCCGGGCGTCGAAGCGCTGAACGTTGCCGTCATGGGCTGCATCGTCAACGGTCCGGGCGAAAGCAAGCATGCCGATATCGGCATTTCGCTGCCCGGAACCGGCGAGACGCCGGCGGCTCCCGTCTTCATCGACGGCCAGAAGGCTATGACGCTGCGCGGCCCGAACATCGCTTCCGATTTCGAGGCGCTGGTAACCGATTACATCGAAAAGCGGTTCGGCCAGAAGACCGTCGCGGCGGAGTGATCCGCCGCTTAAAGCGAGGCAGTATCAGATATTGCTCGTCAGCAGCTTGATGCCGGCAAAGCAATAGAAGCCGGCCATGGCGCCCTCGATCCAGCGCCGGGCATTGCGATATACTTTCAGCGCATGCGATGTCGAAAACAGGATCGCATAGCCCATGAACACCAGAAAACCGGTCGTGCAGCAGACGGCGATGATCAGCACGGCCACGGAAGCGGGCGCGCCCTGCGGCATGCCGAGCGCAATGATGGCGAGCCAGGCGAAGATCGCCTTCGGATTGGTGACGTGAATGCCATAGCCGCGCAGGACCAGCGACCTGAAGCTGGGCGTTTTCGGGCCTTCGGTAGCGGTCGGCAGCTCGCCGCCGGCACGCACGGCACGGAATGCCTTGTAGGCGAGATAGAGCAGGTAGATGCCGCCGAAGATCTTCAGAAGCTCCAGCGCCATCGCATAGGTCTGCAGCAGCGTTGCGAGACCTGCCGCTGCGGCAATCGCCCAAGTCATCGATCCCCCGAAAATCCCGAGCGAGATGGACATGCCGGCCTTGCGGCCATGGGTCATCGAGGTGCCGATGATGGCCATGATGGCGGGGCCGGGACTGGCGACGGCGATGAGGTAGGCAATATAGGCCGGCAGGATCTGCGGCAGATAGGCAAGGGTATCGTGCATGGAAGATTTCCCGGGGGTGTCGGCCGGCGCGAAGAATTCTGCGTTGTCGGCCAACTCGGATCGGCAACTTGTCATAAAACACGGCCGAAATCACCCGGCACAATCATGGATTCTTGTGATGGTGACATTTCATGGCTGAATGGATGGCCATGGCTGAACAGGCATGGGCCGGTAGCCGTTGTCGAGTGGATGGCTCACCCCCGGGCAACACCATGAAGGTGCTTCGGGATCAGCTCTTGCGGTTCGCAACGAAGCGGGCGGTTTCCGTCAGGACATCCGCCTTGTCGCCATAGCCGGACAGCAGGTCGGCCGCTTCGCTCACCAGCTTTGCGAGCGTCGTTTCGGCCCACTCCTGGCCGTGCAGGGCAACCAGCGTACCCTTGCCGCGGCTGGCATCCTTGCCGGTTGCCTTACCCATGGTGGCGGCATCGGCGGTGAGGTCGAGAAGATCGTCGGCGAGCTGGAAGGCAAGGCCGATCTTTTCGCCGAAGATCCGAAGGCGCTTGCGGTCCTCGGCTGAGGCTCCAGCGATGATGGCGCCGGCCTCGCAGGCAAAGCGGATCAGCGCGCCGGTCTTCATTGCCTGCAGCGTCGTTATGCCATTTTCATCGGGCGTTTCCTTCTCCGCGGCGAGATCAAGCGCCTGGCCCCCGGCCATGCCGCCAATGCCAGCCGCACGCGACAGCGCCAGCACGAGCGCGATTTTCCGATCCGCCGGTAGCTCCGTCTCGGGGGCGGCGATAATGTCGAAGGCGTAGGTGAGCAGGCTGTCGCCCGCCAGGATCGCAGTCGCGTAATCGAAGGCGATATGCACCGTCGGCTGGCCGCGGCGCAGGTCGTCGTCGTCCATGGCGGGAAGATCGTCGTGGACCAGGGAATAGCAGTGCACGCATTCGAGCGCTGCGCCGACCCTCAGTGCCGCCTCGGCATTGCCGCCGAGAAGCGCCGCCGATTCCGCGACAAGGAAGGGACGCAGGCGCTTGCCGCCGTTTAGGACGCCGTGGCGCATCGCCCTCAGCAGCCTGTCGGGACGGACGATCTCGTCATTCAGGCTGCCGTCGGCGAGAAGCCGGTTCAGCAGAGCTTCGGTCTTGCCGGCATTGTCCTTCAGGCGGTTCTCGAACGAGGAATGGGTGCTGTCCATGGGCGCTGTTTGGCATGAGAGGCCGTTGCTGGCAATGACAATTGTCGACGGCGGGGTGGGAATTGCGCCGCGCTCTGGTCATCGCTTTATGTAGACGGTATGACGGGATGCAGCATCAGAGCGTTTCCCGGATGCATTAAGGGGTTGTACCGGGATGGAGCGATCGTGGACGTCAGGCACTTGGACATATCGACTGATAATGAGGAGGAGGAAGCCGAGGTGCCGCAACGCTCCTCCCCGTTGGCGCGCTTCAAGGCAAGGCCAGTTTGGCAGCGCGTCGTCCTCGTATTGATTGGCGTCCTCCTGCTGCCCTATCTTTTCATCGTCTTTTATCTGCTGCCGTTCGTCCACCCCGTTTCCACCCTGATGGTAGGCGACGCCGTTACCCTTCAGGGATATGACCGCCGCTGGGTTCCGCTGGATAAAATCGCGCCGGTGCTGGTGAAATCCGTCATGGTCTCGGAAGACGGGCAGTTCTGTTTTCACGGTGGTGTCGATTGGGGCGAGATGCGGGCGCTGGTCCAGGAAACGCTGCGCGGCAGGTCCACGCGCGGCGGCAGCACGATCCCGATGCAGACGGTGAAGAACCTGTTTTTATGGAACGGCCGCTCTTTCGTACGCAAGACGCTGGAATTGCCGCTGGCGGTTTCCGCCTCGGCCGTCTGGTCGAAACGCCGGATGATGGAGATCTATCTCAATATTGCCGAATGGGGACCGGGCATTTACGGCATCGAGGCGGCGGCGCGCTACCATTTCAAGGTGCCGGCCTCCAAGCTCACGGCACGTCAGGCAGCCCTCCTCGCCGTATCGCTGCCGAACCCGATCGACCGGGTGGCGAGCAAGCCGGGACGCGGGCTCAGCCAGCTCGCTTCGCTGATCCAGCGCCGCGCGCGCAACGCCGACGCATACATCAAATGCCTTTATGATTGATATCAGAACTTGTCGTTCGATCGGCTTGTCGTCCTCTGGCATTCTTGACCGTGACGTAAGGGCGATATGAATCATTTCAAGAATTCTTTCCCTTCAGAGTCCGGCACTGAAAAGGAACATGCGATCGTGGACAAGCTCACGCTTTATATCGGCAACAAGAACTATTCGTCCTGGTCGTTTCGGCCGTGGATTGCTCTTGAAGGGTGCGGCATTCCCTTCGAAGAAGTGCTGATCCCTTTCGATTTTCCAGCCGGAAACCCGCGCATTCGTGAGGTGTCGCCGACGGGCAAGGTGCCGATGCTGGTTCACGGCGGCTTCAAGGTATGGGAATCCTTCGCCATCATCGAATATGCGGCCGAGCTTTTCCCGGACGCCGGGCTTTTGCCGAGAGATCGCCAGGCGCGTGCGCTGGCGCGATCCTACAGCATGGAAATGGTTTCCGGTTTCAGCGCCCTGCGCAACTTCTGCCCGATGAACATGCGCCGTCCGGTCGCCCGGCGCGATCTCCGCGGCGGAGTGATGGAGGACGTGGCGCGTATCGAGGCCATCTGGCGCGAGGCGAGAGCCTTTTCTGGCGGGCCTTTCCTGTTCGGGAATTTTTCCGGCGCGGACGCCATGTTTGCCCCCGTCGTCAGCCGTCTGGAGCGGTATGACATCGCGGTTGCGGCGGATACGCGGGACTATATGGCGGCCATGAAGGCGCTGCCTGCCTGGCAAAAATGGGAGGAAGCTGCATTGCAGGAAACATGGACCGTGCCGGAGGACGAGGACTGACCCGGTCTCGAATATCCGCGAATCTGGTGCGATGGGCAAAAAATGCTATTAGGGACTGGTCAAAGCCCGCCAAGCCATGTATAAGCCCGCCCAATTTCCGAAATTGATGCATGTCTGTTTCGGCCGCCTTGCTGGCCGTGGATATGTGTCGTCCGTACATGGAGTAACGAGAATGGCTGTACCGAAGAGAAAAACGAGCCCGTCCAAGCGCGGTATGCGCCGCTCTGCTGACGCCCTGAAGGCTTCGACCTACGTCGAAGACAAGAACTCCGGCGAACTGCGTCGCCCGCACCACATCGACCTGAAGACCGGCATGTATCGCGGTCGTCAGGTTCTGACGCCGAAGGAAAGCGCATAATCTAGCGCAGCCTTGATGGCACATGAATAAAAGGCTGGCGGTTCGCCGGCCTTTTTCTGTTTTGATTGGGTGTGTTCGTGGGACGAAGTGGCTGCGCTTGTGCCGAAGCTCTGATACCCCCTTTGTCCCTTCAGGACATCTCCTCCACCAGGGGGAGGTCGGTAACTCGCGGCACTTTCTCGCCTCAAGCTACAATCGCATCTGCAGAAACTAAATCAGGTTACTTGCCAGAGCGGAGCGACATACTCCCAACAATCTCCCCCCTGGTGGGGGAGATGTCACGACAGTGACAGAGCGGGGTGAAAACTCTCCAAGGATTCAGGAGCGCATCGCCTGATTTCAAAGGCTATCCAGCTTGTTCTGCATGGCGCGGAGCTGTTCCTTGAGCTCATCGATGTCCTTGGCCTCGGCCTTGCGGCTTTCCTTGGCCGGCGGCTGCATGAAGGGCGAGAACATCTGCATGGCCTGCTGAAACATCTCTGTGTTGCGGCGGACCTGCTCCTCGACCATCTTGATGGGGAGTTGCAGGTTCTTGCCGAGCGGCGTTTCGCCGAAAGCGCGATTGATCTGCTCGCGCATCTGCGTCTGCTGCTCGGTAAAGGCACGCATGGAGTGCTCGAGGAAGCTCGGCACCACCATCTGCATCTGATCGCCGTAATAGCCGATCAGCTGGCGGAGGAACGAAATCGGCAGCAGCGTATTGCCGGTCTTCGATTCCTGTTCGAAAATGATCTGTGTCAGGACCGAATGCGTAATATCATCACCGCTCTTGGCGTCCTGGACGATGAATTCCTCGCCCTTCTTCACCATCTCCGCCAGGTCGTCCAGCGTCACATAGGTGCTGGTGCCGGTATTGTATAGGCGGCGATTGGCGTATTTCTTGATTACGATCTGGCCCTCATTCTTTGCCATTTATCAGTCTCCTGGCCCCGTCTGATTGTATGGAATATTCCTCCACTCCGGAGTGTAGACGCAAAAGAAGCTTGGTGACAATCGGTTTGTGCGATGCGGCAAGGCCTTTCCTTTGATTGGATTTTTTGAAGGCGGTGACAGCTTCGTGAAATCTGTACGATGAAAATTCTTGCTGTTTGACTCAGGAGCAAAGCTTTGACAGTTTCGCCTCATATACGTGTTCATTCTGTGAGGAGGCTTCCATGAGCAGTTCATCCATCGTCGTCGCCAGCGCTGCCCGCACTGCGGTCGGTTCGTTCAACGGCGCGTTCGCGACCGTTCCGGCGCATGAACTCGGCGCGGCCGCGATCAAGGGTGCGCTGGAGCGCGCCGGCGTCGATGCCAAAGAAGTCGACGAAGTGATCCTCGGCCAGGTGCTTCAGGCCGGCGAAGGGCAGAACCCGGCTCGCCAGGCCGCGATGAAGGCCGGCATTCCGCAGGAAGCGACCGCATGGGGGGTGAACCAGCTGTGCGGCTCGGGCCTGCGTGCCGTGGCGCTCGGCCTGCAGCAGATCGCAACCGGTGACGCCAAGATCATCGTCGCCGGTGGCCAGGAATCCATGTCGATGGCGCCGCATGCCGCGAATCTTCGCTCCGGCACCAAGATGGGCGACATGAAGATGATCGACACCATGATCAAGGACGGCCTGACGGATGCCTTCTACGGCTACCACATGGGCATCACGGCTGAAAATATCGCCCGCCAGTGGCAGCTGTCGCGCGAGGAACAGGATCAGTTCGCCGTTGCCTCGCAGAACAAGGCGGAAGCCGCACAGAAGGCCGGCCGCTTCAAGGACGAGATTATTCCCTTCACCATCCAGACGCGCAAGGGCGACGTTACGGTCGATGCCGATGAATATATCCGCCTTGGTGCGACGATGGAGGCCATGGCGAAGCTGCGTCCGTCCTTCGACAAGGAGGGCTCCGTCACCGCCGGCAACGCTTCCGGGCTTAACGACGGCGCCGCTGCGGCCGTGCTGATGACCGAGGCGGAAGCCTCGCGCCGCGGCATCCAGCCGCTGGCCCGTATTGTCTCCTGGGCAACCGCCGGCGTCGATCCGCAGATCATGGGTACTGGGCCGATACCGGCCTCCCGCAAGGCGCTGGAAAAGGCCGGCTGGTCCGTCAACGACCTCGATCTCGTCGAGGCCAATGAGGCGTTTGCTGCCCAGGCCTGCGCCGTCAACAAGGATCTCGGCTGGGATACGTCGATCGTCAATGTCAATGGCGGCGCGATTGCCATCGGCCATCCGATCGGTGCTTCGGGCGCTCGCGTCCTCAACACGTTGCTGTTCGAGATGAAGCGCCGCGGCGCCCGCAAGGGACTTGCCACGCTTTGCATCGGCGGCGGCATGGGTGTCGCCATGTGCTTCGAGGCGCTCTAGAATCAAAGAAATAGAGCATGATGTCGTCCGAAAACCGCATGACACTTTTCGGCATCATGCTCTGAGGCGTCTTGAAGGGAATTTTCGAGAAGAAGTGATGAAAGCGAGCGGGCGACCCGACCTTCGGGCGTCACGCCTCCGCAACAAAAAAGGGGAGTGGCACATGAGCAGAGTGGCATTGGTAACCGGAGGTACGCGCGGCATCGGAGCTGCCATTTCGATGGCGCTGCACAATGCGGGCTATAAGGTGGCCGCAACCTATGCCGGCAATGATGAGAAGGCCCGGGCTTTCCATGATGTGACGGGGATTTTCGTTCACAAGTGGGATGTCACCGACTACGAGGCTTGCGGCAAGGGCATTGCCAAGATCGAGCATGATCTTGGTCATGTCGACATCCTAGTCAACAATGCCGGTATCACCCGCGATGCCATATTCCACAAGATGACGCCGCAGCAATGGCACGAGGTCATCAATACCAATCTCACCGGCCTCTTCAACATGACGCACCACGTCTGGCAGGGCATGCGCGACCGCAGCTTCGGCCGCGTCATCAATATCTCGTCCATCAATGGTCAGAAGGGGCAGATGGGGCAGGCGAACTACTCCGCAGCCAAGGCGGGCGATCTCGGCTTTACCAAGGCGCTTGCGCAGGAAGGTGCCGCCAAGAACATCACGGTCAACGCGATTTGCCCCGGCTATATCGGCACGGAGATGGTGCTGGCGGTTCCGGAGAAAGTGCTCAACGAGCGCATCATTCCGCAGATTCCCGTGGGGCGCCTCGGCGAACCCGAGGAAATCGCGCGCATCGCCGTCTTCCTGGCCAGCGACGATGCCGGTTTCATTACCGGATCGACCATATCTGCCAATGGCGGCCAGCTCTTCGTCTAGGCAATTCAGGAAAAGCGCAGGCCAGTCTTCCGCTGGGAGCTGCGCAAGGGCTATAAAAAAGCGGCTCAGGGCTACGGAGCCGCTTCAGCCTGTATAGCGCGTTACGAACGGAATTACTGAGCTCCGCCGGCAATCATCCTCTTGTTGAGGCCTGCTGCTGATGTCGTGGCTTGAATTCCAGGATGACGGCCTCAAGGGCGAGCTGCCGCTTCTCTCTGTCTCGAGCTCTCGCCGCGCTCACCAGCGCGTAAAAAGTGGTGCCGGTAAGAACGAGTGCTGCAATGCTTGCGATGATTGCGGCCATGATGCCGTTCCTTTCTCAAAACACTGCCACCTCGCCGTGATCGACGGCGCGGGAAGACGATTTTGTTGAGGGAGCTGCCGCTCCCTGAATTTCCGAGAGCGAATCCTGACCGGCCGCCAATGACGGCCGGTCAGGCAATGCCTTAGCGGCAGCGAGCCTCATAACGGTGACCGTAGCGGTCGCGATAAATGCAGTAGCCGCGACGATCTTCCGAACGCCCGATGAGGTTGCCGACTACGCCGCCAGCCACCGCGCCGACGGCGGCGCCGCCCCAGCTATGGGTGGCGACGCCACCGATCAGCGCGCCGGTGCCGGCGCCGATCGCCGTACCTTTTTCTGTTGACGTGCACGACGCCAATGCGCCGACGAGGGCGATCGCGACGATAATCTTCTTCATGGTGTTAGCTCCCTGATGTTGCGAGGTTTGAAAAATGTCTGCGGATCAGATGCGCCCCATTAATAACAGAATGAGGACAATGACGAGAACAAGCCCGAGACCACCCGATGGGCCATACCCCCAAGACCGGCTGTAACCCCAGCTGGGAAGTGCGCCAACCAGCAGCAGAATCAGTATGACAAGCAATACCGTACCAAGCATGATATGTCTCCTCCATGTCCGTCCGGCTCGAATATCCCGCCATTATCGCCGTTC
The DNA here is from genome assembly GCF_014193155.1 of Rhizobium sp. BK098. Taxonomy (NCBI): domain Bacteria; kingdom Pseudomonadati; phylum Pseudomonadota; class Alphaproteobacteria; order Hyphomicrobiales; family Rhizobiaceae; genus Rhizobium; species Rhizobium sp. BK098. The sequence goes on along the minus strand of NZ_JACHYY010000005.1, from coordinate 209,512 downwards.
GACATGGCGTTAACCTTCCAGCTTTCCCACTCGAAACTGTTCCAGTGAATGGACGAATTCCGCAATTCTGCTCATAGAAACTTGCATGCGCGACAATTGTTCCGGCTAAGAAATAAAAATGCGTGCGCACAGCAGTCGGGATGGTTAGCGAATCCTTAAATTGGATCGCATCGGGTGACGGTTACAAGCGCGGCGGCAAATTCGTTGTATGGTTAAAATACCATTAAAATACAATGGGTTGTGGTGAACGAAACGGGAAAGGCCGGATGTCCGTGATTCGTCGGCGATTCGTTCTGCATTTGAACTTTGGTTAACGGCTGGGCGTTTGCCGACATGCCGAATACAAGGATGCTGCCGTTGGCAAATGTCGTCCAGGTGATGTGTTCGCGGGCGAATTCGTTAATTCGCAGCGAACTCCGCAACAGCGTTGCCATTCAAGCTGACCTCTATGTCGCGATGCTGCTCCGGCGAAATACAACATGTAGCCGTGAACAAATGCGATACCCGCTGATATCCGCGATTCGTCACCGATTCGTTCCGGCTTTGATCGTTGTGTTAACGGCTGCACTTTTTGCGTGCATTTGTCGATTCACTATAGCTGCGCTCGTCAAAAGACGAACCGCAATCGCAGATTCGGCTCGGATTCGCGTCTCAACCATTCAGAGTCCGGTATCCTCCTGACGAGAAACCGCTAGATATTGTGGAGAACAAAACAGAATCGCTTGGAATCCGCGATTCGTCGCCGATTCGTTTCGGCTTTGGCCTGGATGTTGATGTCGTCCGCTGATTCACGCGAAACCTTATTATTTACAGATTGTTAACGATGGCACGGCGCGAAATTTCTCTGGCCGAGGATTCTCCGCTTGACTCCTTTTTTCTGCGGAAAGCCGTGTAAACGAGATTCAGCATTTGGTGGCAATCTTTTCATTGCAATCCATATGTAGCCGTGAACAAATAAGGAACATGACGGAGTCAGCGATTCGTCTCCGATTCGTTCTCAGGCTGTTCTGGATTCGCCCGGACTCGCATGGGATGCAACGTAAATGTAGCTTATGGTTGAGGCGCTCAAATATGAAATCGAATGTTGCCGCATCTGTTTTTTCATTCGGGTCTTGCCTTTGTCACATATGGTCGTCATCTGTTCGTTTCCTCCAGGAGGAGCTGGCTGATCGGAAGACGGCTGTTTCTCGCCTATGCACGGACCTATGACTCAGACTTCGCAGCCCATGATCCTGAGCGGACGCGGCGTGACCGCAGTGCTCGGACCGACCAATACCGGCAAGACCCATTATGCCATCGAGCGCATGGTGGCACACGGCAGCGGCGTGATCGGCCTGCCGCTGCGGCTGCTTGCCCGTGAGGTGTATACGCGCGTCGTCGAGAAGGTCGGCGCGCACAACGTCGCGCTGGTGACCGGTGAGGAAAAGATATCGCCGCCCAATGCGCGCTATTCGGTCTGCACGGTGGAGGCCATGCCGCGCGAGACGCGCGCCTCCTTCGTCGCGATCGACGAAGTGCAGCTTGCCGGCGATCTGGAGCGCGGACATATTTTTACCGACCGCCTTCTGCATCTGCGCGGCCGCGATGAAACCCTGCTGCTCGGCGCGGGCACGATGCGGCCGATCCTTGGACAACTTCTGCCTGGGATTACCGTCCTCGAAAGGCCGAGGCTATCGCATCTTTTCTACGCCGGGCAGAAGAAGATCACGCGGCTGCCGCAGCGCACGGCCATCGTCGCCTTTTCCGCCGATGAGGTTTATGCGATCGCAGAGCTGATCCGCCGCCAGCGCGGTGGCGCGGCCGTCGTGCTCGGCGCCCTCAGCCCGCGTACCCGCAATGCGCAGGTGGCGCTCTATCAGGCCGGCGATGTCGAATATCTGGTTGCGACCGATGCGATCGGCATGGGGCTCAACCTCGATGTCGATCATGTCGCCTTTGCGCAGGACCGCAAGTTCGACGGTTATCAATTCCGCAATCTCAATCCGGCCGAGCTCGGTCAGATCGCAGGTCGCGCCGGCCGTCATCTCAAGGACGGCACCTTCGGGGTGACGGGACAAGTCGATCCTTTCGACGATGAACTCGTGCGCCGCATCGAGGGACATGAATTCGACATGGTCAAGGTGCTGCAATGGCGCACCAAAGAACTGGATTTCGCTTCGATCGCGGCGTTGCGTGCAAGTTTGGAAGACGCGCCTCGCGTGCAGGGCTTGACGCGCGCGCTGCCTGCGGTAGACCAGCAGGCATTGGAATATCTGTCACGCGATCTGGAGATAGTCGATCTTGCCAGCAACCCGGCTCGGGTTGAGAAATTGTGGGAGGCCTGTGCGCTTCCCGACTATCGGCGCATCACGCCTGCCCAGCATGCTGATCTCATCGCCACCCTCTTTTCCGATCTCGTGCGCTATGGCACGGTGAAAGAGGATTTCCTGGCCGAACAGGTGCATCGCGCCGATCGGACGGATGGCGAGATCGACACGCTTTCGGCGCGAATCGCGCAGATAAGGACTTGGACCTATGTGTCGAACCGGCCCGGCTGGCTTGCCGATCCGACACACTGGCAAGAAAAGACGCGGGAAATCGAAGATCGATTGTCCGACGCGTTACATGAGAGGTTGACGAAACGCTTTGTTGATCGCAGGACATCTGTGCTCATGAAGCGCCTGAGAGAGAATGCGATGCTGGAAGCTGAAATCAGTGTGAATGGAGATGTCTTCGTAGAGGGGCATCATGTGGGACAGTTGACCGGATTCCGGTTCACGCCTATCGCAGGGACCGAGGGGCCGGATGCTAAAGCTGTCCAGACCGCCTCGCAGAAGGCGCTCGGGCTGGAGTTCGAGGCACGTGCCGCACGTCTGCATGCGGCCGGCAACGGCGATCTCGCGATCAGTGCCGATGGCCTCGTGCGCTGGCTCGGCGACCCCGTCGCGCGCCTGTCAGGCAGCGATCATGTCATGCGTCCGCGCGTCATCCTGCTTGCCGACGAACAGCTGACCGGCAATGCGCGCGATCATGTCGCCGCCCGTATCGAGCGTTTCGTGAACCATCACATCAGCACGATCCTGAAGCCGCTGGACGATCTCCAGCGTGCCGAAGATCTGCAGGGCCTTGCCAAGGGGCTGGCTTTCCAGCTGGTGGAGAATCTCGGCGTTCTGTTCCGCCGCGACGTTACGGAAGAAGTGAAATCGCTGGATCAGGACGGGCGTGCCTCGATGCGCCGCTACGGCGTTCGCTTCGGCGCGTACCATATTTTCGTGCCCGCCCTGCTGAAGCCGGCTCCGGCCGAGCTCATCACGCTCCTCTGGGCGCTGAAGAACGATGGCCTGGACAAGCCGGGCTATGGCGATCTGATCCCGGTTCTGGCCGCCGGCCGTACCTCGGTCGTCACCGATCCGGGCTATGAGCGCACATTTTACAAGCTTGCCGGCTTCCGGTTCCTCGGCAAGCGCGCGGTGCGCATCGACATCCTCGAGCGCCTGGCGGACCTCATCCGTCCGCTGCTGCAGTGGAAGCCCGGCCAAGCTTCGCGCCCTGACGGCGCTTATGACGGCCGTCGCTTCACGACGACGACAGCGATGCTCTCCATTCTCGGCGCGACGCTCGAAGACATGGAGGAAATCCTCAAAGGTCTCGGCTATCGCGCCGATGCGGTGAAGGCGGAGGAGGCTACGGCCTTCCTCGCTCAGCAGGATGCGGCCGCAGCGCCCGCCGCACCGGCTGGGGACGCCACAGCCGAAAAGGCCGATCATGATGATGCCGACACTGCAACTGACGAGCCGGCTAAGGAAGTGGAAGCCGTTTCGCAGGAAGCAGCCGCTCCCGCCGAGGCACCTGCTGAGACGGAAGTTGCCGTAGCTGCCGAGCCAGTTGCCGCTGCAGAAGTCACCGCAGAGCCGGCGGAACCGAAGCCTGTTCTGCTCTGGCGTCTGGGCGGCCGCAACGACCATCAGCAGCGGCAAGGAGGTCGTGGCCATGGCGATCGCCGCGGCCAGCAGGGCGAGGGGCGCGGTCAGCAGGGCAATCGTCGTGGTGGCGAGCAGGCAGCCGGCGAAGGCAATCGCGAAGGCGGCCGTGATCGCCGCGATGGACGCGACAATCGTGAGGCTCGTGGCAGTGACAAGGGTCCGCGCGGCAATCGCGAGGGCGGCCGTCCGCAGCATCAGGGCAACCGCGGCGAACGCGGTGATCGTCAGGAACGTGGCGACCGGAATGATCGCAACAATCGCGGTGCCTCGCAGCCGTTGCGCTTCGAAGCCAAGCCGCCGCGCAAGGAAAAGCCGATCGATCCGGATTCTCCTTTCGCCAAGCTCGCTGCCCTCAAGGAGCAGATGAAGAAATAGGTCATGACGGACGAGAAACAGCCATTTTCCGGTTCGCGCCAGCGCATCGACAAATGGCTGTTCTTTGCCCGCATGGTGAAATCCCGCTCATTGGCGCAGGTCTATGTGCAGAACGGCAGCGTCCGGGTGAATGGCGAGCGGGTCGTGCAGCCGAGTTTCGGCATCAAGGCCGGTGACCGCATCGAGCTCTCGCTGGAGCGGCGGGATATAGTGTTGATCGTACGGTCGGCCGGCGAACGTAGAGGTCCCTTCGAAGAAGCCAGGCTGCTTTACGAAGATCTGACGCCGCCGCCCGATGAGACAAAACGCCTCACCCCGTTCGAGCAGGCGTTGCGGGCACCCGGCAGCGGCAGGCCCACAAAAAGGGATCGGCGTGCGATCGATCGCCTCATCTCCGACGATGATTAGAAAACTCTGCCTGTTGCAGAGGGGTTTTGCGATTGTTTGTCCTTGAAATTGGGTGACAAAGTCGATACCTCACGATCACCCTGCCGGTAACCAGCCGGGCGGCGCGTTTGCGTGTGATGCATTCGTCTGCCCGTTCGGCTCCGTGGGAAGGTGCGACGTTCCAGGTTGCGCGTCCGCGGAAGCTCAATACATCCCTGGAGTGCTTCATGACATATGTCGTGACTGACAATTGCATTCGCTGCAAATATACCGATTGCGTGGAAGTCTGCCCTGTCGACTGCTTCTACGAGGGCGAGAACTTTCTCGTCATCCATCCCGACGAATGCATCGATTGCGGCGTTTGCGAACCGGAATGTCCTGCCGAGGCGATCAAGCCCGATACGGAACCGGGTCTCGACAAGTGGCTGAAGGTCAATGCGGAATACGCCGCCATTTGGCCGAACATCACGGTCAAGCGCGACCCGATGCCGGAAGCCAAGGAAATGGATGGCGAACAGGGGAAATTCGAGAAGTATTTCTCGGCCAATCCCGGTACGGGCGACTGATCGAAGGCCGTGACAGGCCTTCGATAAAGGTGTAGTCGATATCGCAGAAAGCGAATCATTGCCATTGGGCCGCTGGCCGGTCAACATGGCCAATTTGGCGCGTGCGCAGCAAATTATTGATTTCCTCAGATTTTTGTGATAGGGTCGTCACACTGATCCACTGCGGCATTTCGCATGCCCGAAACCATCACGAAAGCAAATCACCAATCCGTACGCGGTTTCCTTGACATATCAACGTATTGTGTTGTCAGGTCCCTGATCGCGATGGGTGGGTTTCTGTTTGCATAAGTCTGGCTGGACCAGGATGAAGTGACCCGACGGTACGTCCGTCTCATCCGGGCCTGACTGACCCGGCACCCCGGCCCTAACGGGGCGCATAACAGGGAGTTTTTGAAAAGAATGACGACCCAGCAGAAAAAACCTTCAGCAGCACGCCATGGCTTCAAGACTGGTGAAGCGATCGTTTATCCGGCCCACGGTGTCGGCACGATCACTGCGATCGAAGAACAGGAAGTCGCAGGCATGAAGCTCGAGCTGTTCGTGATCGACTTCGAGAAAGACAAGATGCGCCTGAAGGTTCCGGTAGCCAAGGCCATGAGCATCGGCATGCGCAAGCTTTCCGAGACCGATTTCGTCGAGCGTGCATTGAAGGTCGTGCAGGGCAAGGCCCGCGTCAAGCGCACCATGTGGTCGCGCCGCGCGCAGGAATACGATGCCAAGATCAATTCCGGCGATCTGATCTCGATCGCAGAAGTCGTTCGCGATCTCTATCGCGCCGAGAACCAGCCGGAACAGTCCTATTCCGAACGTCAGCTTTATGAAGCTGCACTTGACCGCATGGCGCGTGAAATCGCCGCTGTCAACAAGATGTCGGAAACCGAAGCCGTTCGCCTTGTCGAAACCAACCTGAACAAGGGACCGAAGCGCGGCAAGGTCGTCGAAGAAGACGATTCGCAGGACGAAGCCGCATAAGGCGAGACGCCAATATCGCTTCAAAAAACCCGGCCTTCGTGCCGGGTTTTTTCTTTGGAACCTTTTCCGTTCTGATGCGTTAAAGCCCTGTGTTGGCGGTCCGTGTGGGTACACTCCTGTGGAGAGGGGGTATTCAGACAGGCCGTTTTTATGGACATTCACGAGGACCGGCCTATGCGTTTTCACTCGGAGCTCCCCGGCGATCTGAAGATGATTCAATCGTCAGACCCGTTCGATGAGATCGAACTAGACTAGTCATCGATCATCCGGTGACCCGGATAATCGATTTCCAATTTGCAATTTTATTCATTGATTTCCATCCGAACAGCGATGTTCGGAAACGATGCTTGCTGCCCTTTTCGTCGACCGCGGCATAGAGACGATTTGAGGCCGAAACCCAGGAGATGCATATGACGAATATGTCTGCAGATCGGCGCATGATCAAAGTTGCCATGGCTGCTCCCTATCTGGCTCGCGACGAAGAACACGATCTCGCCATGCGCTGGAAAGACCACGATGATCGCGGCGCCCGCAATCAGATCGCAACTGCCCATATGCGCCTCGTCATTTCCATGGCGGGGAAGTTTCGTAACTTCGGACTGCCGATGAGCGATCTGGTGCAGGAAGGCTATGTCGGCCTGCTGGAAGCGGCCGCCCGCTTCGAACCGGAGCGGGAAGTTCGCTTCTCCACCTATGCAAGCTGGTGGATTCGCGCTTCGATCCAGGACTATATCCTGCGCAATTGGTCGATCGTGCGAGGCGGCACGAGTTCCGCCCAGAAGGCGCTGTTTTTCAATCTGCGCCGCTTACGCGCCAAGCTTGCCCGCAGCAATTCCAACGTCACCGTCCAGTCCATCCATGAGGAAATCGCCGTGACGCTCGGCGTCAGCCTTACGGATGTGCAGACGATGGATGCGCGCCTCTCCAGTAGCGATACCTCCCTGCAGGCCCCCTCCATTGCTGGCGATTCCGAAAGCGCCGAGCGCATCGATTTCCTGATCAGCGACGAGCCGCTTCCCGACGAGCAGGTATCCGACATGATCGACGGCGAGCGCCGCCGCGTTTGGCTGGCGTCGGCGCTGAAACATCTCAACGAACGTGAAATGAAGATCATCCAAGCGCGCCGCCTGGTCGAAGACGGCGCGACGCTCGAAGAGCTCGGTGCCGATCTTGGCATTTCCAAGGAGCGCGTGCGCCAGATCGAAAGCCGCGCGATGGACAAGCTCCGCAACGCCCTGGTGGATGCGGATCCCCGCATGGCCAGCTACGCCTGAGTGTGCGCTTCTCCCTTGGGAGAAGTCGTCCCGCTATTATTCCGAAATGATTTTGACCTTGTCGCCCGGTGCAATGCTTGCCCCGGTTGGCAGGGCATTTATCAGTTTGAACAGGTCGAGCTTGCGGTCTGTGCCCATCATGCGGGCGGCGAGCGTGGTGATGGTGTCGCCGGGTTTGACGGTAACGACGCGAACACGCAGCGGCTTCAGCGAGGCCGCCTCTTCGGGGGTCATATGCCGGAAGCTGGCACGCAGCACATTGGCGGTCTGATCAAGCTGAGCGATATTCCCCTTCGGCACCGCCGTCAGGAAGCGGAAGATCTGCGTGCGGTCGCGGATCACGGTCACATCGAAATCCCAGCGGTCGGCTGAGGCGCGCGCAGTGGCCGCCGGCATGCCGTTGACGGTGATCGACCTGATCGAGGAGGGGTCGAGGCCGGTGACCCAGCCGCTGGAGATATAGTTCGTCAGATTCTGGTTCTGGGTGTCGGCCACGCCGTCGAAGCGGATGGCGATGTCGCCGGGGCCGGTCGCCATGACGGCTTCGACCTTGTTGTCGATACGGAAATCGGGCGGGACGTCGAATCGGATGCCGAGGCCGCCATGCAGGAAGGTCTGGCCACGCACATAGCCTTCTTCGGGGCTGTCGCCATAGAGCAGGCCGTCGATGCCGTTGAGATAATAGTCGCGGCCGATGTCGCCGACCTTGCCTTCCTCGCCGAATTCGCGCGCGTGCGCCTTGGCAAGGTCGATACGCTGCGGCGTGCTCGGGTGGCTCGAAAGGAAGTCCAGGCTCTGGTCGACGTCGGAATTGGCCGACATGAAGCGGCTATAGTCCTCCATCGCGTTCAGGAAGCGCGCGGCGGCGTAAGGATCGTAGCCGGCCTGGCCGAGTGTGCGAATGCCGATCTCGTCGGCCTGGAGTTCCTGCTGGCGCGAGAAGGCGGCGAGACGCAGCTTGCCGCGGGCAAGCGCCTGCTTGCCGGCCAGATCGCTCGACAGGACTTCGGAAACGACGCGGCTGGCTATGACTTCGGCTTCTTCGCGCTTCTGCCGCTCGATGCCGTGATTGGCTGTTACGTGCGCCATCTCGTGCGACAGCACCGCGGCGACTTCGGACGCATCATTGGCAAGCGCCAGAAGGCCGCGGGTCACATAGAGATAGCCACCGGGCAAGGCAAAGGCATTGATCGAGGGCGAATTGAGAATGGTGATGCGGTAGGACTGCTGCGGATTTTCCGACACGCTGGTCAAGGCGCCGGCGATGCGGGCAACGAGCCTCTCCGTCTTGGCATCCTTGTATTCGCCGCCATAGCTTGCGAGGATACGCGGATGCTCGCGGGCTCCCATTTGCGCGCGCGGATCGTTCTTCTGCACTTCGGAAACGATCTGCGGATTGGCGGAGGGCGAAACGCTCGGCTGATAGGATTGATCCATCACCGTCTGGCAGCTGTTCAACATTGCTGCGGCTGCAAGGAAGGGCACAAAACGGCGCAAACGGGCTGCGACGGTCAAATCGATCCTTCGTTCTGCTCGCTTGCTCTGCTTCAGGACCTGCATCCTACTCATTTCGCTGTCATGCCGGCTCGGCGCCAAATCCGGTTGATCGTTACCGGGTCGATCATGGTCGTGCGCCGATAAAGGTTGTTTTCGCCCCCATCGATCCGCGTTTACCCGGACGGCTTCGACCTCTTGCTGTAGCCGATTTTGGCACCGGTTGCATAGCGAGACTCCGTTTAAATATGGCAGCGTTGTATTTTAGCAAGCATTTCCGAGGACTTTCAGCCGCTTCGCTAGACGAAATTAAGGCGAAGCCGGCGGCAAGCTGTCATGACACAATCAATGTTGCAGAAATGTGGTCAATGCCGGAATCCCGCCCGCCTGCAGGAAGGTTTCGATGGGCGCGGTAAGCTTGATCGTGCCGCCGTCGATGAAGACGGCGTGGTCGGCAAGGCGCCGCACTTCGGCCGGGTCATGCGAGACGATCAGCACCGTATTGCCGGTTTCGCGATGCAGAATTTTCAGAAGTTCGACCATGCCGGAGCGCAGGCCGGGATCGAGCGCGGCGAAAGGCTCGTCCAGCAACAGGATTGGCTTGTCGCGCACCAGAGCCCGAGCGAAAGCCGCGCGCTGGCGCTCGCCGCCGGAAAGCGTTCCCGGCTTGCGCTTTTCAAAACCGGCTAGTCCGACCCGCGCCAAAGCCTCCGAGACCTTTTGACGATCCTCCTTCGAAAGCCTCGATGACGGGCTGATGCCAAGGCCGACATTGGTGAAGAGATCGAGATGAGCGAAGAGGTTGTTGTCCTGGAAGATGAGAGACACCGGCCGTTCGGCGGGATGCAGGCGGCTCACGTCCTGTCCGGCGAGCAGGATACGGCCGCGGTCAGGCTGTTCGAAGCCGGCCAGTAAATTGAGAAAGGTGGATTTGCCCGACCCTGACGGCCCGGCAATGGCGATGATCTTACCCTGCGGCAATGCGCAATCGAAGCGGAAGTCATGCGTGCCGAGGCGCAGTTCGACCCCTTCCATGCTGATGCCTTCTGCCTTCATGATGCTGCTGTCAGTCATTTCGCCTGCTTTCGTCATCCGGCGCGCCCTGGCCCGCGGTTCCGGCTATGGTCAGGAGAAGGCATACCAAGCCGAGGATCAAGGCATATCCGTCGGCGTCGTTGGTGCGGTAGCTGCCGAGCTTGCTGTAGACCAGCCAGGGCAGGGTCATCAGGCTATCGGAGCCGAAGAGTGCGACGGCGCCGAGATCGCCGAGCGACAGGGCCATGGCGAAGGAGAGCGCCGTGAAGAGCGGTTTGCGCAGACCCGGCCAATCGACCACGCGCAGGCGCGCAGTGCCGTGAAGGCCGAGGCTTGCCGCCAGCCGCCCGGTGCGGCTGACATGGACCGTATAGGCCGGCTCGATGACGCGAATGACAAAGGGCAGCGCCATCAGCGCATTGATGACAATGATGAGGACGGCCGCAAAGCGGCTGGGATCGCCCAATGGCCTGAGCGCCAGGAACCAGCCGGTTGCCAGCACGATCGGTGGCACCAGCAGGATGAGGGAGGAGCTTGCGCCTAATGCGAGCGCCAGGCCGCGCAAGCTGAGGGACTTTCGGCGATCCGCCGATATCACCGAGCGGGCGCGAATGATCGCGAAGGATGTCAGCACGGCCAGAAGGCCCGCAGCAAGCGCGATTGCAAGACTTGTGACTGCCGCCTGCAGGAAGATTGGCTGGGAGACGAGCTTGAAAAGATTGGCCTCGAGGCCGGTCACGACGACCGCAGCAAGCGGCATGCCGAGAAAGAGCGTCGCGGCCGCCAGCAATGCAGCATCGATGCATCGCGCAGCCATCCGCTGTCCATCGATGCGGCGCAGCGCTCGCCCGCCGGTGAGCCCATGATCGTCGGGAGCTCGAAACAGCGTCATGACGCCGAGCACAAGCAGGGTGACGACGATCTGCAGCAGCGACAGCATCACGGCGCGGCCGGGATCGAAATCGAAGCGAAGCGCCTGGTAGATCGCCACTTCCAGCGTCGTTGCGGCCGGGCCGCCGCCGAGGATCAGGACCAGCGTGAAGCTGGTGGCGCAGAGCATGAAGATCAGGCCGGCGATGCCGGGAATGAGGCCGTGCAGGATAGGCCATTCGATGAAGCGGAAGACCGAGATGGGCCGCATGCCGAGTCCGCCGGCCACGAGCCAATATTCCGCTGGCACACGCTCCAGTCCGGCCAGCATCAGTCGGCAGGCGAGCGGCATGTTGAAGAAGACATGCGCAAGCAGGATACCGGCCAGGCCATAGATGCTGACGGGCTGCGACAGGCCGAGTGCTGATAGCGCCTGATTGATGAGCCCCTGCCTGCCCCATATGCCGAGCAGGCCTAGTGCGCCGATCAGCACCGGCAGGCCCATCGGCACGGCCATCAGTCGGATCAGCCACAGCCGGCCGGGAAAGCGCGGCTGGCGCGCCAATGCGCGGGCGACCGGAATGGCGAGCACAATGGAGAGCAGTGTCGAAAGCACCGCCTGCAGCAGTGTGAAGCGTAGGATGCGCAGTAGATATGGGTCTGTGAGCGAGGTGTCGCTGCCGGATTCGATGCCGGCGGAGATAAGAACAAGAACGGCGATCCCGACGAAGAGCGCAATGCTGCCGAGGCTGAACGCCCCGCCGGAAATAGCGCGTCTTCGCTCGGGTGCCGTGAGTATGATCAAGGCATCAGTTGCCGCTGGTGGCGGTCAGCCATTCGTCGATCCAGGCTTTACGGTTCTTGTCGACGTCCGCAGGGCTCATCAGGAAGGTCTTCGACGGCACGACGAGCTTGCTGAAGGCATCCGGCAGCGGCTCGGAAGTGGCGGAAACCGGCATCATCCAGTTGCTTGTCGGAATGATGTCTTGGAAGCCGGTGGAGATCATGAATTTCAGGAAATCGCGGGCAAGTTCCTTGTTCGGCGAGGACTTGATGAGGCCAGCGACCTCGATCTGAATGTAATGCCCTTCCGAGAAGGCGGCGGCCTGATAGCGATCGGTCTTGTCTTCGATCATGTGATAGGCCGGTGACGTCGTGTAGGAGAGCACCATCGGCGCTTCGCCCTTGGTGAACAGGTCGTAGGCTTCCGACCAGCCGGGAGTGACCGTCAGGATGCGGCCTTTGAGCTTCGCCCAGGCATCGGCGGATTTGTCGCCATAGATCGACTTGACCCAGAGCAGCAGGCCGAGACCCGGCGTCGAGGTGCGCGGATCCTCGATGACGATCTTCTGATTGGGATCGCCTTCGACGAGATCCTTCATGCTCTTGGGCGGGTTCTTGACGGTCTGGCTATCATAGATCACGGCGAAATGGCCGTAGTCGTAGGGCACGAAGACGTCGTCCTTGAAACCGCCGGGAACCTTGAGGGCCGAGGTGTCGACGCCGCTTGCGTCGAAGAGGCCTGTATCCTTCGCTTCGTCGATGAGATTAGTGTCGAGGCCGAGAACGACATCGGCCTTAGTGCCGGTCCCTTCCAGCTTTAGGCGGGAGAGGAGCGCGACGCCATCGGTGACGGCGACGTAGTTGACCGTGCAGCCGCAGGTCTTTTCGAAGGCGGCCTTGACCTTGGCGCCAGGACCCCAGTCGGCCGTGAAGCTTTCATAGGTGTAGATGGTCAGGGTCTTGTCGGCTGCTTCAGCCGTCTGAGCAGCAAAAAACGTTGCGCCGGCGGCAAGGGCCAGGCCGGTGAAGAATGACAATAGCGATCGGTTTTGCACGACAGCGCCTCCACTTTGGTTTCGTCTTGAAGGGGAAAGGGCGCTATGATTTCGTCACGCGTCTAATCCCTCCGCCGGTGTTAGCCGGATCAGGTTCCGCGGGTTGGCCGGTGAAAGCCTCTCAGCCAAATGTCCTGAAGGACATAAGGCACCCCGTTAGAGCGTCGGCAGATTTAGCCTTGTGACGGAGGGATGACAAGGGAAATGATTCCCTTGCCGATTGCAGCAGGAAGGATTTACTCGGCAGCCTCCGCGACCGCCGGGCTTTCGAATTTCTTCGCGGCACCCGGGAGCTGCACATTCTTCAGCGTCAGCGAGGTCAGGAGACCAAACATGCAAATGCCGGCTGCCGTCATGAACAACGGGCTGAAGGCGCTCGCATAGGCGTTGGCGACGGCCTCGCGGGTAATCTCGGGCAAGGCGGCCATCATCTTCGGTGTCAGCTCCTCGATGTTCGGTACGCCGGATATGGAGACACCGACATTGCCGAGTTTGGCGGCGATGATGGCGCCGTAAATGGAGATGGCGATGGAGGCGCCGCCCATGCGCGACAACGTGACGGCACCGGTCGCGGCGCCGACGTCACGGGCGGCCGCTGCATTCTGTACGCCGATAACGGGCACCTGCTGGGCAAGGCCGATGCCGATGCCGTGCAGCAGCATCAGGCCGCCAATGAGGACGATGGGCGTGCCGGCATGGACGAAGGCGAGCGAGGCGAATGCGATGGTGCTGCAGCTGGCGCTGGCGACGGCAAACGGCTTGTAACGGCCTTTGGCCGCGATCAGCCGGCCGGCGGAGAGCGAGCCGCAGACGATGCCGCCGGTCAGGAGAATGAACAGCAGCCCGGCCATGGAGGGAGAAAGGCCTGTCGTCGTCTGCAGGAAGAGCGCGAAGTAATTGACCATGCCGATGGCGACGGCGCCGCTGGTGATCGAGAGGATCAGCAGAAGGCCGAATGTCGGATTGCGGAACAGCGTCATTGGCACAATCGGCTCGGGCGCGCGGCGCTCTATGAAGACCCAGGCGATGGCGCAGATCACTCCGAAGGCAATAATACCAAGGCATTGCGGCGATAGCAGCGACCCGAAGAGTTCGCTTCCGTCGGCAGCAAGCACAATGCTTGTCGTCGTCAGGGCAAGGACGATGGCGCCGGCATAATCGATCTTCGGACGGCGGGCAGGCTTGCGGTAGGGCAGCATGAAGGCCAGGCCGGCAAGCACGATGAAGCCGATCGGCACGTTGACGAGGAAGATCGAACGCCAGCCGAAAAGATCGCTCATCGTGCCGCCGAGAACGGGGCCGATGGCGCCCGACGCCATCAGCACGAGGCTCGAATAGCTCTGGTAGCGCGCACGCTCGCGCGGCTCGAAAAGATCGGCGTTGACGGCGAAGATCGAGACCATGATGCCGCCCCCGCCGAAGCCTTGAAGGACGCGGGCGGCGATCAGTGTATCCATCGAGACGGCTAGACCGCAGACGGCAGAGCCGACCGTGAAGATCGCGATCGCCGTCATCATCACATATTTGCGGCCGAAGAGATCACCGAGCTTGCCGTAGACGGGCATGACGGCGGAAAGTGAGAGAAGATAGGCCGATCCGATCCAGCCGAAGCGATCCAGATGCCCGAACTCGCCGACGATCGTGGGCAGTGCCGTCGAGACGATCTGGTTGTCGAGCGTTGCCATGAACATGGCAGTCATCAGAAAGAGGAAAAGAATAAGCCGCCGTTTGTGATCCGCCACGAGCGGTGTGAAGCTTGTCTGCATGTCCATGGAGCAAGAACCCGAACTGGGCCGGAACGCTGCGCTATCGAGCGAATGCGCGGGACGCCCGGTCTTCATGGGTGAATATATGTGCTATTAGCATATAATTGTCAATGGCAGGTGAATGCCATTTGCATGTTTTGTTTCGTCCCGACCTCTGCTATGCTTTAGGGATGACATCTGCGCCGAATACAAAAGATATCGAAGTTCCGACGCTGGCCGAAGACGAGAAGTTTCTGCGCATCGGTCAGGCGATGATGCGCATGCGCTTGCTGACCGGCCGTCGCATGATCGGCAGGCTCGCCATTCAACATGTGGCCCCGGGGCTTGAGCTTTCGCATCTCGATGTGCTCGATGTCGTGCGGCGGGCGGAAGATACGGGCGAAGTGACCGTCGGCACGATTGCCGAGCTCTTGCGCATCGATCCATCGCGCGCGAGCCGCATCACTGCCGACATGGTGGCGCGTGGTGTGTTGCGCCGTAAGGCATCGCAGGCGGACGCGCGGCGTATCGTCGTGGTGCTGACCGCACTCGGGCAGCGTTTGCTGTCGGAAATCCAGGTGCAGAAATACGCCGTTATCGGAAGCATCTTTGCCGATTGGTCGCCCGAAGACATCGAAAGCTTTTCGTTTCTCTTCGATCGTTATGTCAGCGGCTATGAACGTGTCGTCCAGGCCGCCATGAAGGAAACGACCGAATGATCGGCTTCGCCGCACCGTTCCGGTGACGGCGCTCTTCCCTAGAGATAGGACTTTGCGCTATGGGCTTGCCTCATGAGCCAGTCCACCACCTTCACCATCCTGCTCGGCGGCGAGCTTCGCCTGACGGAGCGATTGCGCGCTGCGGTTTCCGGCAGCCGCTTCATAGCGGCTGACGGCGGCATGCGCCATGCCCTCGCGATCGGGGTGGAACCGGAGCTGTGGGTTGGCGATTTTGATTCCACGCCTGCCGATCTGCAGGGAGCCTTTCCGAATGTGCCCAGGCAGCCCTATCCGGCGGCGAAGGCTGCGACCGACGGCGAGATCGCCGTCTCGGAAGCGATCGATCGCGGCGCCACGAGACTGATCCTGGCGGGCGCCATGGGCGGCGAGCGCTCCGATCATGCGATCCAGCACCTGTTTTATGGTATCCAGCTCGCCGAAAAAGGCTTCGACGTGCTGTTGACGTCGGGTGACGAGGAGGCGGTGCCGCTTCCGTCAGGCGATCTCACGCTGGCACTGCCGGCTGGCTCGCTGTTCTCCGTTCTTGGTTTCAGCGATCTGACGGGTCTTTTCATCGACAACGCCCGTTACCCCTTGCGCGATTTTCATTTGCCCTTCGGCGCATCGCGCACCATTTCCAACGTGGCGGAAGGCGATGTGCGCTTTTCGCTCGGCAGCGGCAGGGCCATTGTTCTTGCCCGCCCTTATGACCTTTCCGGAGTCTGATCTTGGCCCCTCCCATTCTGAAACTCGACGACATCTTTCTGAGCTTCGGCGGTGCGCCGTTGCTCGCCGGTGCCGGCCTGCAGGTGGAGCCGGGCGACAAGATCTGCCTTGTCGGACGCAATGGTTCCGGCAAGTCGACGCTGTTGAAGATCGCCGCCGGTCTCGTCGAAGCGCAATCGGGCGAAGTCTTCCGTCATCCGTCGTCGACCGTGCGCTATCTTGAGCAGGCACCTGATTTTGCCGGTTACAAGACGGTGGCGGCCTATGCCGAGGCCGGTCTTGGGCCTGGCGATGATCCCTATCGCGTCACCTATCTGCTCTCTCATCTCGGCCTGACCGGCGAAGAGGATCCGAAGAACCTTTCCGGCGGTGAAGCGCGCCGCGCGGCACTGGCGCGCGTTCTGGCGCCCGAACCGGATATCCTGCTGCTCGACGAGCCGACGAACCATTTGGACTTGCCGACCATCGAATGGCTGGAAGGCGAGCTGCAGAAGAGCCGCAGCGCGCTCGTTCTGATCTCGCACGACCGGCGTTTCCTGGAGAAGGTTTCGACCGCGACCGTCTGGCTCGATCGCGGCACTTCGCGTCGTCTGGACAGGGGCTTTGGCCATTTCGAAGCCTGGCGCGACCAGGTGCTGGAAGCCGAAGAGCTGGAGCAGCACAAGCTCGGCAAGCAGATCGAGCGCGAAGAGCACTGGCTGCGCTACGGCGTGACGGCGCGGCGCAAGCGCAACATGCGCCGCCTTGGCGAATTGCAGGATATGCGCTCGCGCTATCGCGGTCACAAAGGCGCTTTGGGCACGGTACAGGCGGCTGCTTCCGATGCGCAGGAAAGCGGCAAGCTGGTGATCGAGGCGGACAAGATCACCAAGTCCTATAATGAGCGGGTCATCGTCGCGCCGTTCTCGATCCGCGTACATCGCGGCGATTGCATCGGCCTCGTCGGCCCGAACGGCGCCGGCAAGACGACGCTTCTGAAGATGCTGACCGGGCAGCTGGAGCCGGATAGCGGCACTGTAAAGCTCGGCACCAATCTGGAAATCGCCACCCTCGACCAGAAGCGCGAGGAGCTGAACCCGGAAGATACGCTCGCCAACTATCTGACCGACGGTCGCGGCGAGAACCTGCTCGTCAATGGTGAGCAGCGGCATGTGACCGGCTATATGAAGGAATTCCTGTTCCAGCCGGAGCAGGCGCGCACGCCGATTAGGAACCTCTCCGGCGGCGAACGCGCGCGGCTGATGCTGGCCCGTATCCTGTCGCGGCCGACCAATCTTTTGATCCTCGACGAACCGACGAACGATCTCGACATCGAGACGCTCGACCTGCTGCAGGAAATCGTCTCCGGCTTTGCCGGTACGGTCATCCTCGTCAGCCACGATCGCGATTTCCTCGACCGTACCGTGACCTCGACGATCGCGCCCGCCGATCCGGAAGAGCCCGACGGGCGCTGGATCGAATATGCCGGCGGCTATTCCGACATGCTCGCTCAGCGCAAGGGGGCAATCGAGGAGCGCAAGCGGGCGGAAAAAGCAGCCGAAAAGCCGAAATTGGCCGAAGCTTCAGCGCCGGCCGGCGAGAGCTCGAAGGGAAAGGGCAAGCTTTCCTACAAGCAGAAATTTGCGCTCGAAAACCTGCCGAAGGAAATGGCGAAGGCGGAAGCCGAGATTGCCGCGCGCGAAAAGAAAATGGCCGATCCGAACCTCTTTTCCAAGGATCCCGCAACCTTCAACCGCCTTGCGGCGGAAATGGAAAAGCTGCGCGAAAGCCTGATCAAGATGGAAGAGGAATGGCTGGAGCTCGAAATGCTGCGCGAGGAGCTGGAGGGCTGATGTTTCTATCGGCTCATCCTATGCGCGTCTTTACTATCCAGTAAAAACAATCGGTTGCGCTCGATCGCTGGCGGTTCATTCCCTGTTGTCGAATCCGATAAACCGTTTATACATAAACGCATGTTGCCGGACCACGCTCCGGTTGATACCCCCGGGCCGGCGCGGCCCGTGGCGCATGTTGGGGAAGTCCGAAGCGACCTGGTTTCACCGCGCCTGATGGCGACAGGTTCTTCGCGGAAAGTTGCAGACAAATTTCGTGAGCGTACCGCAATGACGGCGCCTGCTGCCGCGTGCGGTTTTTCAAGGGGTGCTTCATGCCGATGCTGCCGCGTGCCGTCTTGTTGAGCTGTGTTATTGCCGTTTTATCGAGTGCCCAGGCGCTTGCGCAGGGTGCGCCGCCGGCACCGCCCGTTACGGTCGCCAAACCTGTCGTTCGCGATGTCGTCGATAGCGACGAGTTCATCGGGCGCTTCCAGGCGGTCGATGAGGTTTCCGTGCGCTCGCGGGTCGGCGGTTACCTGCAGGAGGTGCATTTCCAGGACGGCGCGATCGTCAAGCAGGGAGATCTACTTTTTGTCATCGACCAGCGGCCCTTCATCACTGCTCTGAACGAGGCGACTGCCTCGCTGGAAGTGGCAAAATCGTCGCTGACGCTTGCTGATGCGCAATATAAGCGGGCGGAATCCCTGTCGACGACGGGCAGCCAGTCGGCTTCGACGCTTGATGATCGACGCCGCGATCTCATTTCGGCGCAGGCGAATGTGCGCGGTGCGCAGGCGACGGTCGATCGCGCCAATCTGGACATGGATTTCACCAGGATTACCGCGCCGCTCAGCGGCCGTATCGACCGGCGCCTGATTTCGGTCGGCAATCTCGTACAGGCTGATCAGACCGTGCTGACGACCATTGTGTCGCTCGATCCCATCGATTTCTATTTCGATGTCGATGAGCGCCGGCTGCTCTCCTACGCTGACGAGGCCCGCAAGAATGGCAGCGCCCTGCAGCAGGGCGGTGGCGGTCTCGATGTGACCGTGACGATTGCCGATTCCAAGCAGAAGCCCTTCAAGGGCAAGCTCGATTTCGCGGAAAACCGTGTCGACAACGAGACCGGAACGATCCGCGTCCGTGCCCGCTTTCCCAATCCCAATCTCGTTCTGCAACCCGGCCTTTTCGGACGTATTCAGGTGCAGGGGTCCAACAGCTACAAGGCGATCCTCGTGCCGGATGAAGCCATCGGTTCGGATCAGAACCAGCGCGTCGTCTATACTGTCGATACCGCCGGCAACATCACGCCGAAATCCGTGCGTCTCGGGCCGAAGCTCTATGGCTATCGCGTCATCCGCGACGGCATGAGCGGCGACGAGACCATTGTCGTCAACGGGCTGATGCGTATCCGGCCCGGTGTCAAGGTGACGCCCCAGCTGATCGAGCTGCCGCAGCAGGCGACGAATGACGAGCCGCCGGCCCAGGCCGATGCACAGGGGACGAGCCAATGAGGTTTTCCCACTTCTTCGTCGATCGGCCGATCTTTGCATCGGTCCTATCCATCGTGCTGCTGATCGTCGGCGGCATCGCCTATTTCCAGCTGCCGGTGGCGCAATATCCTGAAGTCGCGCCGCCGACCATCGTCGTGCGTACCTCCTATCCGGGTGCCGACGCGCAGACCATAGCCGATACGGTGGCGACGCCGATCGAACAGGAAATCAATGGCGTCGAGGACATGCTCTATATGTCCTCCTATTCCAGTGCTGACGGCTCCATGGCGCTGACGATCACCTTCAAGCTCGGCACCGATCTCGACAAGGCACAGGTACTGGTGCAGAACCGCGTCGCCATTGCCGAACCGCGACTGCCCGATGATGTCCGCCGCATCGGCATCACGACGGTCAAGAGCTCGCCCGACCTGATGATGGTCGTGCATCTCCTCTCGCCGAACAATCGCTACGACCAGCTCTATATTTCCAACTATGCCCGTACGCGCATCCGCGATCTTCTCGTTCGTCTCGATGGCGTTGGCGACGTCCAGCTCTTCGGCGAGCGCCAATATTCGCTGCGTATCTGGCTGGATCCAGAAAAGCTCGCCGCCTACGGCATGACCGCCGGCGACATCGTTCAGGCGCTTCGCGATCAGAACGTGCAGGTTTCCGGCGGTACGATTGGCGGGCCACCGGTGTCCGGCACCAACGCCTTCCAATATACCGTCACCACGCAGGGGCGTTTTTCCGATGCGCGGCAATTCCGCTATGTCATCGTGAAGGCGACGGGCAACGGTCGTCTCGTGCAGCTGCAGGATGTCGCTCGCATCGAGCTCGGCGCGCAGGACTACGTCACCAACAGCTATCTGAACGGCAGCCCGGCGGTGGCGCTCGGCGTCTTCGCACGCCCGGGCACGAACGCGCTCGATGCCGCCGCCGATATTCAAAAGACGATGGAAAGCCTGGCGCAGGATTTCCCGCAGGGGCTCGAATATCGCATCATCTATAACCCCACAGAGTTCATCGCCGAATCCATCCACGAGGTCTACAAGACGATCTTCGAGGCGGCTATCCTCGTTGCCATCGTCGTGCTGGTCTTCCTGCAGTCCTGGCGGACGGCGATCATTCCAATCGTCGCCATACCGGTATCGCTGATCGGCACCTTCGCGTTCCTGCTGGCTTTCGGCTTCTCGCTGAACATGCTGACGCTGTTCGGCCTGGTGCTCGCCATCGGCATTGTCGTCGATGACGCGATCGTTGTCGTTGAGAATGTCGAGCGAAACCTCGCGCTCGGCATGACGCCAAAAGAGGCGTCGCATGTGACGATGAACGAGGTGGGTACGGCGGTTCTGGCAATCTCGCTGGTGCTGATCGCCGTCTTCGTGCCGACAGCCTTTATCCCCGGCATCTCAGGCCAATTCTACCGGCAGTTCGCGGTGACGATTTCGGTCGCGACGGCGATTTCGTGCCTGAACTCGCTGACGCTCTCGCCGGCGGTCGCCGCGATTGTGCTGCGGCCGCATAGCCACAAGAAATCCAACAACATCTTCGCGCGCTTTGGCCGTGGGCTGGGTGATGGGTTCAACCGCGGCTTCGAGCGGATGAGCAGCGGCTATTCGTGGATCATCCGACACCTTGTCACAACCTGGGCGGCGCTTGCCTGTGCACTTCTCGTCTTCGCAGGGTTGCTCGCGGGAACCTGGTATATGGGCAGGATCGTCCCGCAAGGCTTCGTTCCAACCATGGATCAGGGCTATGCCATTGTCGTCGTGCAGCTGCCTGACGGCGCGTCGCTTGCGCGCACCAATGCCGTCATCCAGAAGGCGACCGATATCATCAGCAAGACGCCCGGTATCGCCAATGCCGTCGCCTTCGCCGGCTTCAATGGTGCGACTTTCACCAATGCCTCGAATTCGGGTGTCATCTTCACGCCGTTCAAGCCATTCGAGGAACGGTTGAAAACCGGAGATTCGGCGACCAAGATCATCGGCCAGCTCTTCGGCAGCCTGCAAGGTATCCAGGAAGCCTTCATTATCGCCATTCCGCCGCCTTCGATCCGCGGCGTCGGCAATTCCGGCGGCTTCAAGATGCAGATCATGGACCGGGAAAATCCGGACATGCGCCGCATCCTGCCGCTCGCCTATCAGATGATGGGCGCTGCCGCACAGAACAAGGGCGTCAGCGGCGTCTTCACCACCTTCTCCGCCAACAGCCCGCAATATTTCCTGGCGATCGACCGTGATAAGGCGCGCGCACTCAATGTGCCGATCCCGAATATCTTCGAGACGCTGTCGATCAACCTCGGCACATCCTATGTCAACGACTTCAACGCCTTCGGCCGCGTCTACCAGGTGCGGGCGCAGGCCGATCAGCAATATCGCATGGATCGCGAGGACATTCTGGCGCTGAAGGTGCGCTCGGCGACGGGCGCGCTGGTGCCGCTCGGCACGCTGGTCGATATCCGCGACACGACCGGGCCGGCGCTCGTCCAGCGCTACAACATGTATGTCTCGGTCCCCCTGCAGGGCAATCCGGGACCGGGGGTTTCCACGGGTACTGCACTCGATACCATGGAGGGGCTGGCCAAGAACCTCTTGCCCTCGGGCACGACCTTCGAATGGACGGAACTCGCCTATCAGGAAAAGCATACCGGCAATACGGCGATCTATATCTTCGCCCTATCGGTCATCTTCGTCTTCCTGGCGCTGTCGGCGCAGTATGAAAGCTGGATCCTGCCGCTTGCGATCATCCTCATCGTCCCGCTGGCGGTGCTGGCGGCGCTGATCGGCGTGCACCTGAGAGGAATGGACAACAATATCCTCACGCAGATCGGGCTGATCGTGCTGATCGGCCTTGCGGCCAAGAACGCGATCCTGATCGTCGAGTTCGCCCGGCAGGCACAGGCAGAGGGAAAGAGCGCCGTCGAGGCGGCGATCGAGGCCAGTCATCTGCGCCTGCGCCCGATCCTGATGACCGCCTTCGCCTTCATCTTCGGCGTCGTGCCGCTGATGGTTGCGACAGGCCCTGGCGCGGAAATGCGCCAGTCCCTCGGTACCGCCGTCTTCTCCGGCATGCTGGGCGTTACGCTGTTCGGCCTGTTCCTCACGCCGGTCTTTTATGTCGTCCTGCGCAGGCGGCGCAAGCAGGCGGAAGCCGCGCAGGAGCCCTCGGCCACAGATGCCGCAGCACAATGATATCTAACAGAGGAGAGGCCGAGCGTTTCACGGGAACCGCTCGGCCTCTTTATCTGGCTGCTTTCAGGCGATGCCAGACGCAAAGCGGTTCGATGCTTTTTCGCTGATTGCTTTAGAGATGCGGATTGCGCGGCCTATATTTCTTGACCAGCCGCTGATTGGTTTCCTTGGCGCCTGGCATGTTGGCGCTGAGGTAGACGGGTGGATTGCCATCTTTACAGAGTTCGGCGGCGACATCAGCGAAGATGGCGTTCAGCACCGTCGCGCCGACGGCTGTTGAGGCTGGCCCGACCTTCAGCTCCGTACCCGACAGCTCTATCATCGCGTCACCGGGCGGCAGGCCGTTGTCCAGCACGATATCGGCGATATCGGCGAGCTTTCTGCGTCCATTGGCGATGGCGGCCGAATAAGCGAGCGACGTGATGGCGATGACCGTTGCGCCGATCTCGCGGCCATAATCCGCCGCCTCGATCGGTGCTGCGTTGACGCCGGAATTAGAGGCGATGATCAGCACGTCGCCCGGCTGCATGCCATAGCGCTCGAAGACTGGGCGGATAAGGCCTTCGGTGCGTTCATAGACCGAACTGATGACGGCGCCTTCATGCAGCATGGCGGAGCCCACGAGCACGGGAATGGTGAAGGCGAGGCCGCCGGCGCGATAATGCACCTCTTCGGCCAGCATGTGCGAATGGCCGGTGCCGAAGACATAGACGCGGCGGTCGGCGCGTGCGGCGGCACAGATGGCAGCCGAAGCCTTGGACATGGGCTCCGCCAGCGTTTCGCGCAGGGTCTCCAACCGACCAATGAGAGCAGAGAAATAGTTGTCCGTGACTGCGCTCATGCCGAGCTTCCTCATACGCTGTGTCAGGCCGAAGCTTGACCTGAGATCCATGTTTCCGTGACTTCGATGCCGTCGTTTATGTGAACGAGATCGGCACGCATTCCCGGCGCCAAATGGCCGCGATCGGCAAGCCGGAGGAAGCGGGCAGGGTAGGAGGTCGCCATGCGCAGGGCTTCAGCCAATGGCAGCTCGAGAATATTGACGCCATAGCGAATGGTCGAGGCCATATCGACATCCGAGCCTGCCAGCGTGCCATCATCGAGCGTCAGCTTGGAGCAATAGCCGCCCTGGGTGCGATAGACCGTGCGGCCATTCAGCGTGAAACTCGGAAGATCGGTGCCGACGAGCGACATGGCATCGGTGACGAAGAACAGACGGCCCTCACCGCGTTTCGCGCGCAGTGCAACCCTGAGCGCCGTCGGCTCGACGTGATGACCATCTGCGATGATGCCGCACCAGGGGGCGGGATGGTCGATCGCTGCACCGACGAGGCCGGGCGCACGATGGCCCATCTGGCTCATGGCATTGAAAAGGTGGGTGACGCCGCGGGCACCGGCATCGAAGCGCGCATCGGCGGCTTCAGCCGTGCAATCGCTATGGCCGATGCTGACGATGACGCCGCCTTCGGCGAGCGCCTGCACCTGCCGCTCCGTTACCTGTTCGGCCGCCATGGTGACCAGCAGCGTGCCGATCGCCTCGCGGGCGCGGATGAAAGTCTTGACGTCGCTGTCTTCGACCGGACGCATCAGTTCGGCCAGATGCGCACCCTTGCGGGCCGGTGCCAGATGCGGGCCTTCCAGATGCAGGCCGGCGACGCCGCGATTAGCTTTTACGGCCTCGACGGCCGCTTCGATCGCCGCCGTCGTTGCGGCTGCGACATCGGTTATCAGCGTCGGCAGCACCGATGTCGTGCCGTAAGGGCGATGCCCTTCGGCGATCATGTACATGGACGCCGGCGAGGGCTCGTCATTCAGCATGCGGCCGCCGCCGCCGTTGACCTGCGCGTCGATGAAGCCCGGAGAGAGAACGCCGCCCTTCAGCTGAATGGTTTCGGCATTATCGGGCACATCGTTGATACCGGTGATGGCATGGATGCGGCCATTGCCGATCACCAACGCGCTATCCTCGTGAAACCGGTCGCCATCGAAGATGCGGGCGCCGGTAAAGACCTTGTAGTCCATCACATGGTCTCCGTTACCTTGAGAAGATTAGCCGGCTTATCTGGGTCGAAGCCCTTGCGGCGGGTCACCGACTCGATGAGGCGATAGTAGCACAGCAGCGACACCAGCGGGTCGAGCAGGCCGTTGCCTGTCGTCGGCATGCGCAGGTTGATGCCGGCAAGCGGCGCGGTCGAGAAGGAGACGGCGGTGGCGCCGAGCTTCTGGAGCCGTTCCAGCGCCTTGGCATTGTTAGCGAAGGCTGCGTCGTCGGGCGAAAAGGCGACGATCGGGAAGCCCGGCTGTACGAGGCGCATCGGCCCGTGCATGAGTTCGGCGAGCGAGAAGGCTTCGGCATGAAGGCCGGCGGTTTCCTTGGCCTTCAAGGCCGCTTCGAGTGCAATGGCGAAAGCCGGGCCGCGGCCGCCGGTATAGAGCGAGGAGGCGTCGAAGAGCACATCTTCGGCCGCCCTGCCGTCGATGCCCGAGGTCGCAGCAAGCGCCTCCGGCAGTTTGGCAAGACCATCGATCAGCGCCTTGTCCTGCGACACTGCAGCCGTGACACCGGCAAGAGCGGCAACCGAGGCGATGAAGGATTTGGTCGCGGCGACGCTCTGTTCCTTGCCGGCGTTCAGGCCGAGCACGATGTCGGCTTCCTTGGCGAGCGGGCTGTCGGTGACGTTGACGACGGCGATCGTGGTGGCGCCGCCCTTCTTGGCGGCGGCCTGCATGGCGATGATATCGGGGCTGCCGCCGGACTGGGAGACCGTGAAGTGAATGCCGCCCTTCAGGTGCAGCGGAGCGCCATAAACAGAAGCGATCGACGGGCCGACGGAAGCGACCGGGACGCCGCAGGAGATTTCGAAGAGATATTTGAAGAAGGTGGCGGCGTGGTCGGACGAGCCGCGCGCGGCCGTCGTGATCAGCGACGGGCGACCGGTCGAGAAGAGCTTCGCGATCTCGGCAAAAGCAGGCTTTTCTTTTTCAAGCAGCGTCGCAACCACCTCAGGCGATTGGCCGGCTTCCGTCAGCATCAGGGATTGGGTCTCGCTCATAAGTCATCTCCAATTCTCAATTCGGCAACAAAATCATAGGCATCGCCGCGGTAATGCGAGCGGGTATATTCAACAACGCGCTGGTCCGCGAGGCGGGAGACGCGCTCGATCAGAAGCGCGGGCGCTCCGGCCTTCACGGTCAGGATCGAGGCGGAGGTTGGGTCGAGCGTCACGGCGGTCAGCCTCTGCTGGGCGCGGACGGGCTTGAAGCCTTTGGCGGCCAGAGCGTCATAAAGCGATCCCTCGGATATGGCCTCCTCACCCAGGAACTTGATGGGAACGACGGCGCGCTCGATGGCGAGCGGCTGGCCATCCGCCAGGCGCAGTCGATCGAGCCGCAACACGGGCTCATCAAGGCCGAGGCCGAGCAGGAAGGATTCCTCCGGCGCCGGTGCGCTGACGGTGCGCGACAGGACGCGTGCTGCCGGTTCGCGGCCGCGCGAGCGCATGTCCGCCGAGAAGGAGGAGAGGCGCCAGAGCGGTTGCTCGATACGCTCGACATGCTGTGAGACGAAGGTGCCGCTACCGTGGCGGGATTCGATGACGCCCGAGGCGAGGAGATCGCGATAGGCGGTTCTGACCGTGACGCGGCCGATTTCCAACGCTCCGGCTAGGTCTCGCTCGCCTGGCAACGCCGTGCCCGGCTTCAGCAAACCTTCCTGGATGAGACCGGTCAGCGCCTGTGCCAGGCGCTTGTACAGCGGTCCGCTCGCGGTCTCGTCGCTCAAACCGCGATTGTTCAATTCGAGGATCAAACTGGTTCTATCCATGGTGCCTATATAGAACCTATTTAGAACCAATTCACAAGGTGAATCTGGTCTCATCGCAAAAAAGAATCGGCCGGGCGCTTTGGACGCCCGGCCGATTTTTCAAGTGAGCAGGGCACGCCCGGCTTTAGTTCTTGGTGAAGATATAATCCGTTTCCTGCCGCAATACCTCGCCCGGGCGGAGCACGGCATTGGGGAAGCCTTCGTGGTTGATGGCGTCGGGCCAGACCTGCGTTTCCAGGCAGAAACCGGCAAACGGGCCGATCTTGCGGCCGTCATGACCGGGAACCGGCACATCGAGCTTGAAGCCGGCATAGAACTGCACGCCGGGCTCGGTGGTGCGCACTTCGAGCGAGACGCCGGAATTGACGCTGCGGGCGAGCACGACGGAACGTTTGGCGGTGCGCTCGGTCGAGAGGCAGAAATTATGGTCGTAGAGCGCCTGCTCGCCTCCCTCGAAACGCTTCATCGGCGACATCTCGCGGAAATCGAAGGCAGTGCCTTCGACGGAGCGGATTTCCCCTGTCGGTATCTGTTTGTCATCCGTCGGCGTGTAGTGATCGGCGGCAATCATGATGTCGTGACCGAGCGCATCGTCGCGGCCGTCGAGGTTGAAATAGGCGTGCTGGCAGACATTGGCGAGAGTGGGCTGATCGGTGGTCGATTCATAGGTGACCGACAGTTCGCCGTTGCCATGCACGCGATAGGTCGCCTGGATCGTACAATTGCCGGGATAGCCGGCGCGGCCATCGGGATCGACAATCTTCAGGACGACGCGGTCGGTATCGTGCTCGACGATGGTCCAGTTGCGCTTGGCGATATTGTCCTTGCCGCCATGCAGATGGGTGACGCCCTTTTCATTGAGCTCCAGCTGATACTGCTTGCCGTCGAGCGTGAAGCGGCCAGCGCCGATGCGGTTGGCGCAGCGGCCGGGCGTGGCGCCGAAATAGGAGGAGTGGAGGGGATAATCGGCAAAATTGTCGAAGCCGAGCAGCAGCGAGGGCTCGTGGCCATCAAGACGCAGATCCTGGATGACCGCGCCCCAGGACATGATATGAGCGGTCAGGCCGCCACCGACGATCTTGACGCGATAGACAGTCTCCCCATCCGCCGTCGTCCCAAAATGTTCCCGCTGCAAAGTGCTTTCCGTCATATCAGCTCATCCATTGCTTTTGAGTATGCGCGGTCAGACCCTGCCTCCATTCGCGCCGTTCCGCAACCAGTTCGATGGCGAAATTTAGGGGCGGGTGGGAAGGGGGCAAGGTCTGATTAAGCTTTGCCCATAGCTAGTAGATTGACACGTTATGCTGTGAATGTGAGGCGCAGAAGACAGGCGGTCGATTTCGTCCTGATCCGTCCAGCTTGTCGTGAAGAGAGTTGGCTGTCCGTCTGCTGAAAAGCGTTCGAATTAATTGGTTCGACCCGTCCGCTTTTTCGGCCTTCATGATTACCATCAACCTGTCGCCGCGAACGGCGAGAAGGATATAGAACGCCTTTTGACTGTATTTTTCCACATAGGAGCTCCAGCGTCCCATACCTGCCGCGTAGCTGGCGTTTGCATAACTGCTTGTCTCCGCGGTAGCGCTCCAGCCATTGCTGGTGCTGATCCTCATAAACCTGCCCTGCCTGATTATTCCCATGCGGCATTTTTCACCGGCGCTGGCGTTGGAGTCGATCTGTTCCCATTGGCCGGAGAAGCCCCATTCTTCGGATCTTGCCTGCTGCGAGACGAACAAAATGGTTGCGATGAAGAGAAGTAATTTTGCAGCGCAGCGCACGCACATCTCCACCAGTTTCCGCAGCGATTCGGGGCGGTATCGGCTGCGCTTCTCTTTCTACAAATGGTTGTGGTTATTTGGTGGCGCCGCGACAGGCAAATGCTGAACATTCAGCGCGACAGTTCCCGCGTCGCCTTTTCCAGCCCGCCGAGTGTCAGAGGGTACATGCGCTCGCTCATCAGGCGGCGGATCATCGAGATCGAGGTCGTGTGGCCCCAATAGTTTTCCGGCACCGGATTGATCCAGATGCATTTGCGGAAATGGCCGGTCATTCGGGCGAGCCAGGCCTCCCCAGCCTCCTTGTTCCAATGCTCCACCGAGCCGCCGGCTTGAGTGATCTCGTAGGGGCTCATGGATGCGTCGCCGACGAAGACGACGCGGTAGTCGGGACCGAAGGTGCGGATGAGATCCGTCGTCGCCGTGATGTCGACGCGCCGGCGGCGATTGTCCTTCCACACGCCCTCGTAGAGGCAGTTGTGAAAGTAGAAATATTCCATGTGGCGGAACTCCGCGCGGACGGCGGAGAAGAGTTCTTCGACGACGCGGATATGGTCGTCCATCGAGCCGCCGACGTCGAAGAACATCAGCAGCCTGACGGCGTTGCGGCGCTCCGGCCGTGTCTGGACATCGAGATAGCCATGTTCGGCGGTGGAGCGGATGGTGCCGGAAAGATCCAGTTCTTCGGCGGCGCCTTCGCGTACCCAGCGGCGCAGGCGTTTCAGCGCTACCTTGATGTTGCGGGTGCCAAGCTCCACGCCATCGTCGAGATTGCTGAAGTCGCGTCGATCCCAGACTTTTACCGCGCGGCGGTGGCGCGAGGTTTCCTGGCCGATGCGCACGCCTTCTGGGTTATAGCCATAGGCGCCGAAGGGCGAGGTGCCTGCCGTGCCGATCCATTTCGAGCCGCCCTGATGCCGGCCCTTCTGCTCGGCCAGCCGCTCGCGCAGCGTCTCCATCAGCTTGTCGAAGCCACCGAGCGCCTCGATCTGCCGTCTTTCCTCTTCGGTCAGATGCCGCTCGGCGAGCTTGCGCAGCCATTCCTCGGGAAGGAAGGCCAGCTCCGCCGCTTCTCCATCGGCATTGCCGCCGATCGCCTCGACGCCACGAAAGTAATCGGCGAAGACCTGGTCGAAACGGTCGATGAAGCGTTCGTCCTTGATCAGCGTCGCGCGCGCCAGATAATAGAAGGCCTCGATGTCGCAATCGGCAATCCCTTCTTCCATTCCTTCAAGCAGCGACAGGAATTCCCGGAGCGTCACCGGAACCTTCGCTTCCTTGAGTTTCAGGAAGAAGGGAATAAACAAGCCTCAAATCCTTTCCTGGCCGATCTCCTCCAGATCATATGGCGTGGTCTGGTAGATCTCGTTGATCCAGTTGCCGAAGAACAGATGCGCGTGGCTGCGCCACCGGTTCTGCGGAGGGATTTCCGGGTCGTTATGCGGGAAATAATTGTGCGGCATCTTGATCGGCACGCCGGCATTCACATCCCGGAAATACTCGTCCGCCAGCGAGGTGGAATCATACTCCACATGATTGAACATGTAGAGCCGGTTGCAGGCCCGTTCATGCACGAGGCAGACGCCCATCTCGCTCGAGTCCATCAGTATTTCCAGACCAGGCACTTTTTCGATGTCGGCGCGGCGCACTTCGGTCCAGCGCGAGACCGGAATGGCGAAATCGTCGGAGAAGCCGTTGAGATAGACCGAGGAGGGCTTCAGGTTCTGGTGGCGGTAGACGCCGAAGGCCTTCTCCGTCAGCGTATATTTCGGCACTTTGTGGAAATGGTAGATCGCTGCCATCGCACCCCAGCAGACGTTCATCGTCGAATGGACGTTGGTGGTCGTCCAATCCAAGATCTCCTGCATTTCGTTCCAGTAGGTGACGTCCTCATATTCGAGCAGCTCGATCGGCGCGCCGGTTATGATGAAGCCGTCGAACTTGCGGTGCTTCACTTCTTCCCACGTCTCGTAGAAAGCAAGCAGATGCTCCTGCGAGGTGTTCTTGGCCCTGTGGCCGCCAACGCGCACCAGGGAAAACTCCACCTGCAGCGGCGAGGCGCCGACCAGGCGCGCCATCTGGATCTCGGTCTTGATCTTGTTCGGCATGAGGTTGAGAAGCCCGATCTGAAGGGGGCGGATATCCTGACGGAACGCCACCGTTTCGGTCATCACCCGCACACCCTCGTTCTGGAGGGTTTCAAACGCGGGGAGCGTATCGGGAATCTTGATGGGCATCTTTTCACTCGCCAAATACAAAAAAACCGGCCGCGATGAATCGCTACCGGTCCGCACGCGGCCCTTTAGCGACTTATTTAACGTGGCTGCAAGCCGGCCGGCCAAATCACCACAAGGGAAATCTCATAAACCCGACATCTCCGCGGGTCAATGGGGCGAGCGTCGGGGAAAGTCCGGGGCTGAGCTCGGAGGCGCGATGTGGCCTACAGATGTTCAATGAGAGCTTCCATGCCATAACCGAGGCGATGCCTGGCAGCCTCGATCGGTAGCCAGAAGAAGCGGAAGCCGATCGGGTCGCCACCGTCGAAAGGCGTCATTTCGTGGTGGAGCCAAGTGGCAGGCGCTCGCTCGGAGATACCGCAGCGGAAATAGTGCCGTTGGTGATAGTAATCGCGGCCGTTCTTTTCGAAACGGTAGTCGTGGACGCCAAGCAGTTGGAGTTCGCGCGGCGCAAAACCGGTCTCCTCCTCGAATTCGCGCGCTGCGGCCGCTACAATGTCCTCACCGGATTCGACGGTGCCACCAGGAACCTGGAGCTGGACGGCGGGGAAGTCTGGCTCATCGAATACCAGCAGATGCCGATCCCGAATAGCATAGATCAAAACCTTTACGGCATCGGGTTGCATTATCTACCCTGCCCACGTGCCATGAAGGCCAGCCGCTCGAAGAGGTGCACGTCCTGCTCGTTCTTCAGAAGCGCGCCATGGAGTTTCGGCAATACGTTCTTCGCATCGGCGCGCAGCGTTTCCGGATCGATATCGTCTGCGACCAGCAGGCGGATCCAGTCGAGCGCTTCCGAGGTCGAGGGCTTCTTCTTCAGGCCCGGCACGTCGCGGATTTCGAAGAATTGCGTCAGTGCCGCATGGACGAGCGTCTGCTTGATGCCGGGATAGTGCACCTCGACGATGCGCGTCAGCGTCTGCATGTCGGGGAAGCGAATATAATGAAAGAAACAGCGGCGCAGGAAGGCGTCCGGCAGCTCCTTCTCGTTGTTCGAGGTGATGATGACGATCGGGCGGATCGCGGCCCGGATCGTCTCGCCGGTCTCGTAGACATGGAATTCCATGCGGTCGAGTTCCTGCAGGAGATCGTTCGGGAATTCGATATCGGCCTTGTCGATCTCGTCGATCAGCAGCACGCATTTCTGCGGCGAGGTGAATGCCTGCCAAAGCTTGCCCCGACGGATGTAGTTGCTGACATCATGAACTCTGATGTCGCCGAGCTGGCTGTCGCGCAGGCGCGAAACCGCATCATATTCGTAGAGACCCTGCTGGGCCTTCGTCGTCGATTTGACATTCCACTCGATCAGGTCAAGGCCGAGCGCGGTGGCCACCTGGCGTGCGAGTTCGGTCTTGCCCGTACCGGGTTCGCCCTTTACGAGAAGCGGACGCTCCAGCCTTATGGCGGCATTGACGGCGACCATCAGATCCTTGTCGGCGATATAGTCGGCAGTTCCCTGAAATTGCATCGGAAGGCTTTCTCAATTTTTCAAGCGCAAGCTAATTGCTGGTCTTATTCGGTTTAAGACGCGAAACCGTGTATATAGGAATGTGATCCCACCGATCTATTGCAAGGGTGGACATGAGGGCGGCTCATGATTAACTGACGGGACGCGTGGCAGGGAAGTGCTGATGGCAGTTGATACGCAAGCCAAGCCGAATGGGCAGGGGAACGAGCAGGTCGGATACGATTTGAGCCTCTTCTTTCGGTTGAGGATGATGTTTTCCGCGTTCTGGAATTCGCCGGTCCGCATCAAGCTCATTATTCTCGTCGTCGCGCTTTTCGCAATCATCCTCGTCACGGCCTATGTTCAGGTGCTGCTCAACAATTGGAACGCGCCCTTTTACGATTCGCTGGCAAGACGCGATATCACCGCTTTCTTCCATCAGCTCGGCGTCTTCGGCATCATCGCCGGTTCGCTCCTGGTCCTCAACGTCATCCAGGCCTGGCTTAACCAGATGACCGCGCTGTACATGCGCGAGGGTCTGGCGCGTGATCTCGTCAATCAGTGGCTTCAGGCGAAGCGCGCGCTTCGTCTCGCCTCTTCCGGCCTGATCGGCGTCAATCCCGACCAGCGTCTGCATGAAGATGCTCGCAACCTCGCGGAAAGCACGACCGGGCTTGCCATCGGTCTGGTGCAGGCGACGATCCTGCTGCTGAGCTTTATCGGCGTGCTCTGGGAGCTTTCCAGCGGCATGGTATTCAAAGTCAACGGCATGAGTTTCGCCATCCCCGGCTACATGGTCTGGGCGGCAATCCTCTATGCCGGATCGGCATCGTTCCTCAGCCAATTCGTCGGCCGCCGCCTCGTGCGGCTGAATGCGGATCGCTATTCGAAAGAGGCCGAGCTGCGCTTTGCGCTCATGCATGCCAACGAGCACATGCCGGCGATCACGATTGCCGGCGGCGAAGAGAACGAGCGCCGGCGGATCAATCTCGATATATCGGCCGTGCTTGCCGTCATCCGGCAGCTTGCCATCGCCAATACCAATCTCACCTGGGTGTCCGCCGGCTATGGCTGGCTGGTGCTCATCATTCCGATCCTCGTTGCCGCGCCCGCCTATTTCTCCGGAGGCTTGACCTTCGGTCAGCTGATGGTGGCGGTCGGCGCCTTCAATCAGGTCAATTCGGCGCTGCGCTGGTATGTCGCGAATTTCGGCCCGATCGCCGAATGGCGCGCGACGCTGATGCGCGTGACCGACTTCCGCAAGGCGCTGACGGAGATGGACGACAAGACGCCGATGCCGCACACCCTCGTCTTTGAGAAGGCGGCACCCGGGACGATGGCTTGGACCGATCTGGAAATTTCGACGAAGACCAGCGACGAGGCGACTGAAAACGGCTTCCGAATCGCGGAGGGTACGGTCACGATCAATACCGGCGAGCATGTGATGATCAATGGCGATCACGGCGTAAACCGCAGGCTGCTGTTCGAGGTGCTGGCGCACCAGTGGTACAGCGGCTCGGGCACGGTCAGCCTGCCGCCGATGGATGACATGCTCTTCGTGCCGCATACGCCCTATGTGCCGACCGGCACGCTCAGAGAGGCAATCTGTTTTCCGGATGATCCGGACGCCTACGACGATGCCGCTGTCGAGGCCGTCATCGACAAGGTGGGCCTCGGCCGGCTGAAGAGCCGTCTCGATACGCAGGCCCGCTGGGATCGATTGCTCGATACCGAAGAGCAGAAGGCTGTCGGCTTTGCGCATCTGCTGCTCGCGAAGCCGAAATGGATCGTCTTCGATGATGCCATGGATGGGCTCGAGGCTGAAGTTCAGGCGAAGGCTTTTGCTATGCTCACCGAATTGAAGGATGCGACTCTGATCTATATCGGGCGCTCAGAAGCCTTCATGAACTCCATGTCGCCGCGCATCCTGCATCTGCAGTCCTTGGCTCCGCATGAGCACAGCACCGATATGCAAACGCCGCCCGAGACCGCCGGTGCAATGCGGACGGGCGGGAAAAAGGCCAGTGCTCCCTAATACGGTGGGATCCATCTTCATGTGATCCTCTGGCTTCAACCGCCCAAAACGCAAAACGCCCCGTCGCGAGGACGAGGCGTTTTTCATGCAAGCTATGAGCTTGAGGCTCAGTCCTTGGCGCGCTCGACGTAGGAATTGTCTTCCGTGGCGATGACGACGCGGGTGCCGGCGGTAATGTGCGGCGGCACCAGGGTGCGGATGCCGTTCGACAGTATGGCGGGCTTGTAGGAAGACGATGCTGTCTGGCCCTTCACGACCGGCTCTGTCTCGCTGATTTCGAGCGTGACATGGCGCGGCAGTTCGATCGCGAGCGGGATGCCTTCGTGGATCGACAGGATGCAGGTCATGCCTTCCTGGAGATAGGCCTTCTGGTCGCCCATGGTTTCGACGTCGACCACAACCTGGTCGTAGGTGGCCGGGTTCATGAAGTGGAAGCCTTCGCCGTCTTCATAGAGGTACTGGAAGTTCACGTCTTCGACGAAGGCGCGCTCGACCTGTTCGGTGGTGCGCCAACGCTCGGAGACCTTCACGCCGTCGACGATGCGGCGCATGTCGACCTGGGTAACCGGCGTACCCTTGCCCGGATGAAAGTTCTGAGCGGTGAGAACGACGTAGAGCTTGCCGTCGACATCGAGAACGTTGCCCTTGCGGACCGAAGAGGCGATGACCTTGACCATAAGACTTCCTTGTAACGCTGCGTTTTGCGTCGTAGAGGGACTGTCGAAATGCTCTCCGAGACGCAGCAATTGTTTGCTTGGGGGCGCAACTACCCTAAATCAATGGAAATTGCCACCCCCTTGCGTGGCCCGTGCCCCGAAGAAAGCTAGGAATGAAGCCAAAGACGAGCAAAGCGTCCCCCTGGTGGACCCGCAATGTCCATGCGGACCGGCGGCCGTTCCTCATCGGCCGCAATGCCATTCAGGCTGCGTTGCGGGTTTTCTTCGCGCGCAACGACTTCATCGAGGTCGATACGGCGACACTGCAGGTATCGCCCGGCAACGAGGCCCATCTGCATGCTTTCGTGACCGAGGCGGTGACGACGGATGGCAAAACGCTGCCCCTCTATCTGCACACCTCACCGGAATTTGCCTGCAAGAAGCTGCTTGCGGCGGGCGAGGAGCGCATCGCCTGCTTTTCCCATGTCTACCGCAATCGCGAGCGCGGGCCGCTGCATCATCCGGAATTCACCATGCTGGAATGGTACCGGGCAGGAGAGAGCTACGAGGCCCTCATGGCCGATTGCGCCGCAATCCTGGGGCTTGCTGCCGAGACGGTCGGGGCGAAGAAATTCAGCTATCGCGGCGCGGAGACCGATCCGTTCCTCCAGCCCGAGCGCATCAGCGTGGCGGCTGCTTTCGAACGTTATGCCGGTATCGATCTCTTTGCCTCCATCGGCCTCGACGGATCGACGGATCGCGAGCGTCTGGCGGCGGATATGCGCAAGGCGGGCATCCGTGTTGCCGACGACGATCTTTGGCAGGATCTTTTCAGCCGCGTGCTGGTCGAGAAGATTGAGCCGAATCTAGGCTTCGGCCGCGCAACGATCCTCGACGAATATCCCGTTTCCGAAGCGGCGCTTGCCCGGCCGTCGGCAGCCGACCACCGCGTTGCCGAGCGTTTCGAGCTCTATGCCTGCGGCGTTGAGCTTGCCAATGCCTTTGGCGAGCTCACCAACGCCGAGGAGCAGCGCCGCCGTTTCGAGATCGAGATGGGGGAGAAACAGCGCGTCTATGGCGAGACCTATCCGCTGGACGAGGAGTTTCTGGAGGCGCTTGCCGTCATGCCCGACGCGAGCGGCATCGCGTTGGGTTTCGACCGGCTCGTGATGCTGGCAACCGGCGCCTCGCGGATCGAACAGGTGCTGTGGGCACCAGTCGCGGAGTATGACGCATGAATGTGATGCGCCCAATCCGGACTATCGGCGAACTTGAGCGCGCCGGGCTGATCGACGCCGACCAGGCAGTGGCGCTCGAAGCCGTGGCGGAGCGCTATGCCGTCGCCCTGACGCCGACCGTGACGCGACTGATCGACGCCGAAAACCCCGCCGATCCTATTGCCCGGCAGTTCGTGCCTGATCTGGCGGAACTCGTTGTCACGCCCGAGGAGCGCACCGATCCGATCGGCGATCACGCGCATAGCCCCGTCGAGGGTATCGTTCATCGCTATCCCGATCGCGTGCTTCTGAAGGCCGTGCATGTCTGCCCGGTCTATTGCCGCTTTTGCTTCCGTCGCGAGATGGTCGGACCGCAGGGGCTCGGCATGCTCGATGGCGAGGCGCTTAACGGCGCCTTTGCCTATATCCGCGAGCACAAGGAGATCTGGGAGGTCATTCTGACCGGCGGCGATCCGCTGGTGCTTTCACCGCGGCGCCTGGAAGAGATTCTCGGGCAGCTTGCCGAGATCGACCATGTGAGGATCGTCCGCTTCCACACCCGCATCCCAGTCGTAGATCCTTTGCGGGTCGATGCGGCGCTGATTGCGGCACTGAAGGCGAGCGGCAAGACCATCTATGTAGCGCTTCATGCCAATCATCCGCGGGAGATGACGGATGAGGCGCGTGCTGCCTGCGCCCGGCTGGTCGATGCGGGAATCGTGCTTATCAGCCAGTCGGTTCTGTTGAAGGGCGTCAATGACGATCCGGAGGTTCTGGCGGCGCTGATGAGGGCTTTCGTCGAAACCCGGGTGAAACCCTATTATCTGCATCATCCGGACCTTGCGCCCGGCACCAGCCACTTCCGCCTTACGATCGCCGAAGGGCAGGCAATCGTAGCAAGCCTGCGCGGCCGTATTTCCGGCCTTTGCCAACCGACCTACATTCTCGATATTCCCGGTGGCTACGGCAAGGCCGACATCGGTCGAAGCGCGGTTCGCAATCTGGGCGAGGGCTGCTATTCGATTTCGGACTATCGCGGCGGCGGCCATATCTATCCGCCGGAAGGCTAGGGGCGGCCTTTGTCCTGCAGGCCTATACTTTTACTGACGCTCTGATTGTTATGACGTTTTTTGAATGAAACGTGGTGGCGAATTTTGGTACGTTAACCTTCTTTCACCTCTCGACATTCCAAAAATCGTCATTCCTTAATATTAGAGATTTTCGATATTTGTGCTTGAGCCGCGTGTTAGATGGCTTACGCTTGGTAAATTTCAATCAGGTAAGTATCGAATATAGCAATTTTACACGAAGCATAAGTTGGTTGTATTTACCACGTCGCTTAGCGGAATGTTCTATTTTGCCTGTTACTTCTCGGCGAAGAATAAGACTGCGTAACTGCGGTTATGCTTGCCATTGCCAGAAGGGACTAGACTATGAACAAGACGATTCGCGATTTGCTGGCCAAGTTCGGCGCGCTTCCCGTTGCTATCGATCAGATCGAAGACGATGCTGATCTTTATGCGGCGGGGCTGTCTTCCTTCGCTTCCGTACAGCTGATGCTCGGCATCGAGGAAGCCTTCGACATCGAATTCCCGGACAACCTGCTGAACCGCAAGTCTTTCGCCAGCATCGCCGCAATCGAAAGAACCGTCGGCATGATCCTGGACAGCAGAAAGGTCGCCTGATGACTGCGGCGGTCGCTCTACTCGAGGTTGGGACGGGCGAGGGAGCGGCGGTGCGCGCCGCCCGCGTCGCAGCGATCGCCAGCCAACACGCCGATGCCGTCGATGCCGAGGGCCGGTTCCCACGCGAAGCAGTCGACGCGATGCGCGCCGAAAAGCTGCTCTCCATCCAGATCCCCGCCGATCTCGGCGGCGAAGGCGCGTCGATGACCGAAATCGCCGAGCTTTGCTCGATCCTCGGTCAGGCTTGCGCCGCCAGCGCCATGGTCTTCGCCATGCATCAGATCAAGCTTTCGAGCCTGGTCGAGCACGGCGTCGACAGCGATTGGCATCGTGATTTCATGCGCCGTATCGCCAGGGAACAGCTGCTGCTTGCCTCTGCGACGACCGAGGGCGGGATCGGCGGCAACCTGCGCAACAGTATCTGCGCCATCAATGTCGAAGGCGATACCTGCACCCTCGAAAAGGATGCGACCGTCATTTCCTATGGCGCTCATGCCGACGCCATTCTGATCACCTCGCGCAGCCATGCCGAGGCGGCGTCCTCCGATCAGGTACTGACCTGCTTCCTGAAAGATCAATACGACATCAAGCGCACCGTCGAGTGGAACACGCTCGGCATGCGTGGCACCTGTTCCGACGGCTTCCTGTTTAAGGGAAAGGCTCCGGCCAAGCAGATCCTGCCGAAGCCCTTTGCCGAGATCGCCGCACAGTCGATGCTCGCAAGCTCGCATCTGCTCTGGAGCGGTGTGTGGTACGGCATTGCCGCCGATGCGGTTTCCCGCGCGCAGGCTTTCGTGCGGGCTGCTGCCCGCAAGTCTCCCGGCGCGCCGCCGCCCGGCGCGCTACGTCTGGCTGAAGCATCCAGCATGCTGCAGATGGTGAAATCCAATGTGGTCGCGGGGCTCAAGGCCTATGAAGAGGCGAAGCTCGACGCGGACCGCCTGTCGTCGATGGCCTTTGCCGTGGCGATGAACAACGTCAAGATCGCATCATCGGAGATGATCCTGCCGATCATCAACCATGCGATGCTGATCTGCGGCATCATGGGCTACAAGAACGGTACGCCCTACAGCCTCGGCCGCCACCTGCGCGACGCGCATTCGGCACAATTGATGATCTCGAACGACCGCATTCTCGGCAATACGTCGACCATGCTGCTCGTCCACAAACAAGATACCAGCCTGTTGGGGTAACCGTCATGGATATGCAAACATCGTTTCTCGACCGTCTTTTCGATTCCGGTCTCCTGATCGACACCGGCGTCGATGGTCTCTACGGCCGCAGCGGCCAGTTCGAAGACGTGATTTCCGCTTTCGAGCGCTTGATCGACACGTTCGGCGGCGCCGATGGCGCCGAAGCCATCCGCTTTCCGCCCGGCATGAACCGCGCCTTCTTTGAGACGAGCGGCTACATGAAGAGCTTCCCGCAGCTTGCCGGCACGGTGCACAGCTTCTGCGGCAACGAGCTCGACCATATGAGCCTGCTGAAATGCATGGAAGTGGGCGACGACTGGACGAAAGACCAGCAGGCGACCGATATCGTGCTGACGCCGGCTGCCTGCTATCCGCTCTATCCGACGGTCGCCAAGCGCGGCGCCATTCCGGAAGATGGAGCGCTCTATGATCTGCAATCCTATTGCTTCCGCCACGAGCCCTCCAAGGACCCGGCCCGCCAGCAGCTCTTCCGTATGCGCGAATATGTCTGCATGGGCAGCGAAAAGCACGTGACGGATTTCCGCCAGAGCTGGATGGACCGCGGTGTCGAGATGATGAGGGCCGTTGGTCTCGATGTAACCATCGATGTCGCCAACGACCCGTTCTTCGGCCGCGCCGGCAAGATGCTCGCCAACAATCAGCGCGACCAGAACCTGAAGTTCGAGCTGTTGATCCCGATCACCTCAGTCGCCAAGCCGACCGCCTGCATGAGCTTCAACTACCACCAGGATGCCTTTGGCACGAAGTGGGGCCTGAACTTTGCCGATGGCCGCGTCGTGCATACCGCCTGCGTCGGCTTTGGCCTGGAGCGCATCGCGCTGGCGCTGTTCCACACTCATGGTCTCGACACCAAGGAATGGCCCGAGAGCGTGCGCAAGGCGCTGTGGGGCTGATCGCGCCCATGGCTTCCGTGTTTCAGGGGCTGGATCCCGCCGCCTACAAGCCACATGCACTGCACGACAGCGAGCGCATGTGGCCCGAGACCAACTGCTATATCGATCTCTGGATCGAGGTTCTTTCGAGCCTGAAGCTGCCGCCGGAAGCCATGCTCGGCTTTACGCTGACACAGGATTTCGAGGGCGACCAGTTCACCTTCTTCAAGGTGCCGCTCGAGGATCTGGAAGCGCTCTATGGCGTGCGCTGCACCGAGCTTGCGATCTACGACAAGGTGCAGAACCATGTCGCCGAGCAGATCGGCCGCGGCAGGCTCTGCCTGGTGGAGATGGATTCTTTCTTCATGCCGGATACTCAAGGGGTCGGCTATCGCCGCGAACACGGCAAGACGACGGTCGCGATCAACCGGCTCGACATGCAGGGCCGCACGCTCGACTACTTCCACAATGGCGGATTCTTCCAGCTGTCGAGCGAGGACTTCGACGGGCTCTTCCAGCTGCATCTGACGAATGAGGATCTGCCCTTCCTGCCCTATACGGAATTTGCGAAATTTCCGGAGAAGGCACCGGGTGAGGCTGCGATCCGTCAGACGGCGCGGCAGCTTTTGTCTTTCCATTTCCACCGTCGTCCGCTGGCCAATCCGATCCGCGCCTTCGCGGAGGTCTTCCCGGCGCAGGTGGAAGCGGTCGCCGAACGGCCTTTCGGCTTCTTCCATAAATATGCCTTCAACACGTTGCGTCAGCTCGGCGCCAATTTCGAGCTTGCGGGCAGCCATTTCGACTGGCTTTCGACCGATCTGTCTGAAGCGGTGGCCGAGGCGCGGCAAATTTCCGAGACGGCGAAGTCGGTGCAGTTCCAGCTGGCTCGGGCCATTACGCGCAAGAAATTCGAGCCGCTGCGGACGGCGCTTGATCCGGCTGCCGATGCGTGGGATTCCATGATGAGCGAACTCGAACGGAAGCTTTGACCGACTTCCGTTCGATCGCGATACGGCTGGGTTATTTCTGAACATATTGGGGCGGGGGCAATCCCTCGAAAAATATCATGGGCGGGCGCTTGGCGGATCTCGGCGATGGAATGCGGCTGAGCGAGGGTTGGAATCTGGTATTGACGGAGGCGGGCACCTGCCTCTCGCCCTCCGATGTGCCGCTGACATCTGGCTTTATCCCGGCGCCCGTGCCCGGCACGGTGGCGGAAGCCCTGGAAAGGGCCGGACGCTTCGACCGGACGAAGCCGCAGCCTCTTCACGACCACGATGCCTGGTACATCTGCCGTCTGGTGGATGCTGACGCCGGTGAGGCGGTCTTGCGGCTGGAAGGGTTGGCGACGCTTTGCGAAGTCTTCCTCAACGGCCAGCAAATCCTTGTGTCCGAAAGCATGTTCGAGGCTCACGACGTCGATGTCACCTTGCTTGGTGGCGACGAGCTGGCGCTCTGTTTCCGCGCGCTGGAGCCGAAGCTTTTGGAACCCGGCCCACGCGCCCGTTGGCGGCCGCAGATGATCACGCCACAGGGCTTGCGGATGGTGCGCACGACGCTGCTCGGCCATATGCCCGGCTGGTGTCCGGAGGTTCAGGCCGTCGGTCCTTGGCGGCCGATTTCGCTGCTGCGGCCGAATGCGCCTGTTATTCGTGATCTCTCCTTGCGGCCGGACCTGCTCGAGAATGGTGAGGGCAGGCTCTACGCCTCGCTCTCGATCGAGGGCGATGTTGAAGAGCTCCTTTTGCGCTGCGGAGAGACGGAACAGGCGTTCGAGAAGGACGGTCCCGGCCGCTATACGGCAATCCTGAAAATCCGCGATGTGGTGCCATGGTGGCCGCATACGCATGGCGTGCCGCAGCTCCATGATGTCACGCTCGTCGTCGATGGCGTGGAGCATGCGCTCGGACAGACCGGGTTTCGCCGGCTGTCGGTCGATCGCGGCGTCGATGGGCAGGATTTCGCTGTCATCGTCAATGGCAAGCGGATTTTCTGCCGAGGTGCTGTCTGGACTACGGCGGATATCGTGCGCCTCCCCGGCGACCGTGGTGATTACGAGGGCTGGCTGCGGCTGGCGGCGGAAGCCGGCATGAACATGATCCGCATCGGCGGCACCATGGCCTATGAGACGCCGGAATTCTTCCGTCTCTGTGACGAACTCGGCCTGCTCGTCTGGCAGGATTTCATGTTCGCCAATTTCGACTATCCGAAGAACGACAAGGCGTTCAACGCCCATGTCGAAACGGAGGTTTCGCAGTTTTTGGGTCGGACGCGCCTCTCGCCTTGCCTGGCTATCCTTTGCGGTGGCAGCGAAATCCATCAGCAGGCGGCGATGATGGGCCTGCCGGAGCAGTTCTGGAAGAGCCCCGTTGTCGAGGAGATCATCCCACCACTGGTGCAATCGCTGCGGCCGGATGTGCCCTATGTCGTTAATTCGCCGTCCGGCGGGGCAATGCCGTTTTTTTCAAATGTTGGCGTCACGCATTATTACGGCGTCGGCGCCTATATGCGGCCGCTTGCCGATGCCCGCCGCGCCGATGTTCGCTTCGCCGCCGAGAGCCTGGCTTTCGCGCACGTGCCGCAAGCCCGCATGCTCGGCCAGCACCTGCCGGTTCCGGCAGTCCATAGCCCGCTATGGAAAGAGCGCGTGCCGCGCGATCGCGGCGCGTCCTGGGATTTCGAGGATGTGCGTGATCATTATCTTCAGGAGCTTTACGGCTTCGAGCCAAACCGGCTACGGCGGGAAGACCCGGATCTCTATCTCAACCTCTCCCGTGCGGTAACCGGCGAGGTGGCCGAGGAGACCTATGCCGAGTGGCGCCGCCAAGGTTCCGGCTGCAACGGCGCCCTCGTCTGGACGCTGCAGGATCTGCTTCCCGGCGCCGGTTGGGGCGTGATCGATTCGACCGGGGAGCCGAAGCCGGTCTGGTACGCATTGCGTCGTGCCTTCCAGCCGATACAGGTGCTGCTGATGGATGAAGGCACCAATGGTCTCGACGTGCACGTCATCAACGAGAGCGATGTGGCGCTCGATCTGACCGTCGAGGTATCCTGCCTGCGCGACGGCCGTCAGATCGTCGTCGGTGGCGGGCGCGATCTGGTGCTCGATGCCCGAAGCAAGCAAAAGATAGCCTGCACTGATCTTTTCGGCGCCTTCTTCGATACGACCTATGCGTTCCGTTTCGGACCGCCATCGCATGATGTGACAGTGGCGCGGCTGACAGCTCCTGCGACCGGTACTGCGATCGCCCAGGCCTTTTACTTCCCGCTCGGGCGCACAAAGGCGTTCCACGATGCGGAGATCACGGCGTCGGCAGTGCAGGAGGGTGAAGACTGGTTCCTCGAGTTGAGCAGCGATCGGTTGGCGCAATCGGTGCAAATCGACCTGGAAGCTTATCGCGCCGAGGATGACTGGTTCCATCTTGCACCAGGCAGCCGGCGACTTCGGCTGTACCGACGGGAGGGCGTTCCGGCCGATGTCATTCCATCCGGCCAGATCCGCACGGTCGGCAGCCGGCGGATCGTCGAGGTTTGAGCGCCTATCTCGCCAGCCAGGGGCGGGATAACTCCGTGCCCGCCGCCAGCTCCATCACAAAGTCATGCCATCCGGGCCGAACAGATGGCAGCGCTCGGGATCGATATGGATGCTGACCGTTTCGCCGGCGCGGATGCTCTGTTGATCTTCCAGCGCGACCGTCAGTGCCTGGCCGCCATGCAGCGTGACGTAGAGGATGGTCTGGCCGCCGAGGTGCTCGACGAGATCGACGCGTGCGCTACCGAGCCCTACGCCGCGATCGCCGACGTTCAAATGTTCCGGGCGCGCGCCAAGCGTCACGGGCTGTCCGGGCTGGAGACCACCGAGCCGGCGCGGCAGGCGCACGGTTTGGCCGGCGAGATCGATGACGGCGGAGCCGTCGTCAGAGGCGACGATCTTCGCATCGAGGAAGTTCATCTTCGGCGAGCCGATGAAGCCGGCGACGAACTTGTTCTTCGGCCTGTTGTAGAGGTCAAGGGGAGC
This sequence comes from Rhizobium sp. BK098, assembly GCF_014193155.1. NCBI lineage: Bacteria > Pseudomonadati > Pseudomonadota > Alphaproteobacteria > Hyphomicrobiales > Rhizobiaceae > Rhizobium > Rhizobium sp. BK098. The sequence goes on along the minus strand of NZ_JACHYY010000005.1, from coordinate 166,072 downwards.
GCCGACCTGCTCGATCTTGCCGCCATTGAGCACGACGATCTTGTCGGCCATGGTCATGGCTTCCGTCTGGTCGTGGGTGACATAGATCATGGTGTTGCCGAGCCGCTGGTGCAGGCGGGCAATCTCGACGCGCATCTGCACACGCAGTTCGGCATCGAGATTCGAGAGCGGCTCGTCGAAGAGGAAGATGTTGGGCTCGCGCACGATGGCGCGGCCGATGGCGACGCGCTGGCGCTGGCCACCGGAAAGCTGCTTCGGCTTGCGCTGCAGCAGCTGCTTGATCTGCAGGATCTCGGCCGCCTTTTCGACGCGGGGCTGGATTTCCTGCTTCTTCATGCCGGCAGTTTCGAGGCCAAAGGCCAGGTTCTTGTAGACGGTCATATGCGGATAGAGCGCATAGGACTGGAAGACCATGGCGATGCCGCGCTTGGAAGCGGGGACATCGTTCATGCGGCTACCGTCGAGATAGAGGCCGCCGCCCGAAATCGGCTCCAGCCCGGCGATCATGCGCAGGAGCGTGGACTTGCCGCAGCCGGATGGGCCGACGAAAACGGTGAACTCTCCCGGTTCGATTTCCAGATCGATCCCGTGAACCACCTGAAGCTCGCCATAGCGCTTGATAACTTTCTGCAGCGATACGCTTGTCGCCATGGGTGCTTCCTCCTTCTTGGTTCCGATGGCTCGCGGAGCAATGTTCATGCCGGCCTCCAGCTCTTGTATTTCTTGGCTTCCGGCCCGACGGGGAAGCGGACTTCCGTGCGGGTTTCCGACGATTCGTAGAATGCCGTAACCAGCTCCAGCGCCTGGCGGGCATCGGCTGTCGTCACCGGCAACGGGCCGCCAGACACCAGCGCTTCGTGGAACAGCCTCATCTGCGTATTGAAACGGTTCGGGATCGGCGACCAGTTGGCGAGCAGCGCATCGATCTTCGCGCCGATCTCGTCATTGGCCGGAACAATCTTCCATGGATCCTGGCCGGGGCTGTAGGGCTCGTGGTTGCTTTCGATCAGGACGTTTTCGAAGGCGAGCCGCAGGCGGCTGATCTGCTCCTGCGAGCCGAGCGTGGCGCTGATGGTGGCGAGTGCGCCGTTTTCCATCAGCAGGCTGGCGCTGGCGCAATCCTCGACCTCGATATCGTTGACCCGGGTGGCGACGCGGCCGAAGAGGCCTGCGATCGGTCCCATCAGATAGGTCAGCATATCGTGCAGATGGATGGAGTGCGTCATCAGAACGCCGCCGAGTTCGGTATCCCACTTGCCGCGCCAGGGGACCGCATAATAGTCGGCGCCGCGCACCCAATGTGTCTCTGACGTCGCTACATAGGGTTTGCCGGCGATGCCTGAAGCGATGATGCGCTTGGCCTTCTGGATGCCGTCGCCATAGCGATATTGGAAGATCGGCATCAGCCGGCCCTTGGCCGTCTTTTCGGCCGCGATAACCGCGTCGACATCGGCGAGCGAGCCGACGAGCGGCTTTTCGCAGACCACATGCTTGCCGGCCGATAGCGCCTGCATAATCAGTTGGAAATGCGAGCCGGGCGGCGTGCAGATGTCGATGATGTCGATATCGGGCATGTTGAGGACTTCGGAGAAATCCCTGAGGCGTCTCGCGATGCCGAATTCATCGCCGACCGCGTTCAGGCGTTCCTCGTTGAGATCGCAGAGAACGGCGACCTCGAAACGATCCGAATGCGGCAGATAACCTTCGACGATGTGGGAGCGGCCGATGCCGAGGCCGATGATCGCGACTTTCTTGATGTCGGACATATCGCAATTACCTTTGAATGTTCTTGAGCGATGTAGCCTCGGCAAGCGCCTGCGCCTTCAGCGCCAGCTCCATGGCCTTGAAGCAATGTTCCTGGCCCATGGCCGTTTCGGTGCGATCTCTTATGTCGGCGACAAGCTGGCGGCCATAGGGCAACTCCACTCCGCTGCAATCGATATGCTGCATGCCCTTGCGGTCGGTCAGGAAGAGGTGATCGGTGCCGGGCCGGCCGGCAACGTCGATATATTTGCGCAGCTCGATCGTGCCTTCTGTGCCCAGAATGAAGAGGCGACCGTCGCCCCAGGTGGAAAGACCGTCCGGCGTGAACCAGTCGACGCGGACATAGCCGGTGACATCAGGCGTCCTCACATGGAAATCGCCATAGTCCTGCAGGCCCGGCGTTTCTGGATTGGCGCGATTGGACACCGTTGCCGACAGCACTTCGGCTTCAAGGGAATCGGCAAAGAACAAGAACTGCTCGCACTGATGCGAGGCGATGTCGGCGATGATGCCGCCATAGCGCTTGCGGTCGAAGAACCAGTCCGGGCGGGTCGGCTTGCGCAGACGGTGCGGACCGAGGCCCGTGGTGTGGATGACCTTGCCGATGGCGCCCGCCTTCACCAGTTCGCCGGCCTTGACTGTCGAGGCCGTCTCGAAATGCTCGGAGTAGAGGATGGAGACGATGCGCTTGGTCTCGGCCTGTACCTTTTTGACGTCTGCCAGCTGATCCAGCGTCACCATGCCGGGCTTGTCGAGCATCACGTCCTTGCCGTGACGCATGGCCTCGATGGCAAGGCCGGCGCGCTCGCTGGAAATCGCGGCGCTGACGATCAGCGCGATGGAGCTATCCTCGAGGATTTCCCTTTTGTCGACAACGCGTCGTGCCTGCGGAAAGCGCTCGGCGAAGGTGGCGGCGAGATCGTCCTCCACCGCATGGAAGGCGACGAGTTCGGCGCCGGCCCGCAGCATGACGTTGACCTGGCCGTAGATGTGATCGTGATTGAGGCCGATGGCGGCGAAGCGCAGCGCGCTCATGCGACATTTCCTTTCGTGGGTTTGTGGGTTCGCGGCCCCAAATCTTGGGTATTCGGGACCACGGGCTTCGTAATCAGCGTTTGAGACCGGCGGTCGCGATGCCGTCGATCAGCAGCCTCTGGAAGAAGAGGAAGATCAGGAAGACCGGGATCAGCGACAGGCTCGACATGGCAAACAGGCTGCTCCAGTCGGAACTTCCGGTGGAGTCGACGAAGGAGCGCAGGCCGAGCTGCACCGTGTAGGTGTTGATATCCGATAGATAAATCAGCGGCCCGAAGAAATCGTCCCAGGTCCAGATGAACGAGAAGATGGCGGCCGTTGCCAGAACGGGAAGCGACAGGGGCAGCATGATGCGCCAGTAGATGCGCCAAGGGCTGCAGCCGTCCATCATCGCGGCCTCATCCAGCTCGCGCGGAATGCCGCGGAAGAACTGCACCATCAGGAAGATGAAGAAGGCGTCGACCGCCAGGAATTTCGGCACGACGAGCGGCAGCATGGTCTTCACCCAGCCGAGCTTCAGGAAGAGGATATATTGCGGGATCAGCGTGACGTGATAGGGCAGCATCAGCGTGCCCAGCATCAGGGCGAACCAGAAATTCTTGCCCCAGAAATTCAGCCGCGCGAAGGCGTAGGCCGCCAGCGAGCAGGAAATGACATTGCCGATGACCGACAGCACGGCGATGACAGCCGAATTCCAGACGAATTTGCCGAAGGTGACCTGGCCGCCGAACCAGCCGCGGGCGTAGGAGCTGAAATCGAAATGTGACGGGATCAGCGATGCTGTGCCGAAGATCTCGTTCTGGTCCTTGATCGAGCCTGAGAGCATCCACAGCAGCGGATAGAGCATCACGATCGACGCGGCGACGAGGGCGACGTGGATGAGGACGGAGAGGAACCACGGGCGCTCGCGCGGCGGCTTCATGTCCTCGGCAAAATGGGTGAGCTTCGCGTCAGTCATCGTAGTGGACCCAATAACGAGCGGAGAGGAAGGAGAAGGTGGTGAAGATCGCGATGATGATCACCAGGATCCAGGCCAGCGCCGAGGCATAGCCCATGCGGAAATAGCCGAAGGCTTCCTGGTAGAGATAGAGCGTATAGAACAGCGTCGAATCGATCGGCCCGCCGGTGCCGGAGGAAATGACGTAGGCCGGCGTGAAGGCCTTGAAGGCGTCGATCGTCTGGACCACGGCGTTGAAGAAGATCACGGGCGTCAAAAGCGGCAGGGTGATCTTGAAGAAGATCCGCGCCTTGGAGGCGCCGTCCAGGCTGGCGGCCTCGTAGAGATCCGTCGGGATCTGGCGCAGTCCTGCGAGGAAGATGATCATCGGCGAACCGAACTGCCAGATGGCCAGGATGATGAGCGTATAGAGCGAATAGTCGGGATTGGAGATCCAGCTCGGCCCGTTGATGCCGAAGGCGTACCAAAGCAGGGTATTGACGATGCCGTCGGCATCGAAGATCTGACGCCAGAGCACCGCAATCGCGACGCTGGAGCCGAGCAGCGACGGCAGGTAGAAGATGGCGCGGTAGACCGGCAGGCCCTTGATGCCGCGGTTGAGCAGCAGCGCCACCAGCAGCGCGAAGGCGAGCTTCAGCGGCACCGAACAGACGACATAGAACAGCGTCACCTTCATCGACGACAGGAACTTGTCGTCGGCCGTTGCGATCCGCACGTAGTTCTCGATGCCGACGAGGTTAGGCGACTGCAGCAGATTGTAGTCGGTGAAGGAGAGATAGAGCGAGGCAATCGCCGGGCCGAGGGTCAGTCCGAAGAAGCCAATGAACCACGGCAAAAGGAAGAGATAGCCGGGTGCGTTGCGCGCGAATGCGCTCGGCGCCTTATAGGCGGTTTCCACGCGCAACGGCGCGCGCGCGCCGACGGCCAAGCCGCCGGCAACGCTCTTGCTGTTTGTACCCACGGTGTCAGCCTCGCGTAATGTTTGCTGCTGCCTGTTCGGTGAACTTCGTGCCAGCGTCCTGTGCGCTGGTTTTGCCGAAGGCCACCTCCTCGGCGATCTTCTTCAGCAGGAATGCATTCTCGCCGGCGCCGTTCGGCGGAGATGGTGGCAGCGCTCCGACATGTGGTGTCAGCCGGCCGATATAATCGACCACCTGTTTACTGACGGGATCCAGATCCGGCGTCAGGAGATCGCGGATCTTTTTTGAAGGCGGAACGCCGCGCTCGACTCCGAGTGCCTTGGTGCCTTCCGGGTCTTCGACTAGGTAGTTGACGAAGGCGACGGCGGCATCCTTGTTCTGGGATGTGGCCGAGACCGACATGAGCATGGAGGGCTTCAGATACTGGCCGGGTTTGCTGTCTGCACTCGCGACCGGATAGGAGACGATATCGAGCTTTTCCTTGTTCAGGCCTTGAATGGCCACGAACTGGTTGGAATGGGCGAAGCTCATCGCTGCCTTTTTGGTGACAAGCATATCGGTTTCGAGTGTCTGCTGATCGAGCGCCTGCACGTCGGCCGGAACGCAGGCGCCGATCTTGCGCATATGGCCCCACAGATCGAACCATTCGGTAGCGTCCTTGGCTTCGAAGGCGAGCTTGCCGTCCGTCGTATAGAGCGCCTTGCCGCGCTGGCGTAGCCAGCATTCTAGCGCCGGCTCCCCGCCGCTCGCGTCGGCCGTGCCATAGAAACCGCGACGCTTCTTGGCGGCGGTTACCTTGGCGCAGGCATCGCCGACCTGTTCCCACGTCATGGCGTCATGTGGCGGTTCGACACCAGCTTCGGCCCAGGCGGCCGTGTTGAGGACGACCATGAAGGAATTCACGCCGAGGCTGACGCCGTAGATCTTGTTGTCGACCTTGCCGGAATCGATGTTGGCGGGGCCGAAATCCTCGATCTTCAGGCTCTTGCCTAGATAAGGCGTCATGTCGAGCAGCGCGCCGCGGCGGGCATATTCGAAGATGTAGCGATAGTCCATCTGGATGAGGTCGGGCGCATTGCCGCCCCCGGTCTGCGTGGCGAGGCGCGTCCAATAGCTGTCCCAGCCGAAGGATTCGCCGGCGACGGTGATATCCGGGTTCTTGGCCTGATAGGCCTTTACCGCTGCAAATGTCCGGTCGCTGCGCTCCTTCGATCCCCACCAAAGAAGGCGCATCGCGGTTGCCGCATTGGCGCGGGAAAGTCCGATACTGCTGAAAGCAAGTGTGGCTGCCATGCCGGCAAGCAACTGCCGGCGGTCGATCGTCAACGTCATCCTGGTCTCCTCCCCAGCGAACCGATGATTTACGAACTGCTTTGCATGATATAACTATTTGGTTACAAGTTGGATAGAAACGCGACCGCTGTCAAGCGCCAATCGTGCGGCAATCAAAACGATGCATGGCAGAACCGGCCGCATCCGTCGCTAATGCTACCGTTCGGAAGGAGATCGTCCATGGCGGTCAGGGCGAGACAAGAGACTGAAAATAAAGCACAAGCGGATGCCTGCAAGACCATGGACAAGCGGTCAACGAAGGCCTCACGCAATCCGCAGCGCACCCAGGAAACGATCCTGGACGCGGCGACGGAAGAATTTGCCGCGCATGGTTTCGGCGGCGCCCGGGTGGATGCGATCGCAGCGCGGGCACAGACCAACAAGCGGATGCTCTATCACTATTTCGGCGATAAGGAGGGGCTCTATCTCGCCGTGCTAGAGGCGAGCTATGCGACGATCCGCAATGCCGAAAAGCAGCTGGATCTGGCGCATCGTCATCCGGAGGAGGGGATGCGGGAGCTGGCCTTGTTCACCTGGCGGCATTTCCTAGCGCATCCTGAGTTTTTGAGCCTGCTTGCCACCGAAAACCTGCATCACGCGCATTATCTGCAGCGCTCCGATAGAATCTCGGCCATGCATTCGCATCTGATCGACGAGCTTTCCGATGTGCTGCGTCGCGGGGAGGCACTCGGCATTTTCCGGCCGGCAGTCGATCCGATATCCGTTTATCTCACGATCGCGGCGCTCGGTTTCTTCTATCTGTCGAACCGCCATACGCTGTCGACGATTTTTGCACGGAAGCTGATGGCGCCGGATGCGCTCAATGCCTGGGGTGAGCATATCGTTGCCGTCACGCTTGCTTCGATCCGGGTGTAATGCCGTGCAGCGCAGCGGTTTCGAGAAATTTTCAAAAGGTAATTGACAAGGCCGGAGGTAACGCGCGATCTTGTAACTATATGGTTACATTGCTTGGAGGACCAAGCATTTGCTTTTCCTGATTCTGGAGGGAATCGGGCGTGGAGGAAAATCATGAAGTCTGTCGTGCCGACACGATCTATCTCCTGCCATAGGGCGATGCGATTGGCTGACGGTAAACTGCTTCTGCAATGAACTGAATAGCCCGCACCCCAGCCCTCTCCCGTTGAAACGGGGAGAGGGGGCGACAGAGCAAACCAACTCGCTATATCAATTTCGAGCTGGAAGACTCCCTCTCCCCGCAGGCGGGGAGAGGGTTGGGGTGAGGGGCCACGCATATTGGTGCCCTATGAAAATAGACTTGCCTGACCATAACAGGAGCCGACCAGCATCATGACCGATCCATTGAACATCAGGCTTGTCGAGGCCGAGACATTCGAGCGCCCGGTCAAGTTGCGGCTTCCCTTCCGTTTCGGGGCGGCGACTTTGCGGGAGGCGCGACAGATTTTTCTGCGGGTACGCATCGAGGATGCGCAGAGACGGTCGGCGGAGGGCATGGCAGCCGAGCTGATGGTGCCGAAATGGTTCGACAAATCGCCCGACCTTTCCAATGCCGACAATGAAAACCAGCTGCGCCGGTCGCTGGCTCTGGCGCTCGATTCCCTAAGAGATGCGGGTGCGGGAACAGCTTTTGGCCTGCATGCGGCGGTCGAGCCCTCGCATCACGCCCGCGCGGCGGCTGAGAAGCTGAACGGGCTTGTCGCATCCTTCGGTTTGGCGCTTGCAAACCGGGCTATTCTCGACGCGCTCTGCCGGCTGGAAGGGCTGACGGTCGCGAGAGCAATCAAGGCGAACCGCCCCGGCATCGATGCTTCCACCGCGCGCGATCTCTCGGGCTTCGATCTCTCCGGTTTCCTCTCGACCTTGCAGCCATCCACAAGCCTTGCTGCCCGCCATACTGTCGGCCTGGTCGATGCCATCGTATCAGGCGATATTCCGGCAAGCGAGCGGCTGAACGACGGCCTGCCGGAGAGTTTCGAAGAGGCGATCGACGCCTATGGCCTGACCTTTTTCAAGGTCAAGGTTTCCGGCGCCCCGGATGCTGATATCGACCGCCTTTGCCGCGTCGCTGCCGTCATCGATGCCAAGGTGCCCAATTACTCGGTGACGCTCGACGGCAACGAGCAATTTTCATCCGCCGAGGCGGTCGCCGATCTGCTTGGCCGCGTGAAGGAGGAGCCGAGGCTTGCGCGTTTCGCTTCTTCGATCCTGTTTGTCGAGCAGCCGATCGCCCGCGCCCATGCCTTCGAGAAGCCGGTGAAGGCGCTCGCCGCCTTCAAACCGGTGGAGATTGACGAATCCGATGCCGATATCGATGCCTTCGTTACGGCGAGGGCGCTTGGCTATACCGGCATATCCTCGAAATCCTGCAAGGGTTTCTATCGCTCGCTATTGAACCGCGCCCGCGTCGCCAAATGGAGCGCCGAGGGCGGTATTCCCTATTTCATGTCGGCGGAGGATCTGACGACACAGGGCGGCCTTGCCGTGCAGCAGGATCTGGCGCTCGCTTCCCTCATCGGCATGACGCATATCGAGCGCAACGGTCACCACTATGTCGACGGCATGGCCGGTGCGCCGGAGGCGGAGCAGGCCGCTTTCGCCGAGGCCCATTCCGATCTCTACCGCGTCAGCAATGGCCGCATGCGGCTGCGGATCGAGGCGGGGCAGCTTGCGATCCGCTCCGTTATCGGTGCTATCGGTCTCGGTTCGTCGGTCGCGCCGGACTGGACGGCGATGGAGAGGTCGCTGACAGCGTAGATTCTCTGCATGCCGAAGTAAATGAAGGTCGCCGAGGCCTCATCATCGCTGTTTGCAGAGTCTGGAGGAGCAGATGCAGTCATCGAGGAAACGTTACGTTCTGGTCGGCACGGGAAACCGTGGCGCGACCATGTGGGGCAAGGATCTTGTGGAGCGCTGGAGCAATGAGGTCGAGCTCGTCGCAGTGTGTGATCTCAACGCCATGCGGGCAAAGCGGGCGCTCGACTATATCGGCGCATCGGTGCCCATCTATACCGACTTCGACGAATTGCTGCAGGTGGAAAAGCCGGATCTCGTTATCGTCTGCACCCGCGATTCCACCCATGACGATCTCATCGTCAAGGCGATGGAAGCCGGCGCCGATGTTATCAGCGAGAAGCCGATGACGACGACTGTCGATAAGATCAAGCGCATCCTCAATGCCGAGGCGCGCACCGGCAAACGGCTGGATATCTCCTTCAACTACCGTTTCGCACCCACGGCGGCGAAGATCAAGGAGCTGATCAATTCGGGCGTCATCGGCGATGTCACCTCTGTCGACTTCCATTGGTATCTCGACACCAGCCATGGTGCTGATTACTTCCGCCGCTGGCATGCTTACGTCGAAAATTCCGGCAGCCTCTTCGTTCATAAGGCGACTCATCATTTCGACCTTTTGAACTGGTATCTGGATTCCGATCCGGAAACGGTCGCCGCCTTTGCCGATCTCAAGCATTACGGCCGCAAGGGTCCGTTCCGCGGTGAGCGCTGTCGAAGCTGTCGGTACAAGGACGAGTGCGACTATTATCTCGACATCAGCGAGACGCCGCTGCTCGAAAGCCTCTATGAGGATCCGTCGACCGTCGATGGCTATGTGCGCGATGCCTGCGTCTTCCGCGAGGATATCGACATCCCCGATACGATGGTTGCCTCCATCCGCTATCGCAACGGCATCAACGTCTCTTATTCCCTGAATACCTATATGCCGATCGAAGGGCATCACATTGCCTTCAACGGTCACAAGGGGCGTATCGAGCTCCGGCAATATGAGAAGCAGAACTGGACGACACCGCCGGCGGACGAGATCGTCGTCATGAAGAATTTCGGCGATGTCGAGCGGATATGGGTGCCGCATTCATCCGGCGGGCACTATGGCGGCGACGACCGGCTGCGTAACATGCTCCTACGCTCCGGTCCGAACGACGAGCTCAAGCAGCGCGCTGGCTCGCGGGCAGGAGCGATGTCGGTCCTCTGTGGCATTGCCGCGCTGCAGAGCAGTCGCACAGGCCAGCAGGTATCGGTTGCCGATATCTGGGGCGAGGATGGCGGTCTCAATCTGCTGGAGCCGCGGCCTTAGGGTTGCGGCTTACAGTTGATGGAAACCACGCTGCGATCAGCTGCAGCTAGGGAGCTGCTGCGCGTAAAGTCTCGTCATGCCGTTGAAGCGCCTGGCTCCGGCGAGGGCTGTCGAATTGCCGCGCCACGATCCCTGCAGGTAGCCCTTGGGACCTGAGTAATAAGCGAGGTAGAGATCGTAGGAATTGTTCAGGGCGATGCCGGTCTGCAGATGCGTCTCGTAGTGATACCAGCCGACAAAGTCGATTGCGTCGGCGAAATTGGTGCGGCTCGCCGTCCAGTTGCCGGTTTCGCGCTTGTATTTATCCCAGGTGCCGTCGAGCGCTTGCGAGTAGCCGTAGGCCGTCGTCGGGCGCTTCCAGGGAATGAAGCCGAGCAAATAGCGCCGCGGCGGACGGGCGCGAGGCCGGAAGCCGGATTCGGTATAGATCGTCGCCATCAGGATCGGCACCGGCACGCCATATTTGCGTTCCGTGCGTTCGGCAGCTCGCTGCCAGTTGTTGAACCAGCCATCGCGCTGGTCGAAGATCGCGCAGATGTTGCGGGTGCGCGACGGTGCGGTGGCACAGCCTGCCAGCACGCTAAGCAGCATTACGGCCAGAATGGAAAGGACGCGGGTACGCATTACTAGAACCTCTTCATTGCTGCGCCGTGCGTCTTTCAGTGGCACGAGATACGCAGCAACAACCTGCCGGCGCATGATCCTTTCCAAAAGTTCGAGACCGAGCTTTTGGCGGACCCATGCTTATGAGATTGCTAGCGCGGAATGATTAAAAACGGGTTGTTTGCCTGTGTCGAAATGGGGCGATTTCAGGGTGTTTTCATGATTTTGCTGCGCCGTGTCAGGCCATGCGCACCATATCCTCGCGGCGGATTTCATAGAGCAGCGGCTTGCCCTCGATAAAGCGGATGGCTTCGTCCACCGCCATCTCACCGAGGCGGGTCCGTTCCAGCCCGACGGCACCGGCAATATGCGGCGTCAGGAAGACGTTCGGCAGTTCATAAAACGCCGACGCCGCCTCCGGAATTTCCGGATCGGTGACGTCGATAATTGCGTCGATCCGCCCGGTTTTCAGCACAACGATCAGGGCGGCTTCGTCGACCAGCGCGCCGCGTGCCGTATTGATGAACGTCGCCCCCTTCTTCATCAGCGACAATCGTCGGGCGTCGATCATATGGCGTGTGGCGGGCAGCGAGGGTGCATGCAGCGAGACGATGTCGGCCGATGCCATCAGCGCGTCCAGCTCGGCCTTTTCGACGCCGAGACGTGCCGCTTCGGCCGTATCGACCATCGGGTCATAGAGCAGGATACGGTAGTCGAAGGGAGCAAGCAGCTCGATCACCCGCCGGCCGATCCGCGAGGCGCCTATAATGCCGATGGTGCGGCCGTAGTTGCCGATGGCCTCGGCATGCATTGGTATCGTTCGATTGCGGTTGCGATCGGCAGTATAGAGATCACGAAACTGAAAGACTTTCTTGCCGGCAAAGATGATGGCGGCCAGCGTGAATTCGGCGACCGGCAGGGCATTGGCCTGGGCGGCGTGGCTGACCAGGATACCGCGATCGAAGAGGCTGTCGCCGAGCAGGCCCTTCACCGTGCCGGCGGCGTGGACCACCAGCTTCAGATGCGGCGCCTGCGCCAGTGCCGCAGCATCGATCGTCGGTGAGCCCCAGCCGGTGATGAGGATTTCGGCTTCCGCGAGCAGCTTGGCCGCGCGCTCGTCATCGAAGCGCTGCATCGGGGCTGCATCGAGCACGCGGCCGATGGTATCGAGACGCCGGATGAGTGCTTCCGGCAGAACATGCTGCGTGCGCGACGGCTGCATGGCAAAGGCGATGGCCGGGTGGCTGGAGAGGGATTGCGTCATGGCAGGCGACCCGGTGCCTTGATGGCGCTGACCGTGATCCCCTTGTCTTTGACGAAGGCGCGCAAGGCGTCGATATCGGGCTTCGCTGGCGGCTTCGCCCAGGCATGATCGACGGCAGCGGGGTTCTTCTCCGCAAGCACGGCAGAGACGAGAATGGTCTCGCCCGCGGGGATCGTGCCCCGCAGCTGCGGCACCAGGGTCTTTGCGACGATGAGGTTGGTGTTCGGCGGCGCCTTCTGTGCGATGCCTTCGCGTGGGATCGTCGAGCCGAGGTCGAGAATGCCGCTGAAATCCTCTTCACCTATGGCATAGGCGGCACCGATCACGGAGGCGAGCGTGTCGGCCTCAAAATCCCGCCGTGCGATGGCAAAGCCGCCTTCGGCCGTCTGCAGCGGCCGTGGCGTGGTGATCCTGTGCAGGCGGATGTGCCAGGGCGAGGCCGGCATCAGCCAGGTCTCCACCGTCACATCCGGATAGGGAGACCATTTGGCATAGAGCGTATCGCCGGCAAGTTTCGCCTCTTCATTTGTTTCGCGCACGCGGTAGTGCAGACCGTCATCGCTGAAGGCGAGCATGCTGTCGAAGGCGCCGCCGGCAAAGATGCGCTCGTCGCTTTCGACGCTGAAGCCGTAGCGCGCGGAATAGGCAAATTTCGAGTATTTCTCGGCGCCGAAGCGCATCTGCTGGTTTTCCTGGCCGGAGGAGAGTGCCACGACATCATCCCTACTGCACAGCAAGACCATGCCGGGATGCTTTTGCGGGATGATAGCCGGCTCATTCTCCGGCGGCTTTTCTTCGGCGGTCCAGAATGGATGCGTTTCAGGCAGCGCCAGTGGCAGGAAGGCCTTGAAGGCCCAATAGGGCGAGCCGGCGGAGTTATAGTTCTCCGACATCAGCAGATTGGGATAGGCAAAGCCGATCGGCAGGGTGCCGTCGCGATGGGCGATCGGCTTGTCGGCCCACCAGCGCAGGTGCCGGAGGCACAGGCCCTTGATTTCACCCCATGGCAGCGCCTCGACATCGGCAAAGGCGAGTGCTGACCAGAAGCCGGCGCAGGCGAAGCGATAGGTCAGGCTGCGGCCGAAGGGGATGGTGGCGCCATCGGGCGCGAACCAATGGCGGAAATCCCTGGCGAAGAGCGCTGCACGCTCGCGGTAGCGCTCGGCGCGATCATCATCCACCAGCTTGGAATAGATCAGCCCGTAAAAATGCATGGCGAAGGGAATGTAGTGATCGATACGGCGGACATTGCCGTCGCGATACCAGCCGTCAGCGATATAAAAGCCGTCCAGCTCGTTCAGATAGGTTTCGGTCAGGCTGCGATCGAAGGCGGCGCCGAGCCGGTCGAGTGCGATATCCACGAAGATGCGGAAGAATTTCCAGTTGTTGTCGGCATAATCGAAGGTGCGGGCGTGCTTGAGATAGCTGATCAGATTGTCACGCGCGCGCTGATCGAGCGGCTCCCAGATCTTTTCGGGTACGAGCGCAAGCGCGAAGCCGAGAGCGGCCAACTCGACCATGCGCTGGTCGCGGCCGTTGACCGTGCCCCAATATTCCGGATGTTGCGGATCGACGCCACTGGCGAGGCCCTCAGCATAGCGTTCCCAATGGCGGAAATCGCCGCCGCCGGCCCCGAGCGGCGCGAGGCCCCAGAGCGGGCGGGCGAAACCCTCGAGATCGGCGGCGGCGCGGTCGAAATGGGCGCCTGCGCCATCGATGCGGACGCGGGCATTGCCCTCGGAAAAGTAGGGTAGCAGCGGATCGAACAGATCGGCGAGCGCGCGGCGCATGTCCGGGAGGGTCTTCAGCGGGTTGCCGGCAAGCGGATTGGAGCTGGCGGGGTCATAGATCATCGGTTCGGCTTTCTCGATCGTTTCCGCGGTGGATTGAATTTCAGGTTTCGGGTGGCAACGTGCCGCCGGCGATCGGCTGGACGCCGTGGCAGATGTGGCGGGCCGGCGCATCGCGGTCGCGGAAGCGTGCGATCATCAGGCCGATCGCTTCGCGACCGAGAGCTGCGCGGTCGACGCGCATGGTTGCCAGCCGAGGATTGGTCATCAGGGCGCAGGGAAGGTCGTCGAAGCCGACGATAGCGAAATCCTCTGGCACCCGCAGGCCTGCTTCAATGACGGCGTCGAGCACGCCGACAGCGATGAAATCGTTCATGCAGAAGGCGGCGGTATAGCCTTTGTCTGCCGCAAGGATCTCGGCGGTCTTGTCGTGGGCTTCCTGGCTGGAGCTACCCCTGAAATTCATCGGCACGATGCGGCCTTCAGCGCCTTCCACCGAAGCGATCGCCGCCTCGAAGCCGCGGATGCGCTCGCGGATCGTCTGCCGATGCGAGCCGGTCAGGTGCAGAATGCGGCGGTGGCCGGCGTCAAGCAGACGTCGGGTCGCGTTATAAGCACCGAAGAAATTCGAGGGTGAAACGCCGTCGAAGCGCAGCTTCGGATCGGTGCCGTTGACGAGCACGGTCGGCGTGCCGCTTGCTGCAAGCCAGCGACATAGGTCTTCCGATGGGTCGATGCCGACGAGAAAGAGGCCCTCGGCGCTGGCGGTCTGCAGATATTCCCTCACCAGTTCCGGTTCCGTCCTTGCCTCGCGGATGAGGCGGATATCGAAGCGCATGCCGCGCTCGGCAGCGCCTGCGCGAAGGCCCTCCAGAATGCCTTCATAGAAGACGCTCAAACCGCCGGTGACGCTGTCACTGGCGATCAATGCCAGGCCGCCGGCTGCCGTCTCGGCTGCGGTCTTCAGCGGATAGCCGAGATCACTCGCCACCTTGAAGATGTGCTGGCGGATCGTCTCGCTGATGCCGGGTTCATTGGTGAGGACCCGCGACACCGTCGAGACGGAGACGCCGGCGGCAGCGGCGATGTCGGCCTGCCTGATGCGTTTGGAGCGATTATCGTTCATGTCGCAAACGCTATGCAAAATTATGCAAATTTGCAATAGAAAGATTTTTTATTGCACGGTGCAATGAAGTTGCATATCGTCACGCTACTTGTCCGCTGAAGGCGTCGGGGAGATCGCCGCGGATGGCAACGCAAGAGAAGGAGGAATCTCATGCGCATGAATCGTCGTTCTTTCATGATCGGAGCCACTGGGACCGCGGCCGGCATTGCCTTCGGGGGAGGCGCAATGCCCGCCTTTGCCGATGCGACGCAGCTCCGGGCGATGTGGTGGGGCTCGCCCGATCGCGGCAAGCGTACCGTCGCGGTTGCCGAACTGTTTCACAGCAAGAATCCTGATTTGTCCGTCATCGGCGAGAGCATCAGCGGCGACGGCTACTGGGCCAAGCTCGCCACGGGAATGGCCAGCCAGAACATTGCCGATGTCTTCCAGCTCGAGCCGAGCACGATCTCGGATTATTCGAAACGCGGCGCCTGCATGCCGCTCGACCAGTTTGTGCCCTCGACGCTGAATATCGACAGCTTCGGCAAGGACGTGTTGAAGCTGACCACGGTCGACAACAAGCTTTATGGCGTTGGTCTCGGACTGAATTCTTTCGCAATGTTCTATGACGAGGACATGTTCAAGAAGACCGGCCTGACGCCGCCCGGTCCGACGACGACATGGGCCGAATATGCCGATCTCGCGGTGGAAATGACCAAGGCTGCCGGTAAGCGTGGATATTGGGGTGGGCCGTATGGAGCGCGCTACAATTACGTGCTCGATGTCTGGCTGCGCCAGCGCGGCAAAAGCCTCTTCACCGAAGAGGGTGGACTCGGCTTCGGCGTCGACGACGCCAAGGAATGGTACAACTACTGGGAAGAGCTGCGCAAACGCGGCGGCACGGTCTCAGCCGATGTGCAGACGCTCGACCAGAACGTCATCGAAAGCAACTGCCTGGCGCTCGGCAAATCTGCGATCGGCATGGCCTATTCCAATCAGCTCGTCGGTTACCAACTTGTCGTCAAGAGCAAGCTCGCCGTCACCATGCTGCCGCGCGAGAAGAAGGATGGCCCGTCCGGCCATTATTATCGTCCGGCGCTGATCTGGAGCGTCGGTGCCACCAGCAAGAATGGCGAAGCGGCGGCAAAATTCATCAATTTCTTCGTCAATGATCTCGATGCCGGCAAGATCCTCGGTGTCGAGCGCGGCGTGCCGATGTCGCCTGCCGTTCGGGCCGCCATCCTGCCAACGCTCAATCCGGTGGAACAGCAGACGGTGCACTATATCGAGCTGTTGAAGGATCAGGTGGGCACCTATCCCGTGCCGGCGCCGCTCGGCTCCCAGGAATTCGACGTGAACGTCGCCCGCCCCGTCGCCGACCAACTCGCCTTCGGCAAGATCACGGTCGCCGAGGCGGCGAAGCGGCTGGTGGAGGAAGGTGCCACGAAATTGAAGCGGAAGGGTTGATTGGTGGCTGGCTATGGGGGGACGGTCAGGCCGGTTCAATCTGTCAGGGTCAGCCCGGTCCGTACCGTCCGCGGCCCCTCACCCTAACCCTCTCCCCGCTAGCGGGGAGAGGGGACGACAGAGCAAGCAATTGGCCTTTCCGCTGAATTGAAGCAGCGTTCGGACATGGTTGCTCCCTCTCCCCGCATGGCGGGGAGAGGGTTGGGGTGAGGGGCCAGGCACAGAGTTGCCACAGCCACGAATTCACCTGACAGGTTTCTATCGACGAAGGTCACTTCCCATCCCAGGGCTTCAGTACATCCTGCTTCATCCGGCGCTGTTCTTCCGGCGGCAGCTTGTAATCGCCCTTGTAGGGCGCACTCTCGAACGAGCCGTAGGTCGGATTGGCGATGGCGATCCAGTCGTGGCCGAAATGCGCCTTGTTGGCTTCGAAGACTTTCTGGCGCTCCTCGACGGTCCCCTTGTACTCGTCGGTAAAGTCGCCGAAATTGTCGCCGAACATCAGGAGAATGCGATAGTTCTTGGCGATGAAGGCGCGGCGCGTGCCCTTGGCCGAACCCCAGTCCGGCTGCTCTTTGGCGCTCAGGAACGTGTCGACATTGTCGCCCATTGGAAAACCGAAGCGTTTCATTTCTTCAACGGTCGGACCTTCCTCATCGGCGGTGCGGTTGGTGACGTAGAAGACCTTCACGCCCTTCGAAGCCGCGTATTGGGTAAATTCCACTGCGCCGGGAATAGGCTTGTCCTGCTGAGCATTCACATATTGCGTCCAGGTATCCGGCTTGAAGCTGGTGCCTGCTGTGATGTTACGCGCCTGATAGGGCGAGGTGTTAAGAATGGTGTCATCGACATCGAGGATGATGGCGGGTGGAAAGTCCTGGAAATTGCCTGTTTGCTCGACCGGAGCTGCGGTCCAGTTCTTGTCGGTCAGCGCTTCGTCGAGCCTGATACGGCCGAGCGCATAGGCACCAAGCGCGTTGGCCTGCGCCTCGACCGATGTCTGGTCCCAAAGAACGGCATTGAGATTGTCGTCTGGCGATGGTGCCGGCAGATCGGCACTGAGAGCCGGCAGGGCGGCAACAAGGCCAATGGCGGTGATGAGCGTCCTGCGCCCAAAATATCCGTTTCTCACGCTGTTCTCCTTATGCAGAAATCCATGAAATATATCAATGGGTTCTGATGTGCGTCGACATCATGATCCGGATAAGGATAGTTCGTGCTCGCGGGAAATGTGTCAAGTCTGTGACAGTCATCGCAGCATTATTTTTGCGAAACTTTCGTCCCGACGAAAAATGCCGGAGCTCTTTCGAGCCCCGGCACCCATTTCGCGTCATGTACCCGACTTATTTCTTCGCGTCGGCCCAACTCTTGACCAGCTCGTCGTAATTGACGGTGACCGGCTTTTCCTTTTCGCTGGCGACCTTCAGCTGTGGAGCGAGATGACCGTTCTTCACGGCATCGGCGTTCCAATAGGCAAGATCGTGTTCTTCGGCGAGCTTCGGGCCGATATCGCCCTGAACGCCTGCGCGTTCGATGCGCTGCATCACCTTTTCCTGATCGGCGCAGAGCGCATCCATAGCTCCTTGAGCATCCTTGGCACCCGATGCGGCATCGCCGATCGCCTGCCACCAGAGCTGTGCGAGCTTCGGATAGTCAGGGACGTTGGTGCCGGTCGGCGACCACTGCACGCGGGCGGGCGAGCGATAGAACTCGATCAGGCCGCCGAGTTCCGGCGCACGCTTGGTGAAGCTCTTGTCGCGGATGGTGGATTCGCGGATGAAGGTGAGGCCGACATGGCTCTTCTTCACGTCCACCGTCTTCGAGGTGACGAACTGCGCATAGAGCCATGCGGCCTTGGCGCGATCGACAGGAGTCGATTTCATCAGCGTCCAGGAACCGACATCCTGGTAGCCGAGCTTCATGCCGTCCTTCCAATAGACGCCATGCGGAGACGGTGCCATGCGCCACTTCGGCGTGCCATCCGAATTCATGACCGGCAGGCCGGGCTTGACCATATCGGCGGTGAAGGCCGTGTACCAGAAGATCTGCTGGGCGATATTGCCCTGCGACGGAACCGGGCCGGATTCCGAGAAGGTCATGCCCTGTGCTTCCGCCGGAGCATAGGCCTTCAACCAATCGAGATATTTCTGGATCGAATAGACGGCGGCCGGTCCGTTGGTGTCGCCACCACGCGCGACGCAGGAGCCGACAGGACGGGAGTTGGCATCGACCTTGATGCCCCATTCATCGACCGGCAGGCCGTTCGGCAGGCCCTTGTCGCCGTTGCCGGCCATGGAAAGCCAGGCATCGGTGAAGCGCCAGCCGAGCGACGGGTCCTTCTTGCCATAGTCCATATGGCCGAAGACCTTCTTGCCATCGACATCGCGACCGGTGAAGAACTGGGCGATATCCTCATAGGCCGACCAGTTGACCGGCACGCCGAGCTCGTAGCCGTACTTGGCTTTGAAATCGGCCTTGTTCTTCGGGTCGTTGAACCAGTCGTACCGGAACCAGTAGAGGTTGGCGAACTGCTGGTCGGGAAGCTGATAAAGCTTCTTGTCCGGAGCAGTCGTAAAGCTGGTGCCGATGAAATCGGCGATATCGAGGCCCGGATTGGTGACGTCCTTGCCCTCGCCAGCCATCCAGTCAGTTAGGTTGCGCACCTGCTTGTAGCGCCAATGCGTGCCGATCAGGTCGGAATCGTTGACCCAGCCGTCATAGAGGTTCTGGCCGGTCTGCATCTGCGTCTGGATCTTCTCGACAACGTCGCCTTCCTGGATGACGTCGTGGGTGACCTTGATGCCTGTTATGGCGGTGAAGGCCGGCGCGAGAACCTGCGATTCATACTGGTGGGTCGTCAGTGTTTCGGACACGACCTTGATTTCCATGCCCTGGAAAGGCTTGGCCGCATCGATGAACCATTGCATTTCCTTTTCCTGGTCGGCGCGCGAGAGCGTCGAGAGATCGCCGATCTCCTTGTCCAGGAATGTCTTGGCTTCGTTCATGCCGGCGTTGGCTGTGCCGGCCAGGGCCAGCAAGGCAACTGCCGTTGTCGTCAAGAGATGCCGTCGCATATATTCCTCCCTACAGGTTGCGAGTGCATTGTCAGCCAGCCGGATTTCCGGCCATCTGTATCGATTTGCCTTACTGCTTCGTATGACCGGATGGGCAACGGAGCGGTAACGGGTTGAATTTCCGCGTCAGACCAGACGGAAGACACCGACGGCGTAGAGGACGGAAAGAGCAAGAGCCCACCATAGGCTGGGGCCTCCCAGGCCCAGCCAGGCGAGATGGATGAAGGCGGCGCCGAGCAGCGAAATGAACAGCCGGTCGCCGCGCGTCGTTTCGAAGCGCAGAATGCCGAGGCGCGGATTGCCGCCGGGCGAAAAATATTCCCATACCGCCATGCCGATCAAAAGCAGCAGGATCGTCGCGAAGAACAGCGCCGTCGGCAGGGTCCAGGCCATCCAGGAAAAGTCTGTGTTCATGGCGGTTTCCTTTAGACGCGGCCGAGCGCGAAGCCCTTGGCGATGTAGTTGCGGACGAAATAGATGACGAGCGCGCCGGGGATCAGCGTCAGCACGCCGGCGGCGGCAAGCAGACCCCAATCCATGCCGGCGGCGGAGACCGTGCGCGTCATGATAGCGGCGATCGGCTTGGCGTCGGTTGTCGTCAGGGTGCGGGCGATCAGCAGTTCCACCCAGGAGAACATGAAGCAGAAGAAGGCGGCGACGCCGATGCCGCTTGCGATCAGGGGGATGAAGATCTTGATGAAGAAGCGCGGGAATGAATAGCCGTCGATATAAGCGGTTTCGTCGATTTCCTTCGGCACGCCGGACATGAAGCCTTCGAGAATCCAGACGGCCAGCGGCACGTTGAACAGGCAATGCGCCAGCGCCACGGCGATATGGGTATCGATCAGGCCGAAGGCCGAATAGAGTTGGAAGAAGGGGAGCGCAAAGACCGCCGGCGGCGCCATTCGGTTCGTCAGCAGCCAGAAGAAGACGTGCTTGTCGCCGAGGAAGCGGTAGCGCGAGAAGGCGTAAGCGGCGGGAAGGGCGCAGGCAACCGAGATCACCATGTTCATGACGACATAGGTGATGGAGTTGATATAGCCCTTGTACCAGGACGGATCCGTGAAGATGATCGCATAATTGCGCAGCGTCGGCTGGTGCGGATAGAGGGTCAGGCCGCCAATGATTTCCTCATTGGTCTTGAAGCTCATATTGACGAGCCAATAGATCGGCAGCAGCAGGAAGACGATGTAGAGCGTCGGCACAAGCCAGGACCACCGGCCTTTTTCGCCGGGACGGCGGACAACCTGCGCGCCCGTCGCGGTGACGGTATTTGCGGCGGCATCCGACGCTGCCATCTTGTGCATCGCGGCGTCATCGGCCGTGGTGGAGAAGGGTTTGCCGCTCATCGGCTTTCTCCCGCATCGTAATTGGTCATGACGGTGTAGAAGACCCAAGACAGCAGCAGCACGATCAGGAAGTAGATCAGCGACATGGCTGCTGCCGGGCCGAGGTCGAACTGGCCGAGCGCCATCTTCACGAGATCGATCGACAGGAAGGTCGTGGAGTTGCCGGGCCCGCCGCCTGTCACGACGAAGGGTTCGGTATAGATCATGAAACTATCCATGAAGCGCAGCAGCACGGCGATCAGCAGGACGCGGTTCATCTTCGGCAGCTGGATGTAGCGGAAGACGGACCAGCGCGAGGCGCCGTCGATCTTGGCGGCCTGGTAGAAGGCGTCGGGAATGGAGGCGAGGCCGGCATAGCAGAGCAGCACGACGAGGCTCGTCCAATGCCAGACGTCCATGATGACGATCGTCGCCCAGGCGTCTGCCGGATCGGAGACATAGTTGTAGTCGATACCGAGATTGACCAGCACATAGCCCATCAAGCCAATATCGCTGCGGCCGAAGACCTGCCAGATCGTGCCGACGACGTTCCAGGGGATCAGCAGCGGCAAGGCCATCAGCACGAGGCAGACGGGAACGCCGATGCCCTTCTTCGGCATGTTAAGCGCGATGAAGATGCCGAGCGGCACCTCGATCGCCAGGATGACGAAGGAGAAGATCAGGTTGCGGATCATCGAATCCCAGAAACGCCCGGAATGGAGGATCTCTTCAAACCATTGCGTGCCCGCCCAGAAGAAGACGTTGTTGCCGAACGTGTCCTGCACCGAATAGTTCACCACCGTCATCAGCGGGATGACGGCGGAAAAGCCGACCAGCAGCAGAACCGGAATGAGCATGAACCAGGCTTTGTTGTTCCAGGTCTTGTCCATCGTCAGGCTCCCATCTCGACGCGCCAGGAGTCGGCGTAAATATTGATGCCGGCCGGATCGAAGGCGATATGCGGCTCGGCCGGCACCGTCTGGTCCTCGCCGATGACGGCGACGATATCCTGGCCGTCGAGCTTGGCGCGGACCACCTTGCGGCGGCCGAGATCCTCGACCTTGGTGACGGTGGCGGGCATGCCGTCGCGGCCGATGCGGACGAATTCGGGGCGGATGCCGAGCTCGGAACGGCCGAACCGCTTCTCTTTAGGCGCGCCGGGCAGTGTGATCGTGCGGTTGCCGATGCGCGCGCTGCTGCCTTCGATTTCGACGGGCATGACATTCATGCCGGGCGAGCCGATGAAATAGCCGACGAAGGTGTGACGCGGACGCTCGAAAAGGTCGTTCGGCGTGCCGATCTGCACCACTTCGCCATTGTACATGACCACGACCTTGTCGGCGAAGGTCAGCGCTTCCGTCTGGTCGTGGGTGACATAGACCATGGTGAAGCCAAAGCGGCGGTGCAGCTGCTTCAGCTGCGAACGCAGCACCCATTTCATGTGCGGGTCGATGACGGTCAACGGTTCGTCGAACAGGATGGCGTTGACGTCGGAGCGCACGAGACCGCGGCCGAGCGAGATCTTCTGCTTGGCGTCGGCGGTCAGACCCCGCGCCTTGCGGTGGGCGCTGTCGGAAAGGCCGATCATCTCGATGATCTCATCGACCTTGCGCTTCACTTCGGCCTCCGGAATATGCCGGTTGCGCAGTGGGAAGGCGAGATTGTCGTAGACGGTCATTGTGTCGTAGACGACCGGGAACTGGAAAACCTGCGCTATGTTGCGCTCCTGGGTCGACAGCCGGGTCACGTCCTTGCCGTCGAAGAGGATGCGGCCTTCGGAAGCCTGCACCAGACCGGAAACGATGTTGAGAAGCGTGGTCTTGCCGCAGCCCGAGGGGCCCAGCAGAGCGTAGGCGCTGCCGTCTTCCCAGCTGTGATTGACTTCCTTCAGCGCATAGTCGGCGTCGGATTTGGGGTGGTCGTTATAGGCGTGCCGGATGTGGTCGAGATCGATGCGGGCCATAGTCCCTCCTCAGGCGGCTTGTTGCAGGGCGGGAGTGACGGCGGCGCCATCGGTGTCGAAGACCATGATGTGGCGCGGGTCGATATAGACGTCGATCGCATCGTCGACATCTATATCCTGCACGCCCTGGGTCAGCATCACCCAGCGATGCCCGGCAAAGTCGATATGAATGAAGCTCTCGGAGCCGGTAATCTCCGTCACCATGACCCTTGCCGGAGCGGCAACGGCCTCCGGCGTCTGAGGCGATAGAGCGAGGTGGTGCGGCTGAAATGCGATCGTGTAGCGGCCATCCGGCCGGTCTTCCAAACCCCTCGGTACAGGCAGGCGGATGTTGCTGTCGAGTACGAATTCCCGACCGCGCTTGTCGAGCGTCATCGTGTTCAGCGGTGGATCGGCAAAAGTGGTCGCGGTAATCAAGTCATGAGGATTGCGGAAGACATCGATCGTCGATCCGAATTGCGTGATGCGGCCTTCTGCCAGGGTCGCGGTGTTACCTCCCAGAAGCAGCGCTTCGGAAGGTTCGGTGGTCGCATAGACGAAAATCGCGCCGGATTCAGCGAAGATCTTCGGCAATTCGGCGCGCAGTTCCTCGCGCAGCTTGTAGTCGAGATTGGCGAGCGGCTCGTCGAGCAGCACGAGGCCAGCATTCTTGACGATGGCGCGGGCAAGGGCCGTACGCTGTTGCTGGCCGCCGGAAAGGCTCAAGGGGAGGCGATCAAGGAAGGGACCAAGCCGCAAAAGATCGGCTGCCTTTTTTACTTCCTTGTCGATGGACGCCGCGCTCTTGCCGCTCAGCCGCATCGGCGAGGCGATATTGTCGTAGACGGTCATCGCGGGATAGTTGATGAATTGCTGGTAGACCATGGCAACGTTGCGCCGCTGCACCGGCAGGCCGGTGACATCCTTCCCATCGACGTGGATTGTGCCCGTGGTCGGCTTGTCGAGACCGGCCATCAGCCGCATCAGCGAGGTCTTGCCCGAAAGCGTCGGTCCGAGCAGCACATTCAGCGTGCCGCGCTGCAGCTTCAGGTTCGTTTCCGCGATATGCGTTTCGCCACTGACCGACTTCGACACGTTTCTGAGTTCAAGCACGATAGGCTCCTTCTACACGTCGCATGCCGGAGCCGCGACGGACTGCTGGCCGCAAGGCCTGTTTTTTGCCCACTGAATAGCGATCGGCAGCATCACGGAGCGATGCCTTCGGCCAAGATCGGCATAGGGGCAGAATGCCATGCGTTTTCAACAAATTGATAAGAATTAAATAGCCGCACAGACGCGAATTGCCGCGAGCCGTATGCGAGCGATTCACGCCGCAGGCGATCATCGTCGATAGGCTTCGCACCATGCGAAACGGAAGGCCCGATTCGTCCTGTAAGGACACGGCAAGCCTGCTTGACAGGATTGCGGCCTGCGGCGCAATCGATGCCGTCTATCCTGTCGTTTTGAGCTTTGGACAATGATATCTCCCCCTGTTTCGGTTTCTACTCCTCAAGCTAAAACCGAAACTATAATGACGATAAATGAAGCTAAAGGAATGTCAAACGAAAATTCGGCGAATCCCGATTGCCCGCTGAAAGCCGGGTCTGAGGACGATATTCCCGCGAACGGAGGTAAAATCGGTAAGCGATTGATCGGGATTGGAAATGCCCGAAACCCTTGCGTCGATCGCGAAAAATAAACCGATGGTTTCGGGCCTTTTTCGCCGCCTTATCCGCATGACGGTCAGGCGAATTGCCGGCGGGAGAGGCGTTTCCACCATTCGAAAGGGTCGTCTTTACGCCTCGCATGGCCGAAATTACCGGACTTAAAGCCAGTTGATACGTTTGAGCACCCAGAGCGTCGCAATCGAGGTAATCGTGACGAAGGCGACGATGATGATGAAAGCCCAGGTGTCATTGACGCCGGGAATGCCGCCGACATTCATGCCGAAGAGCCCGGCCACCACGCTCGGCGGCAGGAGCAGGGCGGCAAGGGCGGCGAGGCGGTTGGAGTTGCGGGCGATGCGCTCGCTGATGACGGTCGAGAGGTCGTCATGCAGGATGCTGGTGCGGTCTCGGATGGCGTCGAGATATTCGATGTAACGCATCAGCTTGTCGATGACCTCGCGCATGCGCAGCTTATCGCGTTCGGCAAGCCAGGGCGCATCGTCATGCTCGATACGGTTCAGCGCGTCGCGCTGCGGGGCGAGGTAGCGGCGAAGCTGCACGGCGCGCCGGCGCAGCAGCTTCAGCCGTTCGCGCACCTGGCCGGCTTCGCCGTGAAAGATGAGCTCGTCGAGCTCGTCCACCTCTTCGTCCATGGCGTCGAGCACCGGTTCGAGATCGCGCACCAGCTTGTCGCCGATCAGGGCGAGCAGGTCGCCGGAGCGCTGCGGCCCCTTCTTCTTCTCCAACGACAGGCGGATATCGCGTAGTGCCGTGATGTAGTGGCCGCTGTCGCGCAGCGATATGATGCGGTTCGCGTCGATCCAAAGATGCAGGGGCACGAGGTCTATATCCGCGGGTTTCTGCGTCGCGCCGTCAGGCGAGGTCGCGCAGACGCCGCGCAGGATGATCAGCAGTCCGTCGCCCACCGGCTCGACGCGCGGGCGGGATTCTTCCTCCAGCAGAGCTTCGATGACAAAAGGATCGAGACCGCTCTTGTGGGCGATCCAGTCGGCGGTTGCCGGATGGTCGCGTTCGAGGTGCAGCCAGATGACGCCCTCGGCCGGCTTCCAGGCGCAGACCTGATCCATATTGAGCTGCTGCCGGCAGCCGCCATGCCCGTCGAGCAGGGAAGCGAAGCGCAACCCTGGTTCGATGCCGTAGCTGACGGTCGAGATGTTCGTTGCTTCCATGGCGCCTTGATCCATCCATCCTCCATGGCAGCAAAAAAGCGCAAGCAGCACAAGAGCTTGTGGCGTGCCGGCAATATTCTACCAGTTCGGTTCAGAGTGGCAAGGTGGGGATGGATAGTGCGTCGAAACCCTCATCCGACCCGCCGGGCCACCTTCTCCCGAGAGGAGAAGGTGCTTACGGCGCTGGCGGGCATCATATGCAATTGGCCTGCCGCTTGCGGGGAGAGAGCTAGGGTTAGGGGTAATCCTTGCTCATAAATCAGAAAAAGGCGGGTGCCTTAGCGTGCCGCCCAGTTGGCGCCGCGGCGGAAGATGGTCTTCATCTGCGGCACGTCGAATTCCTTGGCCTGGTGGCCGAGCGAGGAATAGAAGACGCGGCCCTGGCCGTATTTGCGCTTCCAGACGACTGGCATGACGACGCCGTCGATCCAGTAGGCATGGTCGCCGGTAAAGGTCGTGGTCGCCAGCACCTCGTTCGACGGGTCGACATGCATGTAATATTGCTCCGACGTGTAGGGGAAATCGTTAATCCCCTCCATGATCGGATCATCGGGCCGCGTGATATTGACCGTATAGTCGATGATGTTGCCGGGATGGGCGACCCACTGGCCACCGATGATGAACTGATATTCGACGCTTTCGCGGAAACTATCGCCGGCGCCGCCGTGATAGCCGGCTATGCCGACGCCGCTTTCGATTGCGGCGGCAAGGTTCTTCACCTCCTCCTTCTCGATCTTCGACATGGTGACGATCGGCACGATCAGGCTGAGATCGTGGATCGAGGGATCGGCGAAGGCTTCGGTGCTGTTTTCGAGATAGACCTTGAAGCCGTCCTCCTCCAGCATGTCGCGGATGATATGGGCGCATTCCTGCGGTTCGTGGCCGCTCCAGCCGCCCCAGACGATAAGTGCTTCACGCATGATAATCCTCCTGAAATTACTTGGTTAGCGGCCGATCTGCCCATCCACCAGAGATTCGGACAGAGGGGCCGGACGCTCCGTTTGCGTCGTGATGGTGACCGTGCGCCCGGTGTCGGAGGCCGTCTGGAAGGCTTCCATGACTTCGAGCACATGCAGCGCCAGGCTGCCATTGGCGCGGTGCGGACGGTTCGAGCGGATGGCGTGCGCCATGTCTGCGACGCCGAGCGAGCGGTAATTGCCGTCCGCATAGGGTGCGATGATCTCGCGCTCGGCAAATTCACCGCCCTTCTTCAGGAACTCCACCGGGCCGCCGAAACGGTTGGGGTCGGGCACGATCAGCGTGCCTTCGGTGCCATAGACTTCGAGCGGCACATGCTTGTGGCCGGCGACATCGAAGCTCATGCCGATCTGGACGACCGCGCCGCTGGCAAAGGCCATGACGCCGGCAACATGTGTCGGCACATGCACCGGAATATGTTCGCCATTGCGCGGTTCGCTGGTGATGATGCGTTCCTTGCGCGGCGTGACGGCAAAGCCGGCAACCTGCGAGACAGGGCCGAGCAGGTTGACGAGATCGGTGATGTAATAGGGTCCCATATCAAGCATCGGGCCGCCGCCGACTTCGTAATAGAAAGCCGGATTCGGATGCCAGCGTTCATGACCGGGGCACATGAAGGTAGCGGTGCCGCCGACCGGGATGCCGATCGCACCCTCGTCGATGATGGCGCGCGCCGTCTGGTGGCCGCCGCCGAGGAAGGTATCGGGGGCTGCGCCGATGCGTAGGCCCTTGGCGGCCGCGGCATCCGCAAGCGTCTTGCCCTCGGCGAAATTGATGCCGAGCGGCTTTTCCGAATAGGTATGCTTGCCGGCTTCGAGCGCCTGCAGACCGACGACGACATGCGCCTTCGGAATGGTCAGGTTGACGATGATCTCGATCGAGGGGTCGGCCAGAAGGGTGGCGATATCGACCGCCTTCAGGCCGAATTCGGCAGCCTTTGCCTCCGCGAGCTCGCGATTGAGGTCGGCCACACCTTTGATGTCGAGAATGGGAAAGGATTTCATGGCAGTGAGATAGGCGCCGGAAATGTTCCCGCAGCCGATGATGCCGATGCCGACTTTGTTCATAAGATTCCTCCAGATGAATTGTCTTTGCTGTCCCGCGAAATCAGAGAGCCGGTGCCGGCCCTGTCGTTCCCCAGGGCGATTCGTAGAGTTCGCGCAGTGCGACGACCGCGGCGCCCTGCGCCCAGGTCTCGTCGGTCGACTGGTCGAAAACGAGTTCGGTCACGCCCTTGATCGATGGCGGAATGGCCAGCGAATAGGCCTCCCGCAGGCTGTCGAGGAAGGGCTGACCGAGCGCCAGGCTTGATCCCACAAGAATGACGCGCGGCGGAGCAAACAGCGTGACGATGTTGGCGAGCGCCATGCCGCAGGCTTCGCCGGCGCGGATGGCAGCATTGATCAGCGAGACGTCTTCAGCATCGATCAGCGTCTTGGCGTGCGCCATTCCACGGCCGAGGCGGATGGCTTCGGCGAAGCGGCCGCCGCCTGGCTGATCACCGAGAATGGCGCTTTCGCCGGCAAGGCTCGCCAATCTGACGGTGCCTTGTGAGCCTATGCCAAGCACGAGGTCGCCAAGATTATGGTTGAGGCCGCCCGCACCGCGAAACAGCTGACCGCCATGCAGCACGCCAAGCCCCAGCGTTTGTTCCAAGGACACCAGCACCATGTCGTCCAAGTCTCTCGCCTTGCCAAACCAATGATGCGCGAGCGTGATGGCATGCGCATCGCTTTCGACGATGGTGGTCACGCCCAGCCGCTCCGACATTTCCTTGGCGAAATCGACGCCCGTCTCGCGGAAGATCGGGCTGGTGCGGATATGGCCGGTGCGGTGCTCGACGACGCCGGGTAGGCCGAGGCAGACGGAATCGATTTCGTCCAGCGCCAGATTGGCATCGACGACGCAGCGGCGCACGCCATCCTCGATGAGATCGGCGATGACACCGATCGGCTGTCGGTCGACGCGCAGCGCCAGCGTCAATGTCGAAAGAACCTCGCCGCAAAAGTCCGTCACGACGAAGACCATGCGATTAGCGGCAATTTTTGCGCCGACGACGCGCGCGGCATCGGGATTGAGCTCCAGCATGACGCGGGGTCGGCCGCGGCTGGCCGCCTCGCGCAAATCGCCTTCCGTGCGGGCCAGAATCAACCCGTCATCCAGCAGCGAGGCTGTGATCGCCGAGACTGTCGTAGTCGAAAGCTGGGTGCGGTCGCTGATTTCGATACGCGCGATGGAGCCCGCCCGCCGGATCGTATCCAGCACATTGAAGCGGTTTATCGCCCGCATAAGCTCGGGGTCTGCTGTTTTCATGAGATTGACGCCGAATGACGGACCCGCTCGGCTGCGGCCTGGTATTTTTAACGGAATGCGAATTAAATAACCTATGGCCATTGCCCAATGTCAAGCCATTTCGCGGCTAATCTGCCGAAAATTTAACGAAGGCGGTTGACATTTTAGCAAAGCTCCGTTGAATTATTCCGCATAAGGGAAAAAATAGTGAGGCTCTTGGTTCCCTTGGGAGGAGAAAATCATGATCCATCTACGTGGGGCCAAAGCCCTTCGCATTGCCGCTGTTGCCGCTACGACCGGACTGGCGATTCTCGCCGGCGCGACGGGCGCTGCCGCCGACACCGTCGTCAAATGGCTGCATCTGGAAACCGATCCGAACTATGTCGCGGTCTGGCGCAAGATCGCGGATCAATATGAGGCCAAGCATCCCGGCACGAAGATCGAGATGCAGTTCCTGGCCAATGAAGCCTTCAAGGCGAAGCTGCCGACGCTCCTGCAATCGAAGGATGCTCCCGATTTCTTCTTCAGCTGGGGCGGCGGGGTGCTCAAGCAGCAACAGGCGACGGGCACGCTGCTGGACCTGACCGCGGCGATGAACGCCAAGGATGGCGCCTGGCTGAAGAGCTACAATCAGGCAGCCATCAAGGGCCTGACCTTCGATAACAAGATCAGCGCCGTACCCTACAAGCTCGGCACGGTTTCCTTCTTCTATAACAAGGCCTTGTTCGCCAAGGCGGGCGTCGATGCCGGCGCTATCAAGACTTGGGACGATTATCTGGCCGCGGTCAAGAAGATCAAGGCTGCTGGCATTGCGCCGATCGCCGGCGGTGGCGGCGAGAAATGGCCGATCCATTTCTACTGGAGCTATCTGGTGATGCGCGACGGTGGTCAGCAGGTCTTCAACGACGCCAAGAATGGCAAGGGCAACGGTTTCAACGATCCGGCGATCATCAAGGCCGGCGAGCAGCTTGCCGAGCTTGGCAAGCTCGAACCCTTCCAGCCCGGCTATCTCGGCACCACCTGGCCGCAGGCGCTCGGTGTCTTCGGCGATGGCAAGGCTGCGATGATCCTCGGCTTCGAAAATACGGTCGCCAACCAGCGCACCAATTCCGGCGACGGCAAGGGACTGGCGGCTGACAATATCGGCCGCTTCGCCTTCCCGGCCGTGACCGGCGGGGCAGGTCTTGCCACGGATACACTCGGGGGCCTGAATGGCTGGGCCGTCACCAAGAAGGCTCCGCCCGAAGCGCTTGATTTCCTCGCTTATCTCACCAATGCCGAAAACGAGCGCGCCATGGCGCAGGCCGGCATGATCATCCCGGTCGCCGTCGGCGCTGAGGACGGCGTCAAGGGTCCGTTGATGCACGAGGCCGCCGACCAGCTGGCGCATTCGACGTGGCATCAGAACTTCTTCGACCAGGATCTCGGCCCCTCCGTCGGACGCGTCGTCAACGATGTGGCCGTCGGCATCGTCTCCGGCCAGATCACGCCGAAGGACGGCGCGCAGCAGGTCCAGGATGCTTTCGAGCAGGACCAGCTCTAGCGCCATCCGGCGCCGGCCTCTCCCTTGTGCCGGCGCCGGTTCTTCTTTGAACTGCAACTGTCGAGACTGTTCATGATCGATGTCAGCGCCACGACCGCCATGCCCTCCGTCGCAAGAGCGAGACCCGCAACGAAGCGAAAATCGCCGGCTGCGCGTGGCCGCCTCCCCGTCATTCTGCTGTTTCTGCCGCCGGCGCTGCTGCTTTTCACCATCTTCGTCATCCTGCCGATGGGGGAAGCGGCTTGGTACAGCCTCTATCGCTGGAATGGCTATGGTCCGCCGACCGAGTTTGTGGGACTGCGCAATTTCCAGGTGCTGTTCAAGAACGGCGCCTTCCTGACGTCGCTCAAGAACAATGCACTTATCATTGTCGTATCGATCGCGGTCCAGGTGCCGCTTGCCATCTGGCTGGCGACGATGCTGGCGCATCGCATTCGCGGCGTCGTGCTCTTCCGGCTGATCTTCTTCCTGCCCTATGTGCTGGCCGAAGTGGCCGCCGGCCTGATCTGGCGCTTCGTCTATGACGGCGATTACGGCCTGTTTGCCGCGATCGCGCATTTCCTCGGCACGCCCACACCCTATGTGCTCGCTGACAAGGATCTGGCGATGTACGCCGTGCTCGGCGTCATCGTGTGGAAATATTTCGGCTTTCACATGATGCTGTTCATCGCCGGCATGCAATCCCTGGACAAGAGCGTGCTGGAGGCGGCCGAAATCGATGGTGCCACCGGCTGGCAGAAGTTCCGCTACGTGACGCTGCCGCTGCTCGGCTCGACGCTGCGTCTCTCCGTCTTCTTCGCCGTGGTGGGATCGCTGCAGCTCTTCGACATGATCATGCCGCTCACCGGCGGCGGCCCGTTCAACTCGACCCAGACGATGGTGACCTTCCTCTACAATTTCGGCGTCACCCGCATGCAGGTCGGCCTCGGCAGCGCCGTCGGCGTCGTGCTGTTTGTGATCTGCGTCACCCTCGCCTTCGGCTACAAACGGATATTTATGCGCAATGACTGATCTGGCCTCATCCGTTCGACTGACCACCGGCACGAAGATCTATCTCTATGTATCGCTGACCATCATTGCCGCGATCGTGCTGATCCCGCTGCTGACGACCGCGCTCGGCGGCTTCAAGACCCTCGGCGATCTCCGCACCAATCCCTTCGGCCTGCCGGCCGAGTGGCATTTCGAGAACTACACTGGCATCCTCTTCGGCGACCGCTACTGGCGGCAAATGATGAATTCCTTGATCATCGCCGTGCTGACAGTGTTCCTGACGCTGTCCGTCTCGGCGATGGCTGCCTTCGCCTTCGCCCATGTGAAATTCTTCGGCTCGAACTTCCTGCTGAACTATTTCCTGATAGGCCTGATGTTCCCGGCGGCGACCGCCATCCTGCCGCTCTTCATCCGAATCCGCGATCTCGGCCTGCTTAATACCTATTGGGGCGTCGTGCTGCCGCAGGTGGCTTTCGGCCTCGGCATGAGCATCCTGCTCTTCCGGAATTATTTTCGAAACCTCCCGGAAGAATTGTTCCAGGCGGCCTTTGTCGATGGCTGCGGCTATATCCGCTTCTTCTGGCATATCTCGCTGCCGCTTTCGCGGCCGATCATCGCGACCGTCAGCATCATCTCCTTCGTCGGCAGCTGGAACAGCTACATTCTGCCGCTGATCATGCTGAACTCGGATTCGATCTATCCCTGGCCGCTCGGCATGATGGTCTATAGCGGCGAATTCGGCACGGAATGGGAGCTGGTGCTCGCCTTCATCACGTTGACCATCCTGCCGACCGTCATCGTCTTCTTCCTGGCGCAGAAGCACATCATTGCCGGCCTCACCGCCGGCGCGGTGAAATCCTGAGCCTTACTGGAGCAAACAACATGGCATCCGTCGAACTGCACAACATCCATAAGGCCTATGGGGCGCTCACCGTCATCCACGACATCTCGCTTTCGATCGAGGATGGCGAGTTCATCGCGCTCGTCGGCCCCTCCGGCTGCGGCAAGTCCACGCTGCTGCGGATGATCGCCGGGTTGGAAGAAATTACCGACGGCGACGTGTCGATCGGTGGGCAGGTGGTCAACTCGATGACGCCGCGCGAGCGCAACATCGCCATGGTCTTCCAGTCCTACGCGCTCTATCCGCACATGACGGTTGCCGAGAACATGGGCTTCAACCTCAAACTCTCGGGTGAGACCAAGCAGGTGATAGAGCAGCGTGTCAATGAAGCGGCTCGCATGCTCGATCTCACCAAGCTGCTCGATCGCAAGCCGGCGCAGCTTTCCGGCGGCCAGCGCCAGCGCGTCGCCATGGGCCGGGCCATTGTGCGCAACCCGGCCGTCTTCCTGTTCGACGAGCCGCTCTCCAACCTCGATGCGAAGTTGCGCGTGCAAATGCGTTCGGAAATCAAGGCGCTGCATCAGAAGGTGCAGACCACCTCGATCTATGTCACACACGATCAGATCGAAGCGATGACGCTGGCCGACCGCATCGTCGTGTTGAACCAGGGCCGCATCGAGCAGCAGGGCACGCCGATCGAGCTTTACCGCAAGCCGGCCAATCTCTTCGTCGCCGGCTTCATCGGCTCGCCGGCCATGAATTTCCTCGACGGCGTGGTCGAGGGCGTCGAGGGCTCGCCAGCCGTGCGGCTGAAGGACAGCACGCCGATCCGCATTGCCGGGGAACGCAAGGTGAAGGCGGGCCAGAGCGTGAAGATTGGTCTGAGGCCCGAGCATCTGAGCCTTGCGAGCGGCGGTTCGCCGCTCACGGGGCAGACGCTACTCGTCGAGCCCACCGGCGCGCAGACGCATGTGCTCTTCGACCTCGCCGGTGAGCAGGTGACGGCCGTCGTCGATGGCGAGGCGCCGGTGCGCTATGGGCAACCGCTGAATGTTTCGGTGAGCCCGGAGCAGGTCTATGTCTTCGATGCCGCGAGCGGTCTTGCTCTTTAAGTCCTCACATCGATCGAATCGACGCGATCCGGATAGAAGGCCATGTAGTTCTTGATCCGGCTGACGGATGCATAGGGATTTTCGTAAGTCCAGATGGCATTCGCCGAGCGCTCGCCGCCGGCCGGGATGCTGTAATAGGAGCATTCCCCCTTGTAGGGGCAATAGGTTTCGTGGCTGGTCCTTTCCAGCAACGACATATCGACATCCTTGCGCGGGATATAGATCACGGCCGGATAGGATGCTTCCTTGAGCGACAACGCCTCATGCGTGTCGGCGATAACCTTGCCGGCGACGGAGACGATGACATGGGCCTGCTTGTCTTCAATCGTGATCGGATGATCCGGACCGGGGATCTTGACTGGTCTTTCGGACATTCCTGCTCTCCTCAGCTTTGATGACAGTCAGCAGAGTTTAATTCTGCCGCGGCTTATGTGGCTGCGGCAGAACCAGATTCACCTGACGCTCTCAGTTCAAATGCATATAGGAAGCATCCTGCCGATTGTCAGGTCTTTTGTGACACTCGTATTTTCGGGGCACCCCAGCGCAGGCCATCCATCAGCAGACGCACGAGGCGGCGGGACCGGTCGTACCATTCCGGTGAATTGGGCATGGAATAGGTGCCGGACAATGCCTGCAGCACATCGGTGCTGTCGACATCGGTACGGATCGTACCGGCGGCGACCGCGCGATCAATCAGGCCCGAGAGCACGACCGGCACCTGACCGTAGCTGTCGGCAAAGAGCTTGGAATTGCTGCTGAGAAGGATGCGCAGGCTATCGGCCATCCCCCTTTTCGTGGCGATATAATCGACGAAGCGGTTCATCCACTCTTCCAGAGCTTCATCCGGTGCGCGCTCGCGCGAGAGCTCTTCCGCGGCATCGCACAGCGCTTCGACCTCGTGACGATAAACCGCTTCGACCAGATGTTCCCGGCTCGGAAAATGGCGATAGAGCGTACCGATCCCGACATCCGCGCGGCGAGCTATGTCTTCCAGGGAGGCGGCGGTGCCGTGGCTGGCGAAGGCTTGTGCTGCTACTTCGATCAGCTTGTCATAGTTGCGTCGCGCATCGGCGCGCAGACGCCTGCTTTCGCTTGGCGCGATATTCTTCGGTTCCGGCAATGGCTTGCGCGCCAATGTCTGCTCCCTACGGATTGCCATGTGACGATATCCTGCCCTGGGGTAAGAATAGTGCGCGGCAGCGTCTTCTCCATGGCGAAGTACCGGACGATTGTTACCGTATTCGGCATCAAGGCGCTATTGCCGAGCGACGGAATCGGAAGGAGTCGTCTGCGCCGGCTTTTTAGCCTATTTAAGGAGAGGGTGCGCCGAAATGGTTCGGTCCGAAGCTTGGCCCCAGGTTTGGCCCTGAATTCGGCCCGAAGCTCGGGCCTTGCTCGAAGTTGGCGAAGGCGGTGGGCGCATTGCCGTGGGCGGGCGGAACGTCGAGATAGCTCATGATGTTCTCGACATGATTGACCTGAGAGCGCAGGCTGTCGAGCGACTTGCCCGTCAGATTGGTGCCAGCAGGCAATTGCGCAGTCAGCGGGTTTTCGTAACGGCCGTTGACGCGTAGCTCGTAATAGAGATGCGGGCCGGTGGAGTAGCCCGTCGAGCCGACATAGGCGATGGTCTGGCCTTGGGTGACGCGCTGGCCGACGCGCAGATCCGGCGGCGTTGCCGAAATATGGGCATAGGTGGTTTCGTAACCGCCATCGTGGCGGATGCGGACATATTTGCCGTAGCCGGTTTCCCAGGAAATCTTCTCGACGACACCGTCGCCGCCGGCCTGGATGGGGCTGCCCATCGGTGCGCGGAAATCGACTCCATTGTGGAATTTCTTCACACCCAGGATCGGGTGGATTCGCCAGGCAAAGCCATCGCCGAGCGTACCGTTCGGCACGGGCCGATGCACGAGCACTTTGGCAATCGAACGGCCGCGCTCGTCGTAGAATTCCGAAGGGCCTTCGCCGCCGTTTTTGTGCAGATAGAAGCGATGCGTGTCGCCATCGGCGTGGAATTCGATGAACATCAGCTCGCTGCGGCCGTCGTCCGCCTTGCGGAAGAGTAGATCGATGCTGTCGGGAGCGTTGTCGATGCTGGTGAGAGAAATGCCCTTGGCCTTGGCAAGCTTGATGAGCTGCGAGGCATATTCCTTGGTGAGGCCGGCTCTTTCGAGCTTGTCGCTGACTGCCCGCTCATCGCTTTCGTCGACACCTTTCAGATCGACCGCGGCAACCTCCGTCGAAGACGGAGCGTCGGCCTGGCTTTCGCTGTAGAGGGTGGAAAAGAGCCTGTCATTGGCCATCGGAACGAAGCCGTTGGCATCGTCACGGGCAACGACGCGCTCCGGCGTCTTGTCGCCGCTGAGGCGCGCCATGATCAGCTTCGGGCGGGCATTAGGTCCTTTTTTCTCAAGCAGCAGTTCCAGGCTGTCGCCAGGGGAGACCGTATCGGTTTCCAGCGCACGCTGCAGCTCGTCGCCGGCGTCGCTGCCGAGGCCCGCAGACGCCAGGATATCCTGAAGATCCTGCTTGTCCTTCGGCATGGAGACGAGCCTGTGGAACTCGCGCCCGGTTTCGCCGGTCGTCGCGCGCGATACGCTGACGTTCAGCGGCACGCCGCGAACCGGAAAACGAGAGCGGCGCACGGCATCATAACGTGTTGTCTGCGGATAGATGCCATGGCGGATATCCGAAAGCGACGGGGGCGAAAATAGCTCGCTGTCGGCACGCTCTGCGCCATAGGAGGCATTGATGGCGCTTGCGCGCGCCAGGGCAGCTTCGTCGGATTTGAAGACCAGCGTCGTGCGATGATAGGTGAAGATGCGGGTTTCGCCGCTGGATAGTTTTTCCGCCACCTGCGCAAAACGGGCGCCATCGAAACGCTGTTTTGCGGCCAGCCGGCCGGCTTTGCGCATGGCTGGTTGAGAACGCGCGAGCTGAGCATTGCGCACCGGCGTTGCGCGCTCGATCGTGCTACGGGCCAGCAAGGGATAGAGCACAGTTGCGAGCAGGCCGAAGGATGCGGTGCCGGCGAGGCCGATGACGATCAGATGGCGAAGATGCGCGGAGCGCGGCAGGAATGGAATGTGGAAATCATGATGCGGCCGCGCCTGGATGGCGGCTTCTGCAGGAAATTGAACGCGCAATGGACTTTCGGCCATGAAGTGAGGAACCCTGCAGATTGCGGTGGGCCCAAACTAGGGCAAATCATGGCGAAATCTAGGCAAATATTACGAGGCAGTTAATTGCCGTGATCGTCCACAGGGCGAGATTTGCGCGTTCAAGATGATTCGTCAACCGAAGATGGTGTCGTAGAGCAGTTTGAAGTTCAGCGCCAGGATGATCGCCGCGACCGTCCAAGATAGAATGGCGATGCTTCTGGAGATGACGAAACTGCCCATTTTCTCGCGATTCGTCACGAATTGGACCAAAGGAATGACGGCAAAGGGCAGTTGCATGGAGAGAACGACCTGGCTGAGCACAAGCAGGTTCGCTGTGCCTTTTTCACCATAGATAGCGGTCACGAATACAACCGGAATAATTGCGAGGCCGCGCGTCAAAAGCCGTCTTGCCCAATGCGGAATCCTCAGCCTGAGAAAGCCTTCCATCACGATCTGGCCGGCAAGCGTCGCGGTGACGGTGGAGTTGAGACCGGAGGCGAGCAGCGCCACGGCAAATAACGTGGAAGCGATGCCGAGGCCGAGTAGCGGCGACAGCAGCTCGTAGGCCTGGCCGATTTCGGCCACATCGGAATGGCCGCTGGTGTGGAAGGCAGCGGCTGCGACGATCAGGATCGCGGCATTGACGAAGAGCGCCAGCATGAGGGCGACCGTGCTATCGATCGTCGCCCATTTGATCGCATCGCGGCGGCCCCCTTCGGTGCGCTTGTAGGCGCGGGTCTGCACGATGGAGGAGTGCAGATAGAGATTGTGCGGCATGACCGTCGCGCCGATGATGCCCATGGCGATATAGAGCATCTCGTGATTGGTGACGATTTCCGGCGAGGGAATGAAACCCTGGAGGATCGCTGCGACCGGCGGTGCGGCCGCGACGATCTGGATGGCGAAGCAGGTGGCAATGACGATCAGCAGCGCGATGACGAAAGCTTCGAGATAGCGGAAACCCTTGCTCATCAGCAGCAGCAATAGAAAGGCGTCCAGCGCGGTGATGAGCGCGCCGCCGATCAGCGGAATTCCGAAGAGCAGCTGCAATGCAATCGCCGTGCCGATAACCTCGGCCAGGTCGCAGGCAATGATGGCGAGCTCGCAGGCAAACCAAAGCGCCAGATTGACCGGCCGCGGATAGTGATCGCGACAGGCCTGTGCGAGATCGCGGCCGGTGACGATGCCGAGCCTTGCTGAAAGCGCCTGTAAAAGGATCGCCATCAGGTTCGACAACATGATGACCGTCAGAAGCGTATAGCCGAACTGTGCGCCGCCGGCGAGATCGGTCGCCCAGTTTCCGGGGTCCATATAGCCGACCGAAATCATATAACCGGGACCGACGAAAGCGATCAGGCGCCGCACCCAACTGCCGCCATGGGGAACCCTGACGGTGGCATTGACCTCGGGAAGGCTCGGACGATCGTCTTCGTCGCGGCTGGCAAACTGCCACGCGCGCCGTTGGGCATCAGCTTCTTGAACTTGCGTCATGCGGGGCTCCGGGAGGGTCGTGCTAAGATTTCACCAAACAAATACGACTGATGTAAGAATTATGCAATAGGCTATATTTCAGTGACTATTGCATTTTCTTGCCGCGCGTTGCCCGTTCTTCGGCCATTGCCCTTGCACCCAAGGAGCGAAAAACTCTGGGCGGCAGGCGTTCATCGATGTTAAAGAAGGGAAAGGATTCGCCTTGTCATAGCGATATTGGCTCGCCGGCCGTCCATCGAACACTCAATGGGGTGGGCGGCGTCAGCCGTCCACAATGCCAGTGAGCATGCTGCTTATCCGCCGTTCCAGGCAGTTTCCATCAATGCCGAACGTTTCGGAGTTGGTGGCGATGATCTGTTGGCCGTGCCGGACGTGCGCCTGGTTAATTCGCTGCCAAGACGCATGATCGCCAGGACGCGCTACCGATGTTCTTCCTCAGTCAGGATCTGCGGAATTCGGATCGTGCCTTGCTCGATCGGCTGAGAGGGTCGTTATCTACCCCGCCGCCAATCCATCACATCGGCGGCACGGTGCCGTTGAGGCCTACGGCAACCCTGTCGGCGGAGACTGCGGTCTCGCCGGTTTGCTCGCCTGTGATGAAGACGCCGGCGCCGGGCTTCACATCGGCTTTCGTTGCTGACGTCAGCGTCACGACGGGCGTGCCATCCGGGATATTGATCTTGCGTTCGCCGCCCTTGTAGGTGAGCGTCAATGTCGGGCCGTTGACCGAGGTCACGGCATTGGCGACCGTGGCGTTGGTCATCGAGCTGTTCGGCGCTGAATCCCAAGGGCGGTCGCCTTCGCCCGTTCCCTTCATCGAGGCCGGGAAGATGACGACTTCGATCGCGCCATTGATGCCACTGTCAGTCGGCTGCGAGGCGATGCCGACGAAATCGCCGGGCTTGATGTCGCTGACTGCAGCCTTGATGACACCACCGACGTTCCAGCCGGATTTCAGTGCAACAGTAATGTCCTTGCCGTCGCGGGACTTGACCTTGAGCGTGTCGCCATCGAGGCTTTCCACGGTGCCGCGCACCCTTACCCGCTCGGCGGCCCCGGCGCTTTGAAACGCGGCAAGGGTGGCGACGGAGAGCGTCAGCGCCGCCGCGATCAGACGTTTGCGATTCATAAGTGGAATCTCCCTTGAGATATCGGCCGAGCGATGCGCCGGTCGTGCTTGATAAGAAGGTCGGAATTGATCGACGGAAGCCGCGGAACGGCTTCGAAGCCATCTACATCGCGATCCTATGCGCCGCTTCCATCACTCACCATTCAAACAAGCGTGAGATTGGGGTCTCGTCCGGCGTGGGCAGAAATTCCGGGAAAAGGCCCATTTTTTCGCAGAACATCAAGCATTGCTTAACGTTTACCGTTAGACTGCGTTGGTTATCTCGAATTCCCTATCGCGCTTGGCGCTGGGCTGGGGAGATTGGAGAACGAAATGACCGCGATTCGCCCGCTTCTGATCGGAATCCTCCTGATTCTGGCACTCGTTCTGATTGCGCTCAGTATCCTGCTGGTCGATCCCGCTCCGCCTGTCCGTCAATCCGACAGCCTCATTCCGCCGCCGACAGAGTCGCCGCAGCGTCCTTAATCGGGGCGGGCAACTGTCAGCTTGCCGGTGTAAAGCGCGCCACAAGGCTATGGCGATCACCGGGATAGGTGAGGCGAACGTGGGTGATCGGGCCGGCGGCGCTCCAGGTGCGCCGCTCGACGACGAGGCATGCCGTCCCTTTTTGGATATCGAGGTTGGTGGCCGCGTCGCCTTCGGCCGATATGGCGCGGATCTGATGTTCGGCGGTACTCCACGGCACCTGGTTGAGCAGCCAGGGGCCTGGCGGCAATGTCTCGAAGTCTGCCTTCGCCGCTTCCGGCACCGCGTCGAGATTGATAACGCGATTTTCCAGGCAGAAGGGGCGCGGACCGGCATAGTGGATGCAGGTGATCTCCATCACCGGTATGGAGCCGACGAACTGCAGCCTGCGCGCATCCTCCGGCCGTCCGCGTCGTTCGGCAAGCTTTATCAGTCGGTGCGAATAGGGCAGATTGAGCGATAGGACCTCGGACTTGATGTCGTGAATCTCAAGCACGGCGGATTGCGCCTGTGGATGGGTGACGAAGCTGCCCGAGCGCTTTCGCCGCTCGATCAGGCCGGCGCGAGCAAGCTGGGTCAGCACCTTGTTCACCGTCATGCGCGAGCAGTCATAGTGCTCTGCGAGGTCCATCTCGAATGGTATGCGATGCCCCGGAGGCCAGGCGCCGGAGACGATCCGGCCCTCGATATCGCTGAGAATGCGCTGATGGAGGGTCGCCTCTTTGCCTGTGGTCATACCGTCCGTCTGTTCCGTGTGAGACATGGGATCTTCCGCAGGTTATTTAGGGGCCAATCTAGGGGAGGAAAAGCGGTTTTTAAGCGATCAGCTCGGCCATAGCCTGGCGGAATCGCGCCGAAATTTCCTCTCTCTTTCGATGGCGGCCGCCTTCGACCTGCTTGCGGCCCAGCGCCCAGACGCCATCGACCTTGACGCCGCCGGCAAAAGTCCAGTGATCGAGAATACGGTCGCCGGAGAGATAAGGCACGGCACTCACATCGAGCGAAACGATATCGGCATGGTTGCCAACGGCAAGGCCTGCTGGTGCCTTAAGAGCTGCGCCGCCGCCCGCCAGCGCGCCATCGAACAGCATGCGGGCGGTCGAGCCGCCGGTCGTGGCGATGACGTTGCGGGCGCGCAGCGCCAGACGCTGCGAATATTCGAGCTGCCGCAACTCCTCGGGCACCGAAATCAGGATGTTGGAATCCGAGCCGACGCCGTAGCGGCCGCCTTCTTCGAGGAAGAGCGGTGCAACAAAAACGCCGTCGCCGAGATTGGCCTCGGTGATGGGGCAAAGGCCGGCGACCGCGCCGCTTCTAGCCATGCGCCGGGTTTCATCCTCGGTCATATGCG
The DNA here is from genome assembly GCF_014193155.1 of Rhizobium sp. BK098. Taxonomy (NCBI): domain Bacteria; kingdom Pseudomonadati; phylum Pseudomonadota; class Alphaproteobacteria; order Hyphomicrobiales; family Rhizobiaceae; genus Rhizobium; species Rhizobium sp. BK098. Next base: position 125,208 of record NZ_JACHYY010000005.1, on the reverse strand, counting down.
TGGCGTGGATCAGGCACCAGCGCTCATTCATAGGAGTGTTGTCGAGCAGCCATTGCACCGGGCGGGCACCCGACCAGGCGATGCAGTCTTCGACTTCTTTCACCTGCTCGGCGACGTGGATATGGATCGGTCCGTCGCCGGCGATCGGCACGAGTTTGGCCAGCTCTTCCGGTGTCACGGCGCGCAGGCTATGTGGCGCAATACCGAGTTCGGCGCCGGGCAGGCGGCCGGTGACCGCTCGGCAGCCGGCCATCAGCGCTTCGAAGCTCTCGATCGAATTGATGAAGCGGCGCTGGCCCTCGATGGGAGCGGCGCCGCCGAAGCCGGAATGGGCATAGAAGACGGGTAGAAGAGTCAGCGCGATGCCGGTCTCGGTGCTGGCGGCGCCGATGCGCTCGGCCAGTTCGGCGATATTGGCATAATGGCTGCCGTCCTTGTCGTGATGCAGGTAGTGGAATTCGCCGACGCGAGAGAAGCCGGCTTCCAGCATTTCCATATAGAGCTGCGCGGCAACGGCCTCGACATGATCCGGGGTCATCGACAGAGCGAATTTGTACATGACGGTGCGCCAGCTCCAGAAGCTGTCGTTGGCCGGGCCGCGGACTTCGGCAAGGCCAGCCATGGCGCGCTGGAAGGCGTGACTGTGCAGGTTCGGCATCGCCGGAACCAGAACATTCTGCCTGTCATCACCGTCTTCGGGAGCGACATCGGTCGCAATCTCGGCGATGCGGCCGTCTTCGAGGGTCAATCGCACATTCTCGTGCCATCCGTCAGCAAGCAAAGCCGTGCGTGCATGAAGTCTCGTCATGATCTCACCCTTTCCTTTTGGACGCCGAGTCCAAAATCCCTCTTGTCAGCCTTTCGATTATGTATATACATGATGGGCCAACGAGGAAAGGCGTAAAGCTGATGGGTGGGAACAATTTTTCCGAAGATGGCGAGAAAGACGACGCGGCAGGCTGCGTCTGGCGCAATGCTCGCCTTGCGACCTTGATAGAGGGCGAGGCTCGGCTCGGCACGATCGAGAAGGGCGCGATCCTGACCAAGGGCGGCCGTATCGTCTTTGCCGGCCATGAAGCCGATCTGCCCGATACGTCAGGCGCTGAAATCATCGATCTCGAAGGGCGCTGGGTAACCCCCGGCCTTGTGGATTGCCATACACATATCGTCTATGGCGGCAATCGCGCCCGCGAATTCGAGATGCGGCTCGAAGGTGCGAGCTACGAAGAAATCGCCCGTGCCGGCGGCGGCATCGTTTCCTCCGTCAACGCGACGCGCGCGCTATCGGTGGACGAGCTAGTTGCTGCTGCCTTGCCGCGCCTCGACACGCTGCTGTCCGAAGGCGTGACGACGATCGAGGTGAAATCGGGCTACGGCCTCAACATTGAATCCGAATTGAAGATGCTGCGAGCCGCACGCAAGCTGGAGACAGTCCGCCCGGTTCGCGTCGTCACCTCCTATCTCGGCGCGCACGCGACCCCGGTGGAGTACAAGGGCCGCAACGGCGACTATATTACCGATGTCGTGCTGCCCGGCTTGAAACAGGCGCATGCCGAAGGTCTTGTCGATGCTGTTGATGGCTTCTGCGAAGGTATAGCCTTCTCGACGGCGGACATCGCTCGCGTCTTCGATCTTGCACGGTCGCTCGGTATTCCGGTGAAGCTGCACGCGGAACAGCTTTCCAATCTCGGCGGCGCCAAGCTTGCCGCCTCCTACGGCGCTCTGTCAGCCGATCATGTCGAATATCTCGACGAGGACGGCGTCAAGGCGATGGCGGCGGCGGGAACCGTTGCAGTCCTTCTACCCGGCGCCTTCTATGCCATCAACGAGAAGCAGAAGCCGCCGGTTCAGGCGCTGCGTGATGCGGGCGTCTCGATCGCCATCGCCACGGACTCCAATCCCGGTACCTCGCCGCTGACCTCGCTGCTGCTAACCATGAACATGGCTGCCACCCTTTTCCGCCTGACGGTCGAGGAATGCATCGCCGGCGCCACCCGCGAAGGGGCGCGTGCCCTTGGGCTGCTCCCCGAAACGGGTACGCTCGAAACCGGCAAGTCGGCCGATTTTGCCATCTGGGATGTCGAAAGCCTCGCGGAGCTTGTCTACCGCATCGGCTTCAATCCCCTCCATGCCCACGTATTCAAGGGAAAAAGGTTCCACCGATGACCGTCGTTCTCCATCCCGGCTCCGTTTCGCTGCAACAATTGGCGGCAATCTACTGGACCGGTGAGCCCGCCAAGCTTGATGCCTCCTTCGATGCCGGCATTGCCAAGGCCGCGGCCCGCATCGCGGAGATCGCTGCCGGCAATGCGCCGGTCTATGGCATCAATACTGGCTTCGGCAAACTGGCCTCCATCAAGATCGACAGCGCCGATGTCGCGACTCTTCAGCGCAATCTTATCCTCTCGCATTGCTGCGGCGTCGGCCAGCCGCTCCCTGAGAATGTCGTTCGCCTCATCATGTCGCTGAAGCTCATTTCGCTCGGCCGCGGCGCCTCCGGCGTGCGGCTGGAGCTGGTACGGCTGATCGAAGGCATGCTCGAAAAGGGCGTCGTGCCCGTCATCCCCGAAAAGGGCTCGGTTGGCGCTTCCGGCGATCTGGCGCCGCTCGCGCATATGACCGCTGTCATGATGGGTCATGGCGAGGCCTTCTATGCCGGTGAGCAGCTCTCCGGCGCGGCAGCGCTCGAAAAGGCTGGCCTTAAGCCGGTCGTACTTGCCGCCAAAGAAGGACTGGCACTGATCAACGGCACGCAGGTGTCGACCGCGCTTGCGCTTGCCGGCCTCTTCCGCGCCCATCGTGCCGCCCAGGCCGCCCTCATCACCGGCGCCATGTCGACGGATGCGGCCATGGGTTCTTCCGCCCCGTTCCATCCGGATATTCATACGCTACGCGGCCATAAGGGCCAGATCGATACCGCTGCTGCCCTTCGCGGCCTGCTGGCAGGCTCAGTGATCCGCGAAAGCCATATCGAAGGCGACGAGCGTGTGCAGGACCCTTATTGCATCCGCTGCCAGCCGCAAGTCGACGGCGCCTGCCTCGACCTTCTGCGTTCCGTCGGCCGCACGCTCGAAATCGAAGCCAATGCCGTGACAGACAATCCGCTCGTGCTTTCGGACAATTCCGTCGTTTCCGGCGGCAATTTCCACGCCGAGCCTGTCGCCTTTGCGGCCGACCAGATCGCCATTGCCGTCTGTGAAATCGGCGCGATTGCACAGCGCCGCATCGCGCTGCTCGTCGACCCCGCGCTCAGCTACGGCCTGCCGGCATTCCTCGCCAAGAAGCCGGGCCTGAACTCCGGCCTGATGATTGCCGAAGTGACCTCGGCGGCGCTGATGTCCGAAAACAAGCAGATGTCGCATCCGGCCTCGGTCGACTCGACACCGACCTCCGCCAACCAGGAAGACCATGTGTCCATGGCCTGTCATGGCGCCCGCCGCTTGCTTCAAATGACCGAAAACCTCTTCGCCATTATCGGCATCGAAGCGTTGACCGCTGCCCAGGGCGTCGAGTTGCGCGCGCCGCTGACGACCAGCCCGGAACTGACCCTTGCCATTGCTTCGATCCGCGCCGCTGTGCCCTCGCTGGAAGAGGACCGCTATATGGCGAACGACCTGAAGGCTGCCAGCGACCTTATTGCCTCCGGCGCACTCAATGCCTCGATTTCAACCGACATCCTGCCCTCCTTGGAGATGTGACATGACCAACCCACGCCATAATATCCGCGAAGTCCGCGCGCCCCGTGGTCCGGAGCTCAATGCCAAGAGCTGGCTGACCGAAGCGCCGCTGCGCATGCTGATGAACAATCTCGATCCCGACGTTGCGGAGAACCCGAACGAGCTGGTCGTCTATGGCGGCATCGGCCGTGCCGCCCGCACGTGGGACGATTTCGACCGTATCGCCGCGACGCTGAAGACGCTCAACGAAGACGAGACGCTGCTGGTGCAGTCCGGCAAGCCGGTCGCCGTGTTCCGCACCCACAAGGATGCGCCGCGCGTGCTCATCGCCAACTCCAACCTGGTGCCGCATTGGGCGACCTGGGATCACTTCAACGAACTGGATAAGAAGGGCCTTGCCATGTACGGCCAGATGACGGCCGGCTCGTGGATCTACATCGGCACGCAGGGCATCGTGCAGGGCACCTATGAGACCTTCGTCGAAGCCGGTCGCCAGCACTATAATGGCAGCCTCAAGGGCAAGTGGATCCTGACCGGCGGTCTCGGCGGCATGGGCGGTGCACAGCCGCTGGCGGCCGTCATGGCCGGCGCATGCTGCCTGGCCGTCGAATCCGACGAAACCCGCATCGATTTCCGCCTGCGCACCCGCTATGTCGACGAGAAGGCAAAGACGCTGGATGAAGCACTTGCCCTGATCGACAAGTGGACGAAGGCCGGCGAAGCCAAGTCCGTCGGCCTGCTCGGCAACGCCGCCGAAATCTTCCCGGAACTCGTAAAGCGCATGAAGGCCGGCGGCCCGCGCCCGGATATCGTCACCGACCAGACCTCCGCTCACGACCCGCTGAACGGCTACCTGCCGGCCGGCTGGACCGTCGCTGAACACAGGGCCAAGCGCGAAAGCGATCCGAAAGCCGTCGAAGCTGCCGCCCGCGCCTCGATGAAGGTTCATGTCGAAGCCATGGTCGATTTCTGGAACGCCGGCGTGCCGACGCTCGATTACGGCAACAACATCCGCCAGGTCGCCAAGGACGAAGGTTTTGAAAATGCCTTCGCCTTCCCGGGTTTCGTCCCGGCCTATATCCGCCCGCTCTTCTGCCGCGGCATCGGTCCTTTCCGCTGGGCTGCCCTTTCGGGCGATCCGGAAGATATCTACAAGACCGATGCCAAGGTGAAGGAGTTGCTGCCCGACAACAAGCACCTGCACAACTGGCTCGACATGGCGCGCGAGCGCATCGCCTTCCAGGGCCTGCCGGCGCGCATTTGCTGGGTCGGCCTCGGCGATCGCCACCGCCTCGGTCTCGCCTTCAACGAAATGGTCAGGAATGGCGAGTTGAAGGCGCCTGTCGTCATCGGCCGTGACCATCTCGATAGCGGCTCGGTCGCTTCGCCGAATCGCGAGACGGAAGCGATGAAGGATGGCTCGGATGCCGTCTCCGACTGGCCGCTGCTCAACGCGCTGCTCAACACCGCATCGGGTGCTACCTGGGTATCGCTGCACCATGGCGGCGGCGTCGGCATGGGCTTTTCCCAGCACTCCGGCATGGTCATCTGCGCCGACGGCACGGATGACGCGGCCAAGCGCCTGGAGCGCGTTCTCTGGAACGACCCGGCAACCGGCGTCATGCGCCACGCCGATGCCGGCTACGACATCGCACTCGACTGGGCTAAACAGCAGGGCCTGCGCCTGCCCGCCATCCTGGGGAATTAAAGATGAAGCTGCTACGCGCCAGCGATCACAAGCGCATGCCTTGGAAAAACGGCGGCGGGGAAACGGTGGAGATCGCCGTTTCGCCCGAGGGCGTCGGGCTTGCCGACTTCGACTGGCGCGTCAGCATGGCAACCGTTGCGACGGACGGGCCGTTTTCGGTTTTTCCGGGTATCGATCGTACGCTATCTATCCTTGATGGCGAGGGCATGACCCTCTTCATCGAGGGGCGCGCGCCCGAGCGCTTGACGCAGGCGAGCGAGCCGCTACCCTTTGCTGCCGACGCGCCAACCTCGGCGACCTTGATCGATGGCACCATTACGGATCTCAATGTGATGACGCGGCGGGGGCGTTTCACGCATTCGGTGAAGCGCGTTTCGGTCGACGGAAATAGCAAAGTCGCCTTCGAGGCTGGGACGACCCTTGTCCTTTGCCATCACGAGAATGCGGAAATCGATGGGATGGCGCTTAGCGCAGGCGATTGCCTGCTTGTCTCGGTGGGTGACGTCGCAGAGCGGTCCATTTCAGGCAAGGCGCAGCTGTTCTGGATTACCATTAAGGCAATATAGCCGGCTATGAGATGTTCTTCGGCTTGACATGAACCCGTACCGATTATCCTATTTCTACCCAGCAAAGAGAGGATAGCCGGCATGAGCGACGACCAGATCCCCGCCGATAGCAAGCTCACGACTTCCAAGCGCCGCTGGGCGGCGGAGGGCAAGTTTCTGACGGGACGTATCAGCCGGCCGGAGACCGAGCGGTTGCCGCCGGGGCAGCATCTCGTCAAGAACTGGCCGGTGCTCGATCTCGGCGTGCAGCCGCAGATTTCATTGTCCAGTTGGCGGCTCGATGTGATCGGATTCGTGGAAAAGCGCCTCAGCCTCGATTGGGCAGCTTTCCAGGCGATCGGGCAAAGCACCCGTGTCAGCGACATTCACTGCGTCACGACCTGGTCGCGCTACGACAATCGCTGGGAAGGGGTTTCCACGCGCGATCTGCTTGATCTCGCCATGCCGACGGCGGAGGCGCAACATGTGCTGCTGACGAGCTATGACGGCTATACCACCAACCTGCCGCTTGCGGATTTCGCGGCCGAAGATGCCATTCTCGCTACTGCCTGGGAGGGGCAGCCGCTGACCGGCGAACATGGCGGGCCGATGCGCCTCGTCGTGCCGCATCTCTATTTCTGGAAGAGTGCCAAGTGGTTGAACCGCATCGAACTCATCGGCGCCGACCGGGCCGGCTTCTGGGAGAAGAACGGCTATCACATGTATGGCGATCCCTGGCGGGAGCAGCGCTACGCGGACGATTGACGCTCCCGGAGCGCTGCGGGTGAGGGGGCCTTGGATTGGCTGTCTCGAACCGTAGTTCTTATGTCACCGTGTCAATTTTTCGCGGCGCCAGCCGGGTTTGTGGCTTTGCAAGCCGCCATCATGGGCGTATTCAATGATCATATGATTGCTGCCGAAGCACCGGCTCCCTTGAACGCCATTCAGTGAAATTCATCTCATGACCGTTGCCCGGACTATAGAAGAGCCTTCCGAAGCAAGTTTCGGCCGGCAGTCCCGCATCATCGCCTTTGTCGTCGCCGTTTCCTTTTTCATGCAGTTTCTGGACGGGACGATCATCACCACCTCGTTGCCGCAGATGGCGGTAAGTTTCGGCGTCGAGCCGGTCTCGATGAGCATCGGCATCACGGTCTATCTGCTCACCATGGCGGCTTTCGTGCCGCTCGCCGGCTGGGCTGGCGATCGCTATGGCGCCCGGCGGGTGTTCCTGGCATCCATTGCCATCTTCACCATGGCGTCGCTGTTCTGCGGCCTCTCGGGCAATTTGACCGAGTTCATCATTGCCCGCGCCGTTCAGGGTATCGGCAGCGCGCTGATGACGCCCGTGGGACGCATCATCGTGCTGAAGAATGCTCGCAAATCCGATCTGGTGCATGCGATGTCGATGATCACCTGGCCGGCGCTGACCGCTCCGGTCATCGGTCCGGTGCTCGGCAGCTTCATCACCACCTATCTCAGCTGGCATTGGAACTTCCTGATCAATATCCCGATCGGCATCATCGGGCTCGGCCTCGTTCTGCGCTTCGTGCCGGATCAGCGGGAGGAAAAGGTCGCGCGGCTCGATTTTATCGGCTTTCTGCAATCGGCGGCGGGGCTGACCTTCCTGCTTGCCGGCCTCGAATTCGTGGTGCAGGGAACGACGGGGCTGGCGGCCAGCATTGCGTTGATCGCCGCAGGTGCGGTTTTTTCCATCATCGCCACCCGGCACTTCCTGAAGGTCGACGAGCCCCTGCTCGATCTTTCCGCCTTCAAGGTACAGACCTTCGCGATGTCGACGCTTTCGGCCGGAACGGCGAGCCGTGTGGCGATCAACGCGACGCCTTTCCTGATCCCGCTGCTCTTCCAGGTCGGCTTCGGCCGCTCGGCGATCGACGCGGGCTCCTATCTGCTGTTCTATTTCGCTGGCAATCTCGGCATGAAGGCGATCACCACGCAGATGTTGAGGATATTCGGTTTCCGCAACGTGCTCGTCGTCAACGGGCTGATCTCGTCCGCCAGCATTGCCGGATGCGCGCTTCTGTCTCCCTCGACACCAGACCCGTTGATATATTGCCTGCTATTCATCGCCGGCCTGTCGCGTTCGATGAACTTCACGGCGCTGAATACGCTGGGGTTTGCCGATATCCATGCCGCGCAGCGCAGCTCCGCTTCCACATTGTCGAGCATGCTGCAGCAGGTTTCGCTGCTGCTGGGCGTCGCCGTCGCTGCCGCCGTTCTCAATCTCTCGCGCACGATTCATGGTGGGGAAATGCTCTCGCTCATCGATTTTCGCTGGGCTTTCCTCATCATTGGCCTTATCGGTGGCATCTCCGCATTGCGTTTTATCAGCCTGCCGCACGATGCCGGCGCAGAGGTATCCCGCCACAAAGTGAAGACCTGATCAAAACCTTCAAATTCTTAATGATATTGACAGGCAAGCCGCTGTAAAATGGCCTGCCGGTTCCCATATGAAACTTGCGTCAACTCCTACAGGAGGCAGTCCCATGCTGCTCAGAACCCTCGCTATCTCCGCTCTCGTCGTCGGCGTATCCAGTGCCGCCATGGCCGAGCAGATGCACAAGCATCACCCCAAGCGCGTCAATGTCGAGGCGTTCCAGGCCGATGTCGGCAGCGTCGACCATTCGAAGGATGCAATCCTTCCGGACGGCACGATCAACACCGATCCGTCGGTGACCGGTCCGATTCGTGCCGGCGATTCCATTTCCCGCCTGCAGTGCGCCGCTGCCCCTAACTCCGTCGGCGCTCGCTCGAGCACCTATAGTGCAGGCTCCGCTTCGCTTTGCCCGTAATGGCGTAATGGCTCAAGCTGGCCTAAAGCGCGTCGCGATCTTTCAGATTCGCTTCTCACGCTTTAGGTCTTTGATTTTGCGCATGTCGTCGTCGCAAAACCGCTGCACACTTTTACGCGACATGCTCTAAGCCAGCTCGATATCCGTCTGCTTGAAGCGGTCGCTGTTCGACAATAGCGGCTGGCGATAATAGCGAGCGCAGGCATAGGTCATGCAATCGTCCAGGCTGAGGCGCGCCGGATGGCCGCCTCGGCCATAGCGCCCGTAAGCTTCGGTCGCGAGAACTGCGGCACGAGGCGGCACGGCGAGCAGCTGAATATTCATGAGCTGCAGAAACGTGCGGACAGCTTCGCCTGCCTCCGTCGGCGACAATCCCAAAGCATCAGAGACCCGGATCGCGGCATTTGCTACGACAAGCGGCGAGGTCATGCGTGCCGTTGCCGGCTGCATGCGGATGGCAAAGGCGCGTGCCTCTTCCTCGTCTGTCATCATTGCCGCCAAAACCGAAGCGTCGATGAACATCAGGGCTCTCCTGTCATGCCAGTGCCGGCGCCCTTGGCGGTGGCTTTCTGCTTGAGACTGCGGCAAAAAGCGACAGCGACATCGGCAAGGGCCGGCTTAGTCAGCTCCTCATCGAGCGCCTTCTGCAGGGCAAGCCGAACGGCTTCCGTCTTGGTAGTGGCCTTGGTCAACGCCTGATAGCGGCGCGCCAATCGGTCTATGGCGTCGTCCTTGATGTAAAGCGGCATGAGATATCCTTTGAATCTTTACGGATATCCTTAGAGCCTGTCTGGTTTGAGGGCAATCGCATCTGTTGCCTGCTTGTGTTCCGTGTGCATCGATATTTAGATGACGAACATCATCTAACATGCTAGCAATGACATCAACCTGTTTGCTTGACCGTGAGGAGATGTCATGCCCGCTATCGATCCCGTTGTCATCGTTTCCGCCACGCGCACGCCGCTCGGTCGTTTCCAGGGAGATCTTTCGCCCCTGCAGGCGCCCGAGCTCGGTGCGCATGTCATCCGTGCTGCGCTGGAGCGCGCGAGACTTTCTGTTGAGAGAGTGGATGAGGTTCTGTTCGGCTGCGTCCTGCCTGCGGGGCAAGGGCAGGCGCCGGCCCGGCAAGCTGCGCGCGGGGCTGGTCTCCCGGATGCCGTCGGCGCCACGACCATCAACAAGGTCTGCGGTTCGGGCATGAAGGCGACCATGCTGGCACATGACCTGCTTCTCGCCGGCTCGGCCTCCATCGCGGTCGCCGGCGGCATGGAATCCATGTCGAATGCGCCTTATCTGCTCGCCAAGGCGCGCGGCGGCTATCGCATGGGCCATGACCGCATCTTCGATCACATGATGCTCGACGGGCTGGAAGATGCCTATGAGCAGGGTCGCTCCATGGGCGATTTCGGCGAGATGGCGGTCGAGGCCTATCAGTTCAGCCGCGACGATCAGGATGCTTACGCGGTCGAAACCCTGTCGCGCGCCCGCAAGGCGCTCGAGACTGGCGCTTTCGAAGCGGAAATCACGCCGATCTCGGTGAGTGGCAAGGGTGGTCCGGTCACAATCGCCAAGGATGAGCATCCGCAAAAGGTTTCGCCTGAAAAGATCCCGACACTCAAGCCAGCCTTCCGCAAGGATGGCACGATTACGGCTGCCAGCGCCTCGGCCAATGCCGACGGTGCGGCAGCGTTGATCCTGACGCGCCGTTCGCTCGCCGAGCGCGAGGGCTTGCCGATCCTTGCCGAAATCAAGGCGCATGCGACGCATTCTCAGGAGCCTGCCTGGTATACGACCGCGCCGATCCCGGCGATCCGCAAGGTGCTTGACAAGAGCGGCTGGAAGATCGGCGATGTCGAGCTTTTCGAGATCAACGAGGCCTTCGCCGTCGTCGCCATGGCGGCCGCAAAGGAACTCGGCATTGCGCGCGACCGGCTCAACATCAACGGCGGCGCCTGCGCGCTCGGCCATCCCATCGGCGCTACTGGCGCGCGGCTGATCGTGACGCTACTGCATGCGCTGGAGCGCCAAGGTGCAAGGAAGGGCGTCGCGGCCCTTTGCATCGGGGGCGGCGAGGCTACGGCGATTGCGGTAGAGAAGGTCGGCTGACTGGAGCGATAGAGGGGCTGGCCAGGCACGCCTATTGATGTCGCACCTGCCGGCGTGGCCCCTCATCCTAGCCTTCTCCCGTGGGAGAGAAGGGCAATCCCTCTATTTCGCCAACCGTAGCCTCAGCGCATTGCCGATCACCGAGACTGACGACAGGCTCATTGCGGCGGCCGCAATCATCGGCGACAGCAGCAGGCCGAACACAGGATAGAGCACGCCGGCCGCCAGCGGCACGCCGAGCGCATTGTAGCCGAAGGCGAAGGCAAGGTTTTGCTTGATGTTGCGGATCGTCGCTTCCGAGAGATGGCGGGCGCGGACGATGCCGTTGAGATCGCCCTTTACCAGCGTGATCCCGGCGCTTTCCATGGCGACATCGGCGCCCGTGCCCATGGCAATGCCGACATCGGCAGAGGCAAGTGCCGGAGCATCGTTGACGCCGTCGCCCGCCATGGCAACGATGCGGCCTTTGGCCCGCAGCTCGTCGATCAGCGCTTTCTTGCCTTCCGGCAGCATGTCCGCGCGCACCTCGTCGATCCCAAGCTGCTTCGCAACGGCAGCGGCGGTCTTGCCGTTGTCGCCGGTCGCCATGACGATCGTCAGGCCGCTGTCATGCAGCGCCTTGATGGCGGCTGCCGTGGTCGGTTTGATCCGGTCGGCGACAGCGACGAGGCCGGCCAGCTTCCTGTCGATGGCGACGAACATGACGGTCTTGCCCTCACTGCGCAGGCGTTCCGTCTCTGCTTTCAAGACATCGGTCGAAACGCTGAGATCGGACATCATCGCGGCATTGCCGAGCGCAATCGCGGTTTCGCCGGCGCGGCCCTCCACGCCCTTGCCGGTCACCGCAGAGAAGCCGGAGATATCAACGAAGCGCGCACCGCGTTCCTCGGCGCCGGCAACGATGGCTTCGGCGAGCGGGTGTTCGGAGCCGCGCTCCAGGCTGGCGGCGAGCGAGAGGAGGCGTGCCTCATCTATGTCCGCCGCGGTGATGATGTCGGTCAGGTTCGGTTTACCTTCCGTCAGCGTGCCGGTTTTGTCGACGATCAATGTGTCCACCTTGGCAAAGCGTTCCAGCGCCTCGGCGTCGCGTACCAACACGCCCTCCTGCGCGCCGCGGCCGGTGGCGATCATGATGGACATGGGCGTTGCCAGGCCAAGCGCGCAGGGGCAGGCGATGATGAGCACCGCGACGGCGGCGAGCAGCGCATGCGCCAGCCGCGGCTCCGGCCCAACGAAGGCCCATACGGCAAAGGCGATGATGGCGGCCGCGACGACGGCGGGCACGAAGACGGCAGAGACGCGGTCGACCATCGTCTGGATCGGTGCGCGCGAGCGCTGCGCCTTGGCGACAAGCTCGACGATGCGCGAGAGCGTGGTTTCGGCGCCGACTTTCTCGGCCTGCATGATGAGTGCGCCGTTCTTGTTGATCGTGCCGCCGGTTAAGGCGTCACCCTTGGCCTTTTCGACCGGCAGGGGCTCGCCCGTAATCATCGATTCATCGATGGTCGATTGTCCCTCGACAACGGAGCCATCCACGGGGACGCGCTCGCCGGGGCGCACCCGCAGCTGATCGCCGGCCTGGATCTCGTCGACGGGCACATCGGTTTCGCTACCATTGGCGCCGATGCGTCGTGCCGTTTTCGGCGCGAGATCGAGAAGGGCGCGAATGGCCGAGCCGGTGCGTTCGCGGGCTTTCAATTCCAGTACCTGGCCGACGAAGACCAAGGCGACGATCACGGACGCTGCTTCGAAATAGACGGGCACGCTCTCGCCATGCCCTCGGAAGCTCATCGGAAACAGGCCGGGGGCAAGCGTCGCAATCACGCTGTAAAGATAGGCGGTGCCGACGCCGAGACCGATCAGCGTCCACATATTGGGGCTGCGGTTGACGAGCGAGTTCCAGGCGCGGCGGAAGAAGGGAAGAGCCGCCCAAAGCACGACCGGCGTTGCAAGAACAAGCTCGACCCAGGTGGCGATCGGCTCGCCGATCCAGTCGTGAATGGGAAGGCCGATCATCGGCCCCATGCTGATGGCAAGCAGCGGCAGCGACAGGACGGCGCTGATCCAGAGCCGGCGCGTGAAATCAACAAGCTCGGGGTTCGGGCCTTCATCGGCGGCCGGGACACCCGTCGGCTCCAGCGCCATGCCGCATTTCGGGCAGTCGCCAGGATGGTCGCTGATCACCTCGGGATGCATCGGGCAGGTATAGAGCGTGCCCTTCGGCATCGGCTTTGGCGCCGGCCTGTTGCCATCGAGATAAGACAATGGGTCCGCTTCGAACTTCGCCTTGCAGCCGGCCGAGCAGAAATAGAATTTCTCGCCCTCGTGCTTCGTGAAATGGCGGGCAGTGGCGCGATCGACCGTCATGCCGCAGACGGGATCCTTGACCGTGAGGTAGTTTTCCGGCGCAGCCTCGAATTTTGTACGGCAGCCATTGCTGCAAAAGTGGAAAGTGCGGCCGCGATATTGCAGCGACGGCTTGCCGGCATCGGGGTCGACGGTCATGCCGCAGACGGGATCGCGGATCACTTCATCCTGCGTGTGGGTGTCATGGTGATCGTGACCATGATGGCTGTGATCGTGCTCGTCATGCGGTGCCATGTCATACTCCTTTGCCCGAAGGGGCTTCGGACAGGTCTATGGACCTTCCCATCGCTGGAAGGTCAAGCCAGAAAATAGTGATTGCCATCCACAGTTCACAGAGCCGCCTTCCTATCTCGCTGCGGATGGCGATGATAAGTTCCGTAAGATCGATGCAATGATGTGATTCCAATGCGATATGATCCGACCACGCTGCCGCTTGCCGCGCTTCTGCCTGCCGTCGTCAAGGCGGAAGATATGCTGGCCCGTCTGGATGAGCGCGTGCTGAGGCATGCGGTAGCGAATGGCTTTCGCGAGCGTGGGCACTTTTTCGATGCTGCCGGTGCGCTCTGGGTGGGAGGCGAACTCGTGCATGTCGAGGATCTCGTCCTGCACGATGCGCGCATGGATACGCGCACCCCGACTCATGAATTGACCATTGCCCATTCGGTGCTGCGCAGCCGTCGCCGTCTATGGGCCGCCGATCCGTCCTGGGGCCTGGAGCCGGCTGGCCTTGCCGTGCTGCGCGGTGAGGTCGGCGAGACCAACGAGGGTAGCACGCCGCGTTCGACCTCTGCCCGGTCCATCGAGCCTGACGAGCCGGAGGAGGGGGAGGATGATTTCGGCGTCGATTTCGCCGAGATCGACGCGATCCTCGCCCGATCCGACAAGATCCTGAATGGCGGCGTTCCGGAACCCAGGCAGCCGATTATCGATGCCCAGGATCCCCTGGCACTCATCCGAGACGAAGATTGGGATGAGGATGAGCGGCTGGACAGCTGGCGCGCCGTCATGCGCGAGGCGGATCTGCTGCCGGCTACCCTGGGTGCCGCGGTGCTTTTCGATGCCTGGGAAAGGATCGAGCCGCTGCGGCGGCAGCATTGGCTCGGCGGCTTGCTGGCCAGCGCTTATCTGCGCAGCCGGGGCAAGGTGACATCGCACCTCTTCTGCCTGAATGTCGGCCTGAAGGCCGTTCGCCATGACCGCCGGCGAGCGCCGGACCGCACCACGCGGCTGACGGCGTTTCTGGAGGCCATGGCACTTTCGGCCGATTCAGGCCTCAAGGAGCTTGATCGGCTTTCGCTTGCCAAGCTGCAGATGGAAGTGCGGCTCAAGGACAGGCGGTCCAACAGCAGTCTGCCTGAGGTCATCGACATCGTGCTATCGCGGCCGATCGTCTCGGCAAAAATGATTGCGCGCCATGTCGGCATTACCTCAAGGGGCGCGCTCAATCTCGTGACCGAACTCGGCCTGCGCGAAATGACCGGGCGCGGGCGCTATCGAGGCTGGGGCGTACTTTGATGTGCTGCAACGGCTGGTGTGGGTAGCGCCGCCGTCCCTTGCAACCACAACCCTGGTTTTCGTCCAATGTTACAGTTTGTTACGCTAAGTGGCGCTAAAATGGACAAAATTTAATGCCCATACCAAATTCCTAAGCGGCACGATGCAAGCTAAGGTCGCGCCATGAATAGCGGGAGATCGTCGATCACCCCGGGATTTGAAGAGGTGGGTGAATGGCTCGGACGTTTCGGGTCGTCGTTTGGTTGGCAGTGATCGGCGCCGTCGGGTATGGCGCCTATGTGACCCGCGATCGTTGGCTTGGGCCCGCGGAGAAGCTGCTTGGCTACCAAAATGCCGCAGCACCGGGAGAGCAAGCCCAGGACGGACGCCGTGGTGGCCAAAGGCAGGGTGGCAGCGGTGGCGGACGGCGCAGCATGTCGCAGTTCAATGGACCGGTTCCGGTGCTCGCCGCGGATGCGACGACGGCCGATGTCCCTGTCTACATCAACGGCGTAGGCTCGGTGAAGGCCCTGAATACCGTGACGGTGCGCGCGCAGGTCAGCGGACGAATCGTCGAAATCAATTTCGTCGAGGGCCAGGACATCAAGAAGGGCGATATCATCGCCCGTATCGACGATTCCGTCTATAAGGCGCAGCTCGACCAGGCGATCGCCAAGAAGGCGCAGGACGAAGCTTTGCTTGCAGGCGCCCAGCGCGATCTCGCCCGCTATCAGATGATGGTGAAGAGCGCGTCCGGCACGCAGCAGCAGGTCGACACGCAGACCTCGTTGGTGGCGCAATATACCGCGCAGGTCCAGGTGGATGTGGCGGCGATCGAAAGTGCGCAGGCGACGCTCGATTATACGACGATCAGGGCGGCCTTCGATGGGCGCACCGGCATCCGTAACGTCGATATCGGCAATCTCGTCAGCTCCGGCGATACGACCGGTATCGTCACGCTTTCGCAGATCAAGCCGATCTCCGTGCTGTTTTCCATTCCGCAGCAGCAGCTTGCCCGCGTTAACGCGGCAAGCGCGGCCGGAACGCTTTCCGTCCAGGCTTTGGGCAACGACGGCGAGACGGTGGTCGACAATGGTTCGCTTGGTGTGGTCGACAATCAGGTTGACCCCACCACTGGCACTGTCAGGCTGAAGGCGAATTTCCCGAACGACAAGCTGGCGCTCTGGCCCGGCGCCTTCGTCAATGCCCGATTGCTTGTGGAGACGCTGAAGGGCGTCACCGTCATCCCGAGCGGCGCCGTCCAGCGCGGGCCGAACGGCACCTTTGTCTATATCATCAGCCAGGATCAGACCGTCGCGATGAAGCCGGTGAAGGTGCGCCAGCAGGACGATACGCTTGCCGTCATCGCCGATGGCGTGGCGCCCGGCGACAAGGTGGTGACGACAGGTTTCGCCCGGCTGCAGAATGGGTCGAAAGTGCAGATTTCGGCCAATCCGGCTCAGGCGTCCCCGGATACTCCGACGTCCGACAATAGCGGGCAGCCGGTCGCGGAGAACGATTCGCAGAACGGCGGTGCCGGCACAGCGAATGCGAGCGAGCGCCCGCATCGTCGGCACAACGGCCAAGGTGGAACCGGTGGCCAGGGCGGGCAGGGCAGTGCCGGCGGGCATAATGGCCATCGCGGCCAGGATGGTCAGCCTGGCGCCGGCGGCGAGCAGGGTGCGGATGCGGGCAGCGGCTCGGCTTCCAACAATTCCTCCGCTACGCCGACGCAGCAACAATGAACGTCTCGTCGCTCTTCATCTCCCGGCCGATCGCCACCTCGCTTCTCGGGGTGGCGGTGCTGTTGGGCGGCATTCTCGGCTTTCTCTTCCTGCCGGTCGCGCCGCTGCCACAGGTGGATTTTCCGACGATCCAGGTGACGACGCAGCTTCCGGGTGCCGATCCCGATACGATGGCGGCGCTGGTGACGGCACCTCTGGAGCGGCCACTCGGTCAGATTCCGTCGCTGGCGTCGATGACCTCATCGAGCGCCTTCGGCATCAGCCAGATTACCCTCCAGTTCGATCTCGGCCGCGATATCGATGGCGCTGCACAGGACGTTCAGGCAGCAATCAACGCTGCCGGATCGACCTTGCCGCGCACGCTTCCCTATCCGCCGACCTACTCGAAGGTGAACCCGGCCGATACGCCGATCGTGACGCTGGCGCTGCGCTCCAACAGCTATTCGATCCGCGAACTCAGCGACTTTGCCGATACCATGATGGCGCAGCGCCTGAGCGAAGTCTCCGGTGTTGGCGACGTCGTTATCCAAGGCGGCGTCAAACCCGCCATCCGCATCCAGGTGGACCTGCCGCGTCTCGCTTCCTATGGTCTCGCCCTTGAGGACATCCGCACCGCCATCACCAATGCCAGCGTTGCGGGCGCGAAGGGTTCGCTCGACGGCACGCAACAGAGCTTCACGCTTGCCGCCAACGACCAGATCGTCGATCCGAACGTCTATAAATCGGTCATCGTCGCCTACCGCAACAACGCGCCGGTGCAATTGAAAGACGTCGCAACCGTCGTCGAGGGGCTGGAGAATAATCGTGTCGGCGCCTGGTATCAGGGCCAGCCCGCCGTCATTCTCGATATCATGCGCCAGCCGGGCGCCAACGTCATCCAGACGGTCGAGAACGTCCTGAAGCAGATCCCGAAGCTGAAGCAGGCGATGCCGGCCGGTATTTCGCTTGATATCGTCAATGACCGCACCGAGACGATCCGCGCCTCGATCCATGACGTGCAGTGGACGCTGGTCATCAGCATCGGCCTCGTCATCCTGGTCGTCCTGCTTTTCCTGCGGACGATGACGGCGACCTTTATTGCCGGCGTCGCCCTGCCGCTGTCGCTGATCGCAACCTTCGGGGTGATGTGGTTCGCCGGCTTCAGCCTCGACAATCTCTCGCTCATGGCGCTCACCATAGGCACCGGCTTCGTCGTCGACGACGCCATCGTGATGATCGAGAATATTGCCCGCCATATCGAAGAGGGCGAAAACCCGATGCAGGCGGCGCTGAAGGGCGCCGGCGAAATCGGCTTCACGATCATTTCGCTCACCGTCTCGCTGGTCGCCGTCTTCATTCCGCTGCTGTTCATGACCGGCATTGTCGGCCGTATGTTCCGGGAATTCGCACTGACGCTCACCATTGCCGTCGTCGTGTCGGCCGTCGTCTCGCTGACGCTCACGCCGATGATGTGCGCGCGTATCCTGCGCAAGCCGAAAGAGCATCAGGGCGGCTTTCTGGCCGGGGCCGACCGTTTCACCGACTGGATGGTCGAGGGCTATCGGCGCAGCCTTGTCTGGGCCGTGGATCGCAGCCGTCTCATGCTGCTGGTGACGGTGGTGACGCTGGCTGCGACGATCGCCCTTTATGTCGTCATTCCCAAGGGCTTCCTGCCGGCGCAGGACACGGGCCTCATCACCGCCGTCATCGAAGCCGAGCCGACGACCTCCTTCGAAACCATGAAGCAGATCCAGGCTGATGTGACCGACCGGCTGCGCAAGGATCCGGATGTCACCAACGTCGTTGCCGTCATCGGTGCGAGTGCCAGCAATCTGACGCTGAATACCGGCAATCTCAGTCTCGTGCTGAAGCCGCGGAGTGAGCGTAATGCGTCCGCCGATCAGATCATCGACAGGATGCGCGGCGAGGTGACGGGCTTACCCGGCATCCACGTCACCTTCCAGAGCGTGCGCGACATCTCGATCAGCACCAGGGCCAGCCGCGCGCCCTATCAATATACGCTAACGGGCACGGACACGAACACGGTGGTCGATTGGTCACAGAAGCTCGCCCAGCGCCTTCAGGAAAGCCCGAAGCTCATCGATGTCTCTTCCGAGGTCGAGATGGGCGGCGGGCGCATCTTCGTCGACGTCAATCGCGAGACCGCCTCGCGGCTCGGCGTGTCCATGCAGGCCGTCAGCGATACTTTGAATGATGCCTTCGGCCAGCGGCAGATCGCGACGATCTATGGCCAGGCTAACCAGTATCGCGTCATCCTGGAGGCTGCGCCGCAATATCAGTCCGACCCGAAATCGCTCGACAAGCTTTATGTCGCCGGTGCCAGCGATACCCAGGTGCCGCTCAATGCCTTCACGACGGCGAGTTTCACGACCGCGCCGCTGGTCATCAGCCATGACGAGCAGTTTCCGGCCGTGACGCTCAGCTTCGACCTCGCCAAGGGCGCGTCGCTCAGCGATGCCGTCGCCGAGATCAAGGCGGCGGAACGGGATATCGAGATGCCCGACAATATCCAGCGCAAATATTCCGGCGATGCCGAGGAATTTGCCTCGTCGCTGGCGGGCGAGCCCTGGCTGATCCTCGCGGCAATCGTGACGATCTACATCGTGCTCGGCCTGCTCTATGAAAGCGCCGTGCATCCGGTGACGATTCTTTCGACGCTGCCTTCGGCTGGCGTCGGCGCGCTGCTGGCGCTGATGCTGTTCGGGCAGGATCTCTCGATCATCGCGTTGATCGGCATCGTGCTCCTGATGGGTATCGTCAAGAAGAATGCGATCATGATGATCGACTTTGCGCTGGAGGCGGAGCGCAAGGAAGGCCTGGAGCCGCGCGAGGCCATTCTGAAAGCCTCTATCCTGCGTTTCCGGCCGATCATGATGACGACGCTCGCGGCACTCTTCGGCGCCTTGCCCCTGGCGCTGGCGCAGGGCACGGGCGCAGAGTTGCGCATTCCGCTCGGTATCACCATTATCGGTGGTCTCGTGCTTTCGCAGCTCCTGACGCTCTATACGACGCCGGTGATCTATCTCGCCTTCGAGCGGCTGCGCGCCAAGGTCGTCGGCCGCACCAGCGGCACGCCGAGCGCCGAGATGAATGAATTGGCGGGTGGCGAGAGATGAACATCTCCGAGCCGTTTATCAAACGCCCTGTCGGGACGACGCTTCTGGCGATCGGGCTGGTGATCCTCGGCATCGTTGCCTATCGCTTCCTGCCGGTTGCAAGCCTGCCGACGGTGGATTTGCCGACCATTGTCGTTTCTTCAAGCCGTCCTGGGGCCGATCCGGCCAGTATGGCGGCGAGCGTGGCCGCTCCGTTGGAGCGTCATCTTGGGACCATTGCCGGCGTCACTCAAATGACGTCCGTCAGCACGCTCGGATCGAGCACGATCATCATCCAGTTCGACCTGTCGCGCAGCGTCGACGGTGCCGCGCAGGATGTGCAGGCGGCATTGAACGCGGCTGCGACGGACTTGCCCGGCGATCTGCCCACTCTCCCGTCCTTCCGCAAGATCAACCCGGCTGCGGCCCCCGTTCTCATCCTGGCGCTGACCTCGGACAATGTCTCTCCGAGCGCCATCTATGATGCGGCCGATACCGTGGTAGTGCAGCGCATTTCGCAGGTGGACGGCGTCGGCGGTGTGACCGTGAGCGGAGCAGACCAGCCCGCCATCCGCGTCCGGCTGGATCCGGACCGGCTTTCGGCCATGGGCCTCTCGCTCGATGCGGTCCGTACAGCGATCGTCAATGCCAATGTGCTCGGCCCCTTCGGCTCGATCGACGGTGCGGGCGGCGCTTTCTCAGTCGCCGTCAACAGCCAGTTGAAGACGCCGGAAGCGTTCGGGCGGATTGTGGTGCGCAGCGGCGACGGCACGGCGGTTCGCCTCTCGGATATCGCCACTGTCGAGCCGGGTGTGCGCAATAGCCGCTCGGATGCCTGGTACGACGGCAAGCCGGCCGTGCTGCTCAACATCACCAAGCAGGCGGATGCGAACGTCATCGCCACCGTCGATGGCGTCAAGCAGCTGATCCCCGAGCTACAGCGGCTCATTCCTGCCGGGGTGAATGTTTCCATCCTGTCCGACCGCACCACCACGATTCATGCAAGCGTCACCGATATGCAATGGACGCTGCTTGCCACTATCTGCCTGGTCATGGCCGTTGTCTTCGTCTTCCTGCGACGAGCAACGCCGACCTTTGCCGCGGGTGTGACGGTGCCCCTGTCGCTTGCCGGCACTTTTGCCGCGATGTGGCTTTTCGGACTGTCGATCGACAATCTCTCCCTCATGGCGCTTGCCGTCTCCGTCGGCTTTGTCGTCGACGATGCCATCGTCATGATCGAGAACATTTATGCCAATCTAGAA
Source organism: Rhizobium sp. BK098 (assembly GCF_014193155.1). Taxonomy (NCBI): domain Bacteria; kingdom Pseudomonadati; phylum Pseudomonadota; class Alphaproteobacteria; order Hyphomicrobiales; family Rhizobiaceae; genus Rhizobium; species Rhizobium sp. BK098. The sequence goes on along the minus strand of NZ_JACHYY010000005.1, from coordinate 104,399 downwards.
GCCGGCATGAAGCCGATGCGGGCGGCGCTCGAAGGCGCCAAGCAGATCGGCTTTACCGTCATTTCCATCAGCCTGTCGCTGCTTGCCGCCTTCATCCCGCTGTTCTTTATGGGCGGTATCGTCGGCCGGTTCTTCCAGACCTTCTCGCTGACGCTCGGCTTCACTATCGTCGTTTCGACACTGGTATCCCTCACGCTGACGCCGATGATCTGCGGCCATCGACTGCGTCAGCACGATATCGATGCCCGGCCCGGCCCGTTTGGCCGTATCGTCGAAGGCACGCTTAGCGCCGTTACGGGCTTTTACGGCCGCACGCTGCGGGCGGTGCTGCATCACCGCCTCCTTTCGGTCGTCGTCATCATCGCCTGCGTGGTCATGACGGGCTATCTCTACGTCAAGGTTCCAAAAGGTTTCATTCCGCAGGACGACACCGGCTTTATCCAGGGCGGGACGCAGGCCGCGACCGATATCTCCTATCCGGCCATGGTAAAGCTCCAGCAGCTGGCGGCGGATATGGTTGCCAAGGACCCGGCGGTGTCGGGTGTCGGCTCTTCCGTCGGCGGGGGTGGCTTTTCCAGCTCCGTCAATCGTGGCCAGCTTTTCATCTCGCTGAAACCGGAATCGGAGCGTGCGCCGACCGCCGATGTCATAGACCGGCTCCGCAAGCAGCTGATGGCGGTTCCCGGCCTCAGCACATTCCTGTTTTCGCCGGGCGATATCCGCGCCGGCGCGCGCCAGTCGCAATCACAATATCAATTCACGATCTGGGGTGCGAATTACGACGAGCTGGTGGAATGGTCGCCTAAGGTTTTGGAACGTCTGCAGGCTCTTCCAGGATTGACCGATGTTGCCACCGACAGGCAGCCCAACGGCCTGCAGGCGACCGTCAATATCGATCGCACCCTCGCGTCCCAGCTCGGCGTCAACATCCAATCCATCGATTCCGCGCTCAACAATGCTTTCGCGCAACGGCAGATCTCGACGATCTATACGCAGCGCAACCAATATCGTGTCGTATTGGAGGCGAATCCCGACTATGCGCTCGATCCCCACGATATTTCCAAGCTCTACGTGCCCGCCGCCGGCGGCACGCAGGTGCCGTTGAGCGCGGTGGCGTCGATCGACCGGACGCTCGCGCCGCTGGTGGTCAATCACCAGGGTCAATATCCCGCCGTGACGATTTCCTACAATCTGGCGCTCAACACGCCGCTGCAGGTGGCGAACGACGCCATTCAGAAGGCGGTGCTCGACATGCATCTGCCCGATACGCTGCATGCGGATTTCGCCGGCGATGCCGCGAGCATCACCCAGTCGTCCGGCAGCCAGCCGCTCCTGCTCCTGGCAGCATTGCTGACGGTCTATATCGTTCTCGGCATTCTCTATGAAAGCCTGGCACATCCGCTGACGATCATCTCGACGCTGCCTTCGGCCGGTCTCGGCGCGCTGCTGGCGCTCGCCGTCAGCGGCACGGAGCTGACGATCATCGCCTTCATCGGCATCATTCTCTTGATCGGCATCGTCAAGAAGAACGGCATCATGATGGTGGATTTCGCCCTGCAGGGCGAGCGCACGCTCGGCCTGTCTTCAGAGGAAGCCATCTATCAGGCTTGCCTCAAGCGTTTCCGCCCCATCCTGATGACGACGCTCGCCGCGCTGATGGGCGCCATCCCGTTGATCATTGCAACAGGGCCCGGTGCGGAGCTGCGCCGGCCGCTTGGGATTACCATCGTCGGCGGCCTCGTCGTGTCGCAGGTGCTGACGCTCTATACCACGCCGATCATCTACCTGATGCTTGCCAAGCTGCACGCAAAATGGTCGCCGAAACCGCAGACTGCAGCCTCGGAACCGCCAATATCTCCGCTATCAATTTGAGTGCTTAGCGGACGGACCGGATCAGCCCTGATAGTCCCACGGGTTGACGATAGCTATTCCTGTATCCAGGAAATCCGACACGTTGCGTGTTGCAAGCACTGCTCCTCGCGACGCTACAATTGCGGCGATCTGAGCATCGAACTGGGTGATTGGTTTGCCGGCCCGACGCCGCGATGTTGCAATGAAAGAATATGCGCCCGCGGCTTCACTATCGAAGGGAAGAACTCTTCCGGCGAAATCCTCTTCGAAGATCGGGAGAATGGCAGCCTCCAATTCGCTTCGGCGTCGGCCCGCGGGCAGCAGCCGGAGGCTGTAAAGGATTTCCGCCTCTGTCGTTGCCGTCGTAAAGATGGCGAGAGGAGGCTGGGCAGCGAGCCAAGCTTCAACTACCTGCGATGGCGATGGCGCCAATAGTTCCGAAATGACATTCGTGTCGAGAATGATCATGGATCGAGATCGACCGGGCGGATTAGTTCACGTGGGGCAATATCCAGTACGACCCCACCGCTTGCAGTCATACGACGACGAATTGTCTCGGCTAAATTGGGATGACGCTTTTCTTCCGTCGATAAGGCCGCTCGCAGAATATCTCGCGCCTCATCCTCCATCGATCGCCCATGCGCGGCAGCGCGAATGCGCAGCCGGGTCTTTAGATGATCATCGATGTTGCGGATCGTCATACTGGCCATAGAAATGTCCTGTCATCAATGATTGCATATCAATCATTGATGACAGATCTGGCAAATCAAGACCAAGCAGCCGATCCGTGATCGAGATTTCAACCACCCGCTCTCTTTTTCGCGAGAGCGAGTGGAGAGGTCCTAATGCGCCACGTCAGGGTTGGCGGACTCCGGCGCTGCCGTCGACTTAACCGTACCCTTGAAGACACGGCGCACCGAGACGAAGAGCAGCGGGATGAAGAAGACGCCGAGCACGGTAGCCGAGATCATGCCGCCCATGACGCCGATACCGATCGAGTTCTGGCTGCCGGAGCCGGCCCCGTTGGCGATCGCCAGCGGCATGACGCCAAGGATGAAGGCGAGCGAGGTCATCAGGATCGGCCGCAGGCGCTGGCGCGATGCTTCCAGCGTGGCGTCGATCAGGTTTTTGCCCTGGTTCTGCTGCTCGATGGCGAATTCGACGATCAGGATGGCGTTCTTCGCCGCCAGACCTATGGTCGTCAAGAGGCCGACCTTGAAGTAGACGTCGTTCGATTGTCCGAACAGGGTTGCAGCCAGGAGCGCACCGAAGATGCCGATCGGCACCGACAGCATGACGGCGAGGGGGATCGACCAGCTCTCATAGAGGGCGGCGAGAGCCAGGAACACCACCAGAATGGAGATAGCGTAGAGCTGGGTCGCCTGATTGCCCGAGAGCTTTTCCTGGGCCGAGAGGCTGGTCCATTCGTGGCTGAAGCCGGGCGGCAGGGTCGCCATGATCTTGTCGATCTCATTCATGGCGTCGCCCGAGGAGACGCCCGGCGCGGCCGCGCCCTGGATTTCGACGGCGGAGGAGCCGTTATAGCGCTCCAGGCGCGGCGAACCGTAATTCCATTCACCGTTCGAGAAGGCCGAGAAGGGCACCATGTCGCCGCTGGAATTGCGCACGTACCAGCGACCGAAATCCTCGGGCTGCATGCGGAAATCCTTGTTGGCCTGAACATAGACGGGCTTCACACGACCGCGGTCGATGAAGTCGTTGACATAGGTGCCGCCCCAGGCGGTCGACAGGGTCGAGTCGATATCGGCCAGGCTGATATTCAGAGCGCTCGCCTTTTCCTCGTCGATGTTCAAGGAGAATTGCGGCGTATCTTCCTGGCCGTTCGGACGGGTGCCGGCAAGCTTCGGATTCTTGCCGGCAGCCCCGAGCAACTGATTGCGGGCAGCGATCAGTGCCGCGTGACCGGCACCGTTGATGTCCTTGATGAAGAAGTCGAAGCCGCTCGAGCTGCCGAAGCCGGGGATGGCCGGCGGCGCCAGCGCAAAGACGTTGCCGTCCTTGATCTTCGAGAAAGCGCCCATTGCGCGGCGTGCGATCGCTTGCGCCTTGGATTGCGGCGTCTTGCGCAGGTCGAAGTCCTTCAGCCTCACGAAGACGAGGCCGACGTTCTGGCCCTGACCGCTGAAGCCGAAGCCGGCGACGGCGAATGCGCCTTCGACATAGTCCTTCTCGGTGTTCAGATAATAGTTCCTCACCTGGTCGAGCACGGCCTTGGTGCGTGAATCCGTGGCGCCCGGCGGCAGCTGAATAGCGGTCAGCAAGATGCCCTGGTCTTCGTCCGGCAGGAAGGAGCTCGGCAGGCGGTTGAACAGAGCAGCAACGGCGCCGCCGATGAGGACGAATACCAGCAGGAAGACGATGCTGAGGCGGATCATGCCGTGAACGCCGCGCTGGTAGCGATGCGTTGCCCGCTCGAAGTTGCGATTGAACCAGCCAAACAGACCGCGCTCTTTGGCGCCATGCTTGGGCTTTCTCAAAATGGTGGCGCAAAGGGCAGGCGTCAGGATGAGAGCAACGATGACGGACAACACCATCGCGGAGACGATCGTCACCGAGAACTGCCGGTAGATGACGCCAACCGAACCCGAGAAGAAGGCCATCGGGATGAACACGGCCGAAAGCACGGTTGCGATGCCGATCAGCGCGCCGGTGATTTCCTGCATCGACTTGATCGTGGCCTCGCGCGGCGACAGTCCCTCCTCCTCCATCACGCGCTCGACATTCTCGACCACCACGATGGCATCGTCGACCAATAGACCGATGGCGAGCACCATGCCGAACATGGTCAATGTGTTGATGGAATAGCCGAACAGCGCCAGCACGCCGAAAGTGCCGAGGAGCACGACCGGGACGGCGAGCGTCGGGATGAGCGTGGCGCGGATGTTCTGCAGGAAGACGAACATGACGATGAAGACGAGTACGATGGCTTCGAACAGCGTCTTGACCACGTCCTCGATCGACAGCTTCACGAAGGGCGTCGTATCGTAGGGATAGACGATCTCCACATTCGGCGGCAGCGTCTGGCTGAGATTGTTGATGGTCGTGCGGACCGCTTCCGCCGTATTGATGGCGTTGGCGCCCGAGGCCAGCATCACCGCCAGGCCGGCGGAGGGATGACCGTTATAGGTACTCGACGTCGTGTAGCTCTTGGCGCCGAGTTCGACAGAGGCGACGTCATTCAGGCGAACCAGCGAACCGTTCGGCTGGCTCTTGAGGATGATGTTGTTGAACTGCTCGGGCGTCTGCAGACGGCTCTTGGCCGTGACGGTCGCATTGAGCTCCTGGCCCTTGCGCTGCGGCAATGCACCGAGCTGGCCGGCCGAGACCTGCGAGTTCTGGGCCTGAATGGCAGAGACGACATCCGACGTCATCAGCTGGTATTTGGCGAGCTTGTCCGGATCGACCCAGATGCGCATGGCGTAGCCGGAACCGAAGATCTGCGTGTTGCCCACGCCTTCGATGCGCTTCAGCGTGTCGTTGAGGGTGCTGTCGACGTAGTCGGCAAGGTCGTTCGAGTTAAGCTTGCCGTCGGTCGATACGAAGCCCACGACCATCAGAAAGTTCGACGTCGACTTGGAAACCACGATACCCGTGGATTGCACGGTCTGCGGCAGCTGCGCGGTGACGAGTTGCAGCTTGTTCTGCACCTGCATCTGCGCGACGTCGGGATCGGCCTTGTTGGTGAAGGTCAATGAAATCGAGGCCTGACCCGTCGAGGTCGAGGTCGAGGTCATGTAGTCGAGGTTGTCGATACCCGTCATGCCCTGCTCGATGACCTTGGTCACCGAGTTTTCGACGGTCGCCGCGTCAGCCCCGGAATAGGTGGCGCTGATGCTGACCGTCGTCGGCGCGATTTGCGGATATTGCGAAATCGACAGGGTGAAGATCGAAAGTGCGCCCGCCAGCATGATGACGATGGCGATCACCCAGGCAAAGATCGGCCTGTCGATGAAAAAACGAGACATCGTCTAACCTCACTTCTGGACGCCGGAGGCGGCTTTCATATCGGTCTTTTCCAGCCCGGCCTGCTCGGCAGACGGCTTGCCATCGGCGGCTGCCTGCTTCACTTCGCCGGTCGCATCGTCGATCGTTACCGGAGACACCGTAACTTCCTGACCGTCGCGGACGCGCTGAACGCCTTCAACGATTACACGATCGCCGTCGGCGACGCCCTGGTTGACAAGCCAGCTATTGCCGATGCTGCGTTCCACCTTCAACACCCGCTGCTGTACCTTGCCCTCCGCAGTCACGAACATGGCGATCGGTTCGCCCTTCGTGTTGCGGGTCACGGCGCGCTGCGGCACTAGGAAGCTGTTTTCGGCAATGCCTTCCTGAATGGTGGCGCGAACATACATGCCCGGCAGCAGGATGCGATCCGGATTAGGGAAGACGGCGCGGACGGTAATCGTGCCGACCGTTTCCGCGACGGAGGATTCGGCAAACTGCAGCGTGCCGGTTTCCTTGTACTGACTGCCGTCTTCGAGCGTCAGGTGAACCGAAACATTGTTGCCGCTGGTCTTCAGCCGGCCTTCCGCGACGGCGCGGCGGAATTCGAGCAGGTTGGTGCTAGACTGCGTGACATCGACATTGATCGGATCGAGCTTACGGATGGTTGTCAGCGCCGTGGTCTGATCGGCGGTGACGAGAGCGCCGACCGTTACCGTGGAGGCATCGACGCGGCCGGCGATCGGTGCGCGCATCTTGGTGTAGTCGAGATTGATGCGCGCCGTTTCCAGCGCAGCCTTTGCGGATGCGACGTCGGCATTGGCCTGGGCCAATGTGGAAATCGCGTCGTCGAGGTTCTGCTTGCTGACCGCGTCCTGCTGGGTGAGGCTCTTGTAGCGATCGACCTTCGACTGGGCACTCGGCAAGGCGCCTTGGGCCTTTTGCAAGGCCGCGGCGGCGCTGTCATAGGATGCCTGGTAGGACGAAGGATCGATCTCGTAGAGTACGTCGCCTTCCTTGACTTCGCTGCCTTCCTTGAAATTGCGGCTGCGGATGATGCCGCCGACTTGCGGGCGCACTTCGGCGACAAGATAGGCGCTGGTGCGGCCAGGCAGTTCGGCGGTGATGGCGACGGATTGCGGATGCAGCGACATCGCGCTGACTTCTGTCTTTACGACCGGCGCATTGTTCTGCGCGGAATTCTGCTGGTTGCAGCCGGCCAGTAACATCGCAGCGATCAATCCTGCGGCGGTCAGCGATGAGCGGCCGGCTGAAAGGCGGTTGGATGTCGGCGGATATACGAGTGCAGAAGTGGGAGGAGCGAGCTTTCGCACGTTGCTATTTCCTGTTGCCTTATTTATAGTACCAAGTCGTACCGAAAATATTTATACAGCGTCAAATGTCAATCGTATTCGGTTGTTGGGGTCAATTCGGTGTGCTGACAAAGGAACGAACAGCCAAGGCCGACCAGGCTGCCACGCGCCGCCCGCGCGGTCGTCCGAAAACCGTGAGCGACGACGCGCGTCGTGCTGAGATCGTCAGAGAGGCGCGAGCGATCTTCTACGAACTCGGATATGCCGGTACAACCATGGATTTGGTTGCCACGCGATGCCGGATTTCGAAGCAGACCCTCTATAGGCTGTTTCCGAGCAAGACCGATCTGTTTGTGGCCATCATCGCCGAGCATCGCGCATCCATGCTGGCCCTGCCGCGGCCAGACGATGAGAACCTGCCGTTCGACAAGGCGCTCGAGCAGATATTCATGATCGATATCGATGAAGATCAGGAGCGTGAACGGGACGCTTTTATTCATCTCGTCATCAGTGAATCGCAACAATCTCCGGAGATCGCGATGTTGCTGCATACTTACGGCGGCAAGCAATCGCAGCTGATGTTGGCGGATTGGCTTCTTGAGCAGCAGCGGCGCGGAGTGATCGAGATTGCCGATGCGGCAAGCGGCGCGCGCATGCTGATGAGCATGATCTTCGATGCGATGATCTCGAGACCGGGCCGTCCCAAGGATTGGACGGACCGCGAAATGCGGTTGCGCCATCTGCGTCATTGCATCGCAATCTTTACTGCCGGCGTCCGGCCGCGCAAGGACGGCTGCTAAACCGCGCCGCTAGAGCGTTTCCACTTTTCTTTGCATCGCGAAAACGCTCTATGCTCTTATTTCCCAACGCATTCCTGACGGAAAACCGCTGCGCACTTTTCCTGGAAGTGCTTTAGCTTCCACCCGGCATGCGATAACCTCGTCGTTCTGACGGTCGCCTCATAAGAAAAATGCCGATATGCCTGGGGAGCCATACCGGCATCATTTCGTATCCGGCAAAGGCCGGAATTATTTAAATTCAGTGTGCCACCACTTTTGCTGTGTCCGTTCCCGTTTCGAACAAGGGATTGGGCAAGCCATTTTCATACATTTCCTGCAACACGGCCCCGAGTGCCAAGTCCAGGCACCAGACCGGGAATTCAGCGTTCAGGTTTTTGGCGCTTTGCCGTGCATAGGTGATGAGCCGAGCGATTGATGCCAGTTCCTTGAGCGAATCAGGATCCTGGTATGCTGCGTCGATCGGAAGTGCTGATGTCATTTCGTACCCTCTATTGCCCCCGTTCCCGGCAGACGAATCGTGTCTGGCCGGGAACATGAGCAAACCGTAACGAAAGTTTTACAGCTTGGCGCGTGACATGCAGCGTGACACGATGCTTGGTTGCGGCAAATTCCGCTCTTACCGCCTCCAAAGGTCAGGCAAGGAGAAAATCGCAACGAGGCGCAATCTTGGCGCCGATCGCTTGACTGGCCAGACCGGCCCGCACCGCAGTTGTCGGCAATAATTCTGCGCCGGCCCAAAGCAGCAACTTTCGGCCTGCCTCGGATTGACGGCATCGTTATTCTCGCGGGAGCGGCAGCCTTAGTTGCGCAGGCCGACCGACGCGTCCGCTGCATGCGGAATATGATTTGGCAGAACGTCGGAAGCGTTTGCCAAGGACTTGATCAACGTCAGCACGGACTGGCGAATGCTGGGATCATTGATCTTCATGAACGCCTTGTTGAGGCTGAGGCCTTCTTTCGATGTCAGGAAGTCCGACAGATCTTCCAGACCATTGATCGCGCCGAGGCCATCGGTGTTCAGCGGCTGCGAATTATCCTGCTGGAAGAAGAAGGCAACCGGTACCGCCAGCACGCCGGCAATCGCCTGCAGCCGGCTGGCGCCGATGCGATTGGTGCCCTTTTCGTATTTCTGCACCTGCTGAAACGTCACGCCGATCTGTTCGGCAAGCCGCTCCTGACTCATGCCAAGCATGAGACGGCGCGTGCGCACGCGAGAGCCAACATAGGCATCGATCGGATTCGGTACTTTTGCACTCACGGCGCAATCTCCTTATCACTTAGGGGCTGGTGGAAACACCATGCTCGTACCCTTCTCGGGAAGGGACGCGTCCTTCATCTGCCCGCAAAATGTGCGTTAAATATGAGTGTAACTCAACTAAAAGTCTTTTGCTGCAAAGTTCATAATCCGCCCCCGCATAAACCTCAGAAAAGCTGATTCGCGTCAATGCGGATTGAAAATGGAGGATGGCTTGCAATTGTAGACGGGGCAGAGCGGGTTATCCCTGGTGGGAACATAAGCGCGGCTGGCATAGTCGGAGATGCCGCATTGCCCGCGGCCGGCCACATAGCGGTCGTACAGAACGGGGCCGCCTCGGGACGAAGGATAGCGCAATATTACCGCCCGTTCGGCTGCGACAAGCTGCTGCACCGATGCGCAGGTCTTGCCGAGCGACTCGTAGCGGGAAATCGCCCATGCCGGCCCGGCTACCGTGATCGTCATCAGGACAAGGGCTGCGGCAATGGTCCTCATCGGTGATCCCTCCCAGCGAAAGCGTTCCATCTTAGATAGTCGCGATGCGGGAAATGCCAAGGTGGAGGAATGCTCCCCGTTGTGTGGAAATCGGGCGTTCCGTCGCCGCTGCGGAAAACCGCAGACATTCGAAGCCAACAGGCGATAGCCAAGAACTTGCTTTCAGTTCAATGAAAGGTTGGGCGTGCATGTCTCTCCTGCTTCAGGAGGAAGCGCGTGCCGTGCCGTTGTCAATCGGCGCCGGTACACAATTGGAGAGGAGAACTTCATGCGTGCATCCAGCATTCTTAGATATTCGACGGCTTTTTCCATTGCGATAGCCGCAGCCGGATTTGCTGCCACTGCCGCCAACGCCGCTGACAAGATTTCCATCATGGTGGGCGGTTACGAAAAGCAGATCTATCTGCCGGCAAAGCTTACCGAAGGGCTCGGCTATTTCAAGGAGCAGGGGCTTAACGTCGAACTTCTCAACGAGCCGGCCGGCGTCGATGCGGAAAACGAAATGCTCGCAGGCGCCGTCCAGGGCGTCGTCGGCTTCTACGACCATTGCATCGACCTTCAGGGCAAGGGCAAGTTCGTCGAATCCGTCGTGCAGTTCAGCCAGGCGCCTGGCGAAGTCGAGCTGGTGTCGGCCAAGCATCCGGAAATCAAATCTCCCGCTGACTTCAAGGGCAAGAGCCTCGGCGTCACCGGCCTTGGTTCCTCGACCAACTTCCTGACGCAGTATCTGGCCATCAAGGCCGGCCTGAAGCTGGGGGAATTCACCTCCGTTCCGGTTGGTGCCGGCCAGACCTTTATCGCCGCCATGCAACAGGATGCCATTCAGGCCGGCATGACGACGGAGCCGACGGTCTCGCGTCTCCTGAAGACCGGCGAAGCCAAGGTTCTCATCGATATGCGCACGATGGCCGGGACGAGGGCCGCCCTGGGTGGGACCTATCCTGCTGCGTCTCTTTATATGCAGGAGTCGTGGGTCAAGGATCACAAGGATGAGGTGCAGAAGCTTGCGAATGCTTTCGTCAAGACGCTGCATTTCATCAACACGCATTCAGCCGCCGAGATCGCCGACAAGATGCCGAAAGACTTCTATGTCGGCGACAAGGAAGGCTATGTGAAGGCGCTTGAAAACGGCAAGGCGATGTTCACGCCCGATGGCGTGATGCCGGAAGACGGTCCGAAAACCGTTCTTGCCGTGCTTTCCGAGTTCTCCAAGAACGTACAGGGCAAGGCGATCGATCTGTCGAAGACCTACACGACGGAATTCGTCAAAAACGCCAAATAGTGCGCCGTAGCGTTTCCGGCGCCGGCGGCATATCGAGCCGCCGGCGTCCGCGTTAATAAAATCGCAATGTTCCCTCGCAGGGTTGCGCACTGAAAGCTGACTGAAAGGTTGCCCGCGCTAGTCTCGTTGAGCTTCGTGGAGGAAGCGCCTTTCCAGAGCGTCGTGTGGCGCAAGAATAAAACAGGAGGAGACATTGATGCGTCCATCGCGCACGTTTTTTCATGCCGTAGCCCTTTCCCTCGTCATGACAGCTGCTTCCCTTGCAGCCACGGCCGCCAATGCTGCCGACAAGATTTCCATCATGGTGGGCGGCTACGAAAAGCAGATCTATCTGCCGGCCAAGCTTGCCGAAGGGCTCGGTTACTTCAAGGATGAAAGCCTCGAGGTCGAGCTTCTCAACGAATCCGCCGGCGTCGATGCCGAAAACCAGCTGCTGGCAGGCGCCGTTCAGGGCGTCGTCGGTTTCTACGACCACTGCGTCGACCTGCAAGCCAAGGGCAAGTTCATCAAATCGGTCGTGCAGTTCAGCCAGGCGCCCGGCGAAGTCGAGCTGGTTTCGGCCAAATATCCCGATATCAAGTCCTTCGCCGACCTGAAGGGCAAGCGCGCCGGCGTCACCGGCCTCGGCTCGTCGACGAACTTCCTGACGCTTTACATGGCGTCGAAGGCAGGCCTCTCGCCGGCTGACATCACGCCTGTTCCGGTCGGCGCCGGTCAGACTTTCATCGCCGCCATGCAGCAGGACGCCATCCAGGTGGGCATGACCACCGAGCCGACGATTTCACGCCTGCTCAAGACCGGCGAAGCGAAGATCCTCGTCGATCTGCGCACGCTGAAGGGCACCGAAGAGGCGCTCGGCGGTACCTATCCGGCGGCCTCGCTCTATATGGATGCCGCATGGGTCGACGCTCATAAGGAAGAAGTGCAGAAGCTCGCGAATGCTTTCGTCAAGACGCTGCGCTTCATCCATACGCATTCCGCCGCTGAAATTGCCGAGAAGATGCCGAAGGACTTCTACGTCGGTGACAAGGATGGCTACATCAAGGCTCTCGACGCCGGCAAGGAAATGTTCACCGCCGACGGCGTGATGCCGGAAGATGGTCCGAAGACTGTTCTCGCCGTGCTCTCGCAGTTCTCCAAGAACGTCAAGGGCAAGACGATCGACCTGTCGAAGACCTACACGACGGAATTCGTCAAGAACGTCAAGTAAACAGTCAGAACGCCGCTTCCGGCCAGTTTTCAGGCAAGTTCCGGAAGCGGCAGTTCAAGAGACTTTGCAGTTCCACTGGGCTTTGCGTGCACGCCCTGAAGGCACGCGTCAGGATCAGCACCATGCAACAGGATGAAAGCCGCACCCCGGCGATAGAGCTCATCAATGTCAGCCGCCGTTTCGTATCGCCGACCGGCAAGTCGCTGACCGCACTGCGCGATTTCAACATGACCGTCGAGCGCGGCGAATTCGTCGCCGTTGTCGGGCCGACGGGCTGCGGCAAGTCGACGACGCTCAACCTCGTCACCGGCCTTGCCAAGCCGAGCGCCGGCGAAGTCCGCCTGATGGGTGGCCCGGTCAACGGCATCGACCGGCGCGTCGGCTTCGCCTTCCAGACGGATGCGCTCTTCCCCTGGCAGAATGTCATCGAAAACGTCATGGCCGGCCCGCTGTTCCGCGGCAAGTCGAAGGCCGAGGCCGAGAAGATGGCCAAGGACTGGCTTGCCCGTGTCGGTCTTTCCAAGTTTCTGCATCACTATCCGCATCAGCTCTCGGGCGGCATGCGCAAGCGCGTCTCGCTGGCGCAGACCTTCATCAACGAGCCGGAAATCCTGCTGATGGACGAGCCCTTCTCGGCGCTCGACGTGCAGACCCGCACGGTCATGCATGAAGAACTGCTGAAGCTCTGGGCCGAACGCCAGGCTTCCGTCGTCTTCGTGACGCACGATCTCGAAGAAGCCGTTGCGCTCGCCGACAAGGTCTATGTGCTGACGGCCGGCCCGGCGACGGTCAAATCGGTCTACACGATCGACCTGCCGCGCCCGCGCGTCGTCTCGGAGATCCGCTACGAGCAGAACTTCATCGATTATTGCAAGACGATCTGGGACGACCTGCGTGAAGAGGTCGAAACCAGCTATCGCCGTGCCGCGGAAGCGGCATAAGGGAGGATTGATCATGGCAAATACAGCTCTCGAAGCAGGCAATGCTCCAATCTTCCGCGCCGGCACCTCGGACGCGGAAATCGAAGCCGCAGCGCTGAAGGCGCTCGCTCATCGCAAGTATGTCGTCAAGGCATGGCAGATCGGCATTTTGCTTGCCATCCTCGGCCTCTGGCAGCTCGCCTCCGACCTGCACTGGATCGATCCGTTCTTCTATTCGAGCCCATACGGGATCGCACTGCGCCTCTGGGAGTGGATCACCGAGGGTACCGAGAGCGGCTCGCTCTGGTATCACCTCGGCGTCACCATGGAAGAAGCTCTGATCGGCTTCATCATCGGCTCGGTGACCGGCGTCCTTGTCGGCGTCGCCCTTGGCCGCAACAAGCTGGCTTCCGACATCCTCTCGATCTACATCAAGGCGATCAACTCGATCCCGCGCGTCGTTCTCGCGCCGATTTTCGTGATGATCATGGGTCTCGGCCTGGCGTCGAAGGTGGCGCTGGCCTTTATCATGGTGTTCTTCGTCGTGTTCGCCAATGCGTTCCAGGGCGTTCGCGAAGCCGACCGCAACATGATCGCCAATGCCCGCATTCTCGGCGCTTCCAACTGGCGGGTGACCCGCAACGTCATCCTGCCGTCAGCAATGAGCTGGATTTTTGCAAGCCTGCATATCTCCTTCTCCTTCGCCATCATCGGCGCGATCGTTGGCGAGTTCGTGGGATCGCTGGCCGGCATCGGCTACCTGATCTCGATCGCCAAGGGCACCTATGATGCCGCCGGCCTCTATGCCGCGATCATCCTGGTGATGGTCGTCACGCTCGGCGCCGAATATGTGATGACGCTCATCGAAAACCGCATCACCCGCTGGCGTCCGCAGCAGAGCCTCGACACGCACTAAACGTTGATTTTCTGGTACCTCCCAAGGCCAGGGGCCGGGCGTTTCGCCCGGCCTTTTTTGTTGTCGGGTACAAGGAGCTCCCTCTCCCCGCTTGCGGGGAGAGGGCTGGGGTGAGGGGCCGCGGACTATCGATTTGAGGATGAGTAGCGATTGGTTTTGCTGCAAGCGTCGCTGGCAAGATATTTCTATAAGTTTCGCGAACAGCCCCTCACCCTAACCCTCTCCCCGCGTGCGGGGAGAGGGGACTATCTCGCAACAGCCGCACTTCACCACGCTCAAACAGCCGGCAGCCGCACGCGGACCAGCAGGCCGCCACCCATCGCCTCGTCAAGCATGACAGAGCCGCCGGCGCCGTCGACGACTTCGCGGACGATGGCGAGACCGAGGCCACTTCCCTCTGGCTCCGTGCCCATGATGCGATAGAAGCGCTCGAAGACCTGGGCGCGTTCCGCTTCGGGGATGCCCGGTCCGTTGTCCTCGACCCATAGCAGAGCCGTATCGCCGTCGCGGCCGACTCCCACCGTCACGCGACCGCCCGCCTGCGTGTAGCGCAGTGCATTATCGACGAGATTGACCAGCATTTCACGCAGCATGGTGCCGTCGCCCTCGATATGAACCGCCGTATCATCCGCCTCGAGCCCGAGATCGATATTGCGGCGCAGGGCTTCCTCGGCGAGGGTTTCCAGCACACGCCGGGCGGTTTCCGCCAGATCGATGGTGTCGTTTCGCGGTCGGCGGCTGCCGGGTTCGGCACGCGAGAGTGTCAGAAGCTGGCTCGCAAGCCGCGTTACCTGTCGCGTGCTCGAACGCAATGCGGTCAGCGCCTCGTCACGCCTGTTATTGTCCGTTTCGCGTGCAGCAAAACTTGCCTGGGTCGAGATCAGGGCAAGCGGTGTCCGCAGTTGATGAGCGGCGTTCGAGACGAAGCGGCGCTGCGCCGCCATCTGGTTCTGCACCCGCTCCATGTGATCATTGAGGGCGTGGACGAGCGGCCGAAGCTCGTTCTGCACCATGTGAGGGTCCAGCGGATCGAGACGCTGGCGGCCACGCTCGCGCACGGCGTCGCGCAGGCGCAGCACGGGCGCAAGTCCGCGCTGCAGGCCAATGATGGTGACGAGCCCGGCAAGCAGGACAAGCGCGAGCTGCTTGGTGAAATCGGACAGCCACAGCCTGCGGCGCATGGCATATTGGCTGTTATGGGTAACGGCAACGGCGACGGAAATCGTGCTGTCCTGATCAAGGCCAACAACCGGGTGGCTCAGCATGAGTACACGCACGCCGTCGGTCCGAAACGTCATGTCCTCGCCGATCAGATCCCGCTTCGGCCGTGGCAGATCGGGAAAACCGGCGATGAGGCTCCCCCATGCCGTGACCACCTGATAAAAAACGCGGTCGCCATAGCCGGTATCGAACATTTCCAGGGCAGCCGGGGGAATATCGATCTGCACGGTGCCGCTTCCGTCGACATGCGTCGCTTCCGCGATGACGCGGGCGGAGGCGAGCAGCGTACGGTCGGTGACAAGATCGGCCGTCGCATCGGCGGAACGGAAGCTTAGATAAAGATTGATGCAGATCGCGCCGATCAGGGTCAATACGACCCAGGCAAACAGCTGCGCGCGAAGACTGCTCGCTACCCCGCCGAGGGTGCGGCTTACAAGGCCTTTGGATGGTGCAGCCTCATCATTGCGCATGGCGAAGGAGGTAACCCAGGCCGCGCAGCGTTGCGATCTGCACGGAGCTGCCTTCGAGCTTCTTGCGGACGCGATGCACATAGATCTCGATGGCGCTGGTATCGGCGAGATCGTCGAAGCCGAAGACGCTTTCCGAGAGCGTCGCCTTTGTAACGGTCGTGCCTGCCTTCATGACCAGGTGTTCGAGCACCGCGTGCTCACGCGGTGTCAGCGCCAGGGATTCTCCGGCCAGAGAGAATTGCCGAGTGCCGCCATCGAACACCAGATCACCGACGGCGATCTCCGGAGCGGCGCGGTCGTGGCCGCGGCGGACCGCCGCGCGTATGCGCGCTTCGAGCTCGGCAATTTCGAAGGGTTTCGCCAGATAATCGTCGGCGCCGCTGTCGAGGCCGGCAACGCGGCCGTCGAGGCTGGCATTGGCGGTCAGGATGATGACCGGCACTTTGTTGCCGCTCTGGCGCAGTCGCTTCAGCAGAGTCAGCCCGTCCATCTTCGGCAGCGACAGATCGAGGATGACGATGGCGTAAGCTGCGACTTTCAGCATGTGCTCGGCATCTTCGCCGTCATAGGCAATATCGACGACATACTGCGCCTGACGCAGCGCCTTGCCGAGCCAGGACGCCAGTTCGCGGTTGTCTTCGACGATCAGGAGCCTCATGGCGCGACTATACAGCAAGTGTCGGATATGGCGAATATTTCCGGCGGTTTTCCAGCCTGTACGTCATCGGTTGGCGAGCCGCAAACCCATCTCCCGGACCTCTCGCAAATAGACCTTGCGCGCATAGGGCGGGGTCAGATTGTGATCGGCTTCGGGAATGACGGTGAGGCGTATGTCCGGAAAATGCTTTAATCCGACACCGTTCTCGCCGAACTCGTCATGCAGATGATCGAGCCCGATATCGTGGGCGCTGTAGATCAGGGACATATCGACGCCACGCTTGGCAAGCGTGCGGAAACCACCCAGCACTGGTCCTTGAGCCGCAGCGAAGATGGGCAACGCACCGAGCAGGTGGCGTACCGTTCGTATCGCCCGCCGACCGAGCCCGGTCGCCATATTGCATATGGCGCTCCTTGCATCGACTTGGCCGCCGAAGAGCCGCTTCAGCGTTTCCATCTGCAGGAGTTTGCGCCCATAGGTTTCCAGCGATCGGGGAGCAAAGCGCAGGGCTTCATCGACCGATCGGCTCTCGTCCCAATGGAAGCTGTAGGGATTGACGGTGATGAGGCCGCGGCAGCGCGTATCGCGCAATGCTGCCTGAAAGGCGAGATAGCCACCGCTGCAACGCCCGACCACGTAGGTTGGTAGTAGAGCCCGTCTCTCCAGCAGGTCCAGTGCCTCTGCGACATCGAGATGCTGTTCGCGGGAATAGAGCACCTGCTCGGGGGCGCCGGAAAGCGGCGGGCTGTCGCCGACATTGGCCGTATCGAAACGCAGCGAGGCAATGCCGTCGCCGGCAAGCGAGCGCGCCATGGTGACCGACATACGACCCCAGCCGGCGTGCCTGTCATAGGCCGTCGTAAGGAGCAGCGCGGTCGCGCCGGTGCGCACACCTTCGGGCTCGCAGAGAATGCCGAACAGGCGGTTGTCCGCGCCGAAACGCAGCGGCGTTTCGCGAAAGCCTTCGCCGATGAGAGGTTCCGCGAGGGGCGGCGTAAGTTCGGTCGATGTGGCCTCACCGGTTTTAGCGGCTACCGACTGCACCCATTCGACTATTTTCCGGCCGGTTTCGGTCGGCATGGTGGCGATGGTCGGGTTCGAGACGAGATCGTCGTAACCTTCGTAGGAAGTTTCAGTGACCTCGGGGCCGAGCGTTTCGAGATGGTGCGCGAAGTCGGAGTCTCCGGGGCGGCCCGGGCGCGTCAGCACCAGGCAATTCGGCGTCGCGAGCCGATCCAGTGCCATGAGGTTCAGCTTCTTCACTGCATCGGCCGCGCTATCGGGCATCCGGAGGCTTGCGACGGTGACGCCCTCCGTCTGGCGCTGCGCTTCGGCAAGCCCCATGCTCTCATCGATCATCTTCGACCAGACGGTCAGTTCGCGAAGATAGGCACGACCTGAGACGACGGGTGCAAGAAAGGCGATGCCGTCGATGCCGGCAAGCCGCTCGGCGAGAGCGGCGGCGATGGTTCCGCCAAGCCCTTGGCTGACGAGGATCAGCCGCTCGCAGCCGGAAAGCGCCTTCAGCTTTGCTGCTGCCGCGAGAGCGGTTTCATGCCACGGCTCCAGACCTTTGCCTTCATCGGTCAGATCTAGCGCATCGCCCGTGCCGGCGTAATCGAAGCGAAGGCTCGATATGCCGATATCGGCGAGATCCTCAGCCAGAATCCGCCAGAACTTGCGGACGCACATCTCCTCGAAACCCCAGGGGCTGAGAAACAAGACAGCGCTACCGCGCGAGGGTGTGACGGCGGAGGTAAACAAGCCGACCGTGCCGGCAAAGGTTACCGGGATGGCTGCGGATCTTGTCTGCCCTTGCTTGCCCTGCTTTTCGGCGGCTCCCCAACCAGCCATGCTAGTCTCCTCACATTCGGCGCGGCGCTAATAGAGCCAGAGCCTGAGTGGCAATCGGATTTATGCGTGCAGGCAATCGCGTCGCGATCTTCTGCATGACATCGATATCTTCGGCTGGAACGGCTTTCAGCAGTCTGAGCGCAATGCCATAGGCCAGCGCACCGGCGATGATGGCGCCTACGAGGCCTGCGACACCGGTCAGCGCCTGAACGAAACCATAGGCTGCAACCGCGCACACAATGGCAGCAACCGTGACTTTTGCAAGGTTGATGAGCATACCGCGCGTCGATCCTTCGAATTCCATGCGGCGTACCGTCATCAGGCACAGGACGACAAAGGTGAGCAGGCGAACAAGCGCGGCACCCTCGCCTCCGTAGAAGGGCACGGCGACTGCGCAGCCGACGACCATGACGAAGCTGGCGACGACGCCGATGACGGTGCGTTCGCGCACGCGATCCAGTGAATAGAGATATTGCGTGCAGATCTGCATGAAGACGTAGGGCACGGCAGTCAGGGACAGCAGCGCCACCATGCCGCCGCTCGGCGCAAAGGCCGGGCCGAAGATCGTTACGACAAGTTCCGGCGAGATGGCTGCCAGACCGAAACTCATCGGCAGGGTGATATAGGCAATGCTGCGCGCCACGCCGGCGAAGACCTCGACCGGCAGCTTGTCCGATTCCCTCGCGTGCATCTGCTCGGAATAATAGGGCAAGAGGCTACCGCTCAACTGCACCGGCAGCTGCAGCGCCAGGTTGGCGAGCGACAGGCCGACGGCGTAAAAGCCGACCGCTTCGATGCCCCAGTAACGCTGCAGGAACAAAAGCTCGATGCGGTTGAGGAAGATCGAGCTGTTGATGAGTTCGATCGAAAGAATGAGCGACGAACTGGCGAGAGCGGAAAGGCCGACACCGCAGCTGTTCTTGCGGACAATCGCGATTCTGAGCGTCGCGATGAACATCGGCAGCTGGCCGATCGCATAGCCGGCAAGTGCGCCGCTGACGCCAAAGAAGATCGCTCCCGCAAGGACGGTAACCAGCTGCAGCGCCGAGCTTATCAAGGTGATGCGCAGGAACGCGCTGACCCGCTGTTCGCCGATCAGATAGTTTTTGCTATAGGCGCCAAGAGACTGAAGAACGAAGAAGACGCCTGTTATGGCAATGACTTCAGATGCATCGCCCGCCCAGTGCAAACGCTCCGTATCCCAATAATAGGCGACATAGCCGGCGAGCAGGATGACGGTTGCGAGAATCGTCGGCTGCAGAAGGTAAGCGGCAAAGCCCAGCCGCTCTTCCGTCGAATAGCCGTTTCCTTTCAGCTGCGGCAGGACGCGCAGCAGGGTAACGCCGGCGCCGAGCTCGGCGACGAGCGCGCCTGTTGTCGTCAGCCATAGGGAGAAGGCGATGATGCCGTTGGCCTCCGGGCCAAGCAGACGCGCCGCGATGATCGAACAGGCAAAGCCGGTCGCAAGCAGGGTCAATCCCGCCGCGGCGTTCAAAACCGAATTTGCCATTATGCTCTTCGTCATGAAGATTGACCGTTCCTCAAATTGCCGGAACCTATACACATATCCGGCTCTTCGTGGAGATAGCGTCAGCTCTATTTCATATGCCTTAATATTTAGGGTTTAATGCTGCCATAAGTTCGTTTTTTACTTCGGCTAATATTCTTTCTCTCTGATATTGGCCGCTCCACGGCTTGTGCGGAGGGTTTCATTGTTCAGCCTCATCGTATGCACGATCGATCGGTTCGATCAGCTGGAGCGGTTGTTCCATTCGCTGGTGGGGCAGAGTCATAAGGATTTCGAGGTCATCGTCGTCGATCAGAATGCCGACGACCGGCTGCGGGCGCTGATCGACAGCTTCTCCTCTTCCTTCACGATCCGTCACATCCGTTCGCCGAAGGGACTTTCGCGAGCGCGCAACAATGGCATGGCCGTCGCGGCAGGCGACTACATCTGTTTTCCCGATGATGATTGCTGGTATGAGGCCGATACGCTTTCGATGGCCGCGACGCTGTTTTCGGTGCATCCCGAGCTTGCGATCGTCACTGGCCGCACGCTCGATGCCGAGGGGCTTGCTTCCGTCAGCCCGACAGGCGAGACGCGGCTGGCGCTGACGCGCTGGAACTACCTGAAGTGCGGCAATTCCAATGGGATCTTCGTGCGCCGCGCCGCATTGGCTGATATCGGCGGCTTCGATGAGAATCTCGGCGTCGGTTCGGAATCGCCGTTCCAGAGCGGCGAGGAGGCCGATTTCCTGCTGCGCGCGCTTGCCGCCGGCAGGCAAGCGATGTTCTTTCCCGAGCTCATCGTCCACCACGATCAAGTCACAAGCGAGTATGGGCCGCGGCAGGTTGAGCGGGCGCGCAAATATGGGCGCGGCTTCGGCGCTCTGATGCGCAAGCAGGCGTTTCCGCTATATTATGTCGGCTACCGGCTGTTTCGTCCCGTCGCCGGCTGGCTGGCGGCGCTGGCGCGTTTCAACGTCGATGCGGCACGCTACAAGCGCGCCTGGCTGATGGGCATTCTGGAAGGTTACGCGGCCTGGCCGCGCTGGCGCAGAAGCTGAGACGATTTGCCTCTCGGCGTCAGCGTCTCGGCATAGACATCCATGTAGCGTTGGGCGACTTCATTCCAGGCATAGGCGCGGGCGTCCTGCAGCAATTCCTGCCGCAGGCTCAGATCGTCGGCCTCGAGGCGCTCGAAGGCTTCGGTCAGCGCATCGGCGGCCGCTTCGGGATCCGCGAAATCTGCGATCATGAGGGCTGGATGGGTTTCGGCCATCGCCTTATAGGCCTCGTTGACGTTGAGTACTGGCAGCAATCCGGCGCTCATCGCCTCGATCGCCACCAGGCCGAAGCCTTCATATTCTGAAGCTGAAGCGAAGAGCGAGGCGCGGGCGATGATGTTGCGGATCGAGCCTTCGTCGATCGACACATGCAGAGCGACATTGCGCGCCAGATTGCGGGCGGCAATTTCCTTTTCCATCGTAGCACGGTCGAGATCAGACTCGGCGCCGACAATATCGAGGTGCCAGTCGTCATGGCGGGCCGCGAGCACCTTCATGACGTCGAGAAGATGATCGAGCCGCTTGTTGATCGAGAAACGGCCGATGGTGACGACGCGGCGGCGCGCTTCCAGCGCAGCGCAATTTGAAAATTTGCTGACATCGGCGCCGTTTTCGATCAAGTGCACGCGGCTGTCGGCGATCTGGGAAAAGAGGCGCGCGTCGGACTGGCTGCAACAGATGAGAGAGGCATAGCCGAGCGCGGACAGCCGCGTCGCGGTATTGAACCAGACCTTCTTGATGGCTGCATATTTCTGCGTGTGGAAGAAGCCGCCATGCGTGGTCGCGACCATGGGGCGCCCATGCAGGAGCTTGCCCCATGCCAGTGCATCGAAGAAGAAGTCGACGGCATGGACATGAATGAGGTCGGCATCGGCCAGATGGCGGAAGACCTTGGGTGCCAACGGATAGCGGCTGGAGCCGGACCAGGGAATGCGGACGATTTCGATGCCGTCGATGGTCTCGCTTTCGGCAAGTTCCCGGCCGGGATCGGAAAACAGGCTGTTGCAGGTGACGACGCGCACGCGATAGCCGCGGGAAACCAGCTGGCGGCAGAGGTTGGCAACGACGTCTTCCAGGCCGCCCTTGTTCGGCAGGAACTGACGCACGACATGCACGATCAGCGGCCCGGCCTGCTTGTTTGCCTGAATATCCGCAACAGCCGATGTCATCGATCCACCCTCGACCCCTATGCCGCGCCATGCACCGGCAATCCGGCGCTGCAGCGCGCCGCCCGTTGATCAGTCGGCAAAGCAGATCATCGGGTCGGTTAAAAAGGGTTT
The DNA here is from genome assembly GCF_014193155.1 of Rhizobium sp. BK098. Lineage (NCBI taxonomy): Bacteria > Pseudomonadati > Pseudomonadota > Alphaproteobacteria > Hyphomicrobiales > Rhizobiaceae > Rhizobium > Rhizobium sp. BK098. The sequence goes on along the minus strand of NZ_JACHYY010000005.1, from coordinate 82,341 downwards.
AATCGCCGGCGGAAAACCGAGCAGTTTCGGGCAAGAGGGTTAATAGCGGGGCGTTAGGCGGCAGAAAGGTCGAGCTTGTCAGGTGAATATGACAATGCTGGACCAGTGTGCCCGGCCCCTCACCCTAACCCTCTCCCCGCATTGCGGGGAGAGGGGACTGCTTCGGTGTTTGCTGCGTGCCTTTTGTTTCGCCCACAAAACTCGATGAACTCCCTCTCCCCCGTCAAAACGGGGTGAGGGCTGGGGTGAGGGGCAATTTCCAATGAGATGATGTATTGCGACCCGAAATCCGGATCTCTCAAAACGCTCGGAAGGTTAGCGTCGTCAGCGAGCGGACGATGCCCGGAATATTGGCGATGTGGTCGTTGATGAATTTGCCGATATCCTGCTCTTCGGCAATGTAGACCTTCATCAGGAGGTCGTAGTCGCCGCTGGTGGAATACAGTTCCGAAACCAGCTCCGTCTGGTAGATGGCGTCGGCGACCTCGTAGGTCTTGCCGGGGGCGCATTGGAGCTGAACGAAAATGGGCTTCATGAGAATGTCCTGCTTTTGCCTGCGACCGCGATGGCGATCGGCTTTTTCTCTATCATGGTCGAAAGCGCCGCCGCCATGCAAGTTTTTCCCAGAGCCGATGATTTTTTGGCATCATGCCATGTCCATCGGATGTCGCTCTTGCCGCTTCCGCAATTTCGAGCATGGCGCTAGATTGGTGCCATTAGCTCTCTCGATTGGACCGATTTCATGCTGAATGACCCGCGCTCCCACGGTCTTTGGGAAAAGACCGCCCCGCTTCCGCCATCAACGAAGCCACTTTCCGGGGAGGTATCCACCGATGTTGTGGTGGTCGGCGGCGGCTATACCGGTCTTTCGACGGCGCTTCACCTGGCGGAAGCCGGCACCAGTGTCGTGCTGCTGGAAGCCAATGAAATCGGCTTTGGCGGGGCGGGGCGCAACGTCGGTCTCATCAATGCCGGCATGTGGGTGATGCCGGACGATCTACCGGGCGAACTCGGCGCCGTCCACGGCGAGCGGCTGCTCGATCTGCTCGGCAATGGGCCGAAGCTGGTGATGGAACTGATCGACAAGCACGGGATCGCCTGCGAGCTTGAGCGCAACGGTACGCTGCATTGCGCCGTCGGGTCGGAGGGTTTGAAGGAAATCGAGGAGCGCGCCCGGCAATGGGGAAAGCGCGGTGCGCCGGTCACCGTGCTGGATGCGCGGGAGACGGAGCGTCGCATCGGCAGTTCGGCCTATGCGGGGGCACTGCTCGACATGCGCGCCGGCACGCTGCAGCCGCTTGCCTACGCGCGCGGCCTTGCCCATGCCGTGGTCAACGCCGGCGTTACCATTCACACCGGTAGCCGCGTGACATCGACGGAAAGAAGCGGAGCGAAATGGGCGGTTTGGACCGATGGCGGCAAGGTCAGCGCCGACTGGATCGTGGTGGCCACGGACGCTTACAGCACCGGCCCGTGGGAAAAGGTTCGGAACGAACAGGTGCATCTGCCCTATTTCAATTTCGCCACCGTCCCCCTCGGCGACAACTTGCGCAAATCCGTGCTGCCCGGGCGCGAGGGGGCTTGGGATACGAAAGAAGTGCTCTCGTCCTTCCGCATGGATCAGGCCGGCCGGCTCGTTTTCGGCAGCGTCGGTGCGCTGCGCAACACCGGTCTTGCCATTCACAAGAACTGGGCACGGCGGTCGATCAAAAAGCTCTTTCCGCAGCTTGGCGACATTCCATTCGAATGCGAATGGTATGGCAAGATCGGCATGACCGACAATGCGCTACCCCGTTTCCACAAGCTGGATCAGAATGTCGTCGGCTTCTCCGGCTATAATGGCCGCGGCATCGCCCCCGGCACCGTGTTCGGCAAGGTGCTTGCCGGCCATATTCTCGGGCAGATTTCCGAGGCCGATCTGCCGCTGCCGGTGACCGATATCGTCGAGCCGAGTTTCAGGGCGGCAAAGGAAATGTGGTACGAGGCCGGCGCCCAGGCCGCGCATTTCGTCGGGGCAAGAGTCTGAGGCAATCCCGAGAACCAACATTACGGGAAGAGGAAACAAGATGACCGCGACATCAGATCTTGCTGCCGAAACCAAGGTTATATTGACGGAGCTCGGCGTATCGACCGATCGCTACATCGGCGGAACGCTTGCCGTCACCTCTCCTGTGACCGGCGCCGAAATTGGCCGGCTGAGGGAGCATTCGGCCGGCGAGGCGAAGGCGGCAATCGCGGCGGCGCACGCGGCGTTTCTTGCCTGGCGTAATGTGCCGGCGCCGAAGCGCGGCGAGCTGATCCGCCTACTCGGCGAAGAGCTGCGCGCCGGCAAAGCCGCCCTTGGCCGACTCGTCTCGATCGAAGTGGGCAAGATCACCTCGGAAGGTCTTGGCGAAGTGCAGGAGATGATCGATATCTGCGACTTCGCTGTGGGACTCTCGCGTCAGCTTTATGGCCTGACCATCGCCACCGAGCGCTCCGAGCACCGGATGATGGAAAGCTGGCATCCGCTTGGCGCGATCGGCATCATCTCGGCCTTCAATTTCCCCGTCGCCGTCTGGTCATGGAATGCGGCGCTTGCCATCGTCTGCGGCAATTCCACCATCTGGAAACCGTCGGAAAAGACGCCGCTGACGGCGCTTGCCGTACAGGCTCTGTTTGAAAAGGCACTGAAGCGCTATGTCGCCGAGGGCGGCGAGGCGCCGGCCAATCTTTCGACGCTGTTGATCGGCGGCCGCGAGCTCGGTGAGCTTTTGGTCGATCATCCGCAGGTGCCGCTGGTCTCGGCAACGGGATCGACCGCCATGGGCCGCGCGGTCGGTCCACGTCTTGCCGGTCGTTTCGCCCGCGCCATCCTCGAGCTTGGCGGCAACAATGCCGCGATCGTCTGCCCGACGGCCGATCTCGATCTCACCCTGCGTGGCGTTGCCTTTTCCGCGATGGGTACGGCCGGCCAGCGCTGCACGACGCTGCGCCGCCTTTTCGTTCATGACAGCGTCTATGATCAGCTCGTTCCGCGCCTACAGAAGGCCTATGGTTCGGTGACGATCGGCAATCCGCTTGAACCCGGCACTTTGGTCGGCCCGCTGATCGACAAACATGCTTTCGACCGCATGCAGGCAGCGCTTGCCGCTGCGAAGGCGGCCGGCGGAAAGGTCACCGGCGGCGAACGCGTCGAAAACGGTTCAGCCGATGCCTTCTATGTTCGCCCGGCTCTCGTCGAAATGCCCGAGCAGACCGGTCCCGTCGAGCAGGAAACCTTCGCGCCAATCCTCTATGTCATGAAGTACAGTGATTTCGACACGGCGCTGGCGCTCCATAACGCCGTGCCGCAGGGCTTGTCGTCCTCGATCTTCACCAACGACATGCGCGAGGCCGAGACGTTTGTGTCCGCGCGCGGCTCCGATTGCGGCATTGCCAACGTCAATCTCGGCCCTTCCGGTGCCGAGATAGGCGGCGCATTCGGCGGTGAGAAGGAAACCGGCGGCGGCCGCGAGTCCGGCTCGGATGCTTGGAAGGCCTATATGCGCCGGGCGACCAACACGATCAATTACGGCCGCACGCTGCCGCTGGCGCAGGGCGTCAAGTTCGACGTGGCGTAATGGCACTTTGCTGCGTTGCGATGAGGCGGATGAGGGCGTAGAAGGTCCTTACCCCCTCATCTTGTTCAGGAACTTGTCTCATGCACCTGTCGCTCGCCGATGCCGAAACGCTTGTTGTGGCGGCTCTGCGGCGAAACAAGGTGAGTGATGCGAATGCCCGCTCGGTGGCGGTTGCGCTCGTCGCGGCGGAAGCCGCCGGGCAGAGTGGTCATGGGCTGCGGCGCGTGCCTGCCTATGCCGGACAGGCCAAGGTTGGTAAGGTCGATGGCTTCGCTCAACCGCAGCTCAGCCGGCCTTCTCCTGCCGTGCTGCGCATCGATGCCGGCAACGGCTATGCCTATCCCGCGCTCGACCTTGCCGTTGCCGAGCTTCCGGCTGTCGCCCGGGAGCAGGGTATTGCACTTGCAGCCATCAGCCGTTCGCATCATGCTGGCGTCATGGGCCTGACGGTCGAGCGTTTTGCCGATCAAGGGCTGGTGGCGCTGATGGTCGCCAATGCGCCGGCCTCTATGGCGCCCTGGGGCGGCAAGACGCCTGTTTTTGGTACCAACCCGATCGCTTTCGCCGCACCGCTTCCTGGCGACGAGCCTGTTGTCATCGACCTCGCGCTGTCCAAGGTGGCGCGCGGAAAGGTGATGGCGGCGCGGCAGCAGGGCGCTTCGATCCCCGCGGACTGGGCTTTCGATCGCGAGGGCAGGCCGACCACGGATGCCGAAGAGGCTCTGGCCGGGACGATGGTCCCGGCCGGCGATGTCAAGGGTGCGGCCCTTGCCTTCATGGTCGAAATTCTGGCGGCCGGCCTGACCGGCGCCAACTACGCCTTCGAGGCTTCCTCGCTCTTCGACGACAAAGGCGCTCCGCCGGCACTCGGGCACACAATCATTGCCATCAATCCGGAGGCGACGAGTGCCGTGGATACGGCACAACGGCTGGCCTTGCTGGCAGGCGAAATCACCCGCGATCCGAACGTCCGCCTGCCCGGCCGGCGCGGGCAAAGCTCACGGCGTCTTGCGCTAAGCGAGGGTATCGATGTCGAGGACGAAGTGATTGCCGCGATAAAGAGGCTTTGAGGGGCTGGGATGATGGTCGGGTGAGTATGTCTTTGTCGTGCACTCAGACACGGCCCCTCACCCCAGCCCTCTCCCCGCAGGCGGGGAGAGGGGGTTATCGCGCAAAACAAGACGCTGCACGGATGAGAGGCAGTTGGTTGGCTCTATCGTCCCCTCGCCCCGCCTGCGGGGAGAGGGCTAGGGTGAAGGGCCAGACAGGCATTGGCTGTGTTGACAGAGACATTTGATGGCCACCGCGATCGGCAGATCAAGCGATGGCAGGCTTTGCGTTCTTCTCGTCCAGCCAGCCGCCGGTGAAGCCGGCGCGTTCGAGGCCGGTGCGGAGGATCGGAGATTGCCGCATCAGGTCCCAGATCATGCCGGTGCGGGCGTTTTCGATCATCATGACCAGCAGCCCCTGGTCGATCGCCACCGAGCGGTCGTCCACCCATCCTTCCGGGCCGGGTCCTTTCACGCTCGGATTGAAGCCGCCGGGGAAGCGGCCGTCGAGCAGCAGGTTGGGATAGGTCGAAAGCAGCGCCCGCGTGCCATCGAGCGCCGCTTCGCGGTCGAACGGCAGGCAGGATAGCGGTCCCCATGGGGCGATGGTGCCGTCATCAGGACCCAGCGGCGCGCCGCGGGCGGCATAGCCGAAGACCTTCGGGGCATAGCGCAGGCTATGTTTGGTGCCAGTCGGGTTCGGGCCGTCACAGGCGGAAAGGCCCCAGATGTCCTTCGTATAGCCGACGAAATGGCCGGGATTGCGCTCGGTGTAATCGCGCTGCACCGCAATTGCCGCCTGGGTATTGCGGAAGTAATCGGTGTCCTTGTCGGCGACGTGCTTGTCGCGGATGTCACGGAAATCGATCCAGGCATGCGAGAAGAGGTGGATGAACAGCGGCCCGGCATAGAGAAAGGGCGCGTCCTTGAACATCATCCAAGTATAGGTCGAGGCAAAGGCGTCGTAGCTGGAGGATGGGATCGCATGCGTGGGCGATGCCAGCGCCAGCAAATAGAGGAAAATCGCCTCGTCATAGCCCTGATAGCGCCAGCGCAGGAAGCCGCTGGCCGGTTTCCAGCCCATGCTGATGGTCTGGCCCTTGTTCAAGGCCCAATGCCAGTCGCAACGCTCATAGAGAAATTTCGCCTGCTTGCGGAGATCGCGCTCAACCTGGCTGTTTCCGGTGAAATAGGCGGCGGCTGTCAAGACGCCGAGCAGCAGCAGACCGGTATCGATCGTCGAAAGCTCGCTGTTCCAGGCGCGCTTGCCGGTTTCCATGTAAAGGAAGTGATAATAGAAACCGCGATGGCCGGTGGCGCCGCGTTCGGTGCCCTGCTGGCTGTTGGCAAAGAAATCGAGGGCGGCCAACACCCGTTTTGCCGCATCGGCGCGGCTGATCCAGCCGCGCTCGACGGCCACCGGATAACTCGATAGCGCGAAGCCGACGGCGGCAATGCTGCAATGGCTCGTCTTGATCGACGTATCCGCCACCAGTCCGTTTTCCGGATTGGTATAGAGCATGAAATAGTCGAACGCCGAGCGTTGCAATTGGTCGATCAGCGCGTCGTCGGTTTCGTTTACCTGCTGCAGCATCTTCTATCCATCTCCTCGATGCTCCCATTCCCTGCTGAACATGGGAGCTTGGATAGTTGCAAATCAAAGATGATTAACGATGACATACTTTTGTGGAGGATTCTTTAATATCAGTGGGTTGTTGAGGTAGTCATCCCCAACATCGAGAGGCTGGAGATGCCCTTTCCAGGCGATTTTCGCGGAGATCGCTAGCAAAAGTGGAGGAATAGCTAATGGTACGAGCGCATTCGGCGAGGGCGAAGCATCGATAGTTCAGTGATTCGCGTCAATGAAATGGCTTTAGCCGAGGGCAGTTTCCAGCCTGTGCTTCAGCCGCGCCAAGGTTCTGCCAAACACCGTCTCATCTTCAAGGGCTCTGGCAAGCGTCAACGCGCCCTGAATGCCGATGACAGCTTCTTCAGCGAGCATTTTCGCCTCGGTACTTGGCACGCCGCCCCTGAGCAAAGCGCCACAAAGCGCCTCGATCCAATGATGAAAGTAGCCTCGGATGGCGGTGGAAAAGCGGTCGCGTGTTTCGTCCAGCGCAAAGGCGCCGATCAGGCAGACGCGGTGGCCGGAGCGGAAATAGCTATCCGTTGTCTCCCACATGCGGGCGATGGCGGCACGCGGCTCTTCCTCTTCGAGCGGCCTGAACATTTCCGTGACGAACCATGCGTCGATATTGGCCATGACCTCGGCGGCCATCTGTTCCTTGCCGCCCGGAAAGAAGTGATAGAGGCTGCCCTTGGACAGTTTGGTACGGGCGGTGATTTCGCTCATCGACGCGCCCTCGTAGCCGAGCTCGCGATAGACTTCGGCAACGAGGGCAATGGCGTCGGATTTTTCGAAGACGGTACGCACCATTTTAAAGGCCGAGGTCGGAGAGGCCTGGATGATCGTCCGGCCGGCGGCCGAGCGGCCAGTGGAATTTCCGGTCCTCTTCCCTGATCGGCATATCGTTGATGGAGGCCAAACGGCGCTGCATCAGGCCCTCGGCGTCGAATTCCCAGTTCTCGTTGCCGTAGGAACGGAACCAATGGCCGCTATCGTCATGCCATTCATAGGCAAAGCGCACGGCGATGCGATTGCCCTCGAAGGCCCAAAGTTCCTTGATCAGCCGATAGTCCAGTTCGCGTGCCCATTTGCGCGTCAGGAATTCGACGATTTCCTTGCGGCCGCGCGGGAATTCGGCACGATTCCGCCACTGGCTGTCTTCTGTATAGACCTTGGAAACACGCTCCGGATCGCGGCTGTTCCACCCGTCCTCGGCCATGCGGACCTTGGCGATTGCGGTTTCGGCGGTGAAAGGCGGGGCGAGAGGGGTCGGCATGGTGTACTCCTTTTAAACCGATTTGTCGTTTATAGACCGATCGGTTTAGAAGATCAAGTGCCGTGATATACCGGGTGATGGACTCAATGGGCGAATTTTCGTGCTCCGGCGACGCAGGCTACGACGGCGAGAGTCACTATGAGCATCGACCAGCTGACACTTTCCTTGAGGAGGGCTGCGGCGAGCGCGAAGCCGAAGAAGGGCTGCAGGAATTGCAGCTGGCCGACGGCTGCGATACCGCCCTGGGCGAGCCCGCGATACCAGAAGATAAAGCCAATCAGCATGCTGAAAAGCGAAACATAGATCAGGCCGAGCCAGGCAGGACCGCCGATGCCGTCAATGCTGTGCGGCATGGTCATGATGCAGAGCGCGATAGTGACGGGCAGGGACAGGACGAGAGCCCAGCAGATGACCTGCCAGCCGCCCAGCCGGCGTGAGAGCACGGCACCTTCGGCATAGCCAAGGCCACAGACGATCACGGCTGCAAGCATCAGGAGATCGCCGACCGGCGAGGCCGATACGCCTTGCGCCAGCGCATAGCTGCAGACCAGCGCACTGCCGAGGAGGGAGAATATCCAAAAGGCCGGGCGCGGCCGCTCGCCGCCGCGCAGCACGCCGAATATCGCGGTCGCCAGCGGCAGCAATCCGATGAAGACGATCGAATGCGCCGAGGTGACGTGCTTCAGCGCCAGTGCCGTCAAGAGCGGAAAGCCGACGACGCAGCCGAGGGCGACGATCGTCAGCGAGACGATGTCGCCGCGAGCCGGGCGCTTCTCACGAAAAGCGAGCAACAGGCCAAGACCCAGAAGGCCGGCGATTACGGCTCGGGCAACGGTCAGGAACAGAGGGTCAAAATCCATCACGGCCACCCGCGTCGCCGGCAGAGAGCCGCTGAAGATCACCACTCCCGTCAAACCGTAGATCCATCCTGTCGTCGTCTTGTCCATGGCGCATGCTCCTTCTGGGTCTTCGCGGTATCGACGCATTTGTCTGGCCGAACCAGAGACGGTGCAGTACAATTTGTGCAAACTGTTATGGTTGAAGGTGCAGTACGGATGGATAATCTCTCGATGACCGGCGCTGCCGGCACGACCCGGATCGAAGGCGTGATGGCGGCGATATCAGAGCGCATCGCTGGGCGCAGCCTTGTACCCGGTGCTCGGCTTCCCTCCGTGCGCAGTTTTGCCAAGACGATGCAGGTGTCGGTTTCGACCGTTGTGGAGGCCTATGAACGGCTTGCGGCCGAGGGTGTGATCCGCTCGCGGCCGGGATCCGGCTTCTATGTCTGCGGGCCGCTGCCGCCCCTGTCGCTCTCCGAGACGGGAGCGAAATCGGGCCGCAATGTCGATCCGCTGTGGATCTCGCGGCAATCGCTCGAAGTCGGCGACGACGCGCTGAAACCGGGCTGCGGCTGGCTGCCGCCTTCATGGCTGCCGCAGGCGGCCCTGCGCAAGGCGATGCGAACGCTGGCACGCGGCGATATCGGAGTGCTTGCGAACTACGGGACACCGCTCGGCCTGCCGCCATTGCGGCAGCTGCTCGCCCGCCGCCTGGGCGAACATGGAATCAACGTGCCCCCGGATCAGATCATGCTGACGGAATCGGGCACGCAGGCGATCGATCTTCTCTGCCGATTCCTGCTGGAACCCGGCGATACCGTCGTGGTCGACGATCCCTGCTACTTCAATTTCCATGCCCTGCTGCGCGCGCATCGCGCCAAAGTCGTTTCCGTGCCTTTCACGCCGACTGGGCCGGATGTCGAGCTGTTCGGCCAAGTGCTCGAACGGTACAAGCCGCGGCTCTACATTACCAATTCCGCCATTCACAATCCGACCGGTGCGGCGCTTTCCCCCGTCACGGCGCATCGGCTGCTGAAGCTGGCGGATGCTTCCGGGCTCATCATCATCGAGGATGATATTTTCGCCGATTTCGAGCAGGTGCCGGCGCCGCGTCTGGCCGCCTATGACGGATTGGACCGGGTGATCCATATCGGCAGTTTCTCGAAAACGCTTTCGGCCTCCATTCGCTGCGGCTTCATCGCCGCGAAGCCCGAGTGGATCGATGATCTCGTCGATCTCAAGGTCGCCAGCAGCTTCAGCTGCGGACAATTGTCGGCCGAGCTCGTCTATCTCGCGCTGAAGGATGGAAGTTATCGCAAGCATGTCGAGGCGCTGCGCGTCCGGCTTGCAAAGGCGATGGATGAGGTTGCGGCCCGGCTGGAAGCGATCGGTATCAGCCCATGGCTCAAGCCGCATGCGGGCATGTTTCTCTGGTGCAGGCTTCCGGAAGGGCTTGATGCCGCCGATCTTGCCCGTGCTTGCCTCGCGGAAGGGGTCATCCTCGCGCCCGGAAATGTTTTCAGCCTGTCGGAGACAGCGGGCCGTTTCATGCGGTTCAACGTTGCACAATCGGCCGATCCCCGGATCTTCGACGTGCTGGAAGCGTCCATGCGAAAGCCGCGGGCGATACGCAAGGATGCCGCTGCGAGCGGTCTTACGGCAGCCCAGAGGTTTTCCGGCGACACGAGCATGTCCTGACCGGCGGTTTCCACCGTGGCGGCCGCTCCTGTCGCCGGCTTGATCCCTATTTGGCGAAGAGACTGTTGATGTCGGCGAAAGCCTTCATCTCGATGGCATTGCCGCTCGGATCCTTGAAGAACATGGTCGCCTGTTCTCCCGGCTCGCCCCGGAAGCGGATATAAGGCTTGATGACGAATTCGATGTTGGCTTTCGTCAGCTTCTCGGCGGCTGCCTCCCATTCCTCCATCGACAGAACGACGCCGAAATGGCGTACCGGAACGCCATGGCCATCGACGGCATTGGCTGCCACGTCGGTCGTTTCACCCGGCGCCAGATGGGCGACAATCTGATGGCCGTAAAAGTTGAAATCGATCCAATCAGGCGAACTGCGACCTTCGGGGCAACCGAGAAGGCCGCCATAGAAGGTTCTCGCCGCAGCGAGATCATTGACCGGAAATGCGAGGTGGAAGGGATGGAGTGGTGCTGCGCTCATGATCGTCTCCAAGAAGCGAAGTGATGCAGCCATGAATAAGATACATTTTTCTCTATGAAAAATGGTATATTGTGATGTTGAGATACAGGAAAATTTATGAATCATGATTGCGGAACTTCAAACTCTTGTGGCTATCGCCCGCTTTGGAACGTTTGCTGCGGCGGGGGATCGGATTGGCCTGACGCAGGCCGCCGTCAGCGGACAGATGAAGCGGCTTGAGGAAAGGCTTGGCATTAAACTGTTCGAGCGAACGGGCCGCTCCGCGACACTGAATGCTGCCGGGCTTAGAACGCTCGAGCGCGCCAAGAGCATTATCGCGATGTTCGAGCACATCGCCGATCCCGTCGACGAGGCTTCGGGCGGCGAGCTGCGCGTCGGCGCCATTGCTTCCGTTCAATCGGCGTTGCTTGCCCGCGCTCTCGGCCCCTTCCGTCTGCGATTCGCAAATCATCATCTTCGCGTTGTCCCAGGGGTCTCTCTGCATTTGCTCGACCTGCTCGATGCCGGCGAACTCGATCTTGCCGTGCTCATAGAACCACCCTTCGGTTTGCCCAAGAATCTCATCTGGCGGCCCCTAGTGCGCGAGCCCTACGTGCTTGCGGTTCCCGAAAAGCTGCAGGGCGATGATTGGCGGACGCTGCTGCGCGAGCAGCCCTTCATCCGCTATGATCGCAGCTCTTTCGGAGGGCGGCAGGTCGACCGCTTCCTGCGATCGCATTCGATCGTTCCGCGTGAATCGGTGGAGGTCGACGATATCGCCGGGATTGCCGCATTGGTCGGGCATGGGCTCGGGGTGGCGCTTCTGCCTGTTGTCGACGGCAGCCCTCCTCCGGTGGCGCCGATCCGCATGGTGCCCTTATCCGAACCGGGGTTTTATCGCGAGATAGGGATATTGCAGCCGCAGGAGAGCACGCCAGCTGCAATCTGTCTTGCGGAATGCTTGATGGCGACGCAGCAATGAGGCCATATTCGGCGCAAAACCGTTCCTCCGAGCCGTCTGCAGGAGTGCCGTCTTTTCTTGAAACTCTTGCCAGGCGGAAAATATCCGTCATAGCTTTGCCACATGGTCGCTCCAATTGCGGCTCACATCCGCTTTGGAATACACCGCTATGTGAGGTCGGTCGTGCGCGTTCTGCTTGTTGAAGACGACAATATCCTGGGCTCGTCGCTGAAGAAGGCGCTGGAAAAGCACGCTTACGGCGTCGACTGGATGCGCGACGGCGAATCCGGCCTCGAAGCGGCGGCGCATTCGCATTTTGCGGCGATCGTGCTCGATATCAATCTGCCGCAGCTAAGCGGCATGGAGGTGTTGCGGCGTATCCGGCAGCGGGGAAATTCCGTGCCCGTGCTGCTGCTGACGGCGATGGATTCCGTGCGCCAGAAGGTCGAAGGCCTCGACGAGGGCGCCGACGACTATCTGGTCAAGCCGTTCGATCTCGACGAGCTGCTGGCGCGGCTGCGCGCGCTCATCCGCCGGCGTGACGGGCGGACCGAAAGCGTCATCCGCTGCGGCGACGTGGAGGTCGACCCCTCGGCCATGGTGGCTCGCAAAGACAATGTGCAGGTCCATACCACGGCGAAAGAATTTCATCTCCTGAAGCTGCTCATGGAGCGCAGCGGCCGGTACGTGACGAAGAACGATATCGAATATGCGCTCTATGACGCGGAAAACACCGTCGAGAGCAATACGATCGAAGTGACGATCTACAATCTACGCAAGAAGCTCGGCACCGATTTCATCAAGTCGATCCGCGGCGTCGGCTACATGATCGAGCGATGAACAATTCCACGCTTACCCGCAAGCTGTTTCTGCGCATCGCGCCGGTCGTCGTGGTGACGATCGTCGTGATCGCCGCCTTCGCCTTCAACAGCGCAACGCGGGAGATCAACAATATCTACGATGCCCAGCTCATCGACGATGCCAACGTGATCTGGAGCCTGCTGCGCAGGCCGCTGGAAAAGAATCCGGACCATGGCGCCAAGCAGATCGACGATATCGACTTCAACATGGACAATCAGCTGGCTTTCAACGAAGACGCTGATGACTATGCAGATGCGCATATGTTCCGCGCTTGGGTCGACGGCAATATCCGCTTCTATAGCAGCACGGCCTTTCTCTCCGACGTCCCGCAGCAGAAGGTGGGTTTTACCACGCTGACCTATGGCGGCGACGAATGGCGTGTCTATTCGCTGCCGATCCCGAACACGACCATTGTAATCGAACTCGGCGAAAAGATTGCGCTTCGCGAAACGCTCGTTTCCAACATTCTCCTCAATCTGTTTTTTCCGCTGCTGATGCTTGTGCCGGTCATCGGCTTTCTCATCTGGCTCGGCATCAATAGCGGCCTGCGCACGATTCATGGGCTGGTGCGGCAGATCCGTACAAGATCGCCCGATGATCTCTCGGCTATCCCCGTTGAAGAGCTGCCGCGCGATCTGCTGCCGCTTGGTCGGTCGATCAACCAGCTGCTGGAAAAGCTCGGCCAGTCGCTGACGCTGGAGCGACGCTTCTCCGATCTTGCTGCGCATCAGCTGCGTACGCCCCAGGCGAGCGTGAAGCTGCTTTTGCGGATGCTCGAAAACAGCGACAGCGATCAGGAGCGGCAGGCGATCGTTTCCGATCTCGTGGCCAGCAACGACCGCACCATTCATCTTATCGAACAGCTGCTGCGGCTCGCCAGGGTCAGTCACCACCCCCTTAATCTCACGTCGATCGAGCTTTATCACTGGATGGCGTCGCTCATTGCCGAGCTCGGCAATATCATCACCAGCCGCGAGCTCGACGTCGTGCTGGAAGGCGATGAGGCGATCCAGGTCAGAACCGATGAGGCGCTGCTGCGCATGCTCGTCACCAATCTGCTCGACAATGCGATCAAATACACGCCTGCGGGAGGGGAAATCAAAGTTTCTATCGCCTCGGAGGATGGCTTTGCCTGCATTTCCATCAGCGATAGCGGCCCCGGCATTCCGCCACATGAAAGGGAAGCGGTGTTCCAGCGCTTCTACCGCCTCCATACGCTGCATACCGAAGGGGCTGGACTTGGGCTTGCCATCGTCGCGGATACTGCGGACCGCCTTTCGGCAACCGTCGATCTCTCTTCGTCCCGTCTGGGTAGCGGTCTCCAGGTCGATTTGAGATTGCCGCTCAGCTAAAACTCACGGCCTCGTCGTTTTTCATTTTCGCATCATTTTCCGCTCATGCCCGGCTCATCTGAGGTTGTTAGACGCAACTTAAGATAAGGCGAAGGGGTATTTCATGCAGGTGTTTTGCGATTTTGATGGAACCATATCCATCGAAGACGCGACGGATATGGTGCTAACCCGTTTCGCCGGTTCCGAGTGGGAAGATATCGAGCAGTTGTGGAAGCAGGGGCAGATCGGCTCCGGCGAATGCATGCGCCGGCAGATCGCTCTCATCGAAGCAAATAGAGGCGAGCTCGACCGGTTTCTCGATACGCTGGCGATCGATCCAGGCTTTGAGGCTTTCCTGTCCTTCTGCCGTCGCGGCGAATTGCCTGTCACGATCGTCAGCGATGGTGTGGATTATTTTATCCGGCGCATCCTGGCGCGTCATGGCATCGAGGGCCTGCCGATCGTCGCCAATGTGCTGACCTGCAGTGTTTCCCAGGGCCGCGAATCCTATTCGCTGTTTCCGCCGTTTACGACAACCGGCTGCGTATCCGGCGCCGGTGTCTGCAAATGCCGCGTCGTCGATAGCAATGACCTTCAGGTCTACATCGGCGACGGGCGAAGCGACTTCTGCGTTTCCGACAAGGTCGACCTCGTTTTCGCCAAGGCCAAGCTTGTCGATTACTGCGAGGAAAACGGCATTCCCTATGTCGGTTTCGCAGATTTTTCCGACCTGCTTCCAAAGATGGAAGCCGTTCTCCCGAGCGTCGAGCGACGCTCCCGTACGCTGCCGCATTTCAAGACAGCGTAAAACAGACCGAGAGGCATTGAATGAAAACGAATGTAGCCGAAGCCTTCAGCGGCGAGACCGAGTCCGTCCGCTCCGAAGAGGAATTGCGCGCGCTTGAGGAGATCTATTGCTCCCATGGCGACACGGTTCACTATATGGACAAGCCGAAATTCTTCGAAGAATGCGAAGGCTCCTATGTCTACGATCGGACCGGGACGCCGTTCCTCGATCTGCAGATGTGGTATTCCGCCGTCAATTTCGGCTATCGCAACGAGCGCCTGAACGAGGCCGCGCACCGCCAGCTCGATCGTCTCCCGCAGGTCGCCTCGCAATATCTGCACCGCGAAAAGGTAGAGCTTGCGGCGATGATCGCCCAGGATGCGGAGCGCAAGTTCGGTCACAAGGGCCGCGTCCATTTCAACGTCGGCGGCTCGCAGGCCGTAGAGGATTCACTGAAGCTTGTGCGTAATTACACCGGCGGCAAGAGCCTGATGTTCGCCTTCGAGGGCGGCTATCACGGCCGCACGCTCGGCGCTTCGGCGATCACCTCGAGCTATCGCTATCGCCGCCGCTACGGCCATTTCGGCGATCGCGCCCAATTCGTTGAATTTCCCTATTACTTCCGCGGCCCGAAGGGCATGTCAAAGGAAGAATACGGACATTACTGCGTCCAGAAGTTCGCCCGGTTGTTCGAGAGCGAATATAACGGCGTCTGGGACCCGAAGGCCGGCAAGTCCGAATATGCGGCCTTCTATATCGAGCCGATCCAGGGCACGGGCGGCTATGTCATTCCGCCGATGAACTTCTTCGTCGAACTGAAGAAGGTGCTCGATGATCACGGCATCCTGCTCGTCGTCGACGAAATCCAGATGGGCGTCTACCGCACCGGCAAGCTCTGGTCGATCGAGCATTTCGGCGTTTCGCCGGATGCGCTGATCTTCGGCAAGGCGATCACCAACGGCCTCAACCCGCTTTCCGGTGTCTGGGCTCGCGAAGAGATGATCAATCCGGAGATCTTCCCGCCCGGCTCCACGCATTCGACCTTCGCCAGCAACCCGATGGGGACTGCCGTTGCGCTCGAAACGATGAAGATGCTGGAAGAGCAGGATTTCGGCGCTGCGATCATGGAAAAGGGCGCGCATTTCCTCGACGGGCTGAAGCAGCTGCAGAAGCGCCACGCCACCGTCGGCGAGGTCGATGGTCTCGGTCTCGCCCTGCGCATGGAAATCTGCAAGGACGACAGCTACACGCCCGACAAGGCGACGTTGGACTGGATGTGCGACGAAGGCATGAAGGGCGACCTTCAAGTCGGCGGCAGGACCTATGGCCTCGTGCTTGACGTCGGCGGCTACCACAAGAACGTCATCACGTTTGCTCCGAACCTGCTCATCACCCGCGAAGAGATCGATCTGGCGCTTGCGCTTCTCGATCAGCTTCTGACGCGCGCGGCCCGGAGATAAGACGGTGCAACTGCTGCTTCTTCATCTCGATGATGCTTTGGAGTTGCAGCCCGACTTCGTACGCGCGTGCAAATTCGCAGGCGCGTACCAGTATTTCGGCAAGAATGCCGGCCAGCAGGTTCGGCTGTGGAGCAAGCAGGGTGCTCTTGACGATCTCAGCCGCGAGATCGTCAAGAACAGGCCTGCGACGGGCAAGACGCCGCAACTGTGCTTCATGGGCTCCGGTGATTTCCATCATATCACCGCCCTGCTGCTCGACGACGCGCTCGAGCGGCAGTCCAGCGCGGCTACGCTGATCCATTTCGACAATCATCCGGATTGGGTCAAGTTCGACGGCGGACTGCACTGCGGCTCCTGGGTCAACAGCGCACTTGCCAATCCCAGCATCCAGAAGGTCATCACGATCGGCGTCTGCAGCCATGATCTTCGCAGCCCGGAGCGCAAGGGGGCCAATCTGCACTGGCTCGGCGACGGCAAGCTGGAACTCTACCCTTACGAACATCCGCCGAGCCGCGTCCTGGCCGATTATGGCAATGGCGCCAGCTACCGCCAGGAAGGGGGGGCGCTGCACTGGAAGTCGATCGCCGAAATCGGCGAGGAAAATTTCATCGATCACATGCTCAGCCGTATTCGCACCGAGGCGGTCTATGTGACGATCGACAAGGACGTGCTGGCCGCCGACGATGCCGTTACCAATTGGGATCAGGGCCGCATGCGGCTGCCCTATCTCCTCTCCCTCATCAGCGAAATCGGCAGCCGTCACCGTATCATCGGCGCCGATGTCATCGGGGATTATTCGACCCCGAGTTATGCTGGCAGTCTTCGGATGCAGTTCATGAAGCGCGCGGAGATCTTCATCGATCAGCCGCGTATGCGCCAGGGCGCCGAAACGATGAGAAACATCAACAGCGCAGCCAATCATGCGCTGCTGGAGGTGCTGGCGGAGTACATGGAATGACTGGCAGCTTGACACTTCCCATGCTGGGATTGATCCTATTCTGCATACTCGCGGAGACGGCCCGCGAAGTTTGCTTTAAGCAAACGGCCGGCGAAGGCGCCCTGCTTTCGGCGCTGGCCAAGCCGATCACCTGGCTCGGCATTCTGTTCTGGGCCGTTGAGCTTTTCGCCTGGACGGCCGTTCTGGAGCGCGTCCCCCTGACCATCGCCTTTCCGCTGATGGCGCTGAGCTATGTGGTCATCGTGCTGGCCGGCGCCGTCATCTTCAAGGAAAACATCAACCTGCGCCACGCGACGGGCGTGTTCCTCGTCACCGCCGGTGTGGCTTGCGTGGGAGTTACAGGACTATGAAAATCTTTGCGCACACCCGATGGGATCTGGCACCGGTTCTGGCCGCTGTCGCCCATCTCGCCTTCGATGTCTATCTGATCGTCGGCTTCGAAAGCCGGCCGCTTTGGCTTTCGGCCATTCTTGGCTGCCTTTATGCCGTTTCCATCTCCTGGAACATCAACAGCATATCGCACAACTTCATCCATACGCCCTATTTCAAGCCGCGCTGGATGAACTACGGTTTCAGCCTGCTGGAATCGGTCGCGATCGGTTTCTCGCAGACCTATTATCATTGGGTGCATATGCGCCACCATTCCGGCAACAGCGACCGGCCGGATGAGAAAGGCGACACTATCGATCTGCTGTCGATCTATCGCCACGGCCGCGACGGCCAGCCGGAAAACGTCTGGTCCTACACGTTTCTGAGCTTCTTCCGCGACAGCCTCGGCGACATCCACAAGGCGATCGCCCGCAACCGCCCCTTCGATGCGGCCTGGGGACGGTTCGAACTCTATTTCTTCCTAGGCCTTGCCGCGCTCGCGCTGATCTACGATTGGAAGGCGGTGCTGTTCTTCGTGCCGTTCTATTATATCGGCAATTGCCTGTCGTCGCTGAACGGCTATTACGAACATCTGAATGGCGATCCGGACGAGCCGATCGCCTGGGGCGTTTCGAGCCACAAATCCTTCTACAACTGGCTCTGGTTCGGCAACGGCTATCATGCGGAGCACCATTATCGCCCGCGGACCCACTGGACGAAACTCCAGGCGCTGCATGAGCAGATCAAGGACGAGCAGGAAAAGAATGGCACGCATGTGATCAGCACCTGCCATGCTCTTGGCTTTATGGCCAAGGAAAATCGGCAGTCGGAGCTGTCTCATGAAAGCTGACGAATTGAGCTTCTTCATGGAGGGCTCAAACGGCAAAGGCGTTCTTCTGATTCACGGTCTGACGGGAGCGCCGGCCGAAATGAAGCTCGTGGCTCGTCACCTCAACCGCAGGGGCTACAGCATCTATGCGCCGTTGCTTGCAGGCCATGGCGTCGATGCGAAGACCCTGCGCGGAACGAGCTGGGAAGACTGGCTAGCCTCTGTCGTCAGCGCATCGGAATTTCTTGCATCCAGAACGCAGGAAGTCTTTGCGGCCGGCATCTGCGTCGGTGGCAAGCTGGCGATGCTGGCCGCCGAACAGCAGAAGAAGACCATCAGCGCGGTGGCGATCTATTCTCCCTGCTTCAGTTATGACGGCTGGGACGTTCCCTTCTACTATCCGCTGCTGGCCTCCCAGATCGGCTGGCTGTCGCGCGTTCCGTTCCTCGATCGGCTGAACTTCAGCGAGACGACCTCGCTCGGGATAAAGGACGAGCGCATGCGCCGGCTGATCGAAGGCATGGCGAGCGAAGGCGTTTTGGAAAAATTCCCGGGCAAAGGTCTGGTCGAGATGCACCGGCTGGGCAAGGCTCTTCGCAGCCTGTTGCCGCGGATGCAGACGCCGACGCTGATCCTGCATGCCGAGGATGACGATCTCGCCAGCCCGAAGCATGCCCGTTACATTTCCGAGCATATCGGCGCTCCGCACGAGCTGAAATGGATCACGGACAGCTACCATATGATCCATGTCGACCGGCAGCACCGTCAGGTGGCCGATTTTACGGCCGATTTCTTCGAGGCGCGTCATGTCGCAGCCGCTGCTTAAAGTCCCGCCGCAGCCGATGGGCGATCCGGTGGCCGAAGTTCATGTCAGCATCCGCGCCATCGGCCGCGATGCCTGGAATGCGTGTTTCCCGGGTCAGGTCGAGGACTATGATTGCCTGCTGGCGATCGAGGAGGCCGGTCTCGAAGGGTTTGAATGGCGCTACATCACCGTCACGGAAGGCGGACGGGTCAGCGCAGCCATGCCGGCCTTTCTCTGCCTTTATGCCCTCGATACCACGCTGGAGGAAGGCTTCCTGCGCCGGTCCATGCGCAAGGTTCAGCGCCATTTTCCGAAGTTCCTGAAGCTGCGCCTTGCCTGCCTGGGTTCACCCTGCACGGAAACGGGGGCGATCGGCTTTCATCCCGACGTCGATGGCGAGCGACGCGGCGTCTTGCTGGCCGAGATGCTGTCCTTTTTCGAGCAGGTCGCCGCGGCCGAGCATTGCGCGCTGATCGGCCTTAAGGATATTGCGGAGCCGACATCGGCCGAATTCGGCGCGCTGTTTGCCGCGCGCGGCTATGCCACGATCGGCGGCCTTCCAACGGCCTGGCTCGATATCGATTTCAAGACTGTCGACGAATATCTCGCCAGGCTTTCGTCCGGTACGCGCAAGGACATGCGCCGCAAGATGAAATCCTTCGAACAGGTCAGGGTCGAGATTCGGACGGATTTCGGCGAATTCCTGCCTGAGGTCATGGCGCTCTATCACGACACGCGCAATCGCAGCGAATGGCAGTTCGAAGAACTGACGCCCGCCTATTTCCAGGGCATTCTCGACCGGATGAGCGGCCGCTCGTTCTGCGCCTTCTATTTTGTCGAAGACAAGCTCATGGCCGCCAATCTGATCGTCCATGACGAGCGCGTGGCGATCGACAAGTTCTTCTGCATGGATGGCGAAAAGGGCCGGCCCTACAATCTCTATTTCTTAAGCTGGTTCACCAATCTGCGCTATTGCCTCGATAATGGCTTGAGCCGGTACCAGAGCGGTCAGGCCTATTATGAAAACAAGGTGCGGCTCGGCAGCAAGCTGACGGCCAATGCGATGTATTTCCGCCATCGCAATCCTTTCCTTCAGGGACTGTTGCGCCTGGTATCGCCGCTGTTCTCGACAGATGAGGCGGATGTGTAATGCCGATGCGTCTTTCCTGGCTTGCCGTGCCGGTGCTGAATACCCTGTTCCAATTCTTCATCAAGCTCGGAGCCGAGCAGATGAACGCTGGGGACGCGGAAAGCTGGCTGTGGCAAGCGCTCTCCTCCTACTGGATATTGGCAGCCATCGCCGTCGAGATCGTGACCTTCTTCATCTGGATGAACGTGCTTGCCGAACTCGATCTCAGCCGCGCCTTCCCGCTTTCCGGCATTAGCTACGTGCTGATCATCGCGACAGGCTGGTTCGTCTTCGGCGAGCGTGTCGTCGCCCTGCAGGTGGTCGGCAGCGGATTGATCCTCCTGGGCGTCTGGTTGATCGCCGGAGCCAACGCGACGCCGGAAGAGCGTGACGATTGGCATGTCAAGCATGACGGGCTGCGCAGCAGCGCCGGTAAGGATGGAAGATGACCGGTTCTCCAGCTGAAAACCGCTCTAAGGGCAAGAGCAATGTCCTTTTCTCCGGTGTTGTGGACTGGTGCGTGAAGCGCGCGCTGTCTTCGATCGTGACGCGCGGCGCATTGACCGTGACCACGGCAAGCGGCCGTGTGCTGACCTTTGGCGACGGCACCGGCAAGCCGGTCCGTGTCCGTTTCACCGACGACCGCGCCGAATGGGCGCTCCTCATCGATGCCGATAAGCGGCTTGGCGAGCTCTTTATGGATGGCCGCTTCATCGTGGAGCAGGGTACGCTCTACGATTTCGTGGCGATGATGCTGCGCGAAGGGCAGAACAGCACCCACCCGCTCATTGCCCGCATCATCGATCATATCAGGACGAAGCTGCGGATTTTCCGCCATCGCAACCTGCCTGGGCGCTCGAAAGCGAATGTCGCGCATCACTACGATCTCGACGGTAGGCTTTACGAACTCTTCCTCGATCCGGACAGGCAATATTCCTGCGCCTATTTCGAGCATGCGGACCAATCGCTTGACGATGCGCAGATTGCCAAGAAGCGGCATCTCGCCGCCAAGCTTTTGATCGAGCCGAACAACAGCATCCTAGATATCGGCTGCGGCTGGGGCGGCCTCGCGCTGCATATGGCCGAACATGCGCCGGGCGGTTACGTGCTCGGCGTGACCCTGTCGGAAGAACAGCATGAGTATGCCTCGAAACGCGTGGCCGACAGGGCGGGCGGAACTCCGGCAGAGGTTCAGTTCGCGCTGAGGGACTACCGCAGCCTGACCGGCCGCTTCGACAGGATCGTTTCCGTCGGCATGTTCGAGCATGTCGGGCTGGCGTCGTATCGTACGTTCTTCCGCAAATGCGCTGAACTGCTCGAGGATGACGGCATCATGGTGCTGCACACCATCGGCTGTTCGGCGACGCCCGGCTTCACGACGCCGTGGCTCGACAAATACATCTTTCCGGGCGGCTATATTCCGGCGCTGTCAGAGATCGTGCCGGAGATCGAGGCGGCGGGGCTTGCCATCACCGATGTCGAGGTGCTGCGGCTGCATTATGCCAAGACGCTGGAGGCGTGGCGGGAGCGTTTCATGGCGCGTTGGGACGACGCCGCGAAGCTCTACGACGAGCGCTTCTGCCGCATGTGGGAATATTATCTTTCGACGGCGGAGGCCGCCTTCCGCTACGAGGATCTCGTCGTATTCCAGATCCAGATCGCCAAGCGAAACGATATCATTCCGCTGACGCGCAACTATATTGCCGAGAATGAAGCGAAGAGTGCTTTAAAACTTGACGTTGAAGGTTCTGTTCAGCGTGAAGCCAATGATGTTCTGGTCGGGTGAGCCGAAGCGCGAGGTGATCGGGCTATCGGCCGCATCGCCCACCAGACGGTTATATTTTCCGTAGACCTGCACGCTCCATTCCGGCGAGATCGTATAGGTCGCCGCTACCGTGAAGCCGACCGATTTCACGCCGGTACCGGCATCGAAGGCATTGATATGGCCATGTCTCGCAGCTTCGCTTTCCGAGATGCCGAAGTTGGTGCGCATATAGACTGAATTTGCCATCGACAGGCGAGGGCCGGCGGACAGGAGCCATTTGTCTCCGAGCGGCTGGAACCAGTCGAGGGCAAAATCGCCCACCAGACCATCGCCGCCCCAAAGCGACTGGCGTATTTCCGTGCGGAACCGGAGCCGATTGTCCATCAGCCAATATTGGGCGAAGCCGCCCGCATCGAAATTCCATCGCACCCTGCGCTGGCTTTGCAGGTGCAGATCGTTGATGTCGAAGCGGTCGTCCCGCAGTCCGACAACCGGGCCGATTTCGACGCCGCCGAGATCGAAGAGCTGATAATCGAAATTATCGTCAGGCGCGCTGTATTCCTGCGCCTCACCCAAACGATGGATGTCGAATGATGGCAGGGCGCCGAAGGTATAATGCTTCGATCCCTCATAGCTCGGGCCATATTCAACCGTCGCACCAAGCGTGACGACCCAGGTCTCAGCTGAGGATTTAGGAGTATCGTCCGCTCTGGATGAGGCCGGGAACATACCGACTATGAACGCTGCCAGCAGCCCCGTTCCGGCCAGCATAGACAGCCGGGCGGAAAAAGATGTCCCAACATTTAACACTCTGAAAACACCTGATGCCTGATCGCCCCTGCAGCTCTAGTAGCACAGCTCGCGGCTTGGAAAACAGTAGAAAGTTTGACGGCAGACATGGCGCCTGACCACCAGCCTGAACGCTTCTGTATTGCTAACGCCCCCATGGACCATCCTTCGGCAGAAAGCGAAGCAGGCCACATCCTGTCGTGGCTGCCGCGGTGCCTGCGACAATTCCCGTCAAGATAGAGAGGTTTTATTTCACGAACCTGAAGCGCATGCGCCGCCGAATATATCGTTCCGGCTTTGATCGATTGGAAGCTGCGCGTTTTGTTCCTAGATAGGCTTTGTCCGCTATCGATGGTGGACGAACGATATGAGAGCACTCAAGGCAGGTTTCAGCGCATGAAGGATCGGCCATTCGGCACATCGGGCATTCCTGGATGGTTGAACCGCTACGAGCCCTTGCTGCTCGTGATGTTCGCCGCGCTTTCGGGCGGCATTCTTCTGTTCATCTATCTCACAGGAGAGGTGCTCGAAGGCAGCACGAAGGGGTTCGACGAGGCGATATTGCTGGCGCTTCGTCAGCCCGGGAACCTTGCCATGCCGATCGGGCCGGGATGGCTCACCCATGCCGTCAAGGACATTACCAGCCTCGGCGGGACGACGGTACTCGCGCTGATGACGGCGCTCGTGACGATCTATCTGCTTCTCGACCGGCAACGCTCCATCGCCATTTTCATCCTCGCTTCGGTCCTGGGCGGATGGGCATTGAGCACGGCATTGAAGATCGGCGTCGCGCGGGCGCGTCCGGATATCGTGCCGCATCTGGTCGAGGTGCAGGATCTGAGTTTTCCAAGCGGCCATGCGATGGTTTCGGCCGTGACCTATCTGACTCTTGCCGCGCTGATCTCAGGCACGCGGACCTATCGTTCGACGCGCGTCTTCATCGTCGCGGCCGGCATCCTGCTGACATTGATGATCGGCGCGAGCCGGGTCTATCTCGGCGTGCATTATCCGACCGACGTTCTCGGCGGCTGGTGCGCCGGCGCGACCTGGGCGCTCGCCTGCTGGCTCATCGCCCGCCGCTACATATCGCCTGGGCCAAGGGGAAAGAGGTCTGCCGCAGACGACGATCTGTCTTTCAAGTGAGGTAAGATGTCCTTACGGGATCAGCACTGGACTTCGAGCCGTGTGGCCACGAGCAGCGAGTAGTCCGTGCCCTTCGGGTCACTGAAGAACATGCTGGTCAGCGCGGCCTGGTTTTCCGCCATGACTTCCTTCGGGTTGGGCCTGATCACCTTGCGCTTGCAGCGGCCTAAAGCCGGCCCCGACGTGGTCAAATCGTTGTCGGTGGCGAAATCGACGGCCGTATAGAGCGTCTTGTCGTAGATGCCGAAGATGGTGGTTCCCTTGAGGAAAGTCTTCTGCTCCGGCTTCAGCGAAAAGGTCAGCGTCAGCGAACCATCCTTGTAATTGGCCTCAACCGCGTCCGGTTTGGCCATCGGTACCGCTTTGCCGTTGCTGGTGACGTTCGTATAGTAACCATATTGCGCCAGCGAATCCCGGACCGTCTTGCCGACCGCCTTGAGCTCGCTCGCGCTCAACACTTGGTCGCCGCTCTTGCCGTAATCCATGAGTACAGAGGAGGTGAACACCTCGTCGAAGCTCCAGACGTTGCGCAGCTCGCTGATCGAGCCATCGGGCGCCGAGACGACCTCGAACTTGGCATCGATGAAGATATGCGGATGGGCAAATGCGGGAATGGGTAGAAGCGACAGCATCGCAATCAGCAGGGAAATCTTTGTTTTCATGCTTTTCATGCGAGCAGCTACCGCGTTTCGTCCGGTCTATCCGATGCGCAGACCTGAACGTCAAATGAGACTGATTTGAGACCCTTCGCGCGTGGGCAAGGCATAGATGCAAGGAAAGGAAACGGGAATAGGGAAACTCGCCTTTTCGGCAAAATACCAGCCCCGGCCTGAGCCGTGACTTTTTCTCTTCGGAGGAAAATCTGTAAAACTGGAGCGGGCGAAGGGATTCGAACCCTCGACCCCAACCTTGGCAAGGTTGAGTATGTCTTACGCTGCAGTATCTGACACCGCGCTATTGTGATATTATATCAATTAGTTAAGTTAACATTAGCGCCTGCTAAACGCATACAATATGCCGGGCCTTTTCCATCATTGTGGTATCTCAGTGGTATCCGAACGAGCGTCAAAATGGGCAAACGAAGTGATGTATTGCTGACAAAGCGTGTCGTCGATGGCGCCAAGCCGAAGGACAAACGGTATCATGTCTGGGACTGTGATCTTCCTGGATTTGCCCTGCGTGTTGAGCCGACGGGAGTGAAGACCTTTGTCATAAAATATCGTGCCAACGGGGGCTGTCGTTCCGCTACTCAACATTGGTTCATCATAGGGCGCCACGGCCCGCTGACCGCCGAACAAGCCAGGAAACTGGCGAAGGCCAAGCTCAGCAGTGTTATCACCGGCGCAGATCCCATGACCGAACTTCAGGCAAAACGTCGTGAGATGACGATGAGTGCTCTTGTCGATCTCTATGAGAAAGAAGGCTGCGTCATTCAGCGAGGCAAGCGACAGGATGAGGCGATGAAGCCGCGAACAAAAGCCTATACGATGGCGCGCCTTCGTCACCATGTCGTGCCTTTGCTAGGTAATCGGCGGGCACGGGATATCAACGCAGGCGATGGGGAGAGGTTCGTTGCTGACGTAACCACCGGGAAGACGGCGTGTGACGAGGAGATTGGGCCGCGTAAGCGCGTCATAGTTTGCGGTGGGGCGGGGGCCGCACGCAAAGTCGTTCGGGATCTATCCGCCGTGTTCAGCTTTGCTCTTCGGAATGAAGTTGTCGAACGTAATCCGTGCGAGAACGCTGCCATCCGCAAGACCGATAATCAGAAGACACGGTATCTCACCTTCGAAGAGATTACGCGCCTGGGCGCTGCCCTGGACGAGCTTGAGGCGGAAGGTGTGAATTCCAAGGCGATCAACATCGCCCGCCTTTGGGTACTGACAGGTTGCCGTCGCGACGAGATTGCCGGGCTTAAATGGTCTGAAGTCAATCTTGCAGAAGGATTGCTCGAACTGGACGAAAGCAAAACCGGGAGGTCCGTTCGTCCTCTGGGTGCAGCCTCAGTTGCTCTTCTTAACTCTCTGCCGCGAAAAGATGGGAACGACTTCGTATTCCCGGCAGAGCGCGGCGATGGCTATTTCCAAGGCACCAAATCCGTTTGGTCCAAAGCGATCAAGAAAGCCAGTCTTTCCGGCGTCACTCCGCATACGCTCAGGCACACGATTGGCTCAACCGCCATTTCGACCGGCGAAGCGCTTGCCCCGATCGGAGCGATTCTCGATCATTCGAACCCCCGCTCTACCGCAATATATGCGCACGTGCAGAATGATCCGTTCCGCCGTGCCGCAAATCGGGTGACGAGGAAAATTGCCGATGCGCTGTCTGGGAAAGTCGCGAATGAGCGTGCTAGACCGAGAAAAGCAACCGTTCAGGCGTCCTCAACCGAGTCCGATGTTCTTTCCAGAGCCTTAGTGCAGCATCTCGTAGCGGAGGGGATAGATGCTGCACGTGCTCAATCGATTGTTTCCGGATCGATTGCTTGTGCGAGAGTGGGTGGCAGCGTACCGAGGAAAGCCATCATTTAACGCATCGCCTAGAATGGGCCGCTGCTGATCTCTCCAGGAGCGGCTGGGCTACCGTGAATCTTCGTGCGGAACATAATGGCTCTCTTGCTTGGATTTTCTATCGAGGACCGCCACACGATATAGTCCTCAGACGGAGGCGTCTCACACCTGAAACAATTTACCGTCTGCTCCCGGTTTCGCGGTCGTGATCGGCATAGTGAAATCCAGAACCATCCGTCCCTCGATCTTGCCTGCCTTGAGCTTGGCGAAGATCGTGTTGATGTCGCTCAGCGGTGCCTTGGTTATTTCCGCCTTGACATTGCCGTCGACCGCAAAGGCGATGGCCTCGTCGAGATCGCGGCGCGTCCCGACGATCGAGCCTCGCAAAGTGATGCGCTTGAGCACGACGTCGAAGATCGGCGTCGGAAATTCTCCCGGCGGCAGGCCGACGAGGGCGACTGTGCCTTTGCGGCGGACCATATGGAGTGCCTGGGAGAAGGCAGGAGGCGAGACGGCCGTTACCAAAATGCCGTGGGCGCCACCGTTAGTCGCCTTAAGGACGTCGGCGATTGCGTCAGGCGACCGAGCATCAATCGCGACATCAGCGCCAGTCGCGAGTGCCAAAGCGAGCTTCTCCGGTGTGACATCGAGTGCCACGATCTTAAGTCCCATCGCCTTGGCATATTGGATCGCGACATGGCCGAGGCCACCGATGCCGGAAATCGCCACCCATTCGCCCGGACGGGCCTCGGTTTCCTTCAGTCCTTTGTAGGTCGTGACGCCAGCGCACAAGATCGGCGCGATCTGCGCAAAATCAACGTTAACCGGAAGCCGTGCGGTGAAGGCTGCCGAGGCGATGACATATTCTGCAAAGCCGCCGTCGCAGCTGTAGCCGGTGTCATGCTGGTGCTCACACAAGGTTTCCCAGCCTGTTTCACAATATTCGCACCGCATGCAGGCGTCATGCAGCCAGGCGATGCCCACCGGATCGCCCTCCCTAAAATCCGTAACGCCTGGACCAAGCGCCGCTACGACGCCGGCGACTTCATGACCGGGGATGAACGGTGGTGACGGTTTCACCGGCCAATCGCCGTCCGCGGCGTGAAGGTCTGTATGGCAAACACCGCAGGCAATCACCTTGATGAGAAGCTCGCCGGGTCCGGGAACCGGCACAGGCACGCTCTCAATCGCTAGCGGCTCTCCAAACTGGCGCACGACTGCCGCCATCATCGTCTTTGCAATCATGATCCGTCTCTTTCATCCGTTTCGACATTGATGAGGCGAGACTAGGCCCACGGGCAACGCCTGCCATGATATAGATCAAGGCTCGATATTCAGTCCGATGACAGCCTCGTTCGAATAGGCCTAGTAGATCGTATTTGAGTTCCCAGGCCTCGTGCAACGAGTAAGGAAGCCGTCATGTTATACACGACAACAAACCCTTATACCGGCGAAGTGGTGAAGACGTTTCCGAACGTCACCGACGCCGACGTCAAGCTGGCCATCGAGCGTGCCCACGTCACGTTCCTGTTCTGGAAAGAAACCGCATTCGCCGGACGCGCCAAGGTGATGCAAAGCGCAGCGCACATCCTGCGAAAAGATCTCGAAGCTCACCCAAAATTGCTTACGGTCGAGAATTGCTGGATCTGGGCATCAAGGAGTTCGTCAATCACAAGCTGATCGGTGTGGTCGACATCGATGCGGCATTCTGAGAGCCCATGAAATATTCGAGTTGGATCAGGATCGGCGCGAGCACCGTAAGCCACCAGCCGCGCTGAACAGTTGGATCCCTCGCGCTTGATAATTGCGCCAGGACGAGATCATCGACGAGGCGGTCGGACCGGCAAGCAACCCCCAAAAAAAGACCTGCCAACCGCTGAAATCGACCTCCGCTTCGGGTTCTCCGCCGGTCTGTTACGATGACATCGGATCCTTATCACGAGCGTTGCCGCACACAAAAAGTGCAGGCTTTTTTACCGCCCCACACTCCCCAAGGAACCGAGCGCCTCAGCCGGTCCCTTGATAGAGCGTCACGTCAGGACAAACGATCCCAATTGTCGCCATAGGGCCATTTCCAGTTACTGATTTCCGGCATGTCCTCACCGTACTGGCGAATGTAGCGACCGTGTTCTTCGAGCTTGTCGCGGAAAAGCTGGATCACATCCCGTGCCTTTTCCTTGAGACCCGGCACGCGCTCGATCGCCTCGATGGCAAGATGGTAGCGGTCAAGCTCGTTGAGAACGGTCATGTCGAAGGGCGTCGTCGTCGTTCCTTCCTCGATGAAGCCGCGGACATGGAAGTTGCGGTGGTTGGTGCGCCGGTAGGTGAGGCGGTGGATGAGGTAGGGATAGCCATGATAGGCGAAGATCACCGGCCTGTCCGGTGTGAACAAGCTGTCGAAGATTTCGTCGGCGAGACCATGCGGATGTTGCTCCTTCGATTGCAGCGCCATCAGGTCGACAACGTTGACCACGCGGATCGATAGTTCCGGAATATTCTGGCGGAGAAGGTCGACAGCGGCGAGCGTCTCCATGGTAGGGACATCGCCGGCGCAGGCCATGACGACATCCGGTTCAACTGCACTTTGTTCGTTGCAGGCCCAATTCCAAATGCCGATGCCGGCTTCGCAATGCTTAGCTGCTTCATCCATCGACAGCCATTGCAGCTCCGGTTGTTTGCCGGCAACAATCACGTTGATGCGGTCATAGGTTTTCAGGCAATGGTCGCCGGTCCATAACAGCGTGTTGGCATCCGGTGGCAGGTAGATGCGCACGGTGTCGGCTCTTTTGTTGGCAACAACGTCGATGAACCCCGGATCCTGATGGCTGAAGCCATTATGGTCCTGTCGCCAAACGTGCGATGTCAAAAGGTAGTTCAGCGAGGAAATCGGTTTGCGCCATGGCAGTTCGCGCGACACCTTCAGCCATTTGGCGTGCTGATTGAACATGGAATCGACGATGTGGATGAAGGCTTCATAGCAGGAGAACAGACCATGGCGCCCAGTCAACAGATAACCTTCCAGCCATCCTTGGCATAGATGCTCGCTGAGGACTTCCATGACCCGACCGTCTCGGGCAAGGCTGACGTCATAGGGTTTTATCTCCTCCATCCAGACACGGTCGGTCACTTCAAAGACGCTACCAAGACGGTTGGATTCCGTCTCGTCTGGGCCGAAGATGCGGAAATTGGCGCGATCGGCATTGAGGGTCAGGATGTCGCGAAGATAATGGCCAAGGACCTCGGTCGATTGAGCCATTGTTCTACCACGCTTTTCGACGGCAACCTCATAGTTGCGAAGATCGGGTACAACGAGTTCACGGCGCAGCAGCCCGCCATTGGCATGTGGATTGGCGCCCATGCGGCGTTTCCCTTTCGGCGCCAATGCAGATAATTCCTCTTTCAAGCGCCCGTCGACGTTGAAAAGATCCTGCGGATCATAGCTGCGCATCCAGTCTTCTAGGATTTTTCGATGGCCGGCGTCCTCGCGACAATTAGAAACCGGCACCTGATGCGCCCGCCAGAAACCTTCGACTTTCTTGCCGTCGACTTCCTCCGGCCCCGTCCAGCCCTTCGGGCTTCTGAACACGATCATCGGCCAGCGCGGGCAGAAATTGCCGGGTGCGCCGGTGCGGGCCTCAGTCTGGATGGCGCGGATGCGGTCGAAGACTTGATCGAAGGTCGCAGCCATCGCCTGATGCATCTGATGCGGGTCGGAACCTTCGACGAAGAAGGGCTCGTAGCCGTAACCGATGAAGAGATGACGCAGGTCCTCGTCGGTGTCGCGGCCAAGGATGGTCGGATTGGCGATCTTGTAGCCGTTGAGATGCAGGATTGGCAATACCGCGCCGTCGCGGCCCGGATTGAGGAACTTGTTGGAATGCCAGCTGGCGGCCAGCGGACCCGTTTCAGCTTCGCCGTCGCCGACGACACAGGCGGCGATCAGATCGGGATTGTCGAAGACGGCCCCATAGGCATGCACCAATGCATAGCCGAGTTCGCCCCCTTCATGGATCGATCCGGGTGTTTCAGGCGCCGCATGGCTTGGAATGCCGCCGGGAAAGGAAAACTGGCGGAACAGTTTGCGCATGCCGTCCGTGTTCGCGGAGATATCCGGATAAACCTCGCTATAGGTGCCTTCGAGATAGGTGTTGGCGACCATGCCCGGGCCGCCGTGGCCAGGACCGCAGATGTAGATGATATCGAGATCGCGATTGCGAATGATCCGGTTGAGATGGGCATAGATGAAGTTGAGCCCTGGGGTTGTGCCCCAATGGCCGAGAAGGCGCGGCTTGATATGCTCGACCTTCAAGGGTTCGCGCAGTAGCGGATTGTCGAGCAGGTAGATCTGGCCGACCGAGAGGTAATTGGCCGCTCGCCAATAGCGGTCGATGAGGTCGAGTTCGGCGGCGTCGAGTGGATGCGCGAAAGTTGCGGTTGGCTGCTTGTCCATGTGGTTGCTCCAATTCAATATGGTCGTTCGTCAGACTACTGCGAACGAGGCGATGGGCTGTTGATCTGGATCACTCGCTTGCCAGAACCGACAGGGCTTCATTGGCGATGATCTGTTCCTCGTCCGTCGGAATGACGAATGCAGTGACGGAGCTTGCCGATGTGCTGATGATGGGCGCGCTAGTGGTGTTCGCTTCGCCGTCTATAGCGACGCCCAACCATCGTAGGCGGTCGCAAATCGCTGCACGGATTTCCGGCTGATGTTCGCCGATTCCGGCGGTGAAAACAATGCCGTCCAGGCCGCCAAGCGTTGCGGTCATGCGGCCGATTTCCCCGGCAATACGCAAGGTAAACAGGTCGATGGCTTCCCGCGCCTCGGGACGCTCGTCTTTCAGCAGATCGCGCGTATCGCCGCTGATGCCAGACACCCCGAGCAGGCCGGAGCGATAATAGAGCATGTCTTCCAGGTTCCGCAGGGTCCTGCCCTTCGGTCCAAGAAGATGGAGCAACACGCCCGGATCGAGCGTGCCGCAACGCGTTGCCATCGGTATGCCGTCGAGCGTTGAAAACCCCATGCTGCAATCGCGACTTTCGCCGCCATCGAGAGCACAGAGGCTGGCACCGCTGCCAAGATGCGCGACAATCACCTTACCCGCGGCGACCTTCGGTGCGCGCATCCGTAGTTCCGCGGCGATGAAAGCATGGGAGAGACCATGAAAGCCGTAGCGCTTGATCCCCTGATCGTGCAGTGCGCGGGGCAAGGCAAATCGGCGAACTAGATCGCTTTGGGTTGCGTGGAAGGCTGTATCGAAGGAGGCCGTCTGTGCGAGCGTCGGTCGTAGATGTTTGACTGCACGGATCAGGCGGAGCGCCTGAGGCTGGTGCAAGGGCGCGAGCGCGGTCAACTGGTCTATATCGCCGATGCTAGTCTCGTCGAGGCGAATGGGACCGATGAACCGCTCGCCGCCATGTACGACACGATGACCGACGACCCGCACGGCATCCATGTTGAAATGCCTGCCGAGTGTTTCGAATGTTTCGGCGATGACATCGCGCAGATCCTCCCCGCCTTCGGCGTGTAGAAACCTGTCGAAGACTGCCGGTCCCTCCGTCAGATGAAGCGACAGCGGGCGCCTGCTGAAGTCGACCAACCCCTTGCCGACACAAAGTGCACCGTTCACATCACATTGGAATAAACCGATCTTGAGCGTTGACGAGCCCGCATTGAATGTGAGCAGCAACTTGGCGTCAGTCATGATGGTTCCTTCGGTTGGAAATCGGCTGCCCAACGATAAGCCGAGACAGTCGGCTGCGATGGAATGTTGCGCCGAGTTTCCACCCAATCCAGAGAGCTTGAACACTGTCATCGCTTCTAAGGCTGGCTTCCGCCTTTTGCATTGACCCATATCAAGCTGTGTGACGCTCGCGATCGATCTTCGATCCGTGGTGTTGACCAAGATCAAGGCGCAGCGCGCCCTGGTGCTTAAACTCAGCCCCATCGAACAACGAGTTCAAACAGGAGGTGTGACCATGCAAGCCAAGACCATTTTGAGCGTCATCGGTGTCGATCAAGACGATGCTGACCTGCATTCTGCAATCGAATTGTGCCGGGAGGCGAAAGCCCACTTGTCCGTGCTGGTAACGGCACTTGCTGCACCGCCGATTGGCGGATATGGCGAAGTGACGTCCACGGTATGGATCGAGGAGCGCGAGCGTCAGACGGAAGATCTTCGCCGAAAGGTCTCAGCTACCAAGACCATACTGCAGGCTGACGATATTTCGTTCGACGTGACCAGCCTCTTTACCGAATACGGATGGGCGGAGAATGAAATCGGAGACCGGGCGCGCTATGTCGACCTGACGCTGATCGGCGGCGGCTTTCTGGCTCATGAAGACATGCGGCAGGAAATTTTGAACGGAGCCCTGTTTCGGTCGCCGGCCCCGATCCTTCTTGTGCCCAAGGGACATGCCGCCTCTCTTCGCCCGAAAACGGTCTTGGTTGCCTGGGACTCTCGCAACGAAGCAAGCATGGCCGTGCGGGCCGCGATGGAGCAGCTGATTGCTGCCGATAACGTGTGTGTCGCCATGGTCGATCCGTCCGCGACCGTCGGTAGCAACGGCGAGGAGCCGGGAGCGGATGTCGCCGCATTCCTTGCACGGCATGGAATTCGGGTATCGGTCGATGTTCTGCCCAGCGGCGGGCGCGCTGTCGCGGACGTGCTGCGTCAGCATGCGATCGACATCGGCGCCGAACTGATCGTCATGGGCGCCTACGGGCATTCGCGGGTGCGCGAGTGGATCTTCGGGGGGACGACCCGCTCGATGCTCGAGCAGACACCCGTTCCCCTGATGATGACACGCTGACACCAATTGGCCCAGGGCCCCGCCCCGCCAATGGGCGTGGCCTGCTCTTTGCATCCTTGGAGGGGAAAAAGCATGGCTGGCACTTATGTTATTGCCGCGCTGCGGCCGGATCAGATCGTGCAAGCCTATCCTCTTGTCCAGGCAGCAGTTCCAAGCCTTGGTATGGTGGCATGGCGCCGGATGGCATCCGACGCCAACCGCAAGGACGAAATCCTCGCCGCGGTCAACCCACGAGGTTACATACAGGGTCTGAGCATCTACAGGCCCTGCGATCATCCCGCCGTCGGGCGGCTGCTTGACGTCACATTTCTGATTGTCGCAAGTGCAGCTGATGAACGTGGCATTGCGCAAACCCTATTTGCGAGCATTCGATCGCGGGCTAGGGAACTCAAGTGCAACCAAATCAGATTCTGGAATCAAAATCCGGGCAATTGGGAGCAGATGCACAACGAGGAGCGAGTCTATCGATCGGATCATGGGCTCATGATGTTCTCAAGCGACGACGATCCCTGAACCTTGTGTTGCGACGGAACTGGCCGATCACTGTTTGCCGGTGAAGACGTAGCCAACCCCCCGGATCGATTTTATCAGCTGTGGGTGCGTGGGGTCGGCCTCGATCTTCTTACGCAGTCGCGCGATTTGGGCATCGATCGTTCGATCGTACACCTCCAGATTCCGTCCTCGCGTCGCCTCCATCAGGAAGTCGCGGCTGAGCACACGCCCGGCATGGCGTGCGAATACAACCAGCATGTCGAATTCGCCGGTGGTCAATTCGATTTCGTTTTTGTCCGGTGATAGAAGCTGCCGTTTGCCGATATCGAGCTGCCAGCCTTCAAAACGAAGCACGTCACCAGGTTCGTTTTCCCGAGCTTTTGCCGCTGGCTGACGGCGGCGAAGAATGGACTTCAGGCGAGCATGCACTTCTCTCAGATGAAAGGGCTTGGCGATATAGTCGTCTGCGCCGACTTCAATTCCGACGATCCTGTCGACCACATCGTCGCGACCAGTCAGCATGATGATCGGAATGTCCGACTGTGCGCGGATTTCGCGGGCAAGGTCCAAACCGTCCTCACCGCCGGGCAGGACCCAGTCCAACAGGATGATATCGAAATTCTCTTGCTGCAGGGACGCCCGCATCTCAGGGCCGTTCGATGCCGTGCTGACGACATACCCTTCGTCCTCGAAGTAGCGTGTCAGCATCTGACGGATTCTGGGGTCGTCATCCACGACCAGAAGATGTTCACGCCGCTGCTGATCGAGGGTCATTGCAAGGGTTCCGGTAAAGACGGGCTGCGACCTGTGACAATCCGTTACAAAATTGCACGATCTCTAACACGCGTGGCATTCGGCTGTCACTCGGAAGGCATCAATCTGCCAGGCATTGGAACAACATTTGAGAGGGATTGTCATGTTGTCGGCAAATAGCGCTGAGCGCGCTCAGAGTTACAATGAGGTTGTTGTTGCCTTCGATGCCGAACCGATCTGTCTTCAGTCACTGTTCTCGAAGCAACCACTGGAGCAATTGGATGCCGGCGGAACGTTGTTCTTCGAAGGCGACCAGGCAAAACATCTCTTTGAGCTGGTGGAGGGGGTTCTACGCATTTTCAAGATCATGGCGGACGGCAGGCGCGTCATCACAGGCTTCCTCTATCCTGGCGATCTTGTCGGCGTTTCGCTCAGAAATCACTATCTCTATAGCGCCGAAGCCGTAACCCCAGCGAGATTGCGCCGTTTCTCCCGGAGAGCCTTTGAGGATACGGTTGGCAGCTCGCCGGAGCTGAGGCCGCTGCTTCTTGCCCGCCTCTGCGACGAAATGGCGGCAGCCCAGGATCAAATGGTGTTGCTGTCCTGCAAAAATGCCGAAGAACGGCTTTGCAGTTTCCTGCTGCAGCAACTCCAGCGGAAACGAGAACAGGATCGCTCGTGCAGTGTCGTCGATCTTCCGATGACTCGTCTCGATATCGCCGACTATCTGGGCCTCACGATCGAAACAGTTTCCCGAACCATGACGAGGTTGACAAACAAGGGTATCGTCGGCCCTGCGGGTCGCCATTCCATCCGCATTTTAAAGGCCAGGATGCTTGCACATCTGGCGGGAGAGGGTGATGAATGCGACGATCGCTATTCGCCCGTCATTTCCTTGGATGATGCCCGGCGGCGCCACTAACCGAATGCAAATGGAAGTTCGATGAACGATCGGTCGTCAGGACAGCAAGCCACAGAAACCAGGTTGGACGAAATCGCCCAGATCCTCGATAGCGCGAATATTGTCGTGCACACGTTTGATGGAATCATCCGGAGGTGGACGTCGGGATGCGAGCGGCTCTACGGCTGGACCCAGCAGGAGGCCATTGGCCGGGTGGTTCATGAATTGCTGTCGACAATTTTCCCCGAGCCTCTCGAGGAAATCCGCAGCAAGGTCGCCCGGCATATTGCTTGGCAGGGGGAGCTTGTGCATATGCACAAGGATGGCAGGCCCGTCGTCGTGACGAGCCGTTGGGTCGCGGCATCCTCTGTCGATCCAGACCAACACGTCATTGTTCAAACGAATAATGATATCAGTCACTTAAAGAAAATACAGGCGGATTTGGCTGAGCGTGAGGCTCATCTGCGGTCAATTCTCGCGACTGTCCCCGAATCGATGATTGTGATCGACGAATTAGGGGTGATCGCGTCCTTCAGCACCGCTGCGGAAAAACTGTTTGGATATTCGGCGGGGGATGTGCATGGAAAAAACGTTTCGATGCTGATGCCCTCGCCAGACCGCGAGGCCCATGATGGATATCTTTCGCATTATCTGACAACCGGCGAGCGCCGCATCATCGGTTATGGCCGCGTGGTCAGTGGGCAACGCAAAGACGGCACCGTCTTTCCGATGGAATTGTCGGTTGGCGAGGCGGTCGCCAACGGCAAACGGATATTCACCGGGTTCGTCCGTGACCTGACAAGCCGCCACAAGATCGAAGAGGAACTTCGACAATCACAGAAGATGGAAGCCATAGGCCAATTGACTGGCGGCCTGGCCCATGACTTCAACAATTTGCTGACCGTCATCAGCGGCAACCTGGAAATGATCGAGGCGCGGCTGCAGGATACGAAGCTGCTGTCACTGGTTTCCGAGGCACAGGCGGCCGCCGAGGACGGAGCGAAGCTGACCGCTCAACTCCTTGCCTTTGGTCGTCGCCAGCCTCTCAATCCCAAGCCTATGGACGTCGGTAGATTCGTATCCGGCTTTTCCGGTCTCTTGCGCCGCACATTGGGCGAGGCGATCGAATTGCGAACCGTCATTACCGGCTCTGCGAACGAAGCGCTTGTCGATGGCTCCCAATTGCAAAATGCTCTCCTTAATCTCGCAATCAACGCACGGGATGCGATGCCTCGCGGCGGCCTTTTGTCGATAGAGATTTCGCGCCTGCGGCTCGATGCCGATTACGCACGCATGTATCCCGAGGTCCGCACCGGTGACTATGTGCTGATCGCCGTGACCGATAACGGTGCTGGCATGTCGAGCGAGACGAAGGAGCGCGCCTTCGAGCCGTTCTTTACTACGAAAGGGATGGGGGCTGGCACTGGGCTCGGCCTCAGCATGGTCTATGGCTTTGCCAAGCAATCAGGTGGCCTTGTCCAGCTCTATAGCGAGATCGGCCAAGGCACGAGCGTTCGCATCTTCCTGCCTGCCCAAAAGGCACGAACGGAAATGGAGCCAGTTCATGCAGACGACAAGAAGCCTGACCTTATTCCAAAAGGCTTCGAGCGTATCCTCGTCGTCGAGGACGATGTTCGTGTTCGCCGTGTCACCGTCTCCCGGCTTCTCGATGCCGGATATAGTGTCCTCGAGGCTAGCAATGGAACCGAGGCCCTGGCTCTTTTCCAGGAGAATCACGACATCGCATTGCTGTTTACCGATGTCGTGATGCCGGGCGGCATGACTGGGGATGAACTCGCACATAAAATCCGGGCCATGCGCCCTGAAATCAAGGTGCTGTTTACCTCTGGCTATGCCGAGCCCACGATTGCAGGGCGAGAGTTGGCGGAGACCGGAAGTTGGCTGAAGAAGCCATACACCGCCCGGGAACTGGCCGTTCGCTTGCGCGAACTTCTCGATTGATCGTTCTCTTTCAAAGGCGTCAAACGGCTGTGCTGTGGCGCGCTTTGTCGGTCGCCAGATAGCGATCGAAGCGGGAAGCAATCGTTCGAACAAAGGGTCGCGCTTCCGACCTCACCAGGAATAGATCGCCGTCAAAGTGGATCAGATCCTTCTCCTCAGCGGCGATCCTTGCAACTTCGATTTGCAAATGGTCGACACCGCTTCCGAAGGTCCGCCTCAGATCTGCGATGGAGAAGGAGAAGTCGCACATCAGGCTCTCAATCAACCTGCCGACGACCCGGTCGGAAGGCAAAAGTGCAAAGCCGCGGGCCGTGGCGAACGCGCCGGCCCTCACCTTGCGAATATAGTCTGCGATGGAGACCGCATTCTGGACATAGCCCTGCTGCAGCTTACCGATCGAAGAGGCCCCGAGCCCGATCAGCGTCTCAGCCTCGTCTGTCGTATAGCCCTGGAAATTGCGTTGCATGCGACCATTGGCGGCGGCGACCGCAAGGCGGTCGGTCTCGTCGGCGAAATGATCGATACCGAGCGCGATATAGCCGGCTTCCGCCAATTGAGCGGCACCATCGCTTGCCATGTCGAACCGCTCGGCCGGACCGGGAAGGGTATCTTGATCGATAAGGCTTTGGTGTTTTTTCACCCAGGGAACATGCGCATAGCCGAAGAGCGCAATACGATTTGGCCGCATCGACACGGCAAGATCGATAGTCCGTCGCAGCGTCTCCGTTGTCTGCAGCGGCAGACCGTAGAGAATATCGAGATTGATTGAGCCGATGCCGGCGTTGCGCAGGGCTCCCACGACGGCTTGTGTCTGCTCGAAACTTTGTCGCCGATTGATTGCCCTTTGAACGTCGGGATCAAAATCCTGGACGCCCAGGCTTGCACGCGTGATGCCAAAGCGGTGCCAAGCTTCGAGTTTATCGTGGTCAACATTGCGCGGGTCGATCTCGACGCTGATCTCACAATCCGGACCCAGGTCGAAAGCATCATCGAGTTTCGCACGAAGACTGTCGATGTCGTCAGGTTCGATCACGGTCGGCGAGCCGCCACCGAAGTGGACGGCGCTCACATGCCGCCGACCCGGAAGGGTCCGCGCTGCAAGTGCGATCTCCGCCCCAAGCGCGTCCAGATAATCGGCAACGGGATCGTAGCGTCGTACCTGCTTGGTATGACAGCCGCAAAACCAGCAGAGCTGATCGCAAAAGGGCACATGCAAGTAAAGCGAGACGGGCTTATGTGGATCCGTCTCGCCAAGCCATCTGGCATAGCACGCGCCGTCAACGCCACCGTGAAAATGCGGCGCCGTGGGATAGCTGGTGTAACGTGGCACAGGTTGAGCGTAACGGGCAAGCGAACTTGTGAACACGGGAGGGTCTTTCAATTGATCGGGCAGAGGGATCGATTGGGTGGGCATGGGCCGGGCGATGTGCCCGGCCGCCGGGGCACTATCCGCGCTTGTTCTTCTCGGTATTGTCGTCAACGAGTTCGTACCACATCGCGTTGAGGACGGCGAAGGCGGCTGCAAGCGGGAAGCCGAGAAGCCAGGCGAAATACCACATGTTCTTTCTCCTTGTATGGGATTTAGTAGGCGTGACCGTTCTTGTCGTTGACCGTCTTCTCGTCGACCTTGCCCCAGAGCACGCGATAGACCCATGCGGTGTAGGCAAGTACGATCGGCAGGAAGATCAGCACTGCGATCAGCATGACGAACAGCGTCATATGGCTTGAGGACGCGTCCCAGACCGTGAGGCTGGAGCGGACGTCGAGCGAAGAAGGCAGGATGAAGGGGAACATCGAGACGCCGACCGTCGAGATGATGCCGAAGATGGCGAGCTTGCTGAAGAGCAGTGGCGCCACTTCACGGCGAGCAGTCATCGATAGCAGCGTGGCGATGGCACCAATGAAGCCGAAGATCGGAGCGGCCATCATCCACGGATGGTTGCCGTAATTTGCAAACCAGGCACCAGTGCCGTGATCGACCGTCTTCAACAGCGGATTGGACGGACCGATGGGATCGATCTGGCTGGTAATGCGATAACCGTCGACGCCGTACCAGAGAGCAAGGCCGCCAAGGGCAAAAAGCACGATCGTCGCAAGTGCCGCCAGACTGCCATAGCTGCGTGCGCGTTCCGCGACAACGCCGCTGGTTTTGAGCTGCAGCCATGCCGCACCATGCATGGCGAGCATGGCGACGGAGAGAAGGCCGCAGAGTAAGGCATAGGGATTGAGCAGGCCGAAGAACGAGCCTTCATAATAGATCCGCATATCATCGTCGAAGCGGAAGGGTACGCCTTGCAGCACGTTGCCGACCGCAACCCCGAAGATCAGCGAGGGAACGAAGCCGCCGATAAACAGCGCCCAATCCCAGCCTGCCTTCCAGCGGGCGCTCTCGCGCTTGGACCGGTATTTGAACGCCACCGGCCTGAGGATGAGCGCGAATAGGATTGCGAACATCGCAAGATAGAAACCGGAGAAGGAGACCGCATAAAGCGGCGGCCAGGCGGCGAAGATCGCGCCGCCGCCAAGCAGTAGCCAGACCTGGTTGCCCTCCCATGTCGGGCCGACGGAATTGATGGCGATGCGCCGCTCCGTGTCGGTCTTTGCGACGAATGGCAGCAGCGCGCCGACGCCGAGGTCGAAACCGTCGGTGACGGCAAAGCCGATCAGAAGCACGCCGAGAAGCAGCCACCAGATGATGCGCAGGGTTTCGTAATCGATCAACTCATGAAGGATCATGATGGTTACTCCGCAGCAGGAATGAGAGTTTTGGAGGTGAGGCCGGCTTCTGGCTCGTCGCCCAGTTGCGGGCCTTTGCGAATGGCTTTCACCATCAGACTCATTTCGATAACGATCAGCGCCGTGTAGATCGCCGCAAAACCAAGCAACGTGATCAGGACGCTAACGGCTCCAAGATTGGAAACGGCAGCGGCGGTTGGCAAAACGCCTTCGATAACCCAGGGTTGGCGGCCGAATTCCGCAACCACCCAGCCAAGCTCGATCGCGACCCAGGGCAGCGGAATGGCGAAGACGGCGATCCTCAACAGCATCGGATATCGATCGAGTTTCCGCCGTGCCGAGAGCCAGAAGAAGACCGTCATCAGCAGGATGAAGAACATCCCGAGGCCGACCATGATGCGGAAGGACCAGAAGAGCGTCGGCACATTCGGAATGGTGTCGCGAGCGGCCTGGGCGATTTGCTCCTCCGTTGCCTGGCGTGGATCGTCGACATAGCGCTTGAGCAGCAGAGCATAGCCGAGCTCGTGGCCGATATCCTCGAAGGAGGTGCGCGCGGTTGCGACATCCTGTGAGACTTCTCCGGGCGTTGCCGGCTTGGCAGCGCGGATCTTCATCAGCGCATCATAGGCCTTGATGCCCTCGCGAATATGGTTCTTGGCTTGCTCCTCGAGCTTGTCGATGCCAGGGATTTCCGTCGTCAGCGATCGCGTCCCGATCAGGCCCATGGCCCACGGAATGTGAATGGCATAGTGGGTCTCGCGAGCCTCCTGATCTGGAAAGCCGAAGGCGGTGAAGGCGGCCGGCGCCGGTTCGGTCTTCCACATGGCCTCGATCGCCGCGAGCTTCATCTTCTGATGCTCGGTCGTGAGATAACCGCTCTCGTCACCCAGCACGACGACCGACAAAGCAGAAGCGAGACCGAAAGACGCGGCAACCGTCATCGAGCGCTTTGCAAGCTCGACGCTGCGGCCATTGACAAGATACCAGGCTGAAACACCCAGCACGAAGATCGAGGCACAGACATAGCCGGC
This sequence comes from Rhizobium sp. BK098, assembly GCF_014193155.1. Lineage (NCBI taxonomy): Bacteria > Pseudomonadati > Pseudomonadota > Alphaproteobacteria > Hyphomicrobiales > Rhizobiaceae > Rhizobium > Rhizobium sp. BK098. The sequence goes on along the minus strand of NZ_JACHYY010000005.1, from coordinate 41,414 downwards.
CGAGACGGTGTGAACGAATTTCGCCTGCGCCACCGGATTGAAGACGACATCGAAGAAACTGACGATCTCCATGCGCATGGTCTGCGGATTGAGCGCCGAGCCCGCCGGGTTCTGCATCCAGCCATTGGCGATCAGGATCCACAGCGCCGAGAAGTTCGATCCCAGCGCAACCGCCCAGGTGGCGACCAAGTGGCCGACCTTGGACAGCTTGTCCCAGCCGAAGAAGAACAGACCGACGAAAGTCGCCTCGAGGAAGAAGGCCATCAATCCTTCGATCGCCAGCGGCGCGCCAAAAATATCGCCGACATAATAGCTGTAATAGCTCCAGTTCATGCCGAACTGGAATTCCATCACGATGCCGGTGGCGACGCCGAGCACGAAGTTGATGCCGAAGAGCGTCCCCCAGAATTTCGTCATCTGCCGCCAGATCTGGCGGCCGGTCATGACATAGGTCGTCTCCATGATGGCAAGCAGCACGGAAAGGCCGAGCGTCAATGGTACAAATAAGAAGTGATACAGCGCTGTCATGGCGAACTGCAGGCGTGATAGCGCCACGATATCGAGTTCCATAGTCTTTCTCCCACGCTCCAAAAGGTGGTTGATGCACCGCAGCCTTGAACGGCTTTGGCTATGATTGATCGGTCAGATGTCTCAGTCCTGCCTCAGCCGGGTGAGCTCTGCATCAAATTCGGTTTCTCCCCGCCGCGCGGTCGCGACGATGCGGCCCTCGTCGAGAACGACGATCCGATCGGCGATCTCGGCTTCGCGACGGATATGTGTGGCGATGACCAGCGACCGGCCGCAGCCGCTATCGGCAAGGCGCCGCATGACATCCCGTCCGGTTTCGCGGTCCAGACCTTCGGTCGGCTCGTCGAGCAGCCAGAGTTTGGTACCGCGCAGGAACAGGCGGGCAAGCGCCAGGCGACGGGATTGTCCGCCAGACAGACCAAGACCGCCTTCGCCGAGGCGGGTGTCGAGGCCATTCGGCTGGGACAGTACGTTTTCCAGGAGGCCGGCATCCGAAAGCGCCATATAGAGCATCTCGTCGTCAGCATCCGGCGCGGCAAGACGTAAGTTATCCCGTAGACTGTCTTGGAACAGCTCCGTGCGCTGGGTGAGCATCGTGGCCGGAGCGGTCTCGACCACGCCGCGTTCGATCGCGAGTTCACCGGCGAGGACGGCAAGCAGGGTCGACTTTCCGGCTCCGCTCGGGCCGATCACCGCGAGATGCTCGCCCAGTGCCAGCGAAAGCGTGATGTCTTCAAGCGAAGCCACCGCTGCTCCGTCATATCGGGCGGAGACGCCGGAGACTCGGACGGCCACGCCGTCTGGCGGCGTTAGATGTGCGGAGGGATGAGCAGTCTGTACCAGACGAGGTGAAAGGCGGCGGGCGGCAAGCACGGTACGGCCGAGTTCCAGCGCCCCACGGCGCAGCGCTGCAAAGGGTTCGAGCGCCGCAAGGGCCATCAGCAGGCCGAGAGCGGCCAATGGTGCATCGATAATGCCGCGTTCCGCCAGCGAGGTGACCGTCAGCAAAGTGCCCGACAGAAGCGCTGCGGAGGCAAGGCCAAAACTCACCGTAACTCCGCTTTCGATCCGGTTCAGTCTGTCGTCTGCCTCGGCCAGACGGCGATCAGCGGCAGCGATCGCTGTGCATTGCGCCTGCAGTCTGCCGGCCATGACGAGTTCGGTCTGTCCGGCGACGAGATCGACATTACGCGAGCGTAGTGCCTCGATCGCATGAGCGCGTTGCCGCGCCGGTTTCAGCGCCAAGCGCCCCGCAATGATTGGAATGCCGAGACCGGCAGCGAGAAGCCATAGGCCGGCGAGCAGACCGAACGGAACCGACAGCAGCATCAGTGCGATGCTGACCGCCAGGCCTGAGACAATAGCGATGGCGGCCGGCACAAGGACGCGCAAATAGAGGGAATCGAGCGCATCGACATCCGCCGTCAGCCGGAAAAGCAACTTGGCTGGCCTGCGCATCAACATCGTTGCCGCACTGGGTGCCGCCCAGCCGCGAAACAGATTTTCGCGCAGCGCAGCGAGCATGCCGAGCGTGGCATCATGGGTGGTCACTCGTTCGCCGTAGCGTGCAGCGGTGCGGAGGATCGCCAGCAGCCTGATGCCCGCCGATGGAGCAAAGACATCGAAGGCGATGGCTGTCGCGGTGAGGCCAGCGAGTGAGGCGGCCGTGATGAACCAACCCGACAGACCGAGGAGTGCGATGCCGGCGCACACCGTCAAGGCCGACAAGAGGGTGCCGAGCAGTAATGCGCGGCCGCGCGCTGCCAGGAAAAGCCGACAGATGGGATGAAGAGCGGAGACTATCGACGTCATGCCGCTTCCTCCCGGACCGATGCGTCGATATGGATGATCCGGCCCATCCTTGCAGCCAGAACCGGGTCATGTGTGGCAACAACGAGTGTCCGTCCGCGGGCGATTGCCAACAATGCATCGGTGACTTCACGTGCGGTTTCGGTGTCGAGATGCGCGGTCGGCTCGTCTGCGAGGATGATGTCGACATGCGGGGTTGCGGCGGCACGGGCAATCGCCAATCTGAGCGCTTCGCCGCCGGACAGGCCTGCCCCGCCTTCGCCGATGGACATGGCGCCGTGCTGGGTCACAGTTCGCCGCAGATGGGCAAGGTCAATCGCTTGTTGTACCGCGCGCGGGCTGACTTCGGGTCGGCCGAGCGTGATGTTGCTGGTCATCGTGCCGGCAAAAATATGCGGCCGTTGACCGATCCAGGCCATGCGCCGTCGCAGTGCGAACGCGGAAATATCATTAAGTCGCTGCCCGCCGACATGGATCATGCCACTCTCTGAACAAACAAGACCAGCAATCAACGACAACATGGTCGTCTTGCCCGCACCGCTTTCTCCCAGGAGAGCTACATGCTCACCGGCTGCGATCGCCAGGCCGAAACCGTCGAAAACAGGCATTTGTCCGCGCCCGTGCCGGAAGCAGAGCCGATCGACATCGATTGACGGCGACGTACGATTACGGCTGGTTTCCGCCACCCTTTCATCGCGCCAGCCCGGCAACGTCATGCCGGTGCTGGATAGTGCATCGAGAGCGTCCAGGGCAGCCTCTCCGGCTGCCCGGTCGTGCCAGACTGCCGATAGTTCTCGCAGAGGCTCGAAGAAGCTCGGAGCCAGCAGCAGAATGAACAGACCTTGCGTCAGGCTCAATCTCCCGGACCATGTGCCGACATCGATTGCGCCGAGCAGATTGAAGCCGACATAGACGGCCATTGCCGCAACGCCCAGTGCGGCAAACAACTCCAGGACTGCCGAGGATAGAAAGGCTATCTTGAGCACAGCCATGGTTCGCAGCTTGAGCTGTTCTGCATCAGCCCGCAGTCGTAAAGCGGTGCGATCGATGGCGCCGAGCGCGCGAATAGTGGCGAGGCCGCGCAGCCGGTCGAGGAGAAAAGCATTGAGCCCGCCGGTCTCGGCCAGTTGCTTTTCGCTTGCAGCCTTGGCTTGCCAGCCGATCAAGGCCATGAACATGGGGATCAGTGGCGCCGTAAAGAGCAGGATGAGGGCTGCAAGCCAGGAGACCGGTGCAATGCATATGAGGATGACCAGTGGGACGGCACTTGCTTTCAGTCGTGCCGGTCGAAAGCGAGCGAGATAGGGCACGATGGTTTCAGCCTGCTCGGCGATGAGGCTTGCGGCAAAACCGGACGCTGGACGATCGCTGTCTAGTGGCGATCGGGCGGCGAGTGCTGTAGCGGCAATCTCGCGCTGCCGGCTCAGTTCTGCGCGCGCGGCTTGAAAGGCTAAGCGTCCGCCCAAGGAATCCAGTCCGGCACGCAAGGCGCCAAGGAGGAAGACGAACAGCGCCGGTATCGCCGTTGCCGTTATGCCATGTCTGTCAGCGATCACGCCTATTCCACTGGCAAGCAAAGCTGCTTGGGGAATCCACAGGAGTGACGCCAGCGTTTGCACGAGAGCGGCAGGTGACAATTTGGCGCGCATTGTTCTTGGCGACCGGTCTTTTGGGGAAGACGGTTGGATTGAGCTGTCGGTGACGTCGGTCTCCGCTTCTCGTCTGACTTCCGATCCCGTATCGAAGAATGCGGTGGTCATCGTGCCTGCCTCTTGTCGATGGGGTTGGCGGTCATGGGCTTGCGACCGAGCAAACGACGCGCGTCTTCGCTACCTCGACAAGCCCGAGATGAGTGGGGCAAGATTGGACGACAGGCGCAAGGCTCATGATGATTTCCGTCGCTTCAGTGACTTTAGACAATTCTAAATGCACTTCATTAGGCAATTCTAAATTCACTTCATTCGGTGCCAGATTTTTGGGTTGGTCTGGACTGTCTGCACGGTGAACTCGACGTTTAGTAATCTGCCTGTGACGCTTCAGCTTTGACCTAGGTCAACTTCGAGAAGCTATGAGAGACTGGTCTTGCCAGGCAGGGTCTCCGCCAGTGCGGGAAAAGCTCGGTCGTCGCCAGCAGCTAGTTTTGGGCTGTCTGAGGAATCCAGATGGCGGTCAAAACTGGGCATCGAGCCAGTCGTTCGCCGCCCCGCCATATCGTCTTTTCTTGCGCCTACGGCGATTGCGTTGTTCAGACCGCTTCACTCGGCGCTGGCATGGCAACACCGAGATAGGGATCGATCCATGTGATCTGGTCGGTAACGGACTTGACGCCAGGCACATTCTCCGCTGCAACCTTGGCTGCCAGTCGCTCTCTTTCGTCGAAGATAGTGCCGGACAATTCGACAACGCCGTTCTGAACGCTGACTTTTATGAAGCCATTTTGGCTCCAGCTCTGATGGGCGAGCTCGGCAATGACCGCCTGGGCGATCTGATCGTCGCTGGCCTGAACCTTCTTCTTTGGCAGCATGTTCGCCAGCGCCCGCAACAGGTCTGATCGGCAGACCATCCCGATCACTTTGCCTTGGACGACGACAGGCAAGCGCTTGATCCCATGCTTTTCCATCAGGTCGACGGCAACGGCGAGCGTGGCATTGGGAGCAATAGTGACAACCTCCGACGTCATCACTTCTTCAACGTTGCGGCCATGTGAAAGAACATACTCATCAGCAAGCTTGCCGGGGCTGGTCAGAAACTCGAGCAGCCAGGATCGCTTGCGCTCCGTCTGCAATTCCGAGCGGCGAAGGAAATCGCCTTCGCTGACAATGCCGACAATGTTTCCGCCGGCATCAACGACTGGAAGACCGCTGACGTGACGGTCGAGCATTATTGTCGCCGCATCCACGACAGATGTTTTGGGACTTACGGTGATAGCTGGTGCGTTCATGATTTCTTGAATGAGCATGGTCGTCTCCCGGCGATGGGTTTGGTTTGTGGCGCCGATAGGGGTTTGGGTTGTTCCATGCCGAGAAGGTTACAGACCACACGACTGCCATGCTTTGATCGACATCAAATGAGCGAGGCTAGTTGCGATCATCGACAAGCCGTCTCGTGGGACAATGGACCGCCTGTTTGAAAGATGCCCGGCAACTTCAGTCGGCCAAAGCTAGAGAGTTTCACTAGAAGGCTACTGTGGAACGAACATCATCCCGGCTGCGACCGCCATCAACGCGACCGTGGCCCAGCCGATGCATGCGGCCCCTTGCCCGATCGTGTATGGACCCATGATCTTGCGGTTTGACGCCAGCAACAGAATGACGGCAATCAGCGGGACGGCGAGCAAACCATTTATAACAGCGCTCCAGAACAATGCGTTCATCGGGGTGATCGGCGAATACTGAATGATCAGCGCCAGCAACACACTTATGGCGATTACGCTGTAAAAACCCCGAGCGTCATTTGGACTGCGCTCCAGGCCGAATTTCCATCCCATGGCCTCGGCAAGTGCATAGCCGGCGGAGCCGGCGAGAACGGGCACGCCGATGAGACCGACGCCTAGAATTCCGAGCGCGAAGATAAGTGCGGCAAAGGGTCCGGCCAGCGGCCGCAGTGCGCTCGCTGCTTGCGCGGCCGTGTCGATCTGCGTGATGCCGGCGACATTGAGCGTCACGGCGGTCGCCAATATGATGAAGAAAGCCGTGAGATTGGAGTAGAGCATGCCACTCCATGTATCCCAGCCAATACGGCGAAGTTCCTTGGGAGCTCTCGCACTGTCTCTGGACAAAGGCATTGAATCGGGAGCGGCATTCATATCCTCCACCTCTTCCGATGCCTGCCAGAAGAAGAGGTAAGGACTGATCGTAGTCCCAAAGACGCCGACGACGACCGCAGCATAGGTCGGTGTTGGAGTGATCGTCGGCCATATCGTCCTCAAGGCAACTTGCTGCCAGTCGATATGGACGGTGAAGAGGACCGCAGCATAGGCCAGGAGCGAAATCGTCAGCCACTTCAGGAACGCGACATAGCGGTGATACGGGATGAAGACCTGAAGCGCGAGCGTCCCAAAGACGAAGAACATTGTCATCAGGTGCCGGTTGAAGCCTGTCACCAGCTCCGCGACCTCGCCCATCGCGGCAACATCGGCGGCGATATTCAAAATATTGGCGATCAGGAGCGAGAAAACGACGGCGTAGAGGACCACCGGTGGAAATGCGGTCTTTATGTTCGCCGCCAGGCCCTGTCCGGTCACACGTCCGATCCGTGCACAGGTCGCTTGGACGACCGCCATCATTGGAAATGACACCGGCATTGTCCAGAGCATGTTCAGGCCGAATTGCGCTCCCGCCTGGGAGTAAGTGGCGATGCCGCTCGGATCATCGTCGGCGACGCCGGTGATCAGGCCTGGACCCACGCTCGCGAGTGGGTGCTGTCGCAGGCGAGCAAGACGACCCGACAATCGCGATCGCCACGAGGATTGTCCAATAGTGACGAGTTCCTGACTCATTGGCCACGGTCTCGCGTCGTTGAAACGCTGACGGTGTCCGAAGGCAGGAGCGTTGTCCGATCGACATATCCATTGATTCCTCGAATTCCCTCCACAAGCGTTCGGATCGCGTTTTGTTGGATATTGGACTCGAGGAATCCCTGTACTTGTACCTGGCCGTCTTTGACGATGACGTCGACCTTGTTGCTACCAATTCCAAGATCTGCGGCCAGCCGGGTCTTGATGGCGAGCTTTATGGCGTCATCGCCCTTAGCGACGTGTCGACCAGGCGCGTCGATGACCAGATTGATCAAATCGCATCGACTGACAATACCGACAAGACGACGGTTGCTAATGACCGGAACTCGCTTGATTTCGTGGGACAGCATCAGGTTACCAATCCGCCCTACATCCGTTTCGGGGGTTACGCTGATAACCTCGCGGTGCATCGCCTCGCCAACCGACCAGCCGTAGATTTGAATGCAAGTGTTCAAACCATGCCGATCATCTTGCTCGAACACGTCTTTGGCCGACGACGCCCAATTGTCGCCGACGCGTCGCATGAGATCCCCTTCGGTCAGGATGCCGCAGACCGCGCCATCGTCGTCAATCACAGGAAGACCGCTGATATCATTGGCGCGCAAGAGCAGCGCCGCGTTTCGGACGCTCATCGTCGGCGTGGCTGTGATGACATTCCGTGTCATGATGTCTTTGGCTTGCACGACAGCTCTCCATCTTCACTTAACTTTAGGTATTCCCGCTATTGCCGCGCCCATAGAATCGCAGGCAGGCCAAAAGCCGGTCGATGCCATCCTCAGGCGTCGTTTCGGATCGATTCCAGAACGAGCGCCTGTTCTTGGGCCGAGGCCAGCAATTCTTCCGCATATTTCTCAGCGGACTTCGTGTCGGTTCCACACAGTCTGGCGTCGTGACATTCGCGATCGATGGCGTGCCGCATTGCGTTGATGAGATCTACTCTCTCGCCGATGTCGTGAAGACGTATCAGACGGGTGAGCGCCGTCAGCGCGATGAGTTCAAGAACCATCATGCGGCCTTCCACCTCGCCGAGGGAGGGAATGGCTTTAGAGGCCGCACCGCCCAGGCTGTCGCGTCTGGCTCTCAGCATTGGTTTGTTCCTTCATGGGTTTGGTTGCAGAAAGCAGCCTGCGGATATTCGCCGCTGCGGCATTGATCAGAATCAATGAGGGTAAGGATCTTCCCGACCAGACGCAGAGCGACGTGGTGATGTGATCCGGCGATCTGCGCTTCAGGATAATTGCGTCTTGGAGGCAGGTCTGTTCGCTATACTCGCGAACTGGCTATATGGGCCGCCCTCCAATTTGGACGGCCCAAGGGCACGCAATGCATTCAGGATGACTGCGACATCGATGACTTCCTGAAGCAAAGCGCCGTGCAGCGGCGGCAAATAGCCGAATGCTGCGGCGATCATGCCGGCAACTGAAAGGCCAAGTCCCGCAACCACGCTCTGGCGAGCGATCGCAACGGCCCGGCGGGCGACAACTAGGGCGGTTGCCAAAGGATCGAGCCGGTCCACGAGCAGTACGATGTTTGCCGCTTCCGAAGAGGCCGCTGCCCCGCGCGCGCCTAATGCAACACCTACGTCGGCCGCCGCAAGCGCCGGTGCATCGTTGACGCCGTCACCTACCATCATCACCGGACCGAAGCTTTTAGCCGCGATAACAGCCTCCACTTTTGAAGCCGGTGTCTGTTCGCCGAGCACCTGTTCGATGCCGAGGATGTTGCCGACATGCGAGGCAACATCCAGGCGATCGCCGGAGGCAAGAACGATTTTCGTAATTCCGGCACTGCGCAATCGCTGCAGAACGCTGATCGCCTCCGCGCGCACTGGATCGGCCATGATGATATTTCCCGCGACAAGGCCGTCGATTGCGACTGTCACCGCAGCTTCACCAGATCGGTGATGATTTTCGAAGACTTGGGAAGCGTTTCGAAAACTTCGGCTTTTCACAAAGCGGCTACCACCGATCACGACGCGGCGTCCGTCGACCATTCCTTCAAGCCCGCTTCCACCAACTTCCTCGACATTGGTTGGTGGCGAGAGCCGCAGATTGCGTTCCTGCGCTCCCGCGATCAAAGCGGCAGCCATGACGTGGCTCGATGCTTGATCCAACGAAGCGGCAAGACGCAACAACTCGTCCTTATCGATCCAAGCGCCGCAGCCGACTGCCACGATTTCGGGCTTGCCGTGTGTGAGTGTACCGGTCTTATCGAGGACGGCAACCCGTACGCGGCTTAAGGCTTCAAGGGCGCTACCGTCTTTCACCAGGCATCCTATCGAGGCACAGCGCGAGATACCCGACATGAGCGCGACCGGTACGGCCAGGATAAGCGGGCAGGGCGTGGCGATGACGAGAACGGCAAGAGCACGTCGCGGATCGTCGGACAGCAGCCAGGCCGTCAACGCTATCGCTACCGTCATAAGCAAAAATGCCAGGCCATAGCGGTCAGCGAGACGCGCCATCGGCGCCTTGCTCTTCTGTGCCGTCTCAACGAGGCGTACAACCGCAGCATATGTGCTCTCAGAGGCGGGGCGAAGCGCCCTGACAGTAAAGACGGGGCCGATCGATGCGCTGCCGCTTAACACCTCTTCACCAGCCCGATGATCCACAGGGAGTGCTTCTCCCGTTAACGCAGACTCATCGAGAATAGCGCGGGGAGACAGAAGAACACCATCGACGGGCAGCACTTCGCCATGGCGGATCATGATGTGATCGCCAACAACTATCTTCTCGATAGGAGTTAGTTCCAACCGATCGCCAATATAGCGAAATGCAGTTCGTGCCACTCGTCCCATCAGTAGCGTCATCTCACGGGCAGCGCGGCCGGACGCATATCCCTCCAGCATCTGTCCACCTGCATACATCAGCGCGACGACGTTGGCTGCGAGGCTTTCGCCAAAGGAAAGGGCGAACGCCATTGACAGCGCGGCGACGATATCCAACCCGAAATCGCCGTGACGCAAGGAACGGAAGGTCTGCAGCAACAACGCGCCCAGGATCGGCAAGGTGGCGAGTGCCCAGACAAGGGAGGCAAGCGCGACGTTGTCGATCAATATGAAGGTAATGCCTGCCAAAAGCCCGGATGCTGCAATCAGCACCAAAGATGATCCACTGGTTTTTAGCAGGAAAACTACCGTGCTGGTCACGCTGGAGAATGCCATGATTGGCTCCGGTGGCTGAGTTTGTATCCGATATGCTGTTGCTCTCGATCAGCTGATTAGAACCGTTTCCATCGAACAGACATTGATCCGCCTCAATGCAGCTCGTCCGAGAGACTGCGAATTTAAAAAAAGCAGCGGATGAATCGCGTCTTCCGCTCCGCAGCGCGGTTCACAGCGTATTCGTCAAATATCGAGCGCATATTTAATCCGTCGCGAATAGTCGAGCGCACGTAGAACGTGCGTCGGTAATCGCCGTGCCCCCGAGAATTTTATCGCCCTATAGTCGGCTCTGGTTCCGATCTGCGTGTCTTGACTATGCTTGCTGAGTTCGACGATGTTTTCTCTCACCGTAAGAATATTGGCGCCGTGGTCCCACCCACGTTCCAAGGCGACATCAAAGGGGAGGATCATGGTCCGCATCGCCGAGGTAATCGCGCGCGCGCCGTTGCGGGTGACAATGTAGCATGCAGCGGATCCCTGGGGACCGTGCAAACAACGGCCGATCTCATCTCCAGAAATCGTCGTGGTGACCCGCCGGAACCCATGGATTCTGTGGTTGAACAGCTTGACGATGTCTGCGGTCGGCACCGCGGCAAGTATCCGCAAGGTCCGCTCCAGCAAATCGCCGACGATTTCCACGTCATCCTCGATAACGATGGATGCCTCGAATGTGCTGGATAGGAACATGTCCACGGCGCGCAGGTGGCTTCGGTAGCAGCCGTACTCGCCCGGCAGCAATTGTCTACCTCCATGCCTGAAAAAGCTGGCGTGATCGACGTCGACGTAGTCCATGGGAGCGATGTTACGCCCGTCAATGGCGGGAACCCGTGTGATATGAATACCATGGGCGAGCGCCTGCGAGCGGATAGCTTTCCACCTGTCAACACATCTGGCCAGGTTAATGACATAGACACCGAGGCTCTCGGGCAAAAAAACCATTGATCAGTCACCTCTGCTCCCGTCCGTCAATGACAAGGGTTTTGTGCGGGTTCGGGAGGAAAGGTTATCCATTCTTCGCAAGAAGGCATGCTTCAGCAAAAGCCGCGTCAATTGTCGAAGACGACAGATAAAACGTGACGCTTCCAGCCATGCGCGATAGGGCTGAACAGTTGCGTAGCGCCATCGCCGCAAATGATAGGTTCGGCGTTTGGCCTGGATCTGGGACGGCAATCCCGTATCCTGGTTGATCGGCACGGGAAAGACAAAAGCGGCCTTCAGACCCGCCAGATATTCAAGATCGAAGGCAAGATCGAACGGCAAACGCATCGGAACGAGCTTTTCGACAAACCACGCGGCGGCTCGCCGGTTGAGCAAATAGGCGCCCGATCCTTTCTCGCGAGTAAGCGCCACCGCAAGGGAACGTTGGGACGTCAAGTCGGCAAACGGGTATTTGCGACCGCGATTGACCGTCGAAAGCCGCAGGATGTCCCAATCGGCGTTCGCCTCGATTGCGGCCCTCAGGAGCTGTTTCAAGTCGGCGGGAAATTCGAGATCATCCTCCAGTATCAGGGCGAATTCTGACTCCGAGGCAAGCAGGCGCTTTGCGCATTCAATATGGCTAAGGTAGCAGCCCACCTCTGCGAGATTGCCCCTTCTTCCATGCAGCAGCCTATAGGCTCCCTCACGGAAGTCCCTGATGGGCAGTTCAAGCGCTTGCCCGTCGACGGCAGCAACTCGTTCGAACGGCAGTCTTATACCATCGAGCTTATCCTGCATGGCGGACAGCCGATCAGCAGCACGATCGAGATTGATGAGGTAAGTCTTCATGGGAAGATCGCTAAGATCTTTGTCATTCATGCTAGGCGCTCGTTCCGACAAGAATGGTGGCGATTGCGTTTGTCGGAGCGGACATTGTTTGGCCCGGCTTACGGGCGACTTACAGAAACTTGTCAAAAAAGTGAAAATAACCCCCAGGTTAGGTTTCTGGGACAAGTTTAACTGGAGCGCCCAACTCATCACCCAAGCGGGAGTGATACGGAGGCTTCTCTCTCGTTCGCCTGCCGCCGGGATATCGAATTGGATATCGACGCGCGATGCCACAGGATCAAGGCGGGTGCAGCAAACGGATGCGAACAGGCGTGCCTCGAATTCGCCAAGAATAAAGAGGCTTTTGCGCTGCAGTTACGCTATGGATCAACACGAAAGTTTTGGACTGCTTCATGCGCGTGCTGCTCGTTGAAGACAATGCCAAGCTCGCATCGCTGACAAGCGAGGCAATGCGTTCGCATGGTTTTGCCGTCGATTGGGTCAGTTCAGCCAGCGATGCCGAGGAAGCTATGTCCACGATCAGCTATGAGGCGGTCATTCTCGATCTCGGCTTGCCAGATCGTGACGGCCTGTCCTTGCTCGAACCTGTGCGTCGCCGGGCGCCCTCAACGCCTATTCTCATCCTGACGGCACGCGATGCCGCAAGTTCGATTATCGATGCGCTCGACAGCGGTGCCGATGACTATCTCGTCAAGCCCTTCGTTATGGGCGTGCTAATCTCGCGCGTTCGTGCCTTGATGCGTCGCCCAGCCCTACGCCACGATACGATCCTCAGCGAGCGTAACGTCCATCTTGATCTTTCACAGCATGTTGCCAAAGTCGGGGAGACCGAACTGCAGCTCAGTCGCCGCGAGTTCGCCGCGCTGGAATTGTTTCTTCGCAGATTCAACAGGGTCCTCTCCAAGGGCGAGGTCGAGGAGTCGATCTATGGCTTCGGCGAGGAGCTAAGCTCCAACGCCGTCGAGGTTCTCATCCACCGATTGCGTAAAAAGCTCCAGGCTGCGGGTGCTGCGATCGATATCCATAACATGCGAGGCGTCGGCTATATGCTGACGGAGGGACGTTCATGACATTTCGCCGACTGACGCTATTCAGGCGCCTCGTCGTTGCTATGTCTATCGTCGCGCTGGTTGCAGTCTGTGCGAGTGTTCTTTTCTTGTACGTCCGCTTTCAAGCGGCCAACGATGCTTTTCGTGAAGAGACGCTCTCGACTTTCGCGCAAGACATGCAGCGCCAGTTCGCCTCGGATCCGCAACTTACCGGTGGGCCGGCAACTGCCCTGAAAACGCGAATCGAGGAACTGCGCGGCCAATTCGCCATAGTGACCGATACAGGTAGAGTTGTTGCCAGTTCGGAGACGTTGGATCAGCCGCTGGTTCCTGTCTCAAACCAGAAGGTTCGGTACTTTTTGCTCCCGGGTCACGGCAAAGTCAGAGCCCTTTTTGGCATCTCAATGCAGCTTGATGGCACCAATCCCGTGCATTTCGTGCAAATCGCCTTCCCGCGGGAGCACGTTATTTTTGATACCGTATTGGAGGAGTTCGTCACTGATATCGCGTGGATATGGATTCCATTTGTTTGCCTTCTTCTGCTGGTCAACATCCTCGTGCTGAAATTCGCGCTGAAGCCATTGAGCCAGGCGGCGGAAGAGGCGCGGCAAATCGGGCCCTCCAGCATAGCCACGCGGCTGACGGAAACCAGGATGCCGGAGGATGTGCTGGCATTGGTGAGCGCGGTCAACGAGGCGCTTGATCGCTTGCAGGCGGGCTTTCTGTCACTTGAGCAATTTTCGAGCCATCTTGCCCATGAGCTTCGGACGCCGCTTGCGATTATCAAGGCTCGCCTTGCGCTATCGCAAGATGCAATCGCACGGAAAGTCGAGGAGGATTTCGAGGGTGTGGAACGGCTGGTCAGTCAATTGGTCGATCGCGTCAGGATCGGTGGCCTACATTTTGAGGCAAGCGACCGGGTCGATCTTGGCGATATCGGACGGCGGGTAGCAGCATTCCTTGCGCCGGTCATTCTTTCCAAGGGCCGCGACATCGAATTGCAGCCACCCTTAGAGCCCGTCGTGGTTAGCGGCGCGTTCGATTTCATCTTTCGAGCCCTGCGCAATATTATTGAGAATGCACTGAACCATACACCTCCGGGCACGACGATTACGGTGACGATCTTTCGATGCGGCATCACGGTTTCTGATTCCGGCCCAGGATATCCCGCCCGATGGCTCGAGCCGGTGGCGGTCGTCGGCAAACCGGACAGCGGGGCGGGTGGTCTCGGCCTTGGCCTGTCGATCGTGAAGGAGACGATGATTGCTCACGGAGGCGATCTCAAGCTCACCAATTTGCCGGAGGGCGGAGCATCCGCGACAATGGAATTTCCAATCCATCAGAAAGCGATCTGAGAACGGAGCTTTCATGTTCTGCAGAGATCATCTTGGCAGAAAGCTGAGGCTTGGCAGTCGTCGGACCTGCTAATGCAACTCCTTTGCCCGGGCTTACTGAGATTCGGCCTTCCTTAGAATGGCCCCGCCAGTTCCTTGACCTCGATCAATGCTGCAGCCTTTGGCTAGTCCTATCCTTTTCCCGCTAACGGAATTTCAAGGAGACGGTCATGAACGACATTACTCTCAGACAGAATATTCTGGATGAACTGGAATTTGAGCCGAAAGTGGATGCGGCCGAAATTGGTGTGACCGCACGCGACGGCGTCATCACTCTTACCGGACATGTTGGCACATATGCGGAGAAGGACGCCGCCGAGAAAGCCGCGAGACGCGTCAAAGGCGTCCGCGCCATAGCCCAGGAAATAGATGTTCAAATCCTAGGCCCGCGGCGGACAGACGACGACGACATCGCCCGACGGGCAGTCAAAATGGTAGACTGGAATATCTCCATTCCAAAGCAAATGGTGCAGATCCGCGTATGCAAGGGCGTCGTTACGCTTACCGGCAAGGTGGAGTGGCAGTACCAAAAGAATGCCGCCGCCGCCGCTGTCAGGGATCTCGCCGGTGTCATTGGCGTCTCCAATCTCATAGAGGTCGTTCCCAGCATCAGTGCTGATGACATCAAGCGGCGCATCGAGGATGCGCTGGAACGCGATGCGGAATTGGAGGCACACGCAATCCAGGTCGATGTTTCCGGTGGTAAAGTTATCTTGAAGGGCCACGTCAGGACCTTGTTCGAGCGTCGTGCGGCGGAACGTGCCGCGTGGTCGGCGCCGGGCGTCCATGCACTCGATGATCAACTGTCCATCAGCTGATCAACTTTCGATAGAAGGAGGGATGCAAAATCATGAGCACGGATTTCACACGAACGGAAGAAGCGCTGCTTGCGGGTGCCGGATATCCCCTCCCGCACCACCAGGACTGCGATTTTCGCCTCGACAGAGCAGACAGAGACAAATGGGAAATCACAATTGTGTCCCCCCGCGCTCAAGCGTGGGTGCATGATGAATTGTGCAATCCCCTCTGCCAGTGTCTGAGTGATAGCCTCAAGGTAGATATATTGGGTGCGGATCGCTTTCTGAAGCAGGTACATGCCTTGGGGTTTCGAACCGAATTTGTCGGCATCGGCGGCAAGGATCTGTTCTGAGGTGGAGCGATGTATAAGTCGATTGTCTGTGCGGTTGGCCTCGGATCGAAGGAGAAAGCCGAGCATCTGATGCATACGGCTTGCGCGCTTCTCGACACGGAAGGAACGCTTCATCTCGCCCATACGGTCGAGCGATTTCCGTCCCTTGTCAGGCAGGGACCGGATGAGTGGGCAGTCTCTGTCATCGGTGAAGCGGAAGAAAAGCTGTCGCTGCTTTGCAGAGAGCTTTCAGTGCCAGCGCTTGTCCATGTTCGCACCGGTCGGGCCGCCGACACGGTGCTCGCCATTGCGATCGAAACAAAGGCGGATCTGATCGTGGTCGCGGCTCATACCAACGATGTTTTCGATCGGGTATTTGGATCGACCGTCGACCACATTGTCCACCATGCGAAATGCTCCGTTCACATCGATCGGATTCCGTCGGCCCCGAAGCAGTAAATATCCAACTCATTCAGAGGCTGGACTGCGTCGTTGCATTGGCGGCCTGGTCGTACAAGCGTAGGCTAGAGGGCGTATGTTGCGGCCGTTCACGGCCATCGATCTCAAGACATATGGTTTGACCCCAGATATTCCAATCAACGGGATCGTGATCGACGAACCTGTCAAAAGCCTGTCATGAGAAGACGAAAGCGGTCTGCCGAAAAGGTGTGGCCGTGCATTTCGCCGCAATTGTTCCTCTAGATGTCACGGCTCTTAAGAGCTGCTGTTTGGTCGTCGCCGTCAATCATGCGGTTGCAGCCAAAAGTAAACCTTTTTGGAAATCAACGAAAATTGAGCGCTATGACAGAACCGCGAAAATCATCCTCCAAGCTCAATCGCTATATCGGAGCCGGCCTTGTCCTTGCCGTGCTGGCGGGGCCAGCCGTCGCTGCCTCACTTAAAAGTATCATGGGCAGCATGGGCGATAACACCACTTCAGCTAAGGCCGTGCTCGCCAACTTCGACAGCAAAGCCGCCGAGCAGGTCCTGCGGCGCTACGCGGCTGACGCCGAGGCCGCCGACGCCATGTTTGCCAGCCAGAGCAGCGCCAAGGAGAAGGATATCCACGCTCGCTTCAGCAAGATGGCCATGATTGCCGGTACAGCGAGCCAGAAGGCGCAAGACAAAGCCTCGTTTCGTAAGGCATTCGTGGCCGTGGCAGCCGAGTGCAAGTCCTGCCACACGGCTTACAAATAGCCGCTGCAAATCTTCCCGAACAGGAAACTCCACATGAGCGAACAACGATCCGCCTATGAACCCTATTGCGAACCACCCATCGGAAAAGGCGACAAGATTTCACCTGCCAAGAGCGATCTCGTGCGTGCTTGGGACCTTCCCACGCGTCTATTCAAATGGTCGCTCGTCGCATTGATCCTGACGGCCTGGGTCTCGAGTGGCTTCAACGATCCGGACATGACTGTTCACAAAGCGGCGGGTTACGGCGTTCTCGTCCTCTTGGTTTATCGCCTCCTGTGGGGTGTTTTCGGTAGTTCAACCGCGCGGTTTTCCGGTTTCGTACGCTCGCCCGCCGCCGTATGGGCCTACCTAAAGGCGCTGCGGCGCAACCGCGCGGGACACTATCTCGGCCACAATCCGGCCGGCGGCCTGATGGTTATCGGTCTCATCGTCGTTTGCGGTATGCAGGTTTTGCTTGGATTATTCTCCAGTGACGGGGTGACCGCCGCGGGGCCTTTTGCTGGACTGGTAGGGGATGCCGTTTCGAGCTTGGCCGCTTCCGTCCATGCTGCATGGTTCTACTTCGCCATTCTCGTTCTGGCGGGATTGCATATCGTCGCGAACCTCTACTATCAGTTCGTCAAGCGCGAAGACCTTATCGGCGCCATGATCACTGGCCGCAAACAGCGCGAAGCCTACGTCGACCACAATGAGGCGACGGGTGGGTCGCTGCCTGTCGCCGCTGTCTGTCTTCTGATTGCCTTTGGCCTGGTTTATGGCACCGTAACGCTGCTTGGCGGAAGCTTCTTCGCTTCAATCTAGAATTCGTCTTGGTCAAACAGGAGCGTTACGGTTGTAAGATGGCCAGGCTGTACTTCAATCTCCAGCCGCCCCTTATGCAACGCCATGATCCGGCGCACGATCTCAAGGCCAATACCCATGTGATCGGCTTTGAGATCGCCAAACGGGCCTCCCGCCGGAGCGTCAAAAACACCAGCGTCATCCTTGACCGTCAAGCGCGGACCAGGGCCAGCGACAACTTCGATCGCCGCACCTTCGGGGGTATGTTTGACGGCGTTTTCGATGAGATTGCGCAATGCGTCCTCAAGCAGTGGCGCATGACCTTCAACAGAGCCGGCGCCAAGATTGCTGTAGGCAATGGTGTGATTGAGGTCATAGACCAGGGGCGCGATATCCGTGACAACCCAATCGGCCAGCTTGGCCAGATCGACCGGCCGGAACACCGCGCGGTCAGCGCTTTCGAGCCGCCCCAGCGCCGTGATCTGGGCGATAAAGCCCGCCAATGCGTCGAGATCTGCCTCCATCTTGCGAGCACGAGGATGGTCGATGTTGCCAAGTTCCAGCTTCATCATAGCCAGCGGCGTGCGGATCTCATGCGCAACAGCCGTGGTGAACAGACGCTGCGATTTCATGAGCGTACCTATGCGCGCAAGGCTCCGGTTGATGGCAGCGGCAAGATCAGCAATTTCGCGCGGCATGCTGGTCTGGTTGATTAGATGGCTGGGGTCGAGTGGATCGAGATGGCCGGCCTCTCGCGCTGCTTTTGCGACGGGACGCAGGGCCTGGCGGATTGACAATAACGTGCCACCGAGAACGAAGAGCAGCATGATGGCCATTGGGGTGGCGAGATGATCCGCAAACTCACGCCCGATCACCGCCCACATGATGCCGTCGCTGTCGTGCAGGATCGCGATCTCGATAAAAATCTTGTCCCCATGGATTTCATAGGTCTTGCCGCCGGCAACGGCGAGCGGTTTGCCGGCGCTCAGCATTCGAGACCAGAGGTCCGGCGGATTGACCTCATGCGGCAGAAGGTGATTGTCGCAGCGCGCATCGCAGTTCGTATAGAGAATCTGACCGGTTGGTGTGCGGATGCGGGTGATATAGAAGCCACCCTGGACGCCGTAGCGGTCGAGGTCGTGCGGCAACTTGTAGGGCGCTTCGTCATGGCGGCGTTCGAAACCCTTCGACAGCTTTCCGGTTTCACGTTCGATCATCAACGTCGCCAACTGCTCGTTGTCGAAATAATAATCGGCAAAGACGAGTGCGGCCTGCACCGCCATGGCCAGCGCTGCAAAGAGCGCGATGCGCAGCGTGATGATGCGGATCAGCGTTGGCGGCCTAGCAGATCGATCAACCATTTTGGCGCTTTTCCCGCAGCAAATAGCCAATGCCCCGTATTGTTTCGATGCTGATGGGCAAATCGAACGGGGCGAGGCGACGACGCAGGCGGGAGATCGCCAATTCCACGGCGTTGGTCGAGATATCGTCGCCAAATTCGGAGAGCTTGCTTTCGATCAATTGCTTGGGAGTGACCCGGCCCGCGTTGCGAATAAGCAGTTCAAGGACGGACCGCTCGCGCGGTGCGACTGCGAGCGGTTCACCGCCTGCGGCCACCACGCCGTTTGTGGGATCGAAAGATAGGCGGCCAACGACAATGGCTTCGATATAGTGCGGCGCTCTGCGGCGCAGAAGGGCGCGGCAACGCGCGAGCAATTCGATGTGATTGAACGGTTTGACGAGATAGTCATCGGCACCGCCGTCGAGGGCCGCTACGCGATCTTCAATCGAACCGCGCGCCGTGATCACGAGGATCGGTGCGGTAAAACCTTCGCGACGTAGTTCCCGGATAAGATCCAAGCCGTCGCCGTCCGGTAAGCCCAAGTCCACCAGGGCCAAGTCGTAGCTGACAGTTTGTGTTGCCAGCAGCGCGGCGCCTACCGTTGCCGCGCTATCAAGGCGCCAACCCGCCTGATGAACACTTTCGGTCAGCAAATCGCGCAGGCGGGCACTATCTTCGACCAGTAACAAGCGCATACAGACCCCGATTTGCGGTCATAGTGGTTGCGGACCACGACGACAACTTACTAGTGACGCTTCCCGCCGTGCCAGAGCCCACTCTAGACCAATGAACCCCGCGGTTCGACTGGGATCATGCAACAACATCGAAATCAGGACCGTACCGCACAGTGGACGTCTAAATCGGAGGCCCGGATACCCTGACGCACGAATTGCCGAGCTATTTTCCAGGCAACGAAGGCGGATATCCATGAAAGTTGTCATGCCCGAGTCTGACTCAGCCATTCAGGCGCTGGTGGATAGTCGCTTTCAGCCTGAGGTGCGGTGCATGGAATTCATGATGGAGACGGTCCTGGTGAGCGCCTTTCAAGCAGCACCTTGGCCGGGCACAGCAATGTGGCACGGATGGGCTCGGCGGTCGCTGATATCATCGTCGGTATCGATCAAGGGCACCTTGCGGCTCCGCGGAAGGCTGTGGTCTCCACACGAGCGAATAAGGCGACCCCTTACTTGAAGTTTTTCGTGATGGCCGCACGCGCCTCCTCCCGATCAAGCAGCCCATGATTGCTCCGCCTTCCTGAGCATCTATCGTGCCTTCTCAAACCTGCCGCGTTGCCTGCCAGATCCAAGGCTCACCGTACTGCTACTCGGTATCGGCTCGGGCCGGCCGGTGTCGGTCCATCTGTAATGCCGCCGCTGGCCCGTGACCTCAATTGAGGCATGTCAAAGTAGCCATCCAAGTGCCTTGATAAACGTAGTATTCGCAACCTCTTCAGTGAAGTTTGCCTGTGGGGATTGCTGATATTCTCGCGCCCGGGGGGTCACGCTCTATGAAATGGCATGCATCGCATCAGTTTCCCGCGCTGAGGCTCGTCGTGCGCTCCGGCGAGAAGTACAGGGTCATCAAGACCGTCCGGGATGCGGCAGTAACATTGATCTCGGATTGGCCGAGCGACGATGGCGAGGAATATGTTATGGCGATCAGGGCATGCCTTGATGCTCTGAACGACGTCATCCCTCCGGAAGCGGCCAGAGAGGCCCTTATCCGTGCCGCTGCCGAAGAGCGTATCCTTTATATCTCAGTCATCGGATGACGTTGGGTTCGCACAGGGCGTGCGCTCCCACCTCGGCCTATTGATGCAGATCAAGGTCCAAAATCGTCAGAGAACCTACCAATTGATCAGGAATGCAAAGTGGACATTTTCGTTGTTCGCTTTGACTTCGGAACGGCAGATCCGTGACAAGGAGAAGAACATGCGTGCAGCTTTGCTGGTCGCCGCGATAGCCGGCGTTATCTTCGGTGCCTATGCTTACCAATCCAGTGGCTCCGCCAAATCAAAAGAACCAAAGCAACAGTCGTCGACGAATACGGGTAGCACAACCGGCAAACCTAAGCTCGGTTATCCAGATCCCTATATTCCCCCGACGAAGGGCAATGGCTTTTGATTTCTAGCGCCAATCAGAGGATGAAATAATGTCAAAATGTAACCCGACTGTCGTGGTCAAACGTCGGCGCCCGCGTGCGCCGCGATTGGCCTCGAGCCCATCGAAGACTTTAGGCTCTCTTCCACCAGTCGGTTCTCCCTCGAATATGCAAAACCCGCCAACTCGTCGCGTGCTGCATCTCTCCGGAGTTTCCTCCCGCGACGTGACGACTTAATTTTCATGGCCGAATGCCCGCGTCCAGGCTTCCGACGGGGCCTAAACGCCCTGTCGGCCTTTGGATCTCCCACAAAAGGCGCCGCAATCTGCACAGCCGGCGACCGATTTCCAATGTGCACGGATTAAGAACGCCGTCGATGCAGACATCCGCGACCGCCTCAGGCGTCCCGCCGCTGCTCATCATTGAGTTTTCTTTCAATAATTATGCAGAAGATGCTCGCTGCGCAGTTATCTCATCCGTCTCAGCAAAGCTGGCTGGATGGAATATCCCGGATCAACACCGGCGCGAATGCCGTTGGCAGCACGATTGCTATTCGCAGTGACAAATCGAAACATGAGTTTGCCGCTTTCCGCTATAACCCGACGTCGGTGGCCGAGATAGTCAGCGGCGGTTTACACATTTTCAAATCTCAGGAGCGAGTCTCCAGGCATGGGGAGGGGCCTGGTAATTCACCCGCTGACACGGTGCCAACCTGAGCAGAATTGTATATGAGGCCGTACTTAACCTGCGTCACACGTAGATCGCGGTACCAGTTGACGAGATCGCCCCAAGGGTCATTTATCTTTGAAAGACCAGACACGAAGGCGACGACTGTCCCGATCTCGGTCTTCCCGGTAACCACGAAATAACCGCCCAGTGCGAAGATGCCTGCGTAACCCATCTGTGTCATCAGATTCATCATGAAATTCATCGTGAACTTGATTTTGTAGATGCTCATGTTGATCCGGAAGACATCTCCGATACGCGACGCCTGATGGCCATCAGTATCAATTGCGTGCCCCATTTGGACGATGTCCTCGCTGACATTGCGCATGATGCCGATCCTTTTTCCGACGCGGCGGTTGATCGCTGCCTGCATGATCGGGACAAAACCACTTTGCGGAAGAAAGATCGTGATGACGATGATCGTAATGAGTGGCTGCAGATAGACCAGATAGCCGCAAACAGCTGTCAATATGCCGATCTGCAACAGAGGCTCCGAGATACTTGTGCCGACGAAGCCACCGACAGGTTCGGCTTCGGCCAAGATGATCGAGAGTTGGACACCTTCGCTGGTCATCATGGAGTCGCCCGTCACCGATGCTCGTGATGCCTCGAATACCTGCAAGCGCAGCCATCGGACGGCCGCTTCTCCGATCCAACTGCTGTAGATATTGAGCACAAGTTTCACGGCTCCCTCGGTCAGGGCCAAAAGGACGTATATCAACACCAGCAAGGCGATCGTTCGATAGGAGCCATTCTCCGTTGCCGCATTCACGATCCGTCGCTGTACCTCCAGCGGTATGGTTCCCGCTGTAAAGAGCACGATGGATAGGATTGCGGTGGCCAGCTGATGCCACCCCGATGCCCGAAAAACGAAGCCATATAGCGTTCGGGGAAGAATGATTTCCTTCGGGAACGGGTGTGATAGAGCCGCCTTCGCACCGCGAAATGTTTTCAGGATGGTCATTGCGTTGCTGATTTCTCAAGCGCCGGCTGTCGCCCGGTGCCGGCAATCGGTTTCACCCACAAAATGCCAATGATCGTCGCGATCATGACGATCAATATGATCAGCAATAGCTTTTGCACGGATGCCCTCCTGACGTGGCAAACAATTTGCCCAGCCCTCAAACGCTTTCATGTTCTCGCTGTGCGCGCGTTGATTCGGGTCAAAGCCGGGGCATCATTTGTGTGGGAGGAGAAGAGTGGTAAATTAAACTGCTCGCCGGAGTGATCCAGTGGTGGAAAAAGTCGCTTGAAACGCAGATGACACGTCGTTTCCCGGCATTTCTTCCGATATCGAGCTTCGAGACGAGCCCCAACTTCGATGGGCTTCAGCCATGAAAGCGATGGTTCTTCAACAAATCGGGAAGCCGCTCATATTTGTCGAACGTGACGATCCAAAGCCTGGCCCAGGCGAGCTGAGGATCAAGGTAGAGGCTTGCGCCGTCTGTCGGACTGATCTTCACGTTGTAGATGGCGACCTCAACGATCCAAAGCTTCCGCTCGTGCCGGGTCACGAGATCGTGGGTATTGTCGATGCCGTTGGCCCCGGAATCGAAATTGCCAAACTCGGTCGGCGCGTCGGCGTTCCCTGGCTCGGTCATGCATGCGGAACCTGCTCTTTCTGTCAAACGAAGGCCGAGAACCTGTGTGACCGGCCGCAATTCACCGGCTACACCCGCGACGGCGGTTTCGCGACGCATGTTGTGGCTGACGCATCCTTTGCATTCGATCTAGATGCGAACGCCGATCCCGTATCGCTCGCGCCTCTTTTGTGTGCCGGATTGATTGGCTGGCGTTCGCTCAGGAAGGCCGGCGACGGCAAGAGCATCGGTCTCTTCGGCTTCGGCGCCGCCGCGCATATCCTGATCCAGATCTGCATCTGGCAGGGCCGCGACGTTTATGCGTTTACACGCAGCGGTGACCAAGCGGCGCAGCAGTTTGCGCTGGAGCTTGGGGCGACATGGGCCGGCTCATCTGAAGAGAACGCCCCAGTTCCGCTCGACGCAGCCATCATCTTCGCTCCCGTCGGCGATCTGGTGCCGATAGCGCTCAAGGCGGTTCGCAAGGGCGGGGTAGTTGTGTGCGGCGGAATTCACATGAGCGACATACCGGCGATGCCCTATGCCGTTCTTTGGGGGGAGCGTGAGCTTGTTTCGGTCGCCAATTTGACACGCGCGGATGCGGTCGAGTTTTTCCCGATTGCCCAGATGGTCGGCGTGCGAACCCACACGACGACCTATCCACTCAAGAGGGCCAACGAGGCGCTCGCCGATCTGCGTGCCGGGCGTCTCGTCGGGGCAGCGGTGTTGGTGCCCGAGGCGGGCTAACCCGAAATGAATACGGGTCTTACCATCCCGCCGAAACTTTCATCCCCGTCGGAAATAGAATCGTTTCACCAACTCGAGCGTGGCAGCGTAGATTGCCGAGATCGCAATCAGCCCTCCTAATAACGGAATTGGCAGCGGCGTGAAATCGAATATGCCCGCAACCGGTGGAAAATTGGGGAGCAGGAGGGCGACGAGCGTAATAAACGCCGTCGACCACAGGAGTAGGGGACCGGGCCTATCCTTCCATGCCGCTATGGTCGTGCGAACGATCAGCATGGTCACGAGCTGTGTAATGAGTGATTCGACAAACCAGACCGTGCGGAACTGACTGGTTGTCACGTTGACGATAAACAACAGAAATCCGAACGTCACGAAATCGAACAACGAGCTGACCGGGCCAAAAAAGATCATAAATCGTTGGATGCCGCGAATGTCCCATCGCCTTGGACGCTGCACTTGCTCTCGATCGACCCTGTCCGTGGCAATGGCCATAGATGGAATGTCGGCAAGGAGGTTGTTAAGCAGGATCTGCTTGGCGAGCAGCGGCAGGAAGGGGAGGAATAGAGAGGCGACCGCCATGCTGATCATGTTGCCGAAGTTCGCACTCGTCGCGATCGATATGTATTTCATGGTGTTGGCGAAGGTTCGCCGACCGTCGTCTACGCCGCGGATCAGCACGTTGAGGTCTTGTCGCAACAGGACGAGATCCGCAGCTTCCCGGGCGACATCGACTGCGCCGTCGACAGAAATGCCGACGTCGGCCTCATGAAGGGCTGGGGCGTCGTTGATGCCGTCGCCCATGTATCCGACGACATGGCCGGAACGCCGAAGCGCCTTGATAATGAGCTCTTTCTGGTTGGGATCAATCTCGACAAACAGATCTGTTTTGGATGCACGGGCGAACAATGCGTCGCTGCTCATCGACGCCAGCTCACCGCCGGTCAAAACATTCTTTGTTCTCAGCCCGATCGTGTCGGCCAGGTGCTTGACGATGTAGCGGTTATCGCCGGATATGACCTTGATTCCGATGCCGCGATGTTTCAATCCCGTCAGCGCATCCTTGATGCCTGCCTTCGGCGGATCGAGAAACAGGAGAAAGCCCTCAAGGCAGAGCTCGCACTCGTCGCCAACGTTATAGGGCCCCTTGTCTTGAGCGAAGCGCCTACTGGCGATTGCGATCACCCGAATGCCATCCTCGCCCCATTTACGATAAAGCGCGTCGACGGCCGCGCGCGACGCTTCATCGAGAGGCTCGGCAGCATTGCCTGTCCTAACGGAGGTACAGACCGAAAGGATATTGGCGACGGCGCCCTTGCAGACCATCATTGTATCCTGCCCGGCGCTATTGACGATGACCGATAACCGTTTGCGCATGAAATCGTAAGGAATCTCGTCTTTCTTCACGAAGGCTTTCAGATCTGCGCCAATCTCGCCGGACGCCAGTATGGCATCGTCGAGCGGGTTTTTGAGGCCGGCCTGCAACGATGCGTTCAAAACGGCGAGCAAGTGAACCTGCTGCGAGTGCATGCCGCCTGGATCGACGCAACCGTCGAGTTTTATGATGCCTTGCGTCAGCGTGCCGGTCTTGTCGGTGCATAGAAGGTTCATGCTCCCGAGATTTTCAATGGCGTCCAGCCGGCGAACGATGACGCCGCCGGCGGCCATGGCGCGCGCGCCGCGGGCGAGCGTCATGCTGATAATCGCCGGCAGAAGCTCCGGAGTGAGGCCGACCGCCAGTGCCAGAGAAAATAGGAGAGAGTCGATCAATGGCCGATGTAGGAGCAGGTTGGCAACGAAAACGGTAATGACGATCACCAACATGATACGCGTCATCAAATAGCCGAAGCGGCGAATACCTCGTGAAAAATCCGTTTCGGGTATCTGTCTCGCGATCGCTCCGGCGATGGCTGCGTATTCGGTGCGCCCCCCTGTCTCGACAGCAATGACAGTTGCCGTGCCGCTGCGAACCGATGTGCCGGTGAAAACGCAATTGGACCTAGCGGCGATCGAAGCCTCGGGTGGACAGACACCGGCCATCTTGCCGACCGGGAAGGTCTCGCCCGTCAGAGCGGCCTCGCTGACGCTCAAGTCGCGCGACGAAAGGATCACGCCATCGGCTGGGACAAGACTGCCGGCTGCAAGTTTGATGATGTCACCCGGGACGATAGTGCTTGCCGGGACGAGGGATTCTATTCCGCCCCTTACAACTGTCGCGGACAACGAAATGCTCTTTTTTAGCGCCTCCAGCGCTTTGGTCGCTCCGTACTCTTGAGAAAAGCCGAGCAGGCAGCTCGCAAGGACGATAAGGCTTATGATGATGGCGTCATGCATCTCCCCCACCAGCGATGATACCGTTGCGGCAAAGATAAGAATGAGAACGAGGGGATTGAGAAATTGCCGTAGCAGAATGCGAAGGGCATTCGTGTGCGTCATAGCGAGGACTGTGTTCGGTCCGTAGTTTTTTAACCGAGAAGTTGCTTCTTCAGGCGAAATACCCGCTATCCGCGAACCAAGATCATGCACCAGAACGTCTTGCGCCTTCGACCAAAAAGGCGACGGCGACATCGTGGTATCCCGGTTCGTGGAAGTCGGCCTTTTAGGTGGAGCGTTCTTGGTGGTTTCGTCAATTTCAATAGGCATCGGCGGTCACCTCTGATGCCTTGCTAGCCATTGCACGGCGCGCGCGCCTTGACCTTTGTCAACAGGCGATCATCCGCCGGCTAAAGCCGGCATGCCGTCAGTGTCTACCGAGATGCGCCACCACTGCGATGGCATGGGAATGCGCTGGTCGAAATGTAGAGATTGGCCTGAGCCGGAACGATAGATATCCGGCATCCAAAGTTCGGGGGCGGGGAGCAAACGTTGATATCAATATTCCGCTGCTGGGATCAGTGAGCAACAAGAACGGGCATCTCAAGATCGACCAGCAGTGATCGAGTGACACCTCCAAGGACAAATTCACGAATTCTGGAGTGCCCGTAGGCTCCGGCGACAATCAGATCGGCGTGCAGGGCTCTCGCGGTTGATTGGATAGCGAAGGCTACCTCTTCGCCATTTGCGCCGGCCACGACAACCTCGACATCCAAGCCGCTGTTGCTTAGCACCTCCGCGTATCGGGCCCGGCTTCTCTCATTCATTGAGCCATCATCGGTGATCGATATCAAAATGACCTTCGATGCGCCTTCCAAGAATAATCTGGCGCCTGTCAATGCTGTCGACAGCGGCGCGCTTCCATCCCATGCGATTGCCACCGTGTCGATCCGGCCGCAGACGTGGTTCGCAGGGAACAAGACGAGAGGTCGGCCGCTTTCGAACAGAAGGTTCTCAAGCAATGGCATCATGGTCTCAGACGCCTCGATAATTGACAGGTCATAAGCACGCGAGATTTCCACCAGAGTATCAGGGATTAGCGGCTCCGACGCTTCGAATGTCTGAATGATGGCCCGTATGGCCGCTTTTTGGGCGTAGTCGCACACTGCTTCGCTCAACGCGACACCGCTGTCGCGGCTGAAGCGCTTTGCCTGCGAGCCCAGTCTTTCGACGTCGTCAACCCATGGGGATGATTGACCGACGAGCGGCGTCTTGATCTGCAGGACGCTCGCGGTGAGATCTGCTTTTTGATGTCGCGCCAAGTCGACTGCATTTTGAACCACGGAAAACGAGCTGGCTGTGGGATAGGTGATCAATGGCAGATGGAATTGCGGTTTCATGTCAGTCTTCTCCAGCAAGCTGACCTGATGATCGCGTACCCGCCGGCCCGCCGCTTTGATGAAAGTCAAGATTGGTCGACCGGAGAGGAGCCTTATCGGCGCTCAAAATCGGCAAAAGAGGGCTTCGATCGCCTAACGGCGAGCGATATCGCGCCATTTTGATGCTGATCAATGAACGGTCTGGCAACATCGTCTTTGATGACTCCGCGTCTCACGAAGACGGTTTGGAAAGGGGCCGGGACGAAGTCGTCCTTCGATGGTCCTCGCAACGAAGAGGAGAAATGATATGGCCGATATGGCAAGAAAGCTTCCTGTGAGCACGGAGAAGAAGACGGCGCCGGCTATGGAGCGCTGGGCGCCATTCGAAAGCCTGCGATCGGAAATTGATCGTGTCTTCAATGACTTCACTCCGGGCTTCCTAGACCGCACATTCGCGCGTTTCCCGAATGCCTTCACGCGCGGCATGCCGGCTGCTGACTTCATCGAGTCCGACAAGACCTACGAGCTCACAGTTGAGCTTCCTGGGATTGACGCGAAAGAGCTGGATCTGACACTCGCCAATGGGATCTTGACGGTGAAAGGCGAAAAGCACGAACGCAAGGAGGAAAAGGAGAAGGAATACTATCTCAGCGAACGGCGCTACGGGTCGTTCCAGCGCAGTCTCCAACTTCCCAATGGTGTCGATGCAGACGGTATCAACGCATCCTTCGAAAATGGCGTCTTGAAGGTCGTTTTACCGAAGACGGCCAATGCTCACAAGAATGACCGGAAAATTGCAATCAAGGCAAGCTAGCTCACAAGCGCTCTACACTTGCCCGTCGCGGCTCAGCTGTAGGTTGCCAAGGGGGCCGGCGGCAGAAGAAGGGAGGGGCTCACCCCTCCCTTTGGCATTAGCCGACATGAAGATGATTTTCAACAATGGCGACGCCGGGGACAGACCATGCGGCTTGCTCTGCTGCATGACGCTCGCTCCAGGCATGAACGTCACCTTCAAGAACGACTTTGCTGTCGGAGACACGAACTCTGATTCCATCCGCCTCGATCTCAGCGTTTCGCCGTAGCGCCTGCTCGATCCGTTCCTTGATATCTGATGCGCCGACAAGTTGCCGGATGGTTAGGATATTCGTCACACCAACAACGCCGCCAAGCTTTTTGACGGCGTTTTCCGCAGCCATGCGCTGGAAGTGCCAGCGTACCTCGCCAGAGAGTGTTACCCATCCGCGCTGGACCTTGACGTCAATGGCGCCGTCGGGCAACGCAGTGTCCCAGGTAATGATATCAAGTGCGCGAGCTGCGATTTCATCGTCGGCATGCCTTTTCTGCTCGGGCCAACGCACATCGATCTCATCGGCAATCGCCCGGACGCCTTTCACACGCCAAGTAACTGCCTCCGCCGCCATTTTCTCGGCACAGCTCTTCACATGGCCAGATAGCGTCGCGACGCCATTCTCCACCGAAACGCCGATCGCGGCAGCGTCAATGCTGGGATCAAATTCCAGTTCGTCGAGGATATCCCGACGTATCTTCAGATCACTCATGGTGTCCTCCTTGAAGACGATTGATCGAGGCTCGCGCCTCAAATCAAATCTCGTCAATCCGGTGTGCGGTGTCATTGCGCTGGGTCAAAGACGAAACCGTGTCTTGGCGAACTTCGTCGGGTCGGTCGGACCGCCGAGTAGACCCGGGTCGGCTGGAACGGGATCCTCCGGTGCTCGGATCAGGGGCTGTCAAGTTTCGTCTTCAGTCGATTGCTGACTGGCCGCATTTGCTCTCTTATGCGCTATCTGTCGATCATGCGATGTCTACAAAATGCTGGGCAGGCCTCAAGGAAGCATGCCTGGAAACAGCATTGGCATTTGCCGTCAGTGGGCAAGAAACAGCGGTATGTCCGAGTCTTTCAGCATCGATCGTGTCACTCCGCCGAACAGGCGTTCCTGCAAGCGTGGATGACTATAGGCTCCCATGACGATCATGTCGGCTGCGATGTCGGCGGCGTGTTGTCGCAACGTTTCATCGACCAATCGACCGCCGCTCGCAACGCAGTCGACATCGACCTTGACACCATGTCGCGCGAGGAAGGCGGCGATATCTGCGCCAGGCTCTTCGCCGTTGACGGAGCGCGCGGCAAGAGGATCGACAAGTGTGACATGCACCGTTCCGGCGGCTTGCAAGAAGTCGATCGACTGGCGCGCGGCGCGCGCTGCCTCCTCGCCAGAGTCCCAGGCCAGCAAAATTGTTTTCGGCGGAAGCCGTACCATCTTGTCGCTCGGGGTGACAAGCACCGGTGTGGGCGACTGAAATAACGCCCCGTCGATCACTCTTCGCCGAAGTTCCTCGTTGCGGGCGGCCTCCGGACCGATGAGGACAAGATCGGCATAAAGAGCTCGCTCGGCGATATCATCGTCTGCCCAGGCAAATTCCGTGTAGATTTCCTGCACGTCATAGGAGGACGTGCTCCCGCTGAGCAGCGTTTTGATATCGGCTGCTTTTTCGGTCAATCTATCTATTTCACGTTGCCGCTCATCGAGCCTGATCGTGGAGAGGGCATCATATGTGGTGAGCGGAGGCGTGGCGCACATCGAAACCACCAAGGCGGTAAGATGGGCACCATGCATTTGGCAAAAATCGACGGCGCCCTTCAGGTCATCCTTGAATTGACTGACGTCGAGGATACTCAAGACGGTTTTGATGGACATGGTCGGATCGCTTTTCCTGGTTGGAGGAGAGGACAGCAAACCTCACTTTCAACCTCATTTCCTTGATCTTCCGCAAAGCGAACCCGATCGGCCGCGCATAAGGTTGGACGCATGCGAGGTAACCAGATGACGGATTCAGTTTTACATTTCTACGGTGCGGCCGGATCGGTAACCGGCTCGTGCTTTGTCCTTGAGCACCGCGGTACCCGCACAATGGTCGATTGCGGCATGTTCCAGGGCTCCAAGACCGAGAAAGAACTGAATTACAGGCCGTTCCCGTTCGATGCGTCTCTGGTTGACGCCGTCATTTTGACCCATGCGCATATCGATCATTCGGGACTTATCCCGAAATTGGTGAAAGCCGGTTTCGAAGGGCCTATCCATTGCACGCCGGCGACCTTGGATCTGTGTTCGATCATGCTGCAAGACTCCGGACATATTCAGGAATCAGAAGTCGAGCAGCTGAATCGCCGGCACGGGCATAGATCGCGCGATACGTTGCAACCCATTTACACCGCAGAAGACGCGCGTGCCGCGATGATGCAGTTTCGAGCGGTCGCCTATAAAGAATGGCAGAGATTGGAGGGCGGACTTGGATTTCGGCTTTGGGACGCCGGACATCTGCTCGGTTCGGCTTCGGTCGAAATCGAGCTTGCGACCGAAAATGGCACCATCCGCATATTGTTTTCCGGTGATGTCGGTCCGCAACACAAGCTTTTGGAGGCCCGGCCGGATGCTCCCAAGGACTTCGATTACGTCATCTGCGAAAGCACGTATGGGGATCGTGAACGAGACGAAGTTTCCGACGTCGCTCGTCGCGAGCAACTTCGCGAGATCCTTCTCAAGGCCTATCATCCCAACGGCGCTCTGCTGATCCCATCATTTGCCGTCGAACGCACTCAGGAATTGCTTGCTGATATCAATGTGCTGATGGATGCGGGTGAGATATCCCGCTGTCCCATCGTCATCGACTCTCCATTGGCTTCGCGCGCGACCGCAATCTTCAAGCAGCATGCGCATTCCATCCCCAACGGCGACCTACTGATTAAGGCACTGAGCGCCAAAAATGTACGCTTTACGGAAACGGCCGAGCAATCAAAAGCAATCGACCTCATTCGCGGCTTCCATATCATCATCGCTGCCAGCGGCATGTGTGAGGCCGGCCGTATTCGTCACCGTCTCAAGAACTGGCTTTGGCGCGATGAAGGTACGGTGTTGTTCGTCGGATTCCAGGCAGCCGGCACACTCGGGCGAATTCTTGAGGACGGCGCGCGCACCGTAAAAATCCAGGGGGAAGAAATCATCGTCCGTGCGACTGTGCGATCACTGGATGCCTATAGCGGTCACGCCGACGCCAGCGAATTGAAAGCTTGGATAGACGCCAGAGAGCCGATTCGCTCAGGGCTGTTTCTGGTTCACGGCGAGCCTGCCGCGCGCGACAGTCTGAAATCTCGTCTGTTGGTGGAGAAGCCGGAAGCGACCATCATCGTGCCATCGCTCGATGACAGCTACAGCCTGACGAAAACAGCTGCCGTACCGCTCGCACGCGGTACGCCGCCTCCGCGCCTAGTACCCCAGGATGTCGGCCATTCGGATTGGCATAATGACTATCAATCGATCGTCCTCGATCTGGAGGAGCGGTTGCGTCAAACCGCCGACCGGAAAGCGCGCGCCGTCATTCTTCGGCGCGTCAAAAGAGCTATTGAGGAAGACGGGCGGCCAAGCTAGCCACAAAGGAGTAAGACCATGCTGATGACGGATCGCGATTGCAGAAGGGGAGGGCGGCGATTTGCCATTCCGACACTCGGAGAGATCGAGGGCAAGCTTATCGCGTCAGAGATTGTCGCCACAAGTTGCCTGCATGAGCTTTGGGCTCATTCCGGCAGCAAGGGAATGCTTTCGATCAAGAATCGGATCAGACAAGCCCTTGATGCGCGCTGCACAAGCGCAAGCCTTTGTCACGAGGACAGCGATGCGGCGGTAGATATGCCTTGGAGCTGCTTGATGCGGCAGCCGAAGTCGCAGGCAACCAGGCTGGTACCACCGCGAAGTCCGGTGGTTGCGAGACCGTCCGCCGATTGCGGCGCATAGCGAGCATGAAATGACATCGCACGACAGCAATCGGCCGGAATAAAGGCAGTGCGGCAAGCCCATGCGTTTCTCAAATCGCAGTTTGCCGGTATTCGTCTCGTTAAGCTACGCGGCGCTATCTGATTGCTGTGGGTGCTCGGGCCAGAGCGACCCAAGGGACGGATTCATCGCCAGCTTGACTTTCTTGATCACAGGCGGGCTCAAGCGATGATCCAGCAATTTGAAGACATTCTGTGCTGCCTGCTCGGCGCCTACGTTATTTGGCCTCACTGATCGCGTGCCAATGCTCTCAAAGAAACCCATTCTATTTGAGCACGGTTGGGTGTGTTCAGGCTGCCAGTTTTCGTAGAATAGTCCCCGGATCAATGGCGGCAGATGCGCTGAGAAGTCAGCCATTGCCTTCTGGCCCATTGAATCTCGAAGCGCGTGTAGGACGGAGCGCAGGCAATCATAGGCCTCATTCCGTTCGCAATGGAGATATTCGGACAATTCTACCACCCATGTTTCGGCTTGGTGCGCAGAATCCGAGAAGGTCTGGGAAGGAATAAAGTTCATGCTAAGCCTCCTTGATCGAGACTATCGTCACCGAATTCCCGATGATGCGCATTGTCCTGGATCAACGCCACGGTTCTATTCGCGCGGGATGTTGGGGCGAAGCCTTGCTGTTTCCGGTCAGCCGAAATCTCTTCTTAAAGGTGGAAAATCTTTCTTCACGGATCGGATCGAACAATGAGTGACGGCGACGTTTGCACTCAGCAGATGATCTACGTCAATGATGGGGAGTCCCACCCGTGAATAATGAACGGAGCGCCTGAGTGGTTCGCCACGCCGGCAGCACCCATCCAATTCGTTCTTCGGGAGCCGGTACTTGTACAAATCCCACGTCCCTCTTTTTTTCGCCGTTGTTACGGTCCTGAGCCTAAATGCAGGAAGTCGCGAGGTCGCGGCGCGGGATGCAACAACATTTAGCGATCACATGCAGCAGCTCTGGAGCAAGTTGCATGGTAACCAACAGCCGGCCGGCATTGCGATGTCCAATGGTCGCATCGAGGCACAGCAGGTTCTGGTGTCCGCGAAATTCGCTGGTCGTGTTGCTGATATTCTTGTTGAAGAGGGACAGATAGTCGATGCTGGCGCCGTCATTGCGCGCATGGACACGTCCGAGCTCGACGCGCAGCTTTCTGGTGCGGAGGCGGACGTTCGGCGTTCCGAAACCGGTGTGGCGAGCGCCGAGGCGACTATTGCGCAGCGTCAGAGCGAACTCACGCTCGCGCATCAGGAGCTTGACCGCGCCTTCGATCTCAGCGCCACGGGAAGTGGTACACGGCAACAACTCGACCTGCGTCGCAGCCAGCTTGCCGTTGCCGAGGCCACCTCCCGTTCCGCGCTTGCAAGCCGTGATGAAGCTCAAGCCGCCCTGGATGCCGCCCGCGCCGAGGTGGCGCGCATTCGCTCGCAACTCGACGATGCGATCCTGAAGGCGCCCAGACGAGGGCGTGTGGAATACAAGTTGGTGCAGTCGGGCGAAGTGGTGGCAGCCGGGGCGCCGGTTGCGACGCTGCTCGATCTGGCGGACGTCTACATGACGGTTTTTCTGCCGGCACGAACCGCTGGGCGTCTCGCTTTTGGTGATGAGGCACGCATCATTCTCGATCCAGCTCCCGACTACGTCGTGCCCGCGACCATATCCTTCGTCGCCGCGGAGGCGCAGTTCACGCCGAAAACAGTAGAGACCGAGGATGAACGCGAGAAGCTGATGTTTCGTGTCAAGCTCCGTATCGCGTCCGATTTGCTGAAGCAGTACGAAACGCGGGTGAAGACAGGAGTTCGGGGCGTGGGTTACGTGCGCACCGACCCAGCTGCTCCCTGGCCGTCGCAACTCGCCGTGAAGTTACCCCAATGACGGGCGCAGTTATCAGCTTCGCCGGCGTTACGCATCGCTATGGGAAGAAAGTGGCACTCGACGGGGTTGATCTCGTAGTTCCGGCCGGCTGCATGGCGGGCGTGATTGGCCCGGACGGCGTTGGAAAGTCGACGCTGCTCGCGCTCGCTGCCGGTGTAACGAGGCTGCAACAAGGGAATATCCACGTCCTCGACGGCGATATGGCCGATGCGCATCAGCGCCGTCTCGTCGGCGCCCGCATCGCCTACATGCCCCAGGGTCTGGGGCGTAATCTCTATCCGACGCTGAGCGTTGCCGAAAATCTCGATTTCTTCGGCCGCCTCTTTGCAATGGATCGCAATGAGCGTCGGGAACACACGGACGAGCTGCTGAAGATCACCGGACTTGCTCAGTTTCGAAACCGCCCCGCTGGTAAGCTGTCCGGCGGCATGAAGCAGAAACTGGGCATCTGCGCCGCTCTGATTCATGATCCGGATATTCTTATTCTCGACGAACCGACGACCGGCATCGATCCGCTGTCGCGTCGACAATTCTGGGAGCTGATCGCACGCATGCGGGCGCGCCGGCCGGGAATGAGTGTCATTGTCGCCACGGCCTATATGGAGGAAGCCGAACGTTTCGATTGGCTTGCCGCCATGTATGGAGGTCGGGTGATAGCAACTGGAAGCCCCGCAGAGATTAAGCAGAACACGCGGCAATCCTCACTGGAAAGTGCTTTTGTTGCGCTTTTGCCGGAGGAGATGCGCAGGGCTGATGCGCCGCTTCCCGTTATCTCGCGCCCGGTGGAAGACGGCGCACCCGCCATCGAAGCAGAGGGACTTACCCGACGTTTTGGTGATTTCACAGCCGTCGATCACGTAAGCTTTCGTATCGGTAAGGGTGAGATTTTCGGCTTTCTCGGCTCGAATGGTAGCGGCAAAAGTACGACCATGAAGATGCTGACGGGTCTGCTGCCTGCAAGCGAAGGCGAAGCACGCCTCTTCGGTCAGCCCCTTAAAGCCGGAGATTTGGAAACGCGCCGCCGTGTCGGCTATATGTCTCAGGCCTTTTCTCTTTATGGGGAGCTCACGGTCCTCCAGAACCTGGTACTGCATGCGCAGCTATTTGGCCTTCCCGCTGAACAGGCGGCGGTTCGCGTGAAGGAAATGCTGGTCGACTTCGAACTTGCAGGCGTTGCGGACAGTCGCCCGGAAAGCCTGCCGCTTGGCATGCGGCAGCGCCTGCAACTTGCTGCGGCGGTCATACACCGCCCGGAGATTTTGATTCTGGACGAGCCGACATCCGGGGTCGATCCGGTTGCCCGCAACGGTTTCTGGCGTTCGCTCCTGACACTGTCACGCAAAGATGGCGTAACGATCTTTCTGTCCACGCATTTCATGAACGAGGCCGAACGCTGCGATCGAATTTCCTTGATGCACGAAGGCAAGGTGCTTGCCGTCGGCAATCCAGCAGAGCTTAAGAAGCAGCGCGGTCGAGAGACACTGGAAGATGTCTTCATCGACGTGCTCACGGCGGCGGGAATGGGAAGCGACGACACGGAGGCGGTTGCAACGGTTGACAACGCTGCCGTCGTCCCAAAGCCTGGCATCTTCGACCTTCGCCGATTGTGGGCATACGCATGGCGTGAGACCCTGGAAATACGCCGTGACCCCACCCGTCTGGCCTTCGCATTTCTAGGTCCCGCAATCCTCCTCCTGACCTTCGGCTATGGCATCTCCTTCGATGTGGAGCGCCTGCCATTTGCCGTCTTCGATCAGGATCAATCGGCTCAGAGCAGGCAACTTCTGGAGAGCTTCCAAGGTTCACGCTATTTCGAGGAGCGGCTCGCTGCCTCTTCCGTCGACGAGCTCGAGACTCGTCTTAAGAGCGGCGAATTGAAGCTGGCGATCGAAATTCCGACCGATTTCGGCAAGGATCTCTTGCGTCAGACCCGCGCGGAAGTTTCGGTCTGGCTCGACGGCGCCATGCCTTTCCGTGCGGAGACGGCACGCGGCTATGTTTCAGGACTTGCCACGGCCTACCTGACCGACAGCGCCGCGCGCCGCAGCGGTCGCAACACATCCGTTTACCCGATCGATATTGAAAGCCGCTTTCGTTATAATCAGGCCTTCAAGAGCGCTAATGCCATTGTTCCAAGCGTCATCGTTCTTATGCTCGTGCTCATTCCCGCCATCATGACGGCGCTCGGCGTCGTCAAGGAGAAGGAGACGGGATCCATTGCCAACTTTCAATCGACCCCGGTTACGAAGATCGAGTTTCTTCTTGGCAAGCAGTTGCCCTACGTCGCTATCGCCTTCCTTAGCTTCATTCTCCTTGTCTTGATGACCCGGTTTGTCTTTAGCGTACCGATAAAAGGTTCTCTTCTCGCCTTTACCGTCGGGTCGTTACTCTATGTCTTCGCCACGACCGGTTTTGGCCTGTTTATATCGAGCTTTGTCCGCAGTCAGGTCGCCGCGATTTTTGCGACAGCCATCATTGCGATTATCCCGGCGGTGAATTTTTCCGGACTGCTCGTCCCGGTCTCGTCGCTTTCGGGTGGCGGACGGCTCATGGGACTTGCCTTCCCGTCGGCATGGTATCAGCCGGTCAGCGTCGGTGTCGTAGCAAAGGGGCTGGGTTTTGCCGATCTCTGGCTCGATATGTTGGTGATCGGCCTCTTTGGACTCGGGTTCATCGCGGCCGCGATTATTTCACTGCGAAAGAGGGGGGCGTGACATGGTTGCCCGTCTTTTCCGAATCCTTCGCCTCGGCATCAAGGAGCTCTACAGCCTCAAGGCCGATCCCGTCCTGGTCGTGCTGATCGTCTATACATTTACCTTCGCCATCTATGCCGTGGCGACGGGCGCGAAATTCGAGGTTGAGAATGCCGCGGTGGCAATCGTCGATGAAGACCGTTCGATGCTGTCTGCAAGATTGCATGATGCCTTGCTACAACCCTTTTTCAAGCCCCCGGAACTGATCGATGCCGACGAGATCGATGCTGCGATGGACGCCGGCCGCTTCGTTTTTATCGTCGAGATTCCACCAAAATTCGAGCAGGATGTGATCGCCGGACGCCATCCATCGGTCCAGATCGATATCGACGCGACCGCGATGTCGCAGGCCGGCAATGGGGCTTCCTATATCCAGAATATCATCCTGCAGGAGGTGCTGACGGCAATGCCTGGAGCTGATCAGAAACAACCGATCAATCTGGTCGTACGGGCGAAATTCAACCCCAATCTCAAATCCGAATGGTTCACGGCCGTGATGCAGGTGATCAACAATATCACCATGCTCTCAGTTATCTTGACGGGCGCGGCACTGATCCGCGAGCGCGAACATGGAACGATCGAGCATCTGCTCGTCATGCCCGTCACCCCGATCGAGATCATGCTTGCAAAAATATGGGCCAACGGTCTCGTCATCGTCGCCGCCGCGATCTTCTCACTCATCGTCGTCGTAGAGCGCCTGCTTGGTGTGCCTGTCGCGGGATCTGTAAGCCTCTTTGTAACCGCAGCCGTCCTCTACCAGTTTTCGGTGACGTCACTCGGCATCTTGATTGCCACCGTTTCGACCTCGATGGCACAGTTCGGACTGATTGTGATGCCGGTTCTTATCATAATGAACCTTCTGTCCGGAAGCACCACACCCATGGAGAGCATGCCCGGCTGGTTGCAGAATGTGATGCAGCTTTCGCCATCAACACATTTCGTCGCTCTATCGCAGGCCGTGCTATATCGGGGAGCAGGATTTGCGATCATATGGCCGCAAATGCTGGCGCTCTTCGGTATCGGAGCGGCATTCTTTGCCTTGGCCACCTTGCGCTTTCGCAAGTCGCTTCTCAGCGGTCAGTGAGGTGCCTGACAGTGGAATTTAGTAGTCCAGATTGCTTGCGCATTCGCTCGTCACTATTGTCATGAAATGGATATCATCGAAGCGTTTCAGCGTCTCAGCCTCGCTCTTGCCATCGGCATCCTGGTCGGGGTTGAGCGCGGCTGGCAGGAGCGCGAGACGGCGCCCGGTAAAAGAACGGCCGGTATTCGCACTTTCGGCCTGTCCGGCTTTCTCGGCGGCTTGGCGGGTTTCCTGTATGTTAAGCTCGGACCGATCCTGCCGACTGCCGTGTTCACTGTGTTCGGCATCGCCTTCATCGTCTTCAACAGATACGAAGCCGAGCGGGAACAGGATTACAGCGTCACCAGCGTCATAGCGGCTCTTGCGGTCTTCGTCCTCGGGGTCGTTGCGGCGGTTTCCGACATGACGGTTGCAGCGGCCGGCAGCGTCGCGGTGACCGCCTTGCTGGCTGCTCGCCATAGTCTGCATGGATTCCTGCGAAACCTGACATGGCTGGAATTTAGAGCTGCACTCGTGCTGCTTGCCATGACACTCGTTGCGCTGCCGCTGCTTCCCGACAGAACAATCGATCCCTGGAATACGATCAATCCATTCCAGCTATGGCTGCTGACAATCATGATTGCCGCCATCTCCTATATCGGCTATCTGGCGGTCCGTATTGCCGGACCAAAACATGGAATCCTTTTTAGTGGCGCTGCAGGCGGGTTCATTTCGTCAACCGCCGTCACCTTGTCCTTTGCGCGTCTATCGTCCGGCAGCACTCAGGCGACCCACAGCCTCGTTGCCGGCGCGACTATCGCCGGAGCAATGTCCGTCGGACGGGCGCTGGTCATCAGTGGCATATTGGCGCCTGTGCTCGTTCTCAAGCTGGCTGTCGCGTTCGTTCCCGTCATTCTTGTCTTTCTTTCGGCGACCTTCCTGATGCTCAGGGGAGCGAAGGCCGACGATAAGGCAACCGACATCAATCCAGATAATCCGTTCGAATTGCTCACGGTTCTCCGCTTCGGAGCATTTCTCGGTGTCATAAGCTTCCTATCGAAATTTACGATCGACCAGATCGGGCCATCGATGATCTTTGTCGTCGCGCTGCTTTCGGGACTTGCCGATCTTGATGCAATCACCCTGTCGACGGCACGCATGGCGGGCTCGGCGCTGACGACGGAGGTTGCGACGATCGCGATCTCTCTGGCCGCGGCCGCCAACCTGATAGCGAAGATGGTGCTGGCCATCATGTTCGGAAGTCGCGCCTACGCGACAGCACTGAGTGTGACAACGTTGACGGCGCTCGTCGTCGCCGTTGCCGCCTATTGCGGGCTCAGCACCTTGACCTGAGCGCCGGCCGGGACATCGCGATCCCCATGAAATCATGACCGGCACCGAGCTCAATTGACGGAAATCAATGTAGCATTGCGTCCTCGGCTTAGAAAATGTCCCGACTTCTCGTCGCATTTACCCCGAAAGACCGAGATGCAGCGCATGTTGCAAACTCGGCTCTTGTTCCTGATATCCATGACCTGAGGAAGGATCGCCATGTTTCGCGGGCGCATAAGAAACAGGGAGTTGCTCGAACGCATTGTCAGCGCGGACGATGCCGCCCGGCTGATCAAGGACGGCATGACCATCGGCATGAGCGGCTTTACGCGCGCGGGCGAGGCAAAGGCCGTGCCCATGGCGCTTGCCAAGCGCGCCAAGGACGATCCGCTGAAGATCACGCTGATGACCGGCGCGTCGCTGGGGAACAATCTCGACAAGGCCCTGGTCGAGGCGCATGTGCTTGCTCGCCGTATGCCTTTTCAGTCCGATCCGGTTCTGCGAAACGCGATCAATGCCGGCGAAGTCATGTTCATCGATCAGCATCTGTCCGAGACGGTGGAACTTCTTCGCAGCCGCCAGATCTCGCCGGTCGATATTGCCGTGATCGAGGCGACGGCCATCACCGAAGACGGCGGGATCATTCCGACGACATCGGTCGGCAACTCGGCAAGCTTCGCGATCCTGGCCGACAAGGTCGTCGTCGAAATCAACCAGTCGCAGCCGCAGGAATTGGAAGGGCTGCACGATATCTATATCCCGACGCGCCGGCCAAGCCGCGAGGCAATTCCCGTCATGGCACCAGACAGCCGGATTGGCGTTCCTTTCATTCCGGTTCTCCCGGAGAAGATCGCCGCTGTTGTCGTCACACAAAACAGCGACAGTTCTTCGACCATTCAGCCGCCGGATGCCGAAACGCGAGCGATTGCCGGACATCTGGCTGAATTCCTGATGCATGAGGTCAAACTCGGACGCTTGAGCCACAGCCTTCTGCCGCTTCAGGCTGGCATCGGCACGATCGCAAATGCCGTACTCCACGGTTTCATCGATACGCCGTTTCACGATCTGACCATGTATTCCGAGGTCCTTCAGGATTCGACCTTCGATCTGATCGACGCCGGAAAGCTCACATTTGCATCCGGTTCCTCAATGACCTTGTCCGCCGACAAGTATCGCAAGATCATTCCAGATATCGCAGCGTATAAGTCGCGGTTGATCCTGCGCCCGCAGGAAATCAGCAATCATCCGGAGGTCATTCGCCGCCTTGGGATCATCGGAATCAACACCGCGCTGGAGTTCGACATCTACGGCAACGTCAATTCGACCCATGTCGGTGGAACACATATGATGAATGGTATTGGTGGCTCGGGCGATTTTGCCCGCAACGCCTATATGTCCATCTTCGTCACGAAATCGACGGCAAAGAACGGTGCGATTTCAAGGGTCGTGCCCATGGTCAGCCATGTCGACCATACTGAACACGACGTCGATATATTGGTGACCGAAACTGGGCTGGCTGACCTTCGCGGTCTCGCGCCACGGGAACGCGCTACCAACATCATCGCCAATTGTGTGCATCCGGCCTACCGCGAAGCCTTGTCCGACTACCACAAAAGAGCCCTTGCGCGGGGCGGACAAACGCCGCACGTCATCGAAGAGGCACTCAAATGGCACAGCTCACTGCGCGAAATCGGTCGGATGCTGGCTTAGCTTGGATATTGAGGCCATTTATTCACGATCGGCCTCCGATGGACGTCCCCTCGACGGCATCTGTATGCCCGAATGGAGACGTTGATCACCATATAGAGGAGGCGTCCAAACATCCCTGCGGAAACAGGGAGTTTTTTGAAATCGGAGCGTCGACGCACGCGATATTGATCGCTGCCACGCGGAAGATCGAAATCTCGCAGCCGGAATGAATCGGCTTATGTCTGCTGCCTATTGCAAGCTTTTGCCGACAGACGTGGGTCGAGCAAGGTTCCTTTCTCGCCGCGGGCGATGGCGCCCGCATCCTCCAACCTGCCGATGCCGGCCGGTCT